>NZ_KB908382.1 GCF_000381005.1 Selenomonas bovis DSM 23594
CCTGTTTCTTGTACTGTTTTTTATGCCATGATTATCGCCAGTGTCAGATGACCGTGATTGAGGTCAAAGAAAACGGGGCTATCCGCACGAAAATGCTTTCGTGAGACAGCCCCTTTCTTGTTGGGCAGATGCTACGCGAGAGGAACCCGCTCGCTATGATCAAAGGTCTGTGATTTCCTTGAATTTTTTCTTCGACATCCCCGCTGTACCCGCAGCATCTTCCAGGCTCAGGAGTTTAGCCCCCACAAGCGACTTCAGGGTTTCCAAGCGTCCTTTTTCATACCGCATTCTTCGCTTCTGCGCAGTTCCATTCAGCAGGGCACATACGCTGCCTTCATTTCCTTGTTTTCTTTCGCCACCTCCACGGCATCGGCAATGGCTTCCGTGAAGTTCTCGTTCGGCGTTTTGCCCTCGATGCAGCCCCGGAAAGACAGCCTTTTGATGTTTTCCGGTCCTGGCTCGCAGCGGCTTGCGCGGTTTCTTCAGCAGATCCGCGGCACGAGACTCCCGAGCGGGAGGTCAACGATGCGGATGCCGCCGAGGGCGGTGCGCAGGCCGACCTGGCCGGGCGCCTCCTCGGTGGTCTCGCCGATGATACACGCGTCTTTGCCGTAGGGGTGCGCGCGCATGGCGGCGAGCGCGGCATCGGCCTCCGCCGCGGGGACGAAGGCGATGCATTTGCCCTCGTTCGCGAGGTCGAGCGGGTCGAAGCCGAGCATGTCGCAGATGCCGCGCACGGCTTCGCGGATGGGCAGGGCGTCCTCGTCGACGAGGACGCCGACCTGCGCGGCTGCGGCGATCTCATTGAGGACGGCCGCGACGCCGCCGCGCGTGGGATCGCGCAGGACGGCGGTATGGGGCGCGGCGGCAAGGACGGCCTGCGTGAGGCCGGCGAGCGGCGCGCAGTCGCTCGTGAGGCTCTCGGGGATCTCGATCCCGTGCCGCCCCGCGAGGATGGCGGCCGCGTGGTCGCCGATGCAGCCGGAGAGCAGTACCTTCATGCCCGGGCGCACGTTCTGCGGGGCGATGTCGATGCCCGCGATGAGCTCGCCGACGCCCGCCGTGTTGATGAAGATGCCGTCGGCCTTGCCGTGCTCGACGACCTTCGTGTCGCCCGTGACGATGGCGACGCCCGCAGCGTCCGCCGTCTCACGCATGGTGCGCACGATGCGCGAGAGATCCTCGACGGGGAATCCCTCCTCGAGGATGAGGCCGCACGAGAGGTAGCGCGGCACGGCGCCCGTCATCGCGAGGTCGTTGACGGTGCCGCAGACGGCGATCTTCCCGATGTTGCCGCCCGCGAAGAAGAGCGGACGCACGACGTAGGAGTCCGTCGTGAACGCGAGGCGGCCGCTCGTCGCGAGCTTCGCCCCGTCGTGGAGCACGTCGAGCACGGGATTGTCAAAGGCGGGCAGGATGACGTCGTGCATGAGCGCAGCGCTCATCTTGCCGCCCGCACCGTGCGCGAGGGTGATTTTCTCATTTGCCATAGACGAACCTCCCCTGTCCGTATTTGTACCAGGCCGCGCAGACGCCCTCGACGGAGACCATGCAGGGGCCGACGGCGTGCGTCGGCATGCAGGCCTTGCCGAAAAGAGGGCACTCCGGCGGCGTGACGATGCCGCGCAGCACCTCGCCGCAGCGGCAGCCGGGACGCGGGCGCGGCTCCGGAACCTCGAGGGGCAGCACGCGCTCGATGTCGTAGGCGGCGAAAGCGTCGCGCATGCGCAGCCCCGAGCGCGGGATGATGCCGATGCCGCGCCAGCGCGCGTCCACGGGCTCGTAGACGAGGCGCATGACGCGCCGGGCCTCGCAGCTCCCCTCGCGGTGCACGACGCTCTCGTACTCGTTCTCGATACGCGCCTCGCCTGCCGCCGCCTGCTGCGTGAGCCGCGTGAGCGCGCGCAGAATGGCGAGCGGCGAAAAACCCGCGACGACGCCGGGCAGATGGTAGTCCGCCGCAACGAAGGAGAAGATGTCCGTGCCCGTGACGACGGCGACGTGGCCCGGCAGCAAAAAGCCGTCGACGCGCACGGCGGGGTCGTCCATGAGCGCGCGCAGCGCGGGCGGCACGAGCTTCTGCGCGGAGAGCAGGAAGAGATTCTTCACGCCCGCGCCCTTGGCCGCGAGCACGAGCGCCGCGGCCGTGGGCGCGGTCGTCTCAAAGCCGACCGCGAGGAAGACGACCTTCTTCTCCGGGTTCTCCCGCGCGATTGCGAGCGCGTCGAGCGGCGAGTAGACGATGCGGATGTCTGCGCCCTCCGCCTCGGCCTCCGCGAGGCTCGAAGCGGAGCCCGGGACCTTGAGCATGTCGCCGAACGTCGCGAGGATGACGTCCTCGCGCGCGGCGTAGGCGATGGCCTTGTCCATGTAGTCGTCCGGCGTCACGCAGACGGGACAGCCGGGGCCGGAGACGAGCGCGACGCCCGCGGGGAGCATCTGGCGCAGTCCCGCGCGGAAGATGGAGACGGTGTGCGTGCCGCAGACCTCCATGAAGCGCAGCGGCCGCCCCGCCCGCGCGCTCTGGCGCTCGATCTCCGCGAGCAGCTCCTGTGCCGCCGCCCGCTCCTCTGCGCGCGTCACGAGAGCGCCTCCACGGTGCGCGGCGCGCCGTGCATCTCCGCGAGCAGCGCGTTCGTCTCCTCGGCCTCGCGCTCGTCGACGATCTGCATCGCGAAGCCCGCGTGCACGAGCACGTAGTCGCCGCATTTCGCCTCGGGCAGCAGCATGAGCGAGATGTCTTTCGTCACGCCGCCGAGCTCGACCTTCGCGAGCGCGTCCTTGATTGCTATGATTTTGGCAGGTACTGCCAGACACATATCCGATTCCTCCTGATGTATGGTCAAGCGACCGGGAAAGTCCTCCTTTCGCAGGCTTTCCCGGCATTTCCTATCCTTCCCTTTCCCGCGCGGCCGCCTCGGCGACGGCCGTGTAGTCGACGCTGCCGCCGCGCTTCTCCGCGGGCGCGATGCCCCAGGCGGCGAGCTCCGCGAGCGCGCGCCGCGCCATCTCCGGCACGAGCGCGCGCATCTCTTCGGAGAGCTCGACGCCCGCCTCGACGTCGTAGGGCTGCGCGCCGATGACGACGACCTCGGGAATCTTCTTCCCCGTCACGGCGAGGAGCGCGAGCACGTCCTGGATGCCGACCTCATGCGCCGAGATCTTGTCCTGGAAATGCTCCATGACCGCGTCGTCCTCGAAGCGGAAAAGCGTGCCCGGCGCCGCGTGGCCGTTGATGGAGTCGATGACGAGCAGCCGCCGCGTGCCGGTCACGAACTGCGTGAGCTCGATGCCGAGCGTGCCGCCGTCGACGATCTGCACACTCTCAGGGAAATCGTAGTGCGCCGCGAGATATTCCGCGACGCGCACGCCGAAGCCCTCATCGCGCAAGATGACGTTGCCGACGCCGAGGACGGTCGTCTCGGCGGCGAAGAGTCCGCTCTCATCTGCCATCGCGCGCACCTCCGCAGGCTGCCTTCTTCGCGGCGACGCCGCGGCGCAACCAGTCGCACCAGGCGTCTACGCCCTCGCCCGTCGTGCAGGAGAGCTCGGCGATCTCGATGCCCGGATGGAGCATGGAGATGTCGCCGCGCGCGCTCTTGATATCGAAATTGCAGTAGGGCGCGAGGTCGATCTTGTTGATGAGGGCGATCTCGCTCTCCTTGAACATGAGCGGATATTTCATCGGCTTGTCATCGCCCTCCGTCACGGAGAGCACGACGGCGCGCGCGTCCTCGCCGAGCGCGAACTCCGCGGGACAGACGAGGTTGCCGACGTTCTCGACGACGAGCAGGTCGAGCGCTGCGAGGTCCATCTCCCGCACGGTCTTCTGCACCATGTTCGCATCGAGGTGGCAGCCGCCCGCCGTGTTGATCTGTATGACGGGCACGCCGTGGCGGTCGATGCGCTCCGCGTCCTTGCTCGTGAAAAGGTCGCCCTCGATGACCGCCATCGAGAGCTCGCCCCGCATCCGCTCCATCGTCTTTTCGAGCACGGATGTCTTGCCCGCGCCCGGCGAGCCCATGAAATTGACGACGAAAACGCCCTTCGCCTGGAACAGCGCGCGGTTCTCCGCCGCGTAGCGGTCGTTCTCGCCGAGGATGTTCTTGATGACCTTGATTTCCAAGTCTAATCAACCTCCAGATATTCTACCTGCATCTCGCGTCCCGAGATGGTCTTGAGCACGCCGTCCTTGCACTCGGGACACCAGAAATCGTAGTGCTCGATGTGGAACTCCTTGCCGCATTTCGTGCAGCGGCCGATGAGCGGCACGTGGCGAATCTTGAGCGCGGCGCCCTCCGCGGGCGTGCCCTGCGTGAGGACGCGCCAGGAGAACTCGAGCGACTCCTGCTCGACGCCCGCCATCTCGCCGATGAGGAGCCCGACCTCGCGCACTTTCGTCGCGTGGTTCGCCTCCGCGTAGTCGCGAACGATGCCGAGGATGCCCTCTGCGATCGACATTTCGTGCATTTCCTGCCTCCCTGTGATGTATGGAAAAGAGGCCGCGCAGCCATTGCGCAGCCTCCGCTTCCATCGCTTTTAGAGCGCCGCCTCCAGGCCGCGCGCCGCAAAGACGCTCAGGATATCCGTGAGCTTCGTCTTTTTCGGACTGTAATCGACGGTCGTCTCGCCGTCGTGCGCGTGGATGTGGACGAACAGCACGCCCGGCAGGCCGAAGAGCGCGCGCTCGACCTCCTTCGCGCTCTCGTCCGTATAGCCGGTGACTGTGAACTGCAGGCGCGTGTTGCCGTTCGTCTCACCGCAGCCGCATTCCTTACACATGGAAAGCCCTCCTCTCGTTTCCTGCACAGACGCCCGCTTTGCAGGCACCGTGCATCATCTTGCAGTCAATGTCTCTCGCGATCTCATGGCTTTTCCGCGTCGGGATCGACGTCGCCGGCATCCGCCGGGTAGTGCACGAGGAACTTGCTGCCCGAGAACATGCTCGAGACCTCGGACTCGCCCTCCATGAACTCCGAGCGGATGACCATGTAGAGATGGCCGATGGCGAAGAGGATGATGCCCCAGGCGACGTAGTGGTGCACGAGGTGCGTCACCATCTCGTTGCCGCAGACGACGTTCACCCAGGCGAACGCGCGTGCGACGTAGCTCTCAGGCTCCGTCATGTAGTACATCGCGAAGCCCGTGCAGATCTCGACGGCGACGAGGCCGTAGAGCATAAGGTACGACATGCGCGCGAGCGGGTTCCTGAGGAACGACTGGTGGTTCGGCTGCACGAGCATGTAGTGCTTGATGACGTCGACCGTCTGCGCGTAGAAATAGCCTTTCCAGAACCGCGGGAACAGCCGGTCGCCGCGGTTGATGATGAAGCCGTAGATGCGCAGCACGAACGAGGCGCAGAAGACGAACGCCGCGACGAAATGGATGTCGCGCACGAGGTCGATGTACGTCGTCGAGTACGCCGGCTCGAGGTTCATCGACTGCAACGGCGTCGCGATGATGATGCCCGTGCCGAAGAGCACGAGGATCATCGCGACCATGATCCAGTGGAAGATGCGCAGGAAGGGGCTGAAGAGATAGAACTCCTTGCGCCGGACTTCCTTCATCTGATGAATTTCTGCCATGAGACAGCTCCTTTCTCACTTGCGCGGCTCGACATGCGTGCCGGAGGTGGGATCCGTCGTCACGATGCTGATCTTTTCGCCTTTGGCGTTGAACATGTGCGTCGCGCATGCCATGCAGGGGTCGAAGGAGCGGATGACCTTGACGATCTCGAGCGGCTTGTCAGGGATGGCGACATGCGTGTCCATCATCGCGCGCTCGTAGGCGCCGTGGCCCGCCTTGTCGTCGCGCGGGCAGGCGTTCCAGGTCGTCGGCACGACGCACTGGTAGTTATCGACCTTGTCGTCCTTGATCGTGACCCAGTGCGCGAGGCCGCCGCGCGGCGCCTCGTAGAGGCCGACGCCCTTGCATTTCTGCGGCCAGGTGTCCGGGTTCCAGTGCTCGTTGTTGACGACCTCGGTATCGCCGGACTTGACGTTCGCGATGAGCTTGTCGAAGAAGAATTTATTGATCTCGGCGTTGAGCTGGCAGTCGAGGCCGCGCGCGGCCGTGCGGCCGACCATCGTCGGCAGCCAGACCTCAGGCGCGAGGCCGAGCACCTTCGAGACGGCGTCGATCTGGTCGAGCATCATCTGCTCCGCCCAGGTCGGCGCAGTGAGCAGGCCCTGCTGCGCCTTCGTGTAGATGATGATGTAGCGCGCGAGCGGGCCGACCTCGCAGAGCTTGCCGCGCCATTTCGGCGTCTTGAGCCAGGAGTATTTGCCCTGCTCGTTGAGCTCCTTCCACTCGGTCGCCGTGCCGACCTTCGGGCCCGTGTACTGCGCGTTCGTCACGCCAGACCACGGATGGAGATCCGCGTCCTGCTGCTCGTCAGGATACGTGTACCAGGAGTGCTCGACACCCTCGGTGAAGACCGCGGGGTCTGTGATATCCTCCGCTGCAATCTCCGTGAATTTCGCGCTCTTCGCGCCGCCCTTGAAGTTCTCGACGACGCCGTTGCAGCGCACGAGCAGATTGTTGAAGAAATCGCCGTTCGTCGTACCCTTGTTCGGCTCGAGCGGATAGGAGCCGTAGGCGAGGACGCGCTCGTCCGCGAGCCCGCCGCCGTCGACGCGGCCCGCCTTGACGTAGGCCGTGCCGATGGCGAGCAGATCCGGCAGATAGTAGTTGTTGACGAGCGTGCGGCCCATGTTGATCGCGCGGTCGACGATGGAGAGACGCGCCGCGTTCACGGGCGCGTTGCCGTCCGTCATGGAGATGGAGCACGGCATGCCGCCGACGACATAGTGCGGATGCGGGTTCTTGCCGCCGAAGATGACGTGCGGCGTCACGAGCTCACGCTGCTTGTCGAGCATCTCGAGGTAGTGCGCGACCGCCATGAGATGCACCTCAGGCGGCAGCAGCTTGTAGTCGGGATGATCCCACCAGTTCGCGGCGAAGATGCCGAGCTGGCCGCTCTCGACGATGGCCTTGACCTTGCCCTGGATCTCGGCGAAATACTGCGGCGTCGCCGCGGGGAAGTCGTGCTCGTAGGCCTCTGTCACGCTCGCGTTCGGCGTGCGGAACGGGAGCTTGTAGGTATTGAGCACCGTGTTCTGGAGGTTCGCCGTCGCGATGGTATCCGCGGCGAGCGCCTCGACGGGGCTCACCCAGTCGAGCGCGTGAAGGTGATAGAAATGGACGAGATGATCCTGCACCGTCAGCGTCGCCGCCATGATGTTGCGAATATAGTTCGCGTTCTTCGGGATGCGGATCTGCAGCGCGTCCTCCACGGCGCGCACCGAGGCGAGCGCGTGCGCCGTCGTGCAGACGCCGCAGATGCGCTGGATGTACGCCCAGGCATCGCGCGGATCGCGGTTGTGCATGACGAGCTCGAGGCCGCGCCAGGCCGTGCCGGAGGAGACGGCGTCCGTGACCTTGCCGCTCTCGTCCACCGTGACCTCTGCGCGCAGATGGCCTTCGATTCTCGTGATCGGATCTACTACTACATGTTTCATTTATCTTCCACCTGCTCCCTTATGCCTTGTCCTGCTCATCCTTCGCGCGCTGCGCCGCCTCGGCCTGATCGCGCTTGTGCTTCTGCATGATCGAGCCTGCCGCGTGCGCCGCGACGCCTGCCGTCGCGAGCGCGCCGACCGCGAGGCCGATCTTGTCCGCGTTGCCGAGCTTGCCGTAGCCGGGCAGGCGCTTCGTAAACGGCTCATCGTCCCAGAAATTCGCGTTGCTGCAGCCGATGCAGGGCGCGCCCGACTGGATCGGGTAGCTCATGCCCTGGAACCAGCGCATATTGCCGCAGGAGTTGTACGTCTCCGGGCCGCGGCAGCCGAGCTTGTAGAGGCACCAGCCAGCCTTTGCACCCGCGTCGTCGAAGTTCTCCGCGAACATGCCAGCGTCGAAGAACGGGCGGCGGTAGCAGGTATCGTGGATGCGGTTGCCGTAGAACTGCTTCGGACGGCCCTCGCCGTCGAGCGGCGGCAGCGTGCCGAAGAGCGCGAGATGCATGATGACGCCCGTCATGACCTCGGGGATCGGCGGGCAGCCCGGCACATTCACGACCGGCGTGTTGCCGACGAACGGGTTGATGCCCGCCGAGCCCGTCGGGTTCGGCTTCGCGCTCTGGATGCCGCCCGAGACCGCGCAGGTGCCGTAGGCGATGATGGCCATCGCGCCCGCCGCGGCCTCCTGCAGCGTGCGCACGAACGGACGGCCGCCCGACATGCAGTAGACGCCGTTGTCACCCGTGCAGACAGCGCCCTCGACCGCGAGGATATACTGCCCCTTGTACTTCTTCATGATTTCCTCGAGATGCTGCTCGAACGGCTCGCCGGACGCGGCGCTGAGCAGATGGTCGTACTCAAGATCAATCTGCGACAGCACGACATCGCTCGCGAGCGGCGCACCCGAGCGGATGAACGACTCATCGCAGCCCGTGCACTCGTGGCCGTGAATCCAGACGACCACCGGCAGCGGCTTCGTCTCCGCCGCCTCGACGACCTCCGACAGCTTGTCCGTCGAAAGCCCCATGAGCGTCGTGAGCGCCACGCAGCCCTTGAGGAAGCTACGCCGGCTCATGCCCTTTCTCAGATAGCGCTCCCACATACTCTCCCGTTTTTCCACGTTGTTACCTCCCCTTCTGTGCGCCGCCTTCCGGCGCACAAAGAATTCCCCTCTTACCGAAATCCTTTGATACTAAATCTATTATACGCTGTTGCGGCGATAAATTCCATTATCTTACATATATAGATAGATAAATTTCATTAATGAGCACGACGTCTTTCCTCCTCTTGTCCCGCGATTTCCTTCCACGCCCCCTGCGCAGTGCACAAAATCTCCGCCCTCCTCCCCGTCGCGCTGCCCAAAGAACGCCCGCCGCCAAAAGGGAACAGTTCCATGTGGCTGTGGTGCCGCTGGAATTTTTTGCTGGAATTTTTTCAAAAAGGGCTTGCATCTTTTCTGCAATCGCGTTATACTATTGATTGTTCACGGGGACGTAGCTCAGTTGGGAGAGCGTTCGGTTCGCATCCGAGAGGTCGAGGGTTCAAGCCCCTTCGTCTCCACCATGAATATCAAGCCAGGCCGCAGGGCCTGGCTTTTTTGGTGCAGTGATATCACACCCCGCCGCGTTTTACGCCGCAGACACACCGCGCCCCTCCGCAAAAAAAGAGCCCGTTTCCTCAGCTGAGGAAACGGGTTTTGAGTTTGGGGGTTCTATATGAAGTGAAAATTGAAAGAGGCGAGATTACTTGAGCTCCGGCCAGAAATCCTTGTTGGCCTCGATGAGGTCGTCGAGGATGAGCTTGGCCACCTTGGCGCTCGGAACCGTCTTCGACAGCGTGAGTGCCTGCCAGAGCTTGAGATAGGAGTGCTCGATCCACGCGTCGACCGTGAGCTTCTCGACGGAGACCTGCTGTTCCATCATACCTTTCTGGAACTGCGGGATCTTGCCGACGACGAGCGGCTCCGGGCCGTCGCTGCCGACGAGGCACGGAATCTCGACCATGGCCGTCGGGTCGAAGTTCTCGATCGCGCCCTCGTTCGGAACGATGAGGAGCATGTTGGCCTTCGTGTTGTAGGCGATGGCCGTCGCGAGGTCTACGATGTAGACAGCGTGCGCATCGACGACGAAGGACGTTTCCTTGGCCGTACCGGCCGCGGCGATGCGGCGGCACTCCGTGAAGACTTCCTTCTCACGGCCCTCGATGACCTCGTCCGTACGCGTGTGCTTGATATCGGAATGTGCCACGACATCGTCCTGGCAGAGGTAATATTTCAGATACGTGTTCGGCAGCGTGTTCGGGTCGAGCGGCGCGAAGCCCTTGACCATCTCGAACGTGACCTGCCACGACGGATCGACGTGCTGGACACCGGCGTCGCCCTTGATGTACTTGAGGTTGTAGCCATGCTTCCAGACGTAGTCGCGGATCTTCGGCATGAGATCCTCGCCCGTCTTCTTGTCCTTGATGCTCGTCCACCAGCCGAAGTGGTTGAGGCCGAAGTACTTCCACTCGATGTCATGCAGCGACTCGCGGCCCGCGATCTGCGCCATCTTGCCCTCGATGTCGATCGGCATGTCGCAGATGTTGAGGATGCGGGAGTTCGGGCAGAGGCGGCGCGTTGCCTCTGCAACGATGGCCGCCGGGTTCGAGTAGTTGAGCATCCAGGCGTTCGGAGAATACTTCTCCATGTAGTGGACGATCTCGACGACGCCGCCGATAGAGCGCATGCCGTAGGCGATGCCGCCCGGGCCGCAGGTCTCCTGGCCGAGCACGCCGTACTTCAGAGGAATCTTCTCATCCTTCGAGCGCATCTCGTACTTACCGACGCGGATATGCGCGAGCACGAAGTCGATGTCCGTGAACGCCGTCTCCGGATCCGTCGTCGCGAGGAACTTAATCTGCGGCGCGCGCTCGCGGATGATGATCTCGCAGGCGTCCGCCACGATCTTCTGGCGATCCGGGTCGTTGTCATAGAACTTGATCTGGCGCAGCGGGAAACGATCCTGGTGCGCGAGGAGCATCATGACAATGCCCGGCGTGAACGTGCTGCCGCCGCCGGCGATGACGACGGAGAATTTCTTGTCCTGCATGTTATTGCCTCCTGAAAATGCCATTCCCTGATGGGAAATCTTGCATCTGTTCTGTCTTTCATCTTTCCTTCTGACAGGTCTCATCCTAGCACAGAAAAGCCGCGGACTCAATAGTTTCGCGGCTTTTCGTCACTTTGCCCGCACGGCGGCACAAAGTACATTTTATGAAATTCAGTTCACAAGAGAAGCTAAACCTCACACAATCAATCAAAATCTCACATCAAACATCTCAATGCCGGGCAGCGTGCGACGCGCAGCGCGCGGCCGCCTCTCAGCGGCGGCGCCAGAGGTCAAAGAGCGCGACCATGTTCTTGCAGCGCAGGCATTCCATCGCCGTCATCATGCGGTCGTCGTCCGAACCGCCGGGAATAGGCACCGAGATATGCGCGCCGCCGTAGCTCTCGCCGATGGTGCGCAGCGCCTGCAGCGTGCGGGCGTTCACAGGCTGGTCGAACTGCTCGACGATGCCGCCCTCGCGGGGCTCCGTCGCGACGGACTCCTCCGCGCGGATCTGGAACACCGTCGAGGAGCCCGTCTGCACATCGACGCCGACGAAGCCGATGGACTGTTGCCCGAGATGGCGCACGGAGAGGTAGAGGATGGCCTGGTCGCCCTTCTTGACGAGGTAGGGCACGATGTAGATGCCGTCCTGCGTCGGCGGATCGTAGCTGTAGAGCGTGCGGCCGTTGCCGATGTCCTTCACGCGCATATCCGCCGTGAGCCCCTCGGCCGTGCCATCCTTGCCCTGCGCCGCCGTCGCGTCCGCGCTCTGCGCGGGCTTCGCCTTTTTCTCGCGCTGGACGCGCGCCTCCTGGGCCTCCTGCCGCGCCGCCTGCTTCGCCGCCTGCCGCTGCTGCACGATGGCGAGCGTCGCCTGATAATGGCGCGCGGCAAAATGCCCCGCCGCCCCCGCCGTCCCGAGGACGACGGCGGCGAGCAGGCCGTATTTCAGGATGGATAGCTTCTTGCCCATGCCGCGCTCCTTTCCGCAGCCCGGTCGTTGCCGGCGCGTTTTCGTATCTCTCTGTTTATTATACGCGATGCCGCGGGCATTTTCCTTGTTTCCGTGAAATTTTCTGTTCCTTGCACCAGGATACGGAACAAGAATCCTGCCGGAAGGCGGTCAAAAAAGCTGAAATCTATGATATAATGAATATGATTTCATCCGATAAATGAAAGCTTGCAGGCGGCGTGCGCGCAGCCTGATGGAAAGGAGTCATACGACAATATGGAAACGAAATACGATGTCACGATCACGGCCATCGGCGGCCTCGCCCGCACGTTCCTCGAGAACAACAAGAGCGTCATCCTGCTCGACGAGGGCATCCGCCCGAACCTCTCCGATATGGTGGTCGAGCACTCCGGCGGCCTGCTCGCAGGCGAGATCAAGAAGGGCGACAAGCTCCGCGTCGGATCCTCGGAGTACACGGTCATGAGCGTCGGCAGCGATGTCAACAACAATATCAAGGAGGAGGGCCACTGCACCCTCGTCTTCAACGCCGAGGGCTCGATGCCCGGACAGGTCATCCTCAAGGGCAAAGGCCAGCCGGTGCTCGCAAACGGCATCCATATCACGTTCTACAAGAAATAACTGCGCCTCGCGCACCCGAAAAGGGCTGCTGCACGAAGCGATTCCCCTGCCATATCCGGCGACGACTATTTTCAAGCACTGGATACGGCGGAGGAATCCTTGCGTGCGGCAGCCCTTTTTCGCTTGCCGTGCACCGCTGGCGCCCATCGCTTCTGCGGCCATCGCCGCGGGCAGCAGCGCAGTCATTGCGGCGCGGGTGCCGCCGTACCTCGCGACGCGCCCATCAGGGCGAGAAGTTCACGATGACGCGCGTGCCCTGCTCGACGAGCGTATTGGCGGGGACGCTCTGGCCCGTGGCCTGGCCGGAGCCGCGGCTCTCGAACTGGAGGCCCGCCTGCGCCGCTCTGGCCGCAGCCGCGCGGATGGAGAGCCCGGAGAAGTCCGGCATGACGATCATGCCCGTCGGCACCTCGCCTTCGTAGCCGACCGCGGGCGCGGGCCGCGGCTTCTGCCGCTCCTTTTTCTCCATATCGGCGAAGGGATCGGTCGACGGCTCGACCTTGAGGTAGCGCAGGAGCTGCGCGAAGATGCGCTGCGCGACCGGCGCCGCGATCTGGCCGCCGTAGAAGTTCCCCGTGCCGGGATCATCGATGAGCACGAGCACGACGACCTGCGGGTCCTCGACGGGCGCGAAGCCGCAGAACGAGGCGATGTAGCGCCCCTCCATATAGCCCGTGCCGTCGGGGCGGATCTTCTGCGCGGTGCCCGTCTTGCCCGCGATGCGGTAGCCTTTGACGGCCGCTTTCTTGCCGCCGCCGGAGGCGACGACTTGCTCGAGGAGGCCGACGAGCGTCTTGTCCGTCGCGGACTCGAGCGCGCGGCCGACCTCCTCGCGCTGCGTCTCCATGTAGGTGGAGCCGTCCGCGTTCTTGATGGACTTCACGATATGCGGCTTCAGCACGACGCCGTCGTTTGCGATGGCGGCCATCGCGCGCACGAGCTGCAGCGGCGTCACGGCGATGCTCTGGCCGATGGCCGTCGTCGCGATGTCGGAGGCGCGCATGTCCTTCGGGTCGAAGAGGATGCCGCACTCCTCGCCGGGCAGGCCGATGCCCGTCGGCTCGCCGAATCCGAAGAGCTTCGCGTATTTCATGAGGTTCTCCGCGCCGAGGCGCAGGCCGACCTGCGCGAAGCCCGTGTTGAGCGACTGCTTCACGACGTCCGTGAACGTCACCGTGCCGAAGCTCGCGCCGTTCCAGTTCTGGATGCGGCGCCCAGAGACCATGACGTAGCCCGGGTCGACGAAGACCTGGTTCGGCGAGACGACCCTTTCCTGCAGCGCGGCGCCCGCCACGACGGACTTGAAGGTCGAGCCCGGCTCGTAGATGAACGAGACGGCGCGGTTCTTCCAGGTCTCCGCCGGGTAGTCCGCGTAGCGGTTGGGGTTGTAGCTCGGCCGCGAGGCCATCGCGAGCACGTCGCCCGTCTTCGGGTCCATGACGACGCAGGTCACGCCCTGCGGGTTGTTCTCCGCCATCGCGCGGTCGAGTTCCTGCTCGACGATGAACTGCATGGAGCTGTCGAGCGTGAGCTCGATGGTCTTGCAGCGGCTGCCCCGGTAGGGATGGCGCTTGAAGATGGAGTCGAGGATGGGCCGCTCGCGGCTGTCCGTGTAGAGGAAGTCCTCCGTGACCTCGCCCTTGATGAGGCTGTCGCAGGCCTGCTCGATGCCGTCGAGGCCTTTGTCCTCCGCGCCGACGAAGCCGACGACGTTGGCGGCGAGCGCGTCGCTCGGATAGTAGCGCTTCGCCTCGTCGATGAAGCCGAGGCAATCCGTATACTCCTCCTTGCGCATCCAGGCACGCACCGCCTCGTACTCGTCCTGCGTGAGGAAATGCTTGAGCCAGACGAAGCCGCCGCCCTTCTCTACGGCGGCCTCGACGTCCTCCGGCGTCTTGCCGATGAGCGGCGCGAGCCCTGCGGCGAGCGCCGCCGTGTCCTTTTTCTGCGCCTGGCTCGGATCGATGAAGAGCGATTTCGTCATGATGCTCACGGCGAGCTCGCGGCCGTTGCGGTCGAGGATGGGGCCGCGCGGCGACTGCGTGCGGAACTCCTGCCCCACCTGCGCGCGCATGCGCGCTGCGAGCTTGTCGCCCTCGACGAGCTGCAGCCAGGCGTAGCGCAGGACAACGATGACCATGGCCGCGAGCATCACATAGAGCGCCACCCTGATGCCGCGCCGGATGTCTTTTCTCTCGTTCTGCAAAGAGGAAACTCCCTTCCTGATGGAACCACTGATTCATTCAGCACTTCATTTCATCAGCGGTTCCTGATAAAAATTGCAGGTACATTATAGCATAGTTTCGCGCAAGGAAGCACGGAGGAAATGCGTTGCCCCGGCATTTCTCAGCAGTTTCTCCGTCAAAAAAGGCGCCGCCCCGCCGGGCAGCGCCTTTTATGGCGGTTCCTTACTTCTCGTCCTTGAGCGCCTCGTCGAGCGTATGCCAGGCGAGCACGGCGCATTTGACGCGGGCGGGCATGTGGCTGACGCCCTTGAGCGCGAGGGCCTCGTCGAGGTCCTCCAGCTCCGCCTCATCCGTGATCTCGCCCTTGATCATGCCGATGAATTTCTGCGCGAGCGCGCGCGCCTCCTCGACGCGCTTACCGCGGATGAGATCGACCATCATGTCGGTCGAGGCCTGGCTGATGGCGCAGCCGACGCCCGTGAACGCGGCATCCTCGACAACGCCGTCCTTGAGCTTCAGCTGGAGCGTGATCTCGTCGCCGCAGCTCGGGTTGTGTCCCTTGAGGGAGCAGGTCGCTCCGGGGAGCGCGTGGCGGTGCTCCGGATTGCGGCTGTGCTCGCTCACGAGCTCCGTGTAGATGTCTTCAAGCCCCATAACCGAGCACCCCCCTGACTTTCTTGAGCGCGGCGATCCAGCGGTCGACGTCCTCTCGCGTGTTGTAGAGGTAGAAGCTCGCGCGGCAGCTCGCGTTGAGGCCGAGGTACCGGTGGAGCGGCTGGGCGCAGTGATGGCCCGCGCGCACGGCGACGCCCGTGCTGTCGAGGATGGTCGCAACGTCGTGCGGATGGACGTCCTTGACATTGAAGGCGATGATGCCCGTCTTGTTGCCGCGCTTGGTATCGCAGCCGTAGAGCTCGATGAAGGGAAGCTCCCGAAGCTGCGGCAGCGCGTAGTCGACGAGGTCTTTCTCGATGGCCTCGATGCGGTCGAAGCCGATGCCCTCGAGGTAGTCGATGGCGGCCGTGAGGCCCGCCGCGCCGCCGACGTTCTGCGTGCCGGCCTCGAACTTCGCGGGCAGCTCGGCGTACGTCGTCTGCTGCTCCTCGACGTACTCGATCATGTCGCCGCCCATGAGGAACGGCGGCATGGCGTCGAGCAGGTCGTATTTGCCGTAGAGCACGCCGATGCCCATCGGCGAGAGCATCTTGTGCCCGGAGAAGGCGAAGAAGTCCGCGTCGATCTCCTGCACGTCGACCTTCTGGTGCGCGACGCTCTGCGAGCCGTCGACGACGCAGACCGCGCCGACGCTGTGGGCCTTGGCGGCGATCTTCTTCACGTCGTTCTTGAGGCCGAGGACGTTCGAGACCTGCGTGCAGGCGACGAGCTTCGTGCGCTCCGTGATCTTCGTCTCGATGTCCTCGTCGCTGAGGTTGCCGTCTGGCTCGAGGTAGATGTACTTGAGCGCCGCGCCCGTCGCGTGCGCGACGTGCTGCCACGGCACGAGGTTGCTGTGGTGCTCGGCGATGGTGATGACGATCTCATCGCCCTGCTTGAGGTTCGTAAGGCCGTAGCTGTAGGCGATGAGGTTGAGCGCCTCGGTCGCGTTCTTCGTGAAGATGATCTCCTCGGGGCGCTTCGCGCCGATGAACGCCGCCGTGCGCTTGCGCGCGCTTTCGTAGATCTCCGTCGCTTCGACGGAGAGCGCGTAGGCGCCGCGGTGCGGGTTCGCGTTGCAGCCGCCGTAGTAGCCGCAGATGGCCTTGATGACCTGCTCCGGCTTCTGCGTCGTCGCGCCGTTGTCGAGGTAGGCGATGGGGCGTCCGTTCATCTCCGTGTGGAGGAGCGGAAAGTCTTTGAGGAATTCCTGTGCGTCAGCCATTGGCAAGCAGCCTCCTTGTCAGATATGCCTCGATCTCCTCGCGGTATTTCGCCTCGGGGATGCGGTCGAGGACGGGATGGAACGCGGCTTCGACGACGAGGCGGCGCGCCTCGGCGAGGTCGAGCCCGCGGCTCATGAGGTAGAAGAGCTTCTCCTCGTCCATCTTGCCGACGGCGACGGCGTGATGGCCGTCCACGTCGTCCTCGTGCGAGAGCATGATGGGGACGCTGCGGTTCCTGACGCCGTCAGAGAGGAGCATGACCTCCTCGTTCTCGCGGCCGACGGAACCCTTCGCGCCCTCGATGAAGTCGAGCGTGCCGCGGAAGTTCTTGACGCTCTTGCCGAGCAGCGCGCCGCGCACCTGCATGTTCGCGTCCGTGCGCTTGCCGGACTGGCGGATGATGTAGTTGAGGTCGAGCTTGCGGTCGCCGTCGCCGAAATAGAACGACCAGACATCCGCGCGCGCATCGTCGCCCGCGAGGTGCACCGTGAGCTCGGCCGCCGTCTCGCTCGCGCCGGCCTCGACGCCCGTGTAGGAGAAGAGCCCGCCCTCGTCGACGAGCACCTTGATGCGGCAGGTCACGGGCACGTCCTCCGCCGCGAGCTGCAGGGCCGTGAGATGGAGGCGCGCGCCCTTGCCGACGTGTGCCTGCACCTCATGGCGGCCGCTCTCGCGCAGCTCCAGCGTGACCTCGTCGTCCGCGCCCGGCTGCGCGACGATCTGGTGGCGGTGCGGCTCGCCCGCGAGCCCCGCCGGTTCCTTGATATCATTGACTCCCAGCCAGCGCCAGGTGCGCATGGGGATCTGGGAGAAGAGTTCCTGTTCGTTCATATATGTTCCTCCTCAGCCCATCGTGCCTTCGAGCTCGATGTTGACGAGATTGTTCATCTCTACGGCATACTCGAGCGGCAGCTCCTTCGCGATCGGCTCGACGAAGCCGCGCACAATCATCGCGCGCGCCTCGTCCTCGTCGATGCCGCGGCTCGTGAGGTAGAAGATTGCCTCGTCGCTGATGCGGCCGATCTTCGCCTCGTGGCCGACCTCCGCCGCATCGCCCTCGATGTCCATGACGGGCAGCGTATCGCTGCGCGACTCGTTATCGAGCATGAGCGACTCGCAGTTGACGGAGCACTTCGCGTACGGCGCGTTCTTCGTGACCTTGACGGCGCTGCGGTAGGTCGCCTTGCCGCCCGCCTTGGAGATGGTGCGCGTGTTGATGTTCGCGCTCGTATGCGGCGCGGCGCAGATGACGCTCGCGCCCGTGTCGAGATCCTGCCCCTTGGAGGCGAACGTGACGCCCGTGAACTCGCAGCGCGCGTTCTCGCCGTGCAGGATGGAGCAGGGGTAGAGGCACGAGACGTGCGAGCCGAAGGAGCCCGACACCCACTCGATGATGCCGTCCTTCTCGACGAGCGCGCGCTTCGTGTTGAGGTTCATCATGTTGCGCGACCAGTTCTCGATGGTCGAGTAGCGCAGGCGCGCGCCCTCCTTGACGTAGAGCTCGACGCAGCCCGCGTGGAGGTTCGTGACGTTGTATTTCGGCGCGGAGCAGCCCTCGATGAAATGGAGGCTCGCGCCCGACTCGACGATGATGAGCGTGTGCTCGAACTGGCCGGCGCCCGCCGCGTTCAGGCGGAAATAGCTCTGCAGCGGCATCTTGACATGGACGCCCGCGGGCACGTAGACGAACGAGCCGCCCGACCAGACGGCGCCGTGGAGCGCCGCGAACTTGTGATCCTTCGGCGGCACGAGCTTCATGAAGTATTCCTTCACGAGATCCTCATGCTCGCGGATAGCCGTCTCCATGTCCGTGTAGATGACGCCCTGCTTCACCATGTCCTCCTGGATGGAGTGGTAGACGACCTCGGAGTCGTACTGCGCGCCGACGCCGCCCAGCGACGTCTTCTCCGCCTCGGGGATGCCGAGGCGGTCGAACGTATCCTTGATGTCCTCCGGCACGTCCTTCCAGTTGCCCGTCATCTTCGCGTCCGGCTGCACGTAGGTGACGATCTTGTCCATGTCGAGCTCGCTGATGTCAGGTCCCCAGGTCGGCAGGCCGATATGGTTGTAGGTGTCGAGGGATTTGAGCCGGAACTCCGTCATCCAGGCGGGATCGTGCTTGCGGCGCGAGATATCGCGGATGATGTCCGGCGTGAGGCCGCTCTCGCTCTTGTAGACGGAGTGGTCCTCGTTGCGGATGTCATAGAGCGTGCGCTCGATGTCCTCGACGAATGTCTTTTTCTTTGCCATGGCTCACGCCTCCCCGCTCTCGCCGAGGATATGCGTGAACCCGCGGCGGTTGATCTCCTCGATGAGCTCCGCGCCGCCCTCCTCGACGATCGTGCCGTTCATCAGCACGTGCACGCGGTCGACCGTGAGCTTCTCGAGGATGCGCGTGTTGTGCGTGATGATGAGGCAGCTGTTGTCCTCATTGTGGAACTTCGCGACGCCCTCGCTGACGATCTGCACGGCGTCGACGTCGAGGCCGCTGTCCGTCTCATCGAGCAGCGCGAGCTTCGGCTCGAGCATGAGCAGCTGCAGGATCTCGTTGCGCTTCTTCTCGCCGCCGGAGAAGCCGACGTTGAGGTAGCGGTCGGCGTACTCGGGCTTGATCTTGAGCTCTTCCATCATCTCCTTGAGCTTCCTGCGGAACGGGAGGAGCTTCACGCGCTCGCCCGAGACGGCCTGCTTCGCCGTGCGGATCATGTTCTCGACCGAGATACCCGGGATCTCCTCCGGCGTCTGGAACGAGAGGAAGAGCCCCTTGCGCGCGCGCTCGAACGTCTTGAGCTGCGTGATGTCCTCGCCCTCGAACGCGATGCTGCCCGCCGTGACCTCGTATTTCGGATGGCCCATGATGACGTTCATGAGCGTCGACTTGCCCGAGCCGTTCGGCCCGAGGATGACATGCACCTCGCCCTTGCCGACCGTGAGCGAAAGACCCTTGAGGATCTCCTTGCCCTCGACGCCCGCGTGGAGCCCCTTGATATCTAAAAGATTCTCTTTCATGCTGAAACTCTCCTTCTATCTCTGTGCACCTGATGCTCATCAGCTGCCGGACGCGCGTCCGCGCGAATCCTTATAAAAATACTCGGGATTGATGATTTCATTGTAGGCATTTTCTTTTCCTTTGTCAATAGCAGGAATCCGCGCGCGTGTCGCGAACTATATTGTAGATGAAAGTTTCTATTCGAAAGGATGTGGCGTTTTACATGAGGTATCTGCTCCGCGCGCTGTGCACGCTCCTCCTTCTCCTCGCCGCAGCGGCGCCCGCCTGCGCCGCTGCGGCGGTCTACCGCGTCGGCTACACGCCGACGCCCGGCTTCTTCACGCGCACGCAGGACGGCAGCTTCCACGGCTCCGGCTACGCCTACCTCGAGGAGCTCTCGCTCTACGCGGGCTGCCGCTTCGACTACGTCGAGCTGCCGCTCGGCCAGGAGTTCGACCGCCTGCGCGCCGGGGAGGTGGACGTCCTGGTCGGCGGCTCCGGGATGCCGTTCCCCGACCTCCTCTACAGCCACCACGACATCGCGCGTCCCGCGCTCGAGCTCTCCCTCTCAGATAACGCGCAGCGCGACCTCGCGGATACGCCGCGCATCGCCTATTTCGCCAAAATCCATACGGAGCAGGCGCTGCGCGCCTCCCTCGCGCGCTTCTTCCCCAACGTGGATTACACGCTCATCCCCTTCCAGAGCCTCCCCGCGATGGATGATGCCGCGGCGGCGGGCGAGGTCGACGCCATCACGAACGACGCCTTCCACCCGCATCCGGGCACGCAGCCCGCTGGCCGCCTGCGCCTGCTCGCGAGCCATCTCACCTACGCACCGGGGAACGCGGCGCTCTGCGCGCAGCTCGACCGCGCCATCGACGAGATGCTCACCGTCACGCCGAATCTGCGTCCCCTGCTCGAACAGCAGACAGGCCGTGACCGCGCACCGCTCTTCCTCACGCCGGAGGAAAAGGCGTATCTTGCGGCGCACAATCATTTCACCGCCCTCGCCTCGCCCCAGCAGATGCCCTACTCCTACTTCGACGGCGGGCGCCACCGCGGCATCATCCACGACATCATCGCGCAGATCGAGAGCGACCTCGGCATCACATTCGAGGTGCGCGAGACGCCCACGGACACCGTGATGCTCGAGCAGCTCGCGAACGGAGAGGCCGACGTTCTGGTCGACTTCTACTTTGACTTCAGCTGGGCGCGCCAGCATGGCGTCTACGTCACAAACCCTTACCTCTCTACGGCCTACGTCATCATCCGCCGCCGCGGGCAGGCGCTCCCGGACGCCCCGCGCGTCGCGGCACAGCGCAGCCGCAATGTCACGCGGCAGTACCTCGAGCAGATCTACCCCGCCGAGCAGATCTCCTATTTCGACACGGACGCCCAGTGCCTCGCGGCCGTAAACGACGGGCGCGCCGACCTCGCCCTCGTCAAGTCCGTGAGCGCCAACGCACTGCTCTACAGCGGTCTCTTCTACCGGCTCATGGCGGAAACCAACGTCGTGTTCTCGCACGGCACCTCCCTCGCCGTCAGCGACCGCCTCGACCCCATCTTCGTGCGCATCCTCAACAAGGAGATCGCGCACCTCGATCCCGTGGCCGTCCAGAGCGCCATCAATGCGGAGACCTTCGCCGCAAGCGACAAGAGTCCACTCGCCTCCCTGCTCTACCGCTATCCGCAGGAGAGCTTCCTCGTCGTCACCGCGCTGTTCCTGCTGCTGCTCGCGGGCGTCTTCCTCACGCTCTACGTGCGCCGCAGCCATCTCGCCGCCATCACCCGCCTCGCCTACCATGAGTCTGTGACAGGCCTCTGCAACGAGCGCTGGCTCGAGCAGGTGCTGCCGGACGCCATCCGCGCGGAGGGCGCAGCCCTCAAAGGCGGACGCCTCTACCTCGCGGGCATCTGCGTGCATCAGCTCGACTACCTGCGCGCGACCTTCGCGCTCAACCTCCTCGCCAAGAGCTTCGCCGACATCTCGCGCCGCGCGCATGCGACATTCCCCTGGTTCAAGAACTATGCCATCAGCACCGACCGCACACGCCTCACCGTCCTCTGCGCGCTCCCTGAGCGCATGACGCCGGAGGCGGCCGCAGCCGCCATCTCAAGCCATTTCTCCTCCGTCCCGCTCGGCGGCGTCGTGACGCGCGTGCGCTACCACATGAGCTTCCTGCCCATCCATTGGACGGACGCGACCAATCCCTCCCAGCTCCTGGGCGAGAGCCTCGCGAGCCTCAACTACGCCCGGGAACACAATCTGCCCTTCGTCCTCTTCGACCAGGCCATGCACGACCGGTTCCTCTGGAACAAGCACCTCGACGAGCTCGCGCCCAAGGCGTTTGACCGGCAGGAATTCGCCGTCTGGTACCAGCCGAAATACGACCTCGCGACGAAAAAGCTCGTCGGCGCGGAGGCGCTCGTGCGCTGGCAGAGCCCTGAGCTCGGACTGCTCATGCCGGGGCGTTTCATCGACTACTTCGAGCACATCGGCCTCGCCATCCGCCTCGACTACTACATGCTCGGCCACGTCGCACGCTTCCTCGAGGATCGCCTGCGCCGCCAGCTCCCCGTCGTCCCCATCTCCGTCAACCAGTCGGCGCTCCACCTCAGCGAGGGCGACTACCTGAAGAGGATGAAGGAAACCGCCGAAGCCTACCGCCTGCCCCGCGGCCTCATCGACCTCGAGCTCACCGAGACCGCCTTCATCGATTTCAAATCCAAGGAAGCGCGCGCAAACGCGCGGCAGATCGTCGACGAGCTCAAGGCAGACGGCTACGCGACCTCTATGGACGATTTCTGCACGGGATACAGCTCCATCGCCATGCTCCAGTCGCTCCCGATGGACACGATGAAAATCGACCGTTCCATCCTCCTCGCTGCGGAGAAAGATCCGCGCGCCACCGCCATCCTCGAAAGCGTCATCCAGCTCGGCCGCAGCCTCGGCATGCACGTCCTCACCGAGGGCATCGAGACGCCAGAGCAGGAGGCGCTGCTGCGCCGCCTCGGCTGCACCTACGGACAGGGCTAT
The DNA here is from genome assembly GCF_000381005.1 of Selenomonas bovis DSM 23594. Classification (GTDB taxonomy): domain Bacteria; phylum Bacillota; class Negativicutes; order Selenomonadales; family Selenomonadaceae; genus Selenomonas_C; species Selenomonas_C bovis. The sequence continues at coordinate 22,293 of NZ_KB908382.1, forward strand.
TTCTACGCAAAACCCATGCCGCAGGAGGACTTCGAGCGCTTCCTCGAGACGCACCTCAACTGAAAGGGCACGGCCGCACGCCTCCCGGGCAAACGTTCCCCCTCTCGCCATATTGCAGAAACGGCCATTCTAGCATAAAATAAAAGGGCCATCGCGGGACGCGCAGGCGCGTCCCGCTCTTTGTTGTTCCGCGCCGTCGGCGGCGGAGAATGGCCAAGAGATTTTCCACGAGAGCGCGCTGCCTGACGCCGCGCTTTTCAAATGAGACAAGATTGGAGATGCTATGAAAAAGAAACTCAAGAGCCTCATGACCCCCTTCGAAAAATTCTTCGCCTGGGAGGCCGCGAGCGGCCTCGTGCTGCTCGCCTGCGCCGTCCTCGCGCTCCTCCTCGCGAACTCGCCGCTCGCGGACGCCTACGCGCACCTGCTTCACCTGCCGCTCGGCATCGGCAGCGGCGCGCTGCGCCTCGAGATGAGCCTCACGCACTGGGTGAACGACGGCCTCATGACGCTCTTCTTCTTCGCCATCGGCCTCGAGATCAAGCGCGAATTCCTCTACGGCGAGCTGCGCACGAAAGCCGCCATGCTCCTGCCCGTCTGCGCGGCCCTCGGCGGCATGCTCGTGCCCGCGCTCCTCTACTCCCTCATCAACCTCGGCGCGCCGACGGCCGGCGGCTGGGGCATCCCCATGGCGACCGACATCGCCTTCGCGCTCGGCATCCTCTCGCTCGCAGCCAGCGACGCGCCGCTCGGCCTCGTCGTCTTCCTCACGGCTCTCGCCATCGTCGACGACCTCGGCGCCATCGTCGTCATCGCCCTCTTCTACAGCAGCGACGTCTCCCTCGCGGCCCTCGGCGCAGGCCTCCTCGCCATCCTCGGCGCCGCGGCCCTCAGCCGCGCGGGCTGCAAGAGGCTCCCCCTCTACGGCGCGCTCGGCCTCGCTGCCTGGGGCGCCTTCCTCGCCTCCGGCATCCATCCGACCATCGCGGGCGTCCTGCTCGGCCTCACCATCCCCGCGGCCGCAGATCCCGAGACCTCCCTGCTCCACAAACTCGAGGAACGCATCGAGCCCTGGTCGGCCTACCTCATCATGCCCATCTTCGCCCTCGCCAACGCCGGCGTCTCCCTCGCGGGCGCCGCGCTCGATCCCACCTCGCCGCTCTTCCTCGGCATCGTCTGCGGCCTCGTCATCGGCAAGCCGCTCGGCATCTACGGCAGCGTGCGCCTCGTCACGCGCCTGAGCGGCGCGCCCCTCCCCGGCAGCGCCACGCCCTCCGCCACCCTCGCCGCCGGCACCCTCGGCGGCATCGGCTTCACCATGTCCATCTTCATCGCCAACCTCGCCTTCCCCGACGAAGCCACCCTCGCCGCCGCCAAACTCAGCATCCTCTCCGCCTCCATCCTCGCCGGCCTCCTCGGCGCCCTCCTCTTCCGCCTCGCCGGCAGGAACGCCGCATCCTGATCCCCCGGGACGCTGCCTCTCCGACGATCGCACGCAACTGCCATCAAGCAGTCCGCACGCACCATCGCGCAGCACATCCACGCCGCCCCTTTCATCAGCAAAAGAGCACCGATAAAAACCTCAGTCCCCATCTGCACGCATCTGGGACATTTCGTCTTTCAGCATCCCCATAAGGAGGTTCCCCATGACAACACCACTCACCATCCGCATCACCCGCCCGCAGGACGCGCGCGCCCTCGCCGCCATCTACCGCCCCTACGTCGAGCAGACCGCCATCTCCTTTGAATGCGAGGCGCCGACCGCCACCGCCATGCTGCGCCGCATGGAAAACGTCCTGACGCGCTACCCCTACCTCGTCGCCGAGCGCGGCGGCGACCTCCTCGGCTACGCCTACGCCCACCCCTTCATCGGCCGCGCCGCCTACGACTGGTCAGCGGAAATGACCATCTACCTGCGCATGGACGCCCGCCGCGCAGGCATCGGCGGCCAGCTCTACCGCACCCTCGAAGACCTCCTGCGCGACATGGGCGTCCTCAACCTCAACGCCTGCATCGGCTACCCCCAGACCGACGACGACCCCTACCTCACGACCAACAGCGTCGACTTCCACAAACACCTCGGCTACGAATGGGTCGGCCGCTTCCACGACAGCGGCTCGAAATTCGGCCGCTGGTACGACATGGTCTGGATGGAAAAACTCCTCGCCCCGCATCAAACACCGCCCACCCCCATCTGCCCCTTCCCCGACCTCCACTCTCCCAAGAAGGATGCTGTGATGGAGGAATGAGAAGGGGGCCTCGAGCGACCGAACGCCTCGAACCCCCCGCCTCGAATCCCTGCCTCGCATTCTGCCCAGAGCGGCAGGCGTTGGACAGCGAACGCAGCGCGGAGCATATTTGGCTGCACGCACGCCGTGCGACCTTCCTCCCACCACCTTGCAGCCGAGAGTCTCCGCGCGGAGTGAGTCGACCGACACCTGCCGCTCGTCCGCCTCGAACAACCACCCGCCTCGAACCGAACCCCACCACGCACTCCGCCCAGAGCGGCAGGCGTTGGACAGCGAACGCAGCGCGGAGCATATTTGGCTGCACGCACGCCGTGCGACCTTCCTCCCACCACCTTGCAGCCGAGAGTCTCCGCGCGGAGTGAGTCGTCCGACGCCTGCCACTCGCCCGCCTCGAACGCTCGTCCGCCTCGAACAACCACCTGCCTCGAACAAAAACCACACAACTATATTTTCAAAAAGAAAGGATCCTCCTAAATGAAAGACCTCCTCGACGTCCACACCCACACCATCGCGAGCGGCCACGCCTACAGCACGCTGCGGGAAATGATCGAAGCCGCGAAACGCCGCGGCCTCTCCCTCGTCGGCATCTCCGAACACGGCCCGCGCATGGAAGGCTCCTGCCCCGAAATCTATTTCTGCAACTTCAAGGTCATTCGCCGCGACGCCTACGGCATCGACCTCCGCATGGGCGCGGAGCTCAACATCATCGACTACACCGGCTCCACCGACCTCCCCGCCCAGCGCCTCAGGAACCTCGACTACGCCATCGCGAGCCTCCACGACATCTGCATCGACCCGGGCAGCACCGAGGAAAACACCGCCGCCCTCATCGGCGCGATGAAAAACCCGCGCGTAAACATCATCGGCCACCCGGACAACCCCTGCTACCCCGTCGACTTCGACGCCCTCGCGCGCGCCGCTAGAGACCACCATGTCCTCCTCGAGCTCAACAACAGCTCCTACCGCCCCGGCGGCAGCCGCCAGGGCTCATGGGAAAAGGGCAAAGAACTCCTCGCCGCCTGCAAACAATACGGCACCACCGTCATCCTCGGCAGCGACGCCCACATCGACCTCGACGTCGGCGCCCACGAGCGGAGCCAGGAACTCCTCGCCGCCTGTGCCTTCCCCGAGGAACTCGTCATCAACCACGACCCCGAGGCCTTCAAAGCCTGGATCGGCTGAAACGCGCTTCCTTTGCAGGGCTCCTTCGCAGGGCCGCCCCTGCCCCCATTCCCGGCGCACGCCTGCAAAGAAACGCGGCGCACCGTCCTGCCGGACGGTGCGCCGCGCTTTTTCTCTGCCCTGCGGCCGCAAAGCCGCACACGCAGCCCAATTCCCGCGCCACGACGCGCAACCTGCAGCTAGAAAATCATTTTGACAACGCAAAAAAAGCACCGCAATCTCTTGCAGTGCTTTTGCTTTCAAATGGCAGGGGCAGCAGGACTCGAACCTACGCATGCGGGATTCAGAATCCCGTGCCTTACCAACTTGGCGATGCCCCTGTGTGACGTTTGCTGTCAACAATGGATATTATAGGGGATATGCGCAGATATGTCAAGCAGTTTTTTCAGCTATCAGGAATTTTTTTCTCAACGCCGCACATGATAGACCGCCGCGTACATCGTCGGCAGCACGAGCAGCGTGAGCACCGTCGCGACGAAGAGCCCGCTCGCGATCGCGACGGCCATCGGCCCCCAGAAGACGCTCGTCATGAGCGGCAGCATGCCGAGGATCGCGGCGGCCGCCGTCAGCATGATGGGGCGGAACCGCAGCACCGCCGAGTCGACGACGGCATCCCAGGGCGTCTCCCCTGCCGCGAGATGCTTCTGGATCTGGTCGAGCAGGATGACGGAGTTACGGATGATCATGCCGAAGAGCGCGAGCACGCCGAGGATCGCGACGAACCCCATCGCCTTGCCGAAGAGCAGCATGCCCCAGGCGACACCGATGAGGCCGAGCGGCGCTGTGAGCAGCGTCAGCAGCATATCCTTGCCGCTCCTGAGCTGGAGCATGAGCAGCGTCATGATGAGGAAGACCATCGCGGGCAGCGGCACCGCGAGATGCGCGACCGACTTGTCGCTGTCCTTGAGCGTGCCGGCCGCCTCGATGGCAGCCCCGGGCGGCAGCGCCGCCTGCAGATCCTTCGTCGCCGCGAGCGCCTTCGCCGTCGCGTCGTTCGCCGTGCCGCTCTTGACGTTCGCCTCGACGAGGATGGACGGGCGCAGATCGTAGCGCTTGATGAGGCCGTCCTCCGCGTCATAGGAGAGCTTGGCAATCTGGCCGAGCGGCACATAGCCCGCCTGGCCGAGGTAGATGGGCAGCTCCTTCATCTGCTCGAGGCTCTGCCGGTCCTCCGGCGCGAGCCGCAGGTCGATGTCGATCGTGCGGTCGCCCGCGTAGAACTGCGCGCCGGCCGCGCCCGTGACCTCGGTGTAGACGGTCTGCGCGACCGCCTGGCTCGTGACGCCGAGCGCGCGCAGCTTGTCCTGGTCGAGCGCGATGCGCAGCGTCTTCTGCTTGTCACTCCAGTCGAAATGGAGATCCGTGAGGTTCTCATCCGCCGCGAGGCGCGCGCGCACCTGCTCCGCCAGCGCCTTCGTCTCGTCGACCGTGAGCCCCGTCACGCGCACCATCACGGGGTAGTCGGCGGGCGGCCCCGTCTGGATGTACTGAAGCCTGCCGCGCACATCGGAGAACTCGTCCGTGAACGCCTCGCGCAGCGCGCCCGCGAGCCGCTCGCGCGCCGCCGTGTCCTTTGTCACGACGACGAACTGGGCGATGTTGTCCGCGTCCGCCTTCGGATCGACCGTGAGCACGAAGCGCGGCGCGACGCGCCCGACATAGTAGGTGTAGTTGTCGATGTCGTCCATGTGCGCCGCGAGGTAGTCGCTCATGCGGTCCGCCGCCGCCTGCGTCGCCGCCATGGACGCGCCCGCCGGCAGCTCGAGGTTCACGAGGATCTCCGGGCGCAGCGAGGCGGGGAAGAACTCCTGCTTCACGAAGCGCAGCGCATAGCAGGAGACGAGGAACAGCACCGCCGTCGCCGCGAGCACGATGCGCCGGTGCGTGAGGAACACGGCGAGCACGCGGCGGAACCACTGGTAGAAGCGGCTCTGATACGGGTCAGGCCTGCCGCTCGCGTCCGTCACGACCTCCGCCTGGATGAGATACGTGCCGAAAAGCGGCGCGACCATGACGGAGACGAGCCATGAGAGCAGGAGCGCCGTGCCGATGACGGGGAAGAGCGCCTGGCAGAACTCGCTCGCCATGCCCTTCGCGAACGCGACGGGGATGAAGCCCGCGCAGGTGATGAGCGTGCCCGTGAGCATCGGCTTCGCCGTCGCGCGGAACGCGTGGCAGGCTGCGTCAAAGCGGCTGTGGCCGAGCTCCAGCTGCACGCTCATCATCTCGACGGCGATGATGGCATCGTCGACGAGCAGGCCGAGCGCGATGATGAGCGAGCCGAGCGACACCTTGTGCAGGCTGATACCCGCCGCGTACATGACGACGAATGTGCCCGCGAGCACGAGCGGGATGCAGCCCGCGACGACGAGCCCCGTGCGCAGCCCGAGCGAGAGGAAGCTCACGGCGAGCACGATGACGATGGCCTCGGCGAGCGTCTTGACGAAATCGTGGATGGAGTGGTTCACGACGCTCGGCTGGTCGGAGACCTGGTGGATTTCAAGGCCGACAGGCAGGTTCTCCTGCGCGGCGGCGATCTCCTTCTTGAGATCCTCGCCGAGCTGCAGGATGTTGCCGCCGTCCTGCATCGAGACGGCGATGCCGATGGCCGGCGCGCCGTTCAGGAACATCTTCGGCTGCGCAGGATCGACGCTCGTGCGCCGCACCGTCGCGATGTCGCCGAGACGGAAGCTGCGCCCGTTCGCGCTGACGGGCAGCGCCTTGATGTCGTCGACGTCCTCGAACGTCCCCGTCACGCGCAGGTAGACGCTGTCCGTCGCCGTCTCGAGCTTGCCCGCGGCCGTCATCTCATTCTGCGCCTTGAGCGCCTGCAGGACGGCCTGCGGGCTGATGCCGAGCCCCTCGAGCTTCGCCGTCTTCACCTCGACGTAGACCTTTTCCTCCTGCTCGCCGAGCAGCTCCACCTTCTGCACGCTCGGCACCTGCATGAGCAGGCGGCGCGTGTTCTCCGCGGCCTCGCGCATCTCCTCATAGCTGTAGCCGTCGCCGGTCACTGCGTAGACGGAGCCGTAGACATCGTCGAACCTGTCGTTGTAGAACGGCCCGTAGACGCCTGAGGGCAGCTCGCGCTTCTCATCCTCGCAGAGGTTGCGCACATCGTGCCAGATCTCGCGGATGGCGGACTTCTCCACATCGTCGGCGAGATCGACATAGATGACCGTCTGGCCCGCGCGCGTCTCGCTCTTGATATGATCGAGGCCGCGCGTATCCTGGAGCTTCTTCTCGAGCTTGTCCGTGACCTGCTCCTGCATCTCCTCCGCCGTCGCGCCGGGCCAGGCCGCCGAGACGACCATCTCGCGGATCGTGAACTGCGGATCCTCCATGCGGCCGAGCTTGTTGTAGCAGAAGATGCCGCCGATAGCCGTCACGAGGATGAAATACCAGACGAGCACCTTGTTCTTGAGGGAGACTTCTGTGAGATTTCTCATCGATCCGCCTCCGTGCGCACGCTCTGCCCTTCCTCGAGACAGTGTACGCCTGCCGTCACGACGATGGTACCGGCGTCGAGCCCGTCGACGAGCACATCATCCGCATCGAACTGCGTCACGGAAACGGGCGTGAGATGCACCGTCTCGTCATCGCCGACCACCCAGACCTCCGGCGTATCGCCCGTCTGGTAGATGGCGGCGAGCGGCAGCTTCAGCCCCGCCGGCGCCGCGGCCTCGCCCGTCACATTGACGCTCGCCGTCATGCCGAGCTCCATGCCCGCGGGCGGCTGCGGCACGGAGACGCGCACGCGGTAGGTGCGCGCGGCGCTGTCCGCCATCGGCGCGACCTCGCGCACCGTGCCCTCCGTGCTCCCGGGGAGCGCCCAGAAGCTCACCTGGACCGTCTTGCCCACGGGCACATCGGCGAGCCGGTTCTCCGGCACGTCGATCTCCACCTCGAGCTCGTCCGTCTGCACGAGCGTCATGACCGTCTGCCCGGCCGCGACGACCTGTCCCTCCTCCGCGGAGATGGAGGAGATCACGCCAGCGGCGCCCGCCGTGAGGTTCGTATAGCCGAGCGCGTTGTGGCCCTGTGCGGCCTCGGCGAGCGCGTTCTGGTACGCCGCGAACGCCGCGTCATAGCTCGTCTGGTACTGATCGAGCACCGCGGCCGGCACGGCCTGCTCTTGATAGAGCTCGCTGTAGCGCGAGAGATTCGCCTGCGCAAGACTCAGCTGCGCGCGCGCCGACGCGACGGCCGCATCGCCCTGGTTCGCCTTCTGCACGACATCCTTCGCGTCGATGACCATGAGCACATCGCCCGCCTGCACGCGGCTGCCCACATCCACGTTGCGCGCGAGGATCTGCCCGCCGACCTGGAACGCGAGATGCGTCTCATAGCGGCCGCGCACCGTGCCCGCGTACGTATCCGCCTGCGCGCCGTCCGCGGCGCCGAGCACCGTCGTCTTCACGAGCGGCGGCCGCTTCGCCGCCTCCTGCTGCGCCCCGCAGCCCGCGAGCAAAAGCAGCAGGCCGCAGACAAGCAGCAAAGATGTCAGCCTTTTCCCTCTCATGCTCATTCTCCCTTCTCCAAACAGCGCGCAACATCATCCGGAATCCTCAGCTCGCAGGCGCGCTTCGCCGCATCGTGAAAGCCCCGGATCGTCGTCTCGACCTCCGCCTGCTCCATGCCGGCCGCGAGGTAGCGCACCCAGGCGCGGATGATGCCCTGCAGGTATGCCTTCTGCGTCTGCGCGAACTCCGTCGGATAGATGCGCTTGATGCGCCGGTCGCGGCCGTCCTGCTCGCGGCGCACCATGCCCTTCTGCTCGAGCGAGGCGAGCGAGCGCGTCACGACCGCCTTGTCGAGGTAAAGCATCGACGCGAGCTCCTCCTGGCTCGCCCCCTCCGCGTCGTAGAGGCGGATCATCAGGACATACTCCGAATATGTGAGATGCAGCCGCGCGCAGGCCGCCGTCACGAACGCCTGCGAGCGGCGGTGCAGGATGGTAAAGCAGCGTCCGATACTGACATAGTCCATAAACTATCTCCTCCCGTACTGAGCCGTGCTCTCTGAAATCGTTATTGTTGACTCAGTCAACAATTCTTCTCCAAAAAACAGTCCGGCTCCATACGCCCCATTATAACAACTTGTTCCACAAAGTTCAATGAGACAGCCGATGACAATTGCCGCAATTCCGAACAAAGCTCCCGCGCGCAGCCGTTGGAGCACTGCGCGCCCGCGAAATCCCGCGCGGCCTCTCCCTCTCCGCAGGAAACTGCGCACGCATCTATTTCGCGGACATTGTGCATCGCCCTTACAATAAAAGCGGCCCCGCTTCTGCGGAGCCGTAAGGAAGCGATCGGGCAGCGAGCGCGCGCTCACTCCGTCACGCGCCGCGCCGCGGCCTTCTGGCGGCGGTGGCGCAGGTAGAGGCCAGCGATGACGACGGCGCAGACCGCGACGAAGACGATGCTCGCCTCGTGCCCGATGGCGAGCATGACCTGCCAGCTCTTGCCGAGCATCATGCCCGCCGCGAGGATCAGCGCCGTCCACGGCAGCGCGCCCGCGAACGTCAGCAGCACGAACTTCTTCTTATCGACATGCGCGAAACCCGCCGGCAGGGAGATGAACGTGCGCACGACGGGCAGCATGCGGCTGAAGAAGACCGCCTTGAGCCCGTAGCGGTCGAACCAGTTCTGCGCGATATCGACATGATGCTTCTTGATGAAGAAATAGCGGCCGTAGCGATCGACGAACGAACGCCCGCCATAGTGGCCGACGGCATAGGCAAAGAGCGAGCCCGCCATGCCGCCGATCATGCCAGCCGCGAGCGCGGCCGCATAGCCGAGCTGCCCGTCGAAAATCAGATAGCCTGCAAAGCCTAAAATCAGCTCCGAGGGAATCGGGATGCAGGCGTTCTCCGCCGCCATGAGCACCGCGATCGCCACATAGCCCCAGGCCGCGATGAATTCCATGAAGTACACCGAAAACTGCTCCAACGCATTTCATCCTTTCTCGAGAAAAAAGGCCTCTATTCAAGTTCCATTATAGCAGACTTCCCTGAAAAAAGGCGGCACGGGAAAGAAAAATCCCCGTACCGCCATCAGAGCGCGGCAGAGCCGCGCCCAGCGTCCGCGGCGTGGGAAACGACGACTCCTGCCCTCACGCCTCAGCGCGCGGCGATGAGCTGCGCGAGCCCCGCCGCGCCGAAGGCGAGGAAGATGACGCCGGAGAGCAGGCGCATGCGGCGCGGCGCGAGGAATCGCTTGAGACAGGAGCCAGCGACGAGGCCGAGCCCATCGGCCAGCACCATCGCGAGCACCGCGCCCGCGAGCACGGGCAGCCATGCCTGCCACTGCGCCGCGAGCGTCATCGCCGCGAACTGCGTCTTGTCCCCCATCTCGCCGACGAAGAACGAGGTCGCCACCGTGAGCACGGGGCCATAGCATGAGTCCGCCACCGTCTCCTCCGCCTCGTCGCCGCCGCGCAGCGTCCAATAGCCGAAATAGAGGAAGAGCAGCGAGGCGATGAGCGTCATGCGCTCCGGCGAGAGCAGCTCGCCGACGAAGCTGCCGACGCCGACCGCGAGCGCGTGCACGGCGAAGATGCCGAGCGTCATGCCCGCGAGCACCTGCCGCCAGCGGTACTTCGCGGCGAACGCCATGACGATGAGCTGTGTCTTGTCCCCGAGCTCCGCGAGAAAGATCATGACGAACGTCGCCAAAAATGCATCCATATCTATCCTCCCTGACTGGCAGATCCCCTGCAGGAAGCGGCGCCGCGGCAGCGAGGCGGCGTTCCACCGCCTGTCCCGCACACGGCGCAACGCGCCGCGCCGGACGCAGAGAGCCGCCTCCTCCGCAATGCGTACGAAAAAAGCCCGCCGAAGCGGACTCTCATAAACAAATGGTGCCTCAGAGCGGAATCGAACCACTGACACGGGGATTTTCAGTCCCCTGCTCTACCGACTGAGCTACCGAGGCAAGCTGGCGACCCGAATGGGACTTGAACCCATGACCTCCGCCGTGACAGGGCGGCATTCTAACCAACTAAACTACCGGGCCATCCTGGTGACGCGTATGGGATTCGAACCCATGAAGCCGCCGTGAAAGGGCGGTGTCTTAACCACTTGACCAACGCGCCGGGCGTATCAGCAACGCTGATACTCACAGGAAAGAATTATACTAGACAAGGTCTGGCTTGTCAATAAAAATATTCCCGCATCCTGCCTGGATGCGGGAATAGCCTCTGCCGCGCGGCAGATCATTCCTCGAGCAGCTTCACGATGCCGGGCTGGACGATCGTCCACTGTCCGTCGGTAGCCGTGAAGATGGCCGGCAGCTTTGCTTGGATACGGGCGGCATCCTTGCCTGCATAATCCGAGGCAAACGTCTCCTTCATGCCGGACTTTTCGTGCAGGTTTTTCGTATAGCCCTTGAGCGGATTCGGCACCACGGCGTAGCGCACGTCCTCCTTGCCCATCGGCCACGCCCAGAAATTGCTCTTGCCGGCCTGGCCGACCTCGACGAACTTCGGCGCGGGCTTGCCGTCATCCTGCTTGGCCGTGGGATCGAGGCAGATGAGCCCCTTGAGGCTGCGCAGCGCGAAGAACCGGTCACAGGCCTCCTGCCCCTGCTGCGGGCCGTCGAGGCTCGCGGCGAGCAGATTGTAGTCCGCGAGGAAATCATCCCAGGGGTTCGCGGGCGCTTTCTTCGCGGGTGCCTGCCGCGGCGGCTGCGTCATCTCCGTGAGCTTTTTCTCGAAGTCCGCCACGCGCGCCTCGAGGATCTTCACCTTTTCCTGCAGCTCCGGCACCGCCGCGGCCCGGCTGCGCACGGCGCGCACGCCGACGAGCGCGAGCGCCGCCGCCACGAGCGCGAGCAGCGCCGCGACAAATGACAAGACAATCACAAAATTCATGAAGAAACACTCCTTCCGCCATGTCCTGCGGGAACCATCTGTCAGAGCGTGCCGAAGATGCGGTCGCCCGCGTCGCCGAGGCCGGGGACGATGTAGCCCTTCTCATTGAGATGGTCGTCGACGGCGGCGACGTAGATGGGCACGTCCGGGTGCTCCTCGTTCACGAGGCGGATGCCCTCAGGCGCCGCGACGAGACACATGAGCGTAATGGACTTCGCGCCCTTTTCCTTGAGCAGCGTGAGCGCCGCCGACGAGCTGCCGCCCGTCGCGAGCATCGGATCGACGACGATGAGCATGCGCTCGGCGACATCGCTCGGCAGCTTGCAGTAGTACTCGACGGGCTTGAGCGTCTCAGGATCGCGGTAGAGGCCGACATGGCCGACGCGCGCCGCGGGGATCATGTTGACGACGCCGCCGAGCATGCCGAGGCCCGCGCGCAGGATCGGCACGACGCCGACCTTCTTGCCCGCGAGCATCTTGCCCTTGCACTTCGCGACCGGCGTCTCGATCTCGACGTCCTTGAGCGGGAAATTGCGCGTGATCTCGTACGCCATGAGCATGGAGATCTCCTCGAGGAGCTCGCGGAAATCCTTCGTGCCCGTCGTCTTCTGGCGCATGAGCGTGAGCTTGTGCTGGATGAGCGGGTGGTCGATGAGATGTACGTTTAATTTTTCTTCTGCCATGATTTCAGTCCTCGTAGAGCGGATATTTCTCGCAAAGCGCGGCGACGCGGCGCTTGGCCTCGTCCTTCTTCGCCGCGTCCTCCGGATGGTCGAGCACGAGCGCGATGATGTCGGCGACCTCCTTCATATCGGCCTCCTTGAAGCCGCGCGTCGTGAGCGCGGGGGAGCCGAGGCGGATGCCGCTCGTGACGAACGGGGAGAGCGGCTCGAAGGGGATCGTGTTCTTGTTCACCGTGATGTTGACCTCGTCGAGGAGATTCTGCGCCTCCTTGCCCGTGAGGTGCTTGCTCGTGAGATCGACGAGCATGAGGTGGTTGTCCGTGCCGCCCGTGACGATACGGAACCCGTCCTTCGTGAGCTCGTCCGCGAGCACGGCGGCGTTCTTTACGACCTGCTTCGCGTATTCCTTGAACGAGGGCTGGAGCGCCTCGCCGAGCGCGACGGCCTTCGCCGCGATGACGTGCATGAGCGGGCCGCCCTGGATGCCGGGGAAGATGGCCTTGTTGAACTGCTTGCCGAACTCGGCGTCCTTGCAGAGGATCATGCCGCCGCGCGGGCCGCGCAGCGTCTTGTGCGTCGTCGTCGTCACGACGTCGGCGTACGGCACCGGGCTCGGATGAAGGCCGGCGGCAACGAGGCCGGCGATGTGCGCGATGTCGACCATGAGATACGCGCCGACGCCGTGCGCGATCTTCGCCATGCGCTCGAAGTCGATGACGCGCGCGTAGGCCGAGGCACCCGCGACGATGAGCTTCGGCTGGCAGTCCTTTGCGATGCGCTCGAGCTCGTCGTAGTCGATGCGCTCATCCTCCTTGCGCACGCCGTAGGGAACGATGTGGAAATACTTGCCGCTCATATTGACGGGCGAACCGTGCGTGAGATGGCCGCCGTCCGTGAGGTTCATGCCCATGACGGTGTCGCCGGGCTGGAGCAGCGCGAAAAAGACCGCCATGTTCGCCTGCGCGCCGGAGTGCGGCTGGACGTTCGCGTAGGCCGCGCCGAAGAGCTTCTTCGCGCGGTCGATGGCGAGCTGCTCGACGACGTCGACGAACTCGCAGCCGCCGTAATAGCGCTTGCCGGGATAGCCCTCGGCATACTTGTTCGTGAGCACGCTGCCCTGCGCCTCGAGCACTGCCTTGGAGACAATGTTCTCCGAGGCGATGAGCTCGAGCTTCGTGCGCTGGCGATTCAGCTCCTTGTCGATGGCCTCCGCCACAGCGGGATCAGCGGTTTTCAGGTTTTCCATAAGGCTCATGTCAGATCGTCCTCCCCTAGTCATTCCTTTTCCAGTGCCATGATCTTGTTCACGCGGCGCTCGTGGCGGCCGCCGTCGAAGCCGGTCTCCACCCAGGCGCGCACGATCTCGCCCGCAGGGCCGAATCCGAGCACGCGCCCGCCCATCGCGAGCACATTCGCGTCGTTGTGATGGCGCGACATCTTCGCGGAATAGACATCATTGCAGAGCGCGCAGCGGATGCCCTTGATCTTGTTGCAGGCAATCGAGATGCCGATGCCCGTGCCGCAGAGCGCGATGCCGCGGTCGGACTTGCCGCTCGCGACATCCGCGCAGACCTTCGCAGCGATATCCGGGTAGTCGACGGCGTCCGTGCCGAACGTGCCGACATCCGTCACCTCGATATCGCCGTACTCCTTGAGCACCATCTTGACCTCTTCCTTCAGCGCGACAGCGCCGTGGTCGCTGCCAATCGTGATTCGCATGCGTTCATTCCACCTTTCCAAGCCTCTGCTGCGAGAGCTGCACGCACCATGTCCGAACATCTGACGCGCGTACGTGTAGTCTGCTATTTATTTTAGCATACTTAGACGCAAAAAAATACCGCTTCTTCGCGAAATCCGCCGCATCGCCCCGGCGCGTCATGCGACACACCGGCATCCATACGGGATAGACGCGGCGCGCCTCTCCAACATCTTTCCTGCCGACTGCGCAGCGCCTGGCAGCCTGTGCGCCTGCGGCATCGCATGCGAAAGACCCGGACATCCGTGCGGATGTCCGGGTCTTTGTCCATCCCTGGGACCAGGGAATCACAGATCAGAAGATGTCGTCAGCGATGACGATCGTCTCGTCGCGGTTCGGGCCGACGGAGACGATGCCGAGCGCGATGCCCGTGACCTCGGCCATGCGCTCGAGGTACTTCTTCGCTTTCTCCGGCAGGTCTTCATACTTGCGGACCTTCGTGATGTCCGTCTTCCAGCCCTCGAACGTCTCGTAGACCGGCTCGACCTCCGCGAGCACCTTGAGGCTCGCGGGGATCTCGTTGAGGAGCTTGCCCTGGTACTTGTAGCCCGTGCACATCTTGATCTCGTCGAAGCTGTCGAGGATGTCGAGGCGCGTGACGGCCATGTAGTCGATGCCGGAGATCAGCCCCGCGTAGCGCACGATGCAGGCGTCGAGCCAGCCCGTGCGGCGCGGACGGCCCGTGACGACGCCGTACTCGTGGCCTTCCTCGCGGATCTTGTCGCCGATGGCGTTGAGCTGCTCCGTCGGGAACGGTCCCTCGCCGACGCGCGTGCAGTACGCCTTGACAATGCCGACGACCTTGTCGATCTTCTTCGGCGCGACGCCCGCGCCGACGGCGACGCCGCCGGAGATGGGGTGCGAGGCCGTGACATAGGGATACGTGCCGTAGTCGATGTCGAGCATCGTCGCCTGCGCGCCCTCGAAGAGAATCTTGCGGCCCTGCGCGATTTCCTCGTTGAGCAGCGCGATCGTGTCGCAGACATACGGGCGCAGGCGGTCGGCGTAGCCGCTGTACTCCGCGAGCATCGCGTCGTAGTCGAGCGGCTCGTGGTCGTATAGGAGCTTGAGCTCCCTGTTCTTGATGGCGAGGTTTTCCTTCAGACGGCGTGCGAATTCCTCTTTATCGATGAAGTCGCAGACGCGGATGCCGATGCGGTTGTCGCGGTCCATGTAGCAGGGGCCGATGCCGCGGTGCGTCGTGCCGACCTTGTTCTTGCCGCGCGCCTCGTCGCCGATGCCGTCCATGAGGCAGTGATACGGGAGCACGACATGCGCGCGGTTGCTGATGCGGATGCCGGAGAGGTCGATGCCGCGCGCCGCGAGCGAGTCCATCTCCTCGAGCATGACCTTCGGGTCGAAAGCGACACCGTTGCCGACGATGCAGTGCGAGCCCTTGAACAGGATGCCCGACGGCATGAGGCGCAGCTTGTATGCTTCATCATTGACGACGACGGTATGGCCGGCGTTGCTGCCGCCCTGGTAGCGCACGACCGTCTCGGCCTGCTGGGCGAGATAGTCGACAATCTTGCCCTTTCCCTCGTCGCCCCATTGCGTACCGGTTACTACTACTGTTGACATAGGCGTGATTCTCCTTTTGGCGGCGCGGTGGCGCCGCTTCCTTTACTGTCAGGCCGCTCCTCCCGCCGCGCGGGCGGGCGCAGTGCTCAGAGCCCGAAGCGGGCGAAAATCATATCGACGTTGCGCAGGAAATACTTGTAATCGAAGCAATCGTCGATCTCTTCCTTCGTGAGGTACTTCGTGATGTCCGGGTCGCTCTCGACGCTCGTGCGGAAATCCTGGCCCTCCATCCAGCGCTTCATCGCGTTGCGCTGCACCCACTTGTAGGCATCCTCGCGCAGCACGCCCTTGTCGACGACGGCGAGCAGGATGCGCTGGCTGTAGATGAGGCCGCCCGTGCGGTTCATATCGTGCAGCATCTTCTCCGGATAGACGAGCAGCTTGTCGATGATGTCCGTGAGCTTCGCCGTGCAGTAGTCGAGGTTGATGGAGGAATCCGGCAGGATGACGCGCTCCACCGAGCTGTGGGAGATGTCGCGCTCATGCCAGAGCGTGATGTCCTCGAGCGCCGCGACGGCGTTGCCGCGGTTGAGGCGCGCCATGCCGCTGATGCGCTCGCAGTTGATGGGGTTGCGCTTGTGCGGCATCGCAGACGAGCCCTTCTGTCCCGGGGAGAAATACTCCTCCGCCTCGCGGATATCCGTGCGCTGGAGGTTGCGCACCTCTGTCGCGATCTTCTCGAGCGTCGAGGAGCAGATGGCGATCGTCGTCACGAACTCCGCGTGGCGGTCGCGCTGGATGACCTGTGTCGCGAGGCGCACCGGCGTGAGGCCGAGCTTCTCGCCGACCATCTGCTCGATCTTCGGATCGATGTTGGAATACGTGCCGACCGCGCCCGAGAGCTTGCAGACGGAGACGATCTTCTTCGCGTGCTCGACGCGCTCGATGTCGCGCTCGATCTCCGCGCTCCAGAGCAGGAGCTTGAGGCCGAACGTCATCGGCTCCGCGTGGATGCCATGCGTGCGACCGATGCACGGTGTATGCTTGAACTCCACGGCGCGGCGGCGCAGCACCTCGTGGAACGCCCGGAGATCCTTGAGGATGATGTCGCAGGCATCGCGCATCATCATGCAGTAAGCCGTGTCCTTCACGTCAGAGGACGTCAGTCCTTTGTGGATGTACTTGGAGTCATCACCGACATGCTCCGCGACATTCGTCAGGAACGCGATGATGTCATGATGCGTTACAGACTCGATCTCATGGATGCGGTCCACCTCGAACGCCGCTTTCGCGCGGATGTTCTTGGCCGCCTCCTTCGGGATCTCGCCGAGCTCCGCCATGGCGTCGCAGGCAGCCATCTCGACATTCAGGATCTGCTGCCACTCGTTCTCGATGGACCAGAGATGGCCCATCTCCGGCCTGGTGTAACGTTCAATCATCTAGTGTTTCCTCCTTAAAGCCCCGCGGCGCGCGCCGCCGAAGCACAAACACAAAAAAGGAACTCAGACGGAGCTTCCGCCGAGCCTGGAGATTCCCTTATATCCCTCGCTTATCATATCATCTCAGGAAAGAGGTGTCAATAAAGGCCGCGGCAACAAAACAAACTGCCGCCACCCGCGTACGGCAGGGGGCGCACGCAGCGTGAAAATCCGCCGCTTTTTAATAAAAACACACGGAAACCCGGCATATAATGGAAAGGATTCATCACCAAAGCCACGCCGCCTCCTGCCTACCAAGCGCGCAGGGAGCCGCCGCCAGCGGCGGCGTGCCGCAAAGAAAGAAGGTCTCTCCATGCTCCGCATCCTCTTCGTCCTCACGGACCTCGTCGCGCCGCTCGCCTGCGGCTATTTCCTCAAGCAGCATCACCTGCTCTCGCAGCGCGTCAACGACTGCCTCATCCGCTTCAACATCATCATCGTCAACACCCTGCTCGCGCTGCTCGCCTTCTGGGTGCTGCCACTCGACCGCAGCCTCCTCATCGCCCCGCTCTTCGGCTGCTTCCTCGTCCTCTTCCCCGGCCTCATCGGCTACGAGCTCTTCGCGCGCCGCCTCAAAAGCCCCCTCGACCGCGGCGCCTACATGGGCAGCGCCCTCCTCGCGAACCTCGGCACCTTAGGCGGCGTCTGCGCCTTCATCCTCTACAACGAGCAAGGCTTCGCCTACGCCCAGCTCGTCGCAACCATCCAGAACTTCCTCCTCTGCATCGTCGTCTTCCCCATCGCCCAATACTACCATATGAAAGCCACCGGCAGCCTCCGGCAGACCAGCCGCCTCAGGAGCCTGCGCGACATGTTCCTCAGCCCGAACCAGCTCTGCGTCCTCGGCATGGCCGCGGGCCTCACCCTCAACGCCCTCGGCATCGAACGCCCCGCGCCCCTCGGCACACTCTTCCAAAGCCTCGTCCACATCGGCGCCTGGTCCGCCATGCTCCCCGTCGGCTTCTTCATCGACCTCCGCACCACGCGGCGCTACCTCCCACACATCCACAGCCTCACCGCCCTGCGCTTCCTCATCACCCCCGCCGCCACCCTCCTCCTCGCCACGCTCCTCCCCCTCGACCCGATCCTTCGCAACACCATCATCATCCTCTCCTTCGCCCCCACCGCCATCAACGCCGTCCTCTCCGCCCGCCTCTACCGCCTCAACGTCAACCTCCCCGCCGCCAGCTTCCTCGTCACCACCGCCGCCTTCCTCCTCATCATCTTCCCCATCCTCTTCTTCCTGCTGCGGTAAGCCGCCGCCCCATTTCCTCCTCTCCTCCTCAGTCGCACGGGCTGCCACCTCTGGATCACCTGACTGCCTCGAACCACCTCCTACGACCTTCGTCCAGGGCGGCTGGTGTCAGACAGCGAGCGCAGCGCGGAGCAAGTCGGCTGACACCAGCCGTCCGCCTGCCTCGAACTCCAGCCCGCCTCGAACGCTCCCCACCTCGCGCCCCATCAGCAGCCGACGGGCGGCGGACAGCGAGCGCAGCGGTTCGCCTATTCGGAAGCACGACAAGCCTCCATCATATCCTCTGTCTTTATTGCTGACGAGAGCGAACCGCGGAGCGAGTCGGCCGCCGCCCGGCAGCTGCCTACCTCGAACCCTAGCCCGCCTCGAACGCTCCCCACCTCGCGCCCCATCAGCAGCCGACGGGCGACGGACAGCGAGCGCAGCGGTTCGCCTATTCGGAAGCACGACAAGTCTCCATCATATCCTCTGTCTATATTGCTGACGAGAGCGAACCGCGGAGCGAGTCGGCCGCCGCCCGTCGGCTGCCTGCCTCGAACCCCAGCCCGCCTCGAACGCCCCTACCCCGCGCCCCATCGGCCGCCGCCCGTCGGCTGCCCGCCTCGACCCCCTGCCCGCCTCTAACCATTTCCTCTGCGACCTGCGATCAGGACGGCTGGTGTCAGACAGCGAGCGCAGCGCGGAGCCTATTCGGAGGCACGACAAGCCCCCATCACATCCTCATCCTTTATCGCCGACGAGAGCGCAGCACGGAGCGAGTCGGCTGACACCAGCCGTCCGTCTGCCTCGAACCCCAGCCCGCCACGAATCATCCCCCCCACTCACCAACGCAAAAAAACGAGCCGACCGCCCGCACATCTCCGTGTGCAGCCGTCCGGCTCGCTTTTTTTGCGCCCGCAAGCGCCCTATTTCGCTCTATTTGATTCTCCCGATATCCATGCTGATATCGAGCGCCTTCACACTATGCGTGAGCGCGCCGACCGAGATGACATCCACCCCGGCGGCGGCCGCCGCCGCGAGCGTCGTCTCATCGATGCCGCCCGACGCCTCGACCACCGCGCGGTGATCGATGATCTCGACCGCCTCGCGCATCATCTCCGGCGCCATATTATCCAGCATGATGACATCCGCGCCGCCCGCGAGCGCCTCACGCACCCCCGCGAGATCCTCCACCTCGATCTCGATCTTCGTCATATGGCTCGCATACGCCCGCGCCCGCGCGAGCGCCTCGCGGATGCCGCCCGCCACCTGGATATGATTATCCTTGATGAGCATCGCATCGTAGAGCCCCAGCCTGTGATTGCTGCCGCCGCCCACGCGCACCGCATACTTATCGAGCAGCCGCAGCCCCGGCGTCGTCTTCCGCGTATCGACCAGCCGCGCCCCATACGGCGCCGCAATCGCCGCGAGCCGCGCCGTCCGCGTCGCGACCCCCGACATATGCTGGAGCAGATTCAGCGCGAGCCGCTCGCCCGTCAGCACAGCGCGCGCCGTGCCATGCACCTCCGCGATCACCGACCCCGGCGCGAGCTTCGCCCCATCCTCAAGCTTCGCCGTAAAGGAAATCCCCGGCTCCAGGAGCTCGAACACCCGGCGCGCCGCAAACACACCCGCGAGCACGCCCGTATCCTTCGCGTGCACGATGCCCGTCGCCTCCATCTCCGGCCCCACGATGGCATTCGTCGTGAGATCGCCGCTGCCGACATCCTCCTCAAGCCATGACCGCAAGCGCTCGTCCAGACCAAACATCATTTCCATCGCTCATATCTCCCTTTTCCTCATCGAGCGCCACCTGCTCATCCTTCACATCGAGCACATGATGGCGCCACTTCTCACTCTTCTCCGGATAATCCATGCGGTAATGCGCCCCGCGGCTCTCCCTGCGGCGCAGCGCCGCCCGCGCGATCAGGAGATCCGCAGCGAGCCGCCCGCGCAGATCGAGCTCCTCCGCCGACTCCGCCGCATACCCCTCGCGCAGCGACGACAGCCGCGAAAGCTCCTGGATCGCCTTCAGGATGCCCGGCGCATACCGGCGGATGCCCAGATACTGCGTCATCAGCACCTGCGTCTCCCGGTTCAGCCGCGCCGTATCCGAAAACGCCGCCTCGCGCAGCCCGTGCTCCTCGAAAAACAGCTCCGCGCAGAACGCCGCCCGCGGCGCAGCCTGCGTCTCAGCGCACGTCGCAGCCGCCACAATATCCTCCGCCGCGCGCCGGCCGAACACCAGCCCTTCGAGCAGCGAATTGCTCGCGAGCCGGTTCGCGCCCTGCAGCCCCGTGCACGCCGCCTCCCCGCAGGCATACAGCCCCGCGAGATTCGTGCGCCCGTGCGCATCCGTATGCACGCCGCCCATCATATAATGCGCCGCCGGCGCGATCGGGATGAAATCCCGCTCGATATCCACACCATACTGGCGGCACGTCTCCGCGATCATCGGGAACTTCTGCGCCGCATCGCCGATCCCCGTCGCGTCGAGGAACACGTGATCCATGCCGCTCTCCTGCATCTCCTTGAAAATGCAGCGCGCCACCACATCGCGCGGCGCGAGCTCCGCCATCGGATGATACTTCGGCATGAACCGCTCGCCCTTGCCGTTCCTCAGCACCGCGCCCGCGCCGCGCACCGCCTCCGAAATCAGGAAATTCGGGCACCCCTCGAGCGCGAGCGCCGTCGGATGGAACTGCACGAACTCCATATCCATCACCTCGGCGCCCGCGCGCCAGGCCATCGCGAGCCCGCTGCCCGTCGCGCCCTCAGGATTCGTCGTCTTGCTGAAAAGCCGCCCCGTGCCGCCCGTCGCGAGCACCGTGGCCCGCGCGCGCAGCACCACCTTCTTTCCATCAAGCAGCGCGGTCGCGCCATAGACGCGCCCCTCATGCACGAGCAGATCCACCACATAACAATGCTCGAGCGGCCGCACGCGCACCTCCTGCGCTACCATCGCGTTGAGCGCGCGCGCCACCTCCGCGCCCGTCGCATCGCCATGCGCATGAACGATGCGGTGGCGGCAGTGACACCCCTCGCGCCCGAGTGCGAGCCGCCCATCCGCCGTGCGGTCGAACTCCGCCCCGTGCGCCGCGAGCAACCGGATATCCTCCGGCCCCTCCGTCACGACCAGCTTGGCGATATCCCGATCCGTCAGCCCGGCGCCCGCCACCAGCGTATCCTCCAGATGCAGCGCAGGATTATCATCGCTGCCGAACGACGCCGCGATGCCGCCCTGCGCCTTGTTCGTATTGCTGTCAAACAGCGTATCGCGCACCGCGAGCAGCACAGACTTCCCCGCCCGCGCCAGATGCCAGGCCGCCGTCAGCCCCGCCACACCAGAGCCGATCACCAGCGCATCCGCCTCGTACCGCGGCAGGCTGCGCGTATCGAAATTCATCAAATACCGTTGCATCGATTCCAGCTTCTTTCCTCATATATCACATAGAACCATTCATATTCACATTTATATTGATATCCAACCCCAAGGCGGCGGACCGCACCGCCTCGAACCATCCGGCCTCGAACCGACCAGCCTCGAACAGTCCCCACCTCGAACCATCCAGCCACTCCGTACGCCCAGGCAGCGGGTGTCGGACAGCGAACGCAGCAGTTTGCCTATTCGGAGGCCCGACCGTCCTTAGGCATTCCTCTGTCCCCTTTGCCGACGAGAGCAAACCGCGGAGTGAGTCGGCCGACACCCGCTGCCGTCACCGACTCGAACACCATCCAGTCTCGAACCGTCTCCAGCCTCGAACAGTCCCCACCTCGAACCATCCAGCCACTCCGTACGCCCAGGCAGCGGGTGCCGGACAGCGAACGCAGCGGTTTGCCTATTTGGAGGCCCGACCTCCCTCAGGCATTCCTCTGTCCCCTTTGCCGACGAGAGCAAACCGCGGAGTGAGTCGGCCGACACCCGCTGCCGTCACCGACTCGAACACCATCCAGTCTCGAACAACCCCCGCCTCGAACTACCAAATGCCTCGAACCGCTCCCGCCGCCACAACACTCACTTCTTCACCGGCGCAATCTCCAGCATCCTCGTGAGCGCCGTCACCGCCTTTTCCCGGATCTCCTCCGGCACCACGACGCGCGGCGTGAGCGTCTTGAGCGCGTCGCGCACCTTTTCGAGCGTCGTCTTCTTCATATTCACGCAGAGCAGATGACGCGACGCGAGATGAAACTTTTTCTCCGGGCAGCGCTCCGCAAGCTCATAGAGCACCCCCTCCTCCGTCGCGATGATGAAATCCTCCGCCTCGCTCTCCATCGCGTACTTCACGATGCCCGTCGTGCTGCCGACATAGTCGGCGAGCGCGCGCACCGGCGGCCGGCACTCGGGATGCATCAGCACCGGCGCGCCCGGATACGCCGCGCGCGCCGCCTCGATATCCGCCTCCGTCAGCCCCATATGCGTCGGACAGCCGCCGTGCCAGCAGATCATCTGCCGCCCCGTCTGCGCCTCCGCGAACGAGCCGAGATTCCCATCCGGCAGGAACACGATCTCCCGATCCTCGGGGATCGACGCCACCACCGCCGCCGCGTTCGACGACGTGCAGCAGATATCCGCCATCGCCTTCACCGCCGCCGGCGTATTCACATACGCCACGAACACCGCATCGGGATGCGCCGCGCGTGCGCGCCGCACCTCATCCGTCAGCGTATCCGTGAACATCCGGCACGTCGCGTCCGCCGCCGGCAGCAGCGTCACCTTCTCCGGCGAAAGGATATTCGCCGTCTCCGCCATGAACCGCACCCCGCAGAACACGATCACCTCGGCATCCGTCCGCGCCGCCTGCCGCGACAAGCCGAACGAATCCCCCGTGAAATCCGCAATCTCCTGGATCTCCTCCGGCTGATAAAGATGCGCCAGAATCACCGCTTTCCGCTCCCGCTTCAGACGCTCGATTTCCTCTATGATATCTTCCATACGATTCTCCCCTGCCATACACCGCCCAGACAAGACGCGGCCGCGCCGAGCTGTCAAGACAGCTGATAATACCCATAGTATACGACCAGCCAGAGAAAAACGCAACCAAAATGCACAATGCGCCCACGCCGCCCGCAAGCCCCTGCCGCCTCTTCCCGAAGCCGCGAGCCCTCCGCCTCTTGCCCCGCGCCGCGCCCGGCAAACCATCCCGGCAGCAAAAGCACGCAAAAAGGCGGCCCGCTGACGCAAGATTGTCAGCAAGCCGCCTTTCTCAGAAAGATCTGCGCTTCCTTGAGTTTTCCAACCGGCACACACGCATCACCACAGCGGCGCGTGCGCCTGTCCCGTGAGAACTCAGAGCACCTTATGCAGATACTCGCGGATCTCGTCGCCGTCCTCGAGCTTCATGACGTCGGCGAGGACTTCCTTCGCCTTGACCGAGGAAGTCTTGCGCAGCATCTCCTTGACGCGCGGGATGCTCGGCGCGCTCATAGAGAGCTCGTGGATGCCCATGCCCATGAGCAGCACAGCCGCGTAGGGATCGGATGCCATCTCGCCGCACATGCCGGCCCAGATGCCGTTGTCGCGCGCGCTCTGGATCGTGCGCTGGATGAGGCGCAGCACCGACGGGTTGAAATGATTGTAGAGATACGAGATGTTCGCGTTGCCGCGGTCGCAGGCGAGCGTGTACTGCACGAGATCGTTCGTGCCGATGGAGAAAAAGTCCACATACTTCGCGAGCACCGGCGTCATGACGGCCGCCGACGGCGTCTCGACCATGATGCCGACCTGCACATCGTCGCTGTAACTCTTGCCCTCGTGGACGAGCTCGGCCTTGGCGTCCTCGATGCGCGCCTTGACCTCCTTGAACTCGTTGACGTTGATGATCATCGGGATCATGATGGCAACCTTGCCGTAGACGCCCGCGCGCAGGATGGCCTTGAGCTGCGGCAGGAAGAGATCCTTGCGCTGCAGGCTGATGCGCACGGCGCGGTAGCCGAGGAACGGGTTGTCCTCATGCGGGATGTTGAGGTACGGCAGCGGCTTGTCGCCGCCGATGTCCATCGTGCGGATCACGCAGAGCTTGCCCTTGCACTTCTCGACGGCTTCCTTGTACGCCTTGAACTGGTCCTCCTCCGTCGGGATCTCCTGACGGCCCATGAACACGAACTCCGAGCGGAACAGGCCGACGCCCTCCGCGCCGTAGTTCATCGCGTTGTCGACGTCCATGTGCGTGCCGATGTTCGCCATGAGCTCGACCTTGACGCCGTCCGGCGTCACCGCCGGCAGATCCTTGAGCGCCGCGTAGTGCGCCGCGAGCTCCTGCTGCTTCTTGATCTTGTCGCTGTAGGCCGCGATCTCATCCGGCGTCGGATTGATGGTGATCTCGCCGCGCTCGCCGTCGATGATGACGTGGTCGCCGTCCGCGATCTTGTCGATGCGGTTCTCCTTGTTGAGGCCGACGATGGTCGGGATGGCGCGCGCCTTGGCGATGATGACGGCATGCGCCGTCGTCGAGCCGGAGCCGAGGAGGACGCCCGCGATCTTCTCCGTCGGCATGCCGGCGATGACCGACGGCTCGATCTCATGGCCGCAGAGGATGACCTTCTCATCGCCGATCTCCGGCTCCTTGACGCCGAGGATGAACTTCGCGATGCGCTTGCCGACATCGCGGAGATCGACGGCGCGCGCGGCGAAATACTCGTCGTTCATCTGCTCGAACATCTTCGCCTGCTCCTCAGAGGCGCGCAGCACGCCGCGCGGCGCGTTGCCGAGCTCGTCGATCTTCTGCTCGATGTTGTCCGCCATCATCGGATCCTGCACCATCATGCGGTGCGCCTCGAGGATAGCCGCCTGCTCCTTTGTCTTCTCGTTCTTCTGCATCTTCTCGATGCCCTCACGCAGCTGCTCGGCCACCGCCGTGAGCGCCGCCTTGGCCTTGGACTTCTCCGTCTCCTTGTCCTCGGGCTGATAGCTCACGAGATAGCCGTCGAGGTTCTGTCCCGCGAGCATGATCTTGCCCATGGCGATACCGGAGATAACGCCTTTGCCACGAATTTTCTCTGCCATAATTCTTTCCCCCAGCTGTATGTGTATGTGTCCCCTTGTACATGCGGCAAAAAGGCCCGTCCGCGGAACGCAGGCGGGCCTACGCGGGGCAGCGCCCCACCCTATGCGATTATTCCTCGCCGAACTTGGAAAGGACGAGATCCTTGAGCGCCTTGACTGCCTCAGCCTCATCCGGGCCGTCCGCGACGATCGTGATATCCGTGCCCTTCACAAGGCCCATGCTCATGATCATGAGGATGCTCTTCGCATCGACCGTCTTGCCCTTCGCCTTGATCTGCACCTTGGACTTGAACTTCGTCGCCGTCTGCACGAACACCGAAGCCGGGCGAGCGTGGATACCAGTCTTGTTCTCGATCGTTACATTTGCTTCCGTCATTTGAAATACCTCTTTCTTAGGAACTTGCGGATCCGCCGCTTCCCGCGGCGATCCTGAGATAAACAGCGGTGCCTGCTGCACAGCCGATGCATATACCTGATTATATTGCATACAGCGTGCCAACTTCCTGCAGGCTGGGAAATTTTTATAATAATTCCTGCAAAGCCCAGCAGCAGCGAGCCTTTTCGGAAACATTACCATGAGTTCTTCGGCTTGAAATGTATTTTTGAAAATCGTTTCTGGTAAATTTTACCAACTCGCGCTATTTGCTTGGTAAATTTTACGCAGGTTGGGTAATTTCTACCATACCTCCGTGCCGACAAGCGCGGAGGAAGCAGCACGCCGCCTGCCGTCACTCGACAAGCCCGTACTTCCTCGCCTTCGCCGCAACGGTCTTGTGCGTGAGCGCGAGCGCGCGCCCCGCGGCGTTGAAGCTGCCGCATTTCTCGAGCGCGTAAGCGATGATACGCTTCTCATACTCCGGCCACGGCAGCACCGCGCCGCTCGTGAGGCGGCTCTCCTCGACCTCGCGCGCCGCGATTTCGCCTTTGAGATACGAGGGCAGCGCACTCGCGGTGATCTCCGTCGCGTCCATGAGCGTGATCACGCGCTCGATGACATTCTCGAGCTCGCGCACGTTGCCGGGCCAGCGGTAGTGCATGAGCACCTCCATCGCCTCCGGCGTGATGCCGCGCACGGGCTTCTTCTGCTCACCGCTGATCTTGCCGATGAAATGCTCGACGAGCAGCGGGATGTCATCGACGCGCTCTCTAAGCGGCGGCAGCAGGATGGGGATGACGTTGAGACGGTAGTAGAGGTCGTCGCGGAACTCCCCTTCCTTCATCATCTGCTCGAGGTCGCGGTTCGTCGCGGCGATGATGCGCACATCGACATGCACCGTCTCCTCGCCGCCCACGCGGTCGAACTCCTTCTGCTGGAGCACGCGCAGCAGCTTGACCTGCATGTTCTTGTCCATCTCCGCGATCTCGTCGAGGAAAATCGTGCCGTGGTTCGCGAGCTCGAACTTGCCGAGCTTGCGCTTCACGGCCCCCGTGAACGCGCCTTTCTCATGGCCGAAGAGCTCGGACTCCAGGAGGGCGGGCGGGATCGCGCCGCAGTTCACGCGGATGAAGGGCCCGCGGCGGCGGGAGCTCGCGTAGTGGATACCCTCCGCGATGACCTCCTTGCCCGTGCCGCTCTCCCCGCGGATCAGCACCGTCGCGGAGCTCGCCGCCGCCTTCGAGGCGAGCGCGAGCACGTCGACGACCTTGCCGCTCTTGCCGATGTAGCTACCGAACGCCGAGGCCGTCTTCTTCGTGCGCAGGAGCTCCTGCTCGAGGTACTCGGCGCGCGCGGACACCTGTGTGAGCCGCTCCATGAGGTTCTGGATCTCCGTGATGTCCTTGATGACCGAGACGACGCCCGCGATCTCGCCGTCGATGAATATGGGATTGACATTCGCGACGACCGTCGTGCCGTTCTTCTTGTGGCTGATGACGCCGATGCGCGCGACGCCCGAGCGCAGCACGCCGACGCGGTTGCCGTGCGGCGCATGCGTGAAGACGTTCTGCCCGAGCACCATCTCCATCGTCTTGTGGACGATGCGCAGATACGACGGATTCACATAGGTGATGAGGCCGCTCTTGTCCACGACACAGATGCCGTCCTGCACCGCCTCGAGAATCATCTGCAGCCGCTCCTGCATGAGCGCGTTCTCATGCAGCAGCTTGTCCACCTCGTGGAGTTCCTGCGGCTCATGCATCTCGAGGTCGCCCTCGAGGAACGCGGCCATCTCCTCCGCGGCCCGCTGCTCGTCGCCGCCCTCCGCGGTCACGAACACCGCATCGCCGCGGCTCGTCTTGAGCGCGATGAGCTTCATGATGCTGCGCATGAGGAACCGCTCGCCGCGCGTGCCGCGCAGGTAGAGCTTCGTATGATACTTTTCGCTGAGCTCCCGCGCGCGCTGGACGATCATCGCCGCGACGCGCGCATGGATGCCGCTCTCATTCGAGATCACGGCCTCCCGTTCCACCGACATGGCTTCCTACCTTTCTCTCCGGTTTCCTCTCTATTATACAATAAACGGCGCGAAAATGCGCCCCTTCCCTCTGATTTTTTCGCATCCAATCGAAATCCGCGGATAGCCCCCAGCCTGTCCTTCTCCTCTGGGGGCGCGCGGGAGGGCAGCGACATCCCGGGGAACGCCGAGTGCAGCGAAAGCGGAAGAGGTTCGGTTCCCCGCGCGAAGGATGTTTTCGCCCCCCATCGCGCAGCACAGTGATCAGCACCTGCTTCCTCATCGTCACAGATGAGAAAACTCCCGAGAGAACAAGAGAAACTTTGCGGATGCGCGGGCGACCGTGTATAATGAAGAGGACAACAAACTACATGCACAAACGTCCACTTTGTGGACATTGTGCATCGCCCTTACAGTAAATCCAGCCAATCACGCTGCGCCTGACGGCTTGCGTTCTTGGGGATTTACATAGCAAAAAGCCGCAGGAACGGTTGCGGCTTTTTCAAGCAAGGAGGATTCTGCCTATGCCAGGACCATTGCCACGCGTCGGTCACATCGACTTCCTCAACGTGCTGCCGCTCGCCTACGGCTACGCGCACGGCGGCGCGGACGGCCTCGCCATCGAGCGCGGCGTCCCCGCCGTCCTCAACAGCGACCTCATCGCCGGACGCCTCGATGTGAGCAACGTATCATCCATTCTCTACGCGCGCCACGCGGACAAGCTGCGCATCCTGCGCGGCCCCTGCGTCTCGACCGACGGCGCCGTCGAGAGCATCCTGCTCCTCTCGAGAAAGCCCATCGAGGAGATCGAGGACGACCGCATCGCGCTGACGGCCAAGAGCGCGACCTCGCACGCGCTGCTCAAGATCATCCTCAGGAGCGGCTATGGCGCCGTGCCGACCTACAACGTCCAGAGCCTCTCCGTCGAGCACCCCATCCCCGAGGACGCGACGGCCGCGCTCTTCATCGGCGACGACGCGCTCTACCTCTATCACCACGCGAGCCCGAGCCTCTACGTCTACGACCTCGGCGCCGAGTGGAAGAAGCTCACGGGCAAGAAGATGGTCTATGCGCTCTGGGTCGCGAGCCGGCGCTTCGCCGAGCAGGACGCGGCAGCGCTCACCCGTGTCAGCCGCGCCGTCCGCGAGAGCTTCGCCTACGGCCTCGCACACAAGGACGCCGCCATCCGCTCCGTCCTCGGCGAGAAGCCCTTCACCTACGAGGAGCTCGACCACTACCTCGGCGGTGTCATCCACTGGGACCTCACCGAGGAATACCTCGACGGCCTCCGCACCTTCTACGAACTCGCCGCGCGAACCGGCCTCATCGAGAAAGCACCGGAGCTCGTCTTCGCGGGGGCGTGACGCGCGCAGCCTACAAGATACAAGAAGGATGCTCCCCTCAGGCAGCAACGCCGCCTGAGGGGAGCATCCTTTTTCATCACCTTGCACGAGCGGCGCAGCCACTCGCCTGGCGCACGCGGCACGATCTGCCGTACACAGCGCAGCCGCCGCGCGGCACGATCCGCCGTTTCCTGCGCGCCGCAGCCCCTCCGGGCGCGCTGCCTCAGCTCTTGATCCAGCCGAAACGCTCGAAGATCGGCGTATAGCGGATGCGCTCGAGGAACGACTTGTTCGTATCCTCCGTATGGAACACCGGCACGCGCTCCAGCGCGTAGATATTGCTCGCCTTGTCCACATTGCCGTACTTGATGGTGAACGCCGCCTTGTAGCCGGCCTCCTTCACGAGCTCCGCGATGTGCAGGTTATAGGTGCCCGTCGGATACGCCATATAGTCGACGCTGTGGCCGAGCTCCTTCTCGATCTTCTTCTTCGAATCCACGAGCTCGGTGCGCAGCTCATCATCCGTGAGGTCGGTCATGGACTTATGATCGACCGTATGCGACTGGATGGAGATACCGTTCTCATCCATCTCGCGCGCCTGGTCCCAGGTCAGGTAGTTCGGATAGACGCCGAGGAAACTCGAGATCACGAAGACCGTCGCCTTGAAATCGTATTTCTTCAGGATCGGATAGGCGTTCTGGTAGTTGTCCTCATAGCCGTCGTCGAACGTGATGAGCACCGGATTCTCCGGCAGCTCGGCATTGCCTGCGAGGCTGTCGTAGAGCTCATCCGGCGTAATCGTATGGTAGCCGTTCTCGCTCAGATACTTCATCTGCCGGTCGAAATCCTCCGGCAGCACAGAGAGCGAGATATTCATATTGTCGACCTTGTGGTAATTGAGCACGAGCACCTTGGTGCCGTTCTCGCTGTCCGCGACCATGCTCGCCGTCATCGGCTTCGGGCTCGCGAGCAGGAAAGGGATCGCGAGCAGCAGCACGAGCAGCAGCAATCGCAGCCGCCAGCGCGGACGTCCCTCGGAGCGAAAAGATATCACGAAGACTCCTCCTTACGGAATCACGAAAACAGACTCTGGCGCGTGCGGCTCCGCACGACGAAGAGCGCGATGGCAGCGAGCAGCGTCCCGCCGGAGAGCAGCCGCCCCAACGGCAGCACGCTCCCAGGATCCGAGCTCAGGTAGAAAAAACCGCAGCCGAGCCGCACCGCTGCCGCGAGCCCCAGCCCCAGCAGGAAGAGGCAGCCGGGCCGCAGGCGGTGCAGGAACCGCCCGTCGACGAACGCCGCCAGCGCGACGAGCAAGAACACCGCCAGCTGCAGCCCCGCCTGATAGAGCGCGATGGGAAAGAAATAGAGCATATCCTGGAAGCCCATCGGCCGGTACCGATACTCGACATACTCCGCGAGCGTGTGGTCGTTCGGCAGGTCCGGCGGGAACGGCGAGCCCATCGTGAGCTGCATCCCGAAAATCCCCAGCTCGTGCACCGCGACCGCCACGAGGAACGCCGGCACGAGCAGATCCAGCCAGTGCCAGGCGCTCACGCCCTGGACCAGGCTGTAGGCCACGACCGCCAGCAGGAAGCCCAGCATCCCGCCGTAGAACGACAGCCCGCCCTGCCAGATGCAGAGCACCGTGAGCAGATGGCTCGCATAATCAGCGAAATGATGCAGCACGAAGCCCAGCCGGCCGCAGACGAGCGCCGCCGGCAGCCCCAAGAGCAAGAGATCGAGCAGCGTCCCCGTCCGCTCGCCGTGCAGGCGCACATTCATCCAGGCGACAGCCGCGCCGACCAGCACCGCCGCGAGAACCACCAAGCCGTACGTATAGATGGGCAGCCCGAAGACCGTCCCCACAATCAGGCCCAAAGAAACCACTCCTGTCAAGCATTTATATCTTCCTTATTTTAGCGCGAAGCAAAGGAAAATTCCAGTCCTCCGCGCACATCTGCAAGAATTCTCTTTTTTGTAACAACGGATAATGAAATGCACGGGAAACTATGCTATAATGCGAAACAGATGGCAGGAATACCCCATGAGGGTTTTCTGCCGCAGGGTGTCCCTGGGATACCCGGAAATGTTTCGCCAACAATCTTGTCAGGAGGTTTTAACATGGCAATTACAAAAGATATGAGCATCCTCGAAGTCGTCCAGAAATATCCGGACACGGCAGAAGTCTTCATGAGCGCCGGCATGGGCTGCCTCGGCTGCGCAGCTGCGCACTTCGAGAACATCGAGCAGGGCGCACTCGCGCACGGCATCGACGTCGACGCCCTCATCCAGGGCCTCAACGACTGCGTCGGCGCCGCGGAGTAAAGGAACCACTGATTTAATCAGCGGTTCCTAAAGCGCGCACGAAAAGAGGCGGGACGGCTGTCATTCGCAACCATCCCGCCTCTTTTTGCATGCGCACCATATAAAACCGCGCGGCAAATAAATATGAGAGGCCGCTGCCTGAGCTTCGCTCCGGCAGCGGCCTCTCCTCGTCAGGAACGGTCCTTATCTATTGCCTGCATTCGTGCGGTGGGAAGGGCGTATCTCCACATATCTCGTGACCAGCTTCCGCTGCCGCCCTCCTGCATGGCATTTCACATCATGCAACTCCCTCGTTCACTTTATCAACAACACGGCAATCGAGCCACTCTGCTACTGCCTGCTGATCTGAAGATTTTGCGGTCTTCCGATCACGGCCGACCCTGTCATCTGCAGCGGCAAAGCTTGCAAAATCTGCATGTCCCATGAGCCTTGCTGCCTTGGTGAACTGCTTCGTGCGAACAGGTACTTCTACCTCTTCCATCCACTGGGAATAAACTCTGACTTTCATGATGATATTCTCCTCACATTCTTGCTTGGCCATCCGGAATGACCCTCCTCAGTCTCCCGTTCTGCCAACCGTACGGACATTCATCTGATGTCCATTTCCTTTGCAAGTATTATCGGAAATCATCACCAAAAAATCAAGTGCATGATGCAGAAATCTTATTACGACTTTTGGACTACGATTCTCATCTTTTCACAAACTGTCTCGTTTTTCTCTTTTCCTTATCTCTGGCTTTATTATATTCCATCTTCTGTACTTTGTCAACGGTTTTAGATTATTTTTTATTGTATCCTGTATTCACGCATGCGTTTCTCATTTCTTTCCTCTTGATTTACCAAGAGCAGCGCCGTTCAGCCGAGCGGCACCTCCGTGCGCTTGCGCTGCTCGAAGTGCAGGAGGTGCGTGTAGCCGAAGTCCCGTGCGTAAGCGACGGCCTCGTCGTTGTACGCGCCGCAGTCCTCCGGCTTGTGCGCGTCGGACGAGGTGATGATGGGCAGGCCGCAGCGCGCGGCCACGCGCATGAAGTCGGGGTACGGGGAGATCTCCTCGATCGGATAGCGGTAGTACGTGCCCGTATTGACGTCGACGGCCATGTGCGCCTTCGCCATCGCGCGCGCGACGCGCTCGAGGTACGGCGTCACGTCGAAGTCCGGCAGATAGCGGAACAGCCGGATGTTGAACGGGTGACCGAGCACGTCGTAGAGACCGCTCGCCGCGAGCTTCTCCACCTCCTCGGCGTACCAGTCATAGATCTCCTCGAGCGGATGGCGGTCCCACTCCGCCTTGATCTCCGCGGAGTCGTACGCCCAGCCGCGCAGGAAATGCACTGAGCCGATGACGTAATCGAACGGATAGTCCCGCAGGATATCGCGCACCTTGTCCTGCTCCTCGAAGTTGCAGACCTCGATGCCCGTCTTGACCGAGGGATGGCGCCTGCGGAGCTTCTCCATGAAGCGGAAATAGTCGTCGAGCGTATACTTGAACTTGTTCGACTTCAGCCATTTCTTCTGGAACGTGCCGATGAAGCTGTCGTCGAGGATGAGGTCGTGGTAGTAAAGCGCCTCGAACTCCGGGAACGTGTGGCTGTGCTCGCTGATGCCGATCTCATCAAGCCCGCGCCGCTTCGCCGCCTCGAAAAATCCCTCCGCCCACGCTTCATCGTAGGAGCCTTTCTCAAAATGCATGTGGTAATCGAGTTTCATCTCGCTCTTCCTCCTCTTTCTCCCGACCGCCTGCAGCCGCCGGGGCATTGCGCCAGCGAATCCGTGCGCCGCTCCCGCCTCTCGCCCTCGGCAAAGCGCAGCTTCCGCTGCGGCCGCGGCGCATCTCCCAAGAGCGCAGCGCAGCCACACAGATCCGGGGCATCTCATTTCATCAGCAAATCCTACGAGAAAAGCCGGCGGACACATGTCCCCGGCTCGTCTCATATAAGTCCCTTCGCCATGAGCTGACGGATGCCGAGGAGCACGCCGCCCTCCTCGTTGCTCGCCGTCTCATAGCGCGCCGCCGCCTTGACGGCGGGATGCGCGTTGGCCATCGCGAAACTATAGCCCACAGCGCCGAGCATCTCGCGGTCGTTGAGATAGTCGCCGAACGCCGCGCACTCCTCCGGCCGGACGCCGAAGTGCTTCTGCATCGCACGCACGGCGATGCCCTTGTTCGCGCCGGGCGCCATGATGTCGAGCCAGTAGTCGCTCGAGAGCACGACCTGCTGCGCGGTGCGCCATTTCTCGACGAGCGGCTCGATGCGCTCCTTGGAATGCGCCGTCACGTCGAAAAAAGACACCTTGACGCACGTATCCTCCACCGCAGCGAACGATGGCACCCAGGCCGCGTGCGTATAGTATTTCCGCAGCTCGGCGACATTCTCCTCGCTGCGCTGCGCCGCGAGCGCATAGGCGTCCCGCAGGCCGCAGAACACGCAGAAAATGCCGGGATCCGCGGCGTACACCTCCTCGAGGATCGCATGCGCCGCTGCCTGCTCCATCGGCCATGTGAAAAGCGTCTCGCCCCGGTAGACGACATTCGTGCCGTTCTCCGCGAGGAAGAGGAACTCGTCCTCGTAGCGCGGGAAACTCTCGGCGAGCGAGAAATACTGCCGCCCGCTCGCGGGAGCAAAGCGCACGCCGCGCGCGGCAAGCTCCGCCGCGAGCGCGTCGAAGCCCTCCGGCACCTGTCCCCTGCCGTCGAGCAGCGTGCCGTCCATATCGGAAAAAATCATCTTGATCATACGTTCTCCTCTGTCTGTGCCTGCGGCTCGCGCCGCCCATATCACGTCACGCCTCATTATAACACGCGCCGCGCTCCGGAAAAAGGCGATCTTGCATAGACGATCGAGACACTGGCAACTGCATAGCCTACGATTTTTACATCTCCAGACACCTCGTGCCCACAGCCGTCTTCCCTATCACCGATAAACCTTTGTATCCCTTGTCTTTTGATAGCATTCATGCTATCATCGAAGCAGGAATACGAAGGAGAGCATGATGTATAAGATTGAGTTTTATGAGAATCAACATGGCAAATCAGATGTCTGGGACTTCTTGGAAAGCCTGCGGGTGAAAAGTGAAACCAGCAAAGATGCCCGTATCCAGTACCACCAGATTCTCTTCTACATCGACCTACTCGCCCGGAACGGCACCAATCTGCCGACCAACATCACGAAACATCTCGAAGAAAACATCTGGGAACTGCGCCCTGGAAACAACCGCGTCTTCTATTTCTACTATGATGAGCATCAGTATGTACTACTCCATCATTTCCGCAAAAAATCTCAGAAAACGCCCAAACGGGAAATCGCTCGCGCCAAGGCGGAACGCGACGATTACATCCGTCAGAAGGAGGAAGAGCCATGAGAACTTGGGAAGACTATAAAAATCATGTAAAGGCCGTCAGCAAAGAAGAGCGCCGCAATATGGAAGAAATCGAAGAAGTGAGCACGATCGTTTCTTCCATGATCCGGCGGAGACAGGAACTGGGCATCAGCCAACGCGCCCTCGCGAAGCGGTGCGGCATCCCTCAGTCCTCGGTCGTCCGTATCGAAACGCTGCAGACAACGCCGAAGCTCGATACCCTCGTCAAGCTCATGCAGGCCCTCGACCTGAAGCTTCAGGTTGCCGCAGCCGGCTGACGAATATCAATCACCAAAAAAACGATGCTGCACCAACGTGAAATCTCACGCGTGTGCAGCATCGTTTTTATATGAAGGATATGCGGCCGTCGCAAGATAGCCCGCATCCCCTCACCGCTCCACGCGCACCTCGCGCGCAGGCGTGAACCGCCAGCGCGCGTCGGCGAGCGCGTCGGCGAGCGCCGTATCATGCGTCGAGAAGAGCACCGTCTTGCCCGCCCGCTTGAGCGCGCGCAGGAAGTCCGTGAGCCACGCGGCCCCGGCCTCATCGAGCGCCGCGAGTGGCTCGTCGAGCGTCCAGACCGCGGGATTCATCGTGAGGACGGCGGCGATGGCCGTCCGCTTCTGCTCGCCGCCAGAGAGCGTATAGGGGGCGCGCGCCGCGAGGTGCTCGATGCCACAGAGCGCGAGCGCATCCTCGACGCGCTGCCGCACCTCAGCCGCGGAGAGTCCCATCTGCTCCGGCCCGAACGCGAGCTCCTCCCAGACGCTCGCCGAGAAGAGCTGCACGGCGGGATTCTGCCAGACATAGCCCACGCGCTGGTGGAACCATTTCGCATAGCGATGCTCCCGCATGCGCCGCGCCGTGATCTCCGTGCCCTCGAAGCAGTAGCGCCCGACCTCCGGGAAGATCAGCCCGTTCATGAGGCGCAGGAGCGTCGACTTGCCCGCGCCGTTCGGCCCGAGGAGCGCGACCGTCTCCCCGTTCGCCGCCGCGGCGGTCACATGGCGGAGCGCGGGCACGCCGTCATAGGCATAGCAGACATCCGTAAGCTCGATCATCCAAACACCCCCCAGCGCGCGAGCGCACCCTCCAGCCAGAGAAACAGCAAGACATCAAAAGCAGCGGCGAGCAGCGGCAGCAGCACGCCCGCCGCGCCGCCCCCCGCCGCCGCGCGGGCGCGCGGATACTCCCCCGTGAAGCCGCGGCAGACCATCGCCTCATACGTCGCCTCCGAGAGGCGCTGCGCGCGCAGGAAAAGCGTGCCGAGCACGGCGCCCGCCGCGCGCTGCTTCCTGCGGTTGCGCCCCACGGAGCGCAGCTTGAGCGCCGTGAGCAGCGCCCCCGCCTCCTCGCCGAGCAGGAAGATGGCCCGCAGCGTCGTATCGAGCAGGAAGATCACCGTCTGCGGCACGCGCAGCGACGCGAGCGCCCCCGTGAGCGCGTGCCAGGGCACCGTCTCCCCCACGAGCAGCACCGCCCCCAGCGTCAGAAACGACTTGACGGGCAGGAGCAGCGCGCGCCCAGCGCCCCAAAAGACCGCCGGCGCCGCGAGCAGCAGCGAAAAGACCGCCGCCGCGAGCGCCGCGCCGAGCACGCGCCGGAGGCAGCGCCCGTCGCAAAACATCAGCGCCGCGAGCAGCAGTGCGAGCTGGCAGCCGAGGAACGGCAGCCCCGCCGCGAGCGCTGTGAGGAGCACCCAGCAGAAAAGCAGCGCCAAAAGCCCCTGCGGCGACCAACTGAGCGCGCGCGCACCGCTGAGCCGCAGCGCCGCGAGCGCCTGCATCACACGCAAAAAAGACCGGGACAAGAACGCGTCCCGATCTCGCGTCGGCCGATATGCCTCATCTTTGCAGGCCCAGGCCGGAAGTTCCATGAAAACCGCCTCTTTCAGCACCCCGCGGACGGCGCGCCATAATCCGTATGCGGCCGCCGCAGCGTCGCTACGAGCTTGAAGAAAATCACGAGCAGCGCCGTGCCGATCACGGCGGAAAGGATATAGCCGAGCGCCTCGGGCATGCCAGCGACCGCATAGTCCGGCAGCAGCGCGGGGAGCTCGAAGCCCTGCGCCATGCCCGCCGGCGTATAGCCGAGCGGCGCGCCGAGCTCCGCCGTCTCCCGAAGCTCCTCCGCGTCCCACTCGCCCCAGGCCGTGCCCGCGGCGAGCAGGCCGAGCGGCGTCGCCGCGATGAGCAGCGCGAGCAGGCCGTAGACCGCGCGCGGCGCACGGGCGCGCGCGCCGGACGCGAGCTCCGGCGCCGCCTTTTTCAGATAGGCGAGCACCGCCGTCGTGAACACGACCTCCGCGAAGCCGAACAGCGTCAGATGACCGACCATCATCGCGGGGATGGAAACGGAGAGCGGATACGGGCAGTAGAGCGCCTGCCCCGCCGCGTCGTGGAAGAGCAGCGGCTGGACGCCGAACTCGATGGCCGCGAGCAGCGCCGCGAGGTTGATGCCCGCGTAGGCGCCCGCGCCCGCCGCCACGAGCGCATGCTCCGGCAGCACGCGGCGCACCGCGCGCGCGACTGCCCAGCCCGCGAACGGCAGCGCGAACGCCATGTTGAAGCAGTTCGCGCCGAACGCGAGGATGCCGCCATCCCCGAAAAAGAGCGCCTGCACGAAGAGCGCCGTGCTCACCGCGAGGCACGCGCCCCACGGGCCGAAGAGCAGCGCGAGCAACACGCCGCCCACGGCGTGCCCCGTCGTGCCGCCCGGCAGCGGCAGATTGAACATCATCGCTAGAAAAGAGAACGCCGCGCCGATGCCGAGCAGCGGCAGCCGCTCCCGCGGGATCTCCTTTTTCACCTTGCTCACCGCGATGAGCCAGACGGGCAGCATCGCCGCCCCCATCACCGCGCACGTCTGCGGACTCAGATAGTTCTCTGGAATATGCAATGGCTCTCCTCCTCTGCCGCCCGGCTGACCGCAGCGGGACGGGACACGCAGGGAAATGCTGATGAGCGTCAAGCGCAGCGGCGGCGGAAAGGATGTTCCCGGCAGGATCTCCCGCCGTGCCACCCCTCTTCCACCGCTGCGCGGTCCCCCTCCCGGGGCTGCCACTGGCAGCCCGCGCCTAGAGCGCCCCCTGAGGAGAAGGTATGTTCTCACCCACTCAACCGTAAGTGGAAAAATCTTTGCATGAATCAGTGATTCCTAAACCGTTCGACGGCATGGGCAAAGAAAGAATACATCGCCCAATGAATCAGCGATTCCTTTGGAAACCGCAACGCCGCATTTCCCTGCGAAAGACATAATAACTTCTTTTTCATCTTAACGCAGGAAACGCCCCAACGGAAGCCCCCAAGGGGGATGACGCCGCCAAAAATCCGCCTTGGCCGCTCAGCGCCGCGGACGCGGCAGCCTCCCGCGATACCGCTGACGCGGGCAGCGCGCCCCTCGTCAGCGCGGCGCGATGCGCCGGCAGGGCATCTTTCGCGCGGCCCAGGCGGCGGCGCGCCCCCTCACTCCCGCAGCAGCTGCCGCCGCGCGTAGAGATCCGTCGCCGTGTCGAGCATCTCCTTCCACGAGCCGAACCGCGTCGCGCGCCGCACATACGCGTCCATCTCCTCCTCCGGCAGCGCCTCGAACTCCGCCTGTGAGCGCACGCGGAAACGCCCGCCCGCGAGGAACCGCTCGAACGAGCGGCAATGCGTGAACCGCCGCATGAACGAACGGTCGAAAAGCTCCGAAAAATCCACCGCCTGCGGCAACCTGCCCGGCAGCTGGTAATACCCTGTGATCTTCACCATGTCAGTCCTCCAAGCAACAAAAACTTCCTTCTTCTGCTACTATGATACCATGCGCCAAACAGAAAATCATCTCGCGCCTGCCGCGAGAAGAAACGTCCGGTACGGTGAAACGTCTGGTACCGGCGTTTTGTATGGCTCGCTTCATCCCTGTGCGAAAGGGAATGGCAAAAAGTGGCTGCCTATGCTACAATAGGCGTGTTTACCATATTTACGAAAGGGGAGGATGGTTGTGTGATGCAAGAATATGAAAGGCCTGGTCTGGCGGAACAACATGCGACGCGGGCAATCTTTTTTGTCGGAGGATTTGGTGCTGCTTCCTGGGCGCCTTTGGTGCCGCTGTTAAAGGCGCGGCTCGGCATCGCGGAGGATGTGCTCGGCATGCTGCTCTTGTGCATCGGCATTGGCTCTCTGTTGACGATGCCGCTCTCGGGCGCGGCGGCGGTGCGGCTCGGCTGCCGCAAGGTGTTGACGGCAGCAGGGCTCGTCTATGGAGCACTGCTGCTCGCGCTCTCCACGGTGTCCTCATTCCACCTGGCAGTACCGCTGCTGCTGATCTTCGGCGCGACGATGGGCTGCATCGACGTCGTCGTCAACATCCAGGCCGTCATTGTCGAGAAGGCGGCGGGGCGACGCCTCATGAGCGGCATGCACGCGCTCTGGAGTGTCGGCGGCTTTGCTGGCGCGGGGCTCTTCGGCATCTGGGTCGGCACGTTCTCGCTGACGCCTCTCGTCTCGACGGGGATTGCGGCTGCCATCATGGTGCTCGTGACGCTCGCGGCCTCGCGCCATCTGCTGCCGTACGGCGGTGATGCTGGCGGCAAGCTGCTCGCCCTGCCGAAAGGCATCGTGACCTTCGTCGGCATCATCGCCTGCATCGCCTTTCTCGTCGAGGGCGCTATCATGGACTGGGGCGGTGTCTTCCTCACGACGGTTCGTCACTTTGACATGGCGCTGGCGGGCACAGGTTTCACTGTCTTTTCGGCGGCCATGCTGACCATGCGCCTGCTCGGCGACTGGACGGTGCAGAAGCTCGGACAGGAGCGCGTCGTCATCGGCGGCAGCCTGCTCGCCGTCGCGGGCTTCCTGCTCATCATCTTTGCGCCGACAGTCCTCCTGCTCTACCTCGGCTTTTTCTGCATCGGTGTCGGCTGCGCCAATGTCGTGCCCGTCTTCTTCTCGCTGCTCGGCAAACAGCATGTCATGCCCATCAGCCTCGCTGTGCCAGCCGTCAGCACGCTCGGCTATCTCGGCATTCTCATGGGGCCTGCCACCATCGGCTTCATCGCCCATCAGACGAGCCTTTACGCCGCTTTCACGCTGCTCGCCGTGCTCGTCCTGCTGCAGGCTGCCATCGCGGCCTACGTCTACCACCATATCATGGAGTAAACGACTTCTTCTCGGAAAATCGCACGAAAAAAGCGCTCGTATGAGCGCTTTTTTCGTGTCATTCTCACAAGTTCTGTGCATCCAGAATCAAGTTCTTGCCCAAATCATATGCTTGTTCTGCGACTTCGGCATGGTGCTTCTCATGATATGCGCGCTTTTCCTCTTCGGAGAAAATCGAGGATTCGTACTTGCTGTAATC
The DNA here is from genome assembly GCF_000381005.1 of Selenomonas bovis DSM 23594. Classification (GTDB taxonomy): domain Bacteria; phylum Bacillota; class Negativicutes; order Selenomonadales; family Selenomonadaceae; genus Selenomonas_C; species Selenomonas_C bovis. The sequence goes on from NZ_KB908382.1 coordinate 62,029, forward strand.
CTTGAACTGCAGTGTGTTGCAATCGTAGAACAGATAGGGCTTTGCTCCGAGGATATTGGCTGCCGCCATTTCGTAAGCGGCCAGGCTGTCCTTCAGGTGGAATGCGTCTGCCTGTTCCTCCGTCGCATTCATCGTGTAGAGGAATGCAGAGGGGATGGTCTTCCCGAGTACCGAAGGGATTTCCTTGCTGTAGATGTACTGCGAGAAGAAGAAACGCTCCAAGAACGCCTGCATGCCCGAGGTCAGGTTCATGAAGTAGATCGGTGATCCGAACAGCAGGGCATCTGCCTGCTTGGCGCGCTCCAGCACAGCTGTGAGATCGTCCTTGACGATGCAGACACCGTGCTCCTTGTCCTTGCGCTTGCAGTAAAAGCAGCTCAGACATCCCTTGTACTTCAGCGGGTAGAGGTCGATATACTCCGTCTCTGCTCCGAGCGAAGCGGCCCCTTCCAATGCCTTGTGCAGCAGTCGCGCCGTGTTCTCCGCACGGCGCGGGCTTCCGTTGATTGCCATGATTTTCATAAATATTCCTCCTCATACGCGCATCCTGGCGGATGCCATATCATCACGCCAACGTTCTGCGCGTCATGCCGCTCCTTCGCATGCAGGTTCCTCGCCCTGCACCGCGGAACCTGCCCGCCCGTCAGCCGTCCTGCCGCTCCTCGTGCGCGAGCCCCTCGTTCATGCTGCCCGAGCGGAAGCCGCGCAGATCGAGCGAGACATAGGCAAAGCCGAGCGCCGCCAGCGCCTCCTGCACGCGATCCACGAGCCCCTCCGTGAAGAGCCGCGCGATATCCTCCGGCAGCAGCTCGATGCGCGCGAGCCGTCCGCCCTCATGCACGCGCACGCGCAGCTGGCGGAACCCCAGCCCCAGCAGGAACTCCTCCGCGCGGTTCACGCGCGAAAGCCCCTCGCGCGTGAGCTGCTCCCCGTAGGCGAAGCGCGACGCAAGGCACGCCATCGACGGCTTGTCCCAGGTCGCGAGACCGAGCGCGCGAGAGAGCGCGCGGATATCCGCTTTATGAAAGCCCGCCGCGTGGAGCGGACTCTTGATATCGAGCTCCGCGAGCGCGCGCCGCCCCGGCCGGTAGTCGCCGTCATCGTCGAGATTCGAGCCGTCGACGACCGCGCGCAGGCCGCGCTCTGCCGCGAGCTCCTTGAGCCGCGTGAAGAGCGCATGCTTGCAGAGATAGCAGCGATCCGCAGGATTCGCCGCAACGCCCGGCACCGCGAGCGTATCGAACGGCACGACGACATGCGCGATGCCGCGCTGCGCACAGAACGCCGCCGCCTCCTCCACCTCGCGCTGCGGCACGAACGGCGACGCCGCCGTAAACGCCACCGCCCGCGCCCCGAGCGCCTCCTGCGCCGCCGCGAGCAAGAGCGTCGAGTCCACACCGCCGGAAAACGCCACCGCCACCGAGCCGCAAGATACCAGCTCCGCCGCGAGCCGCGCGCGCTTTTCCTCCAGATCCTGTTCCATGATGTCTCCTCCTGTCCAGCAGTCTCCTCTATTATACGCGATAAGACAGCAGCAAGGAAGCGATTCTTCCTTGCTGCTGTCTTATCCGAAGCGTTTCATACGCTTAAATCAAGCGGCAGGTCTGAGAAAACGGCGCCTGCATCCCGCACCTCAGACATCCGGCAGCTGCCAGTCGATGGGCGTCTCGCCGCAGCTCTCGAGGAACTGGTTCACACGGGAGAACGGCCGACTGCCGAAAAAGCCGCGGCTCGCGGAGAGCGGGCTCGGGTGCGGCGACTCGACGATGTAGTGGCGCGGATTCGTGATCATCGCCTTCTTGCGCCGCGCGGGCGACCCCCAGAGGATGAACGCCATCGGTTTCTCACGCTCGTTGAGCAGCTCGATGATGCGGTCCGTGAAGATCTCCCAGCCCTGCCCGTGATGGGAGTTCGCCTGATGCTCGCGCACCGTGAGCACCGTGTTGAGGAGCAGCACGCCCTGATCCGCCCAGGGCTTCAGGCAGCCGTTGTTCGGGATGCGGCAGCCGAGGTCCGTCTGCAGCTCCTTGAAGATATTGAGGAGGCTCGGCGGCGGCTCGACGCCCGGCAGGACCGAGAACGAGAGCCCGTGCGCCTGCCCCGGCCCGTGGTAAGGATCCTGTCCGAGGATGACGACCTTCGTCGCCGCATAGCTCGTATAGTGGAGCGCATTGAAGATCGCGAACATGTCGGGGTAGACGCGCGTCGTCCGGTACTCGTGGATGAGGAACTCGCGCAGCTTCTTGTAATACGGCTTCTCGAGCTCCGGATTCAGCAGTGGCGCCCAATCGTTATGAAAAATCTCCATCAACGAAACCTTCCTTCCTACGGTACAGCGAGAACGTCACGCCCGGCGTCGCGGCGGGGCGGCGCTCCGCGAGGGAAAAGCCCGCAAGCTCCGGCAGGAACGCGTCCGCGGGCCGCTCCGCCGCCACCTCCGTGAGGTACGCCTCCCCCACGAAGGGCAGCAGCGCGCGGTAAACAGCCGCGCCGCCGATCACCCAGACGGGCCGCCGCGGCGCCGCCTGCCAGAGCGCGCCGAGGGCCGCGCGCAGGGCGGAGACATCCGGCAGCAGATGAAAGACATCCTCGCGCGGGCCATGCGGTGCGCCTGCTGACGCGTCAGCGCCAGGAGACTCCTCCTCTGGCCCCCGCCCCGCACTCCGCGGCCCGGCGGTCAGCGCCTCCCTGTCCGCCTCTCCCGGCGTCCAGATCCCGCCCCGCGGGGCAGCCGATGCCAAGCGGCCGCCCGGCAGGCTCTCCGCCGTCCAGCGCACGAACCGCGCGCCGTCTGCCGCCATGCGCCGCGAGAGCACGAGATGGAGCCGTCCCGCAAGCGGCCTGCCGCCGGGCAGGCTCTCCGCCGTGCGGCGGCCCATGACGAGCACGCTCCCCGGCGTCCGCGTCAGCGCGCGGAACCGCGCGAGATCCTCCGGCAGCTCATAGAGCAGCCTGCCCGCGCGCCCGAGCCCCCGCCCGCGGTCGATGCAGGCGATGAGCCGCAGCGGCCACGGCCGCGCGAGCGCCGCGCTCCGGCGCACCTGCTGCGCGCCGTTCTCCTCGCACCAGGCAGCGATCGGCCGCCCCGCGAGCACGAGCGCCGGCGCGATCTCCGCGAGCGGCACGAGCACGAACGCCCGCTCCAAAAGATACGGATGCGGCAGCGTGAGCCGCGGCGTCGCCGCGCGCACCACCTGCCCCCCGCGCACGCCATAGACGAGGTCGATGTCGAGCGTGCGCGCGCCCCAGTGCTCATGGCGCACGCGCCCGAGCGCCCGCTCGATCTCCTGGCAGGCGGCGAGCAGCGCCTCCGGCGCGAGCCGCGTCGAGAGGCACGCGGCGCCGTTGAGGAACGGCGGCTGATCCGTCTTCCCCCATGGCGCCGTCTCATAGAACGAGGACGCGCGCGAAAGCCGCGTCCCCGGCAGCTGCGCGAGCCGCCGCAGTGCCTCGCGCAGCGCCTGCGCCCGCGCGCCGAGATTCGCACCGAGGGAGAGATAGCACGTCCACGCCGCGCCCTCCGGCATGCGCGTGCCGCCGCACAGTGCCGCAGGCTCCTCCCGACGGACGCAGTCATCGCCGCCCGTCATGCGCGCGCCTCCGCGTCCCGCGCGCGCACGACCGTCACCGCCGCGTCATGGAACACCCCGGGCAGCGGCGCCGCCGGCTTGTGCACCGTCACGCGCACCGCCTCGACGCGCGCGAACCGCGCGAGGACGCCACGCGCGATGCGCTCCGCCACCGCCTCGATGAGACGGCACGGCGCGCCCTCCACGACGGAGCGCGCCAGAGCGAACACCTCCGCGTAGTTCACCGTCGCCGCGAGATCATCCGACGCCCCCGCCGCCGCGAGCGGCAGCGTGAGCACGACATCCACGAGGAACGCCTGCCCCCGCGCCCGCTCCTCCGGCAGACAGCCATGATAGCCGTAGAACCGCATGCCCTCGAGGGAGATCCTGTCCCCCGTCTGCTCACTGCGCATGATACGCCTCCCGGCCCAGGATGAAATCCGCCATGCGGCACATACGCGCGATCGGCTTCACATCGTGCACGCGCACCATATCGGCCCCTGCCGCGAGCGCGAGCACGCACGACGCGCCCGTCGCCTCCATGCGCTCATCGACCGGGAGCCCCAGCGTATCCGCGATGAACCGCTTGCGCGAGGACGCGAAGAGCATCGGATAGCGCACGCCGTCCACCGCGAGCAGCTCTGCGAGGCGCCGCTGCACGAGCAGATTCGCCGCCGTATCCTTGCCGAACCCGATGCCCGGATCGAGGATGACCTGCTCCCTTTTCACCCCCGCCTCCCGCGCGATGGCGAGCGAACGGCGGAAAAAGCCCTGCATCGTCTCGATGACATCCCCCGCATACGACTTGCCGTGCTGATTGTGCATCACGATGACCGGCAGCCCCGTCTCCGCGGCCACGCGCGCCATCTCCCCCGGCTCCTCCTCGTACTGGAGGCCCCAGATATCATTGAGGATATGCACGCCGGCAGATGCCGCCGCCCGCGCCGTCGCCGCGTGATACGTATCCACAGAGATCGGCACCGGGCACTCCGGCACGATCGCCTCGAGGAACGGCAGCAGCCGCGCCTGCTCCTCCTCCGGCGTCAGCGCCGCTGACCCCGGCCGCGTCGACTCCGCGCCGATATCGATGAGATCCGCGCCGTCCGCCACCATCTCGCGCATATGCGCGCGCGCCTTTTCCACCGTATCGAACCTGCCGCCGTCCGAGAACGAATCCGGCGTCACATTGAGAATCCCCATCACGAGCGTGCGCCCTCCGACCGTGAGCTCCTTGCCGTCAGCGAAATGATATGTATAGATGGGCCGATCGTTCATACTGTCTCCTCCTCAAGCATCCTCTTTCCCCGCGCCGCCGAGCAGCGCCCACGCCTGCGCCGCAAGCGCGGGCTCCGCGAGCGCGCCGAGCGCCTCGCTCGTCGTCGTGAGCGTATCGTGCGTGCCGCCCTCCCGGAGCGCCATGCAGAACTGATGCGCGCGGCAGACCACGAGCACACCATCCGCCGCGAGCCCCCGCATCACCGTCTCCGCGACCTCGCGCGTCAGGCGCTCCTGCAGCTGCGGCCGTCGCGCGAGCACATCCACCGCCTCCACGAACCGGCTGAACCCCGCGACGCGCCCCGCGTGCGGCTGGTAAACAAGATCCATGGAGCCGTAGAACGGCACGAGATGATGCTCGCAAAGCGACGAGAACGGGATCCGCTGCACCGCCACCAGCCCCGTCGCCCCCGTCTCGAACGTCGCGCCCAGGACAGCGGCGGCATCGCGGCCCAGCCCGCCGAAAAGATAGCCATACATCTCCGCCACGCGCTCCGGCGTCCGCTCCATCCCCCGCGCGCTGACATCCACATCGAGCGCCGCGAGGAACGCGCGCACCGCCGCTGCCGCCTGCTCCTTCTCCATCACACCACACCTCCCAAGCACGTGCCAGAGCCGCGCTCCACGGGACACACCGGCACCTCCGGCCACGCCCCAGTCCTATCAAACATTCTATACCGCCCACCCTGCCCCGTCAATCAGACGCGCGGAATGATTCTATTTAGTTATGATAGACCAAACAAGCAGGACTCACAAAAAGAAAGTCGAATAGAAACCAATAAGAATTGCGAGGAGAAGCCGCCGGTCGCGCGCCCGCCCGCACAGGCGGCACAGACCGCCCGTGCGCGGCAAGCCAGCGCGCTCCGCCCCCTCAAGCCTGGGCGGACATGCCTCCGCGCAATCAACGCCAAAAGGGGAGATACATCATGCTGAAAAAACAAATGACACGCGAAGTCATGCTCGACGCCCTCGAGCACGACTACAACGGCCTCATGAACCTCGGCGACATCTACGGCGCCCGCGGCGTAGAGGCCGCCATCGACACCATCCACCTCTACGAAAAAGCCCTCGAACTCGCCTGCGAAGAATGTCAGAAAGCGCGCACGAAAAAATTCAGCGACACCAAGACCACGCAGGAAATCATAGAAGAATACCTCGCCTACGCCAAGACCACCGACTACGGCGAAGAAAGCGAACATTGAACCTCAGGAACCTCAGGAGGGGGCAGCCACCCAGGCTGCCCCCTCCGTGCGTCCCAGCGCAAGGCATGCGCCAGACCGCAGCGGGCAGAGCAACAACCGCCCGCGCCTGCCCGTCCAGAAAAATCCACATAGCAAACGCAGCGCACAAACGTCCGCTTTGGACATTGTGCGCCCGTCCGGAACGCATTTCCAGCTGATCGCGCTGCGCCTGCGGCTTGCGCTCTTGGGGATTTACACAGCAAAAAGCCGTGCACCCACGTGCACAGCCACCACATCTTCCCTATCAGCCGCTCCCCCGGGCATCAACAGCGCCCGCGCTGCCCCCGGACGAACCATCCCTGCCGCAAACCGCGCCAGCCGTCTGCACCATCAGCACCCCGGCACCTCAGGCCGCCAGCACCTTCCCTGCGGCACAAGCCGCAGCGGCAACAGATCCTGCGCCGCTACCCGCGGATTGCCTTGCGCTTCATCACATAATTCCAGAACGTCACGACCCCCGTCGCGAACAGCTTTGCCACCATGTAATACACGCCCAGCCCATCGACGAGCGCCCACATCACGACCTGGTTGATCCCCAGCCCCGCAACGCTCGATCCGAGGAACAGCACCCGCTGACGCCGCGACTGCTGCCCTGCCCCGCGGAACACATACGCGAGGCACAGCCAGTAATTCACCAACACCGACACAGAAAACGAGATTCCCGACGACCAGAGATAAGGAATCCCGCCATACTCCGTGCAGGCAAAAAGCAGCCCATAATCAATGAGGAAACACATCCCGCCCACAAAACAGAACCGCGCTACCTCGAACAGCCGCTCACCACGCAACCGTCGTCCCATACCTACTGCCTCCGCGCCGACGCCCTCAGGCATTCACCACCGCCTCGCTCATCGCAGACAGCTGCGTCGCCAGCGTCGTCTTGAGGCGCTCCACCGACTGCCTGCTCGCCGTCGTCATGTTCAGCCGGTCGAGCTCCGCGCCCTGCACATCCTGCGCCTCGCGCACCGCCGTGAGCAACATATGATTCTCATGCAACTGCGCCGCCATCCCTTCCTGCTCCTTCTTCAAGCTGGCGACATCCGTTTTCAAACCGGCGACATCCGTCTTCAACTCGGCAATATCTGCCTTCATCGACTTCTGCTCTGCCTTCACCTCGGCCATATCGGCCTTCAAGCCTGCGACATCCGTCTTCAAACCGGCGACATCCGTCTTCAAGCCTGCAATATCCGCCTTCATCTCAGCCATATCCGACTGCATCGTATCAAATTTTCCATTGAGCTGCGCAAGCGCTGCCAGAATCTTCTCTTCCATCATGACCTCCAGGGAACGTAACAACCTTCGTCCAACATTTCTCTTATTATACCATATGAAAGCGCGGCAGGGCTAGAAAAATATCATCTAAAAGAAAAGTATGATATACTAAAGAAATCACTAGGAGGGATATTCATGTACGATTTTCTCATCATCGGCAGCGGCCTCTTTGGTGCTGTCTTTGCCCACGAGGCACACAGCGCGGGAAAGCGCGTGCTCATGCTGGAGCGTCGTTCCCATGTCGGCGGCAATGTCTATTGCGAAGAAAAAGAAGGCATCCGCATCCACAAATACGGCGCGCATATCTTTCATACCTCAGACCGTGAAGTCTGGGACTATGTCAACCGTTTCGTATCGTTCAACAACTACATCAACTCCCCCGTCGCGAACTACCGCGGAGAACTCTACAACCTCCCGTTCAACATGAACACCTTTGCGAAAATGTGGGGCGTCACAACGCCGGCGGAAGCTGCGGCAAAGATCGAAGAACAGCGCCGCGCTGCCGGCATCAAGGAGCCGCAGAACCTCGAGGAACAGGCCATCTCTCTCATCGGAACGGACATCTACACGAAGCTCATCAAGGGCTACACCGAGAAGCAATGGGGACGCAGCTGCACGGAGCTGCCCGCCTTCATCATCCGCCGCCTGCCCGTCCGCTACTCCTTCGACAACAACTACTTCAACGACCGCTACCAGGGCATCCCCGTCGGCGGCTACAACCGCCTCATCCATGCCCTGCTCGACGGCATCGAGGTGCGCACGGGCGAAGACTACAACCTCCCCACCATACGGGAGCGCTACCGCGACGCCGCGCGCACGATCGTCTACACAGGGGCAATCGACGCATATTTCGGCTACGCGCTCGGCACGCTCGCCTACCGCGGCCTCCGCTTCGAAACAGAACGTCTCGAGGAAGAAAACCATCAGGGCGTCGCCGTGATGAACTACACGGCCCGCGAGATTCCCTACACGCGCATCATCGAACACAAACACTTCGAGTTCGGCACGCAGCCCGTCACCTACATCACGCGAGAATACCCGGCGGACTGGCACCCTGGCGAGGAAGCCTACTATCCCGTCAACGACGCCGAAAACCAAGCGCTCTATTCCCGTTACGCCGCCTTGGCAAAAAAAGAAGACGGCACCATCTTCGGCGGCCGCCTCGCGGAATATCGCTACTACGATATGGACGACGTCATTCGGAGCGCGCTCGACTGCGCGCGTTCCGCCCTCGCCTAGCACTCAGCGCCCGCAAACACGCGGAATGCCCTCTCACCACTCAGCTCCAGCGAAAATCCTGCTGGAGCTTTTTACGTGCGAAAACGCTCCAGCCATACGATCAATCTCCCACGGGATGAATCCTCTGCCATACAGCAGAAACGCCTTCCTCTTGTCCCCCCCCGATAAACTGTTATACTTCAAGGGTGTACAAACAAAAAGGAAGGATCGTACCACAAAATGAACGAAACGAAGAAAGCAAGAAGCTCCAACATCGAGATGCTGCGCGTCGTGGCCATGTTCATGATTGTTCTTTTTCATATCACCTGCCATTGCATCGTCCCGCAGCTCAACAACGCAGGCACCCCCATGGTCTCCTATTTCACGCAGCCCATCTTCCATAAGAGACTACTCTTGCTCGATTGGCTGAATACGCTGGGGATCATTTCGAACGCGATATTTATCCTGATTTCCGGATATTTCATGGCGAACCGGGAAAGCACGAACATCAAACTGGGCCGGATTGCACAAAAGCTGCTCCTGCAGCTGGGATTTGCCTCCCTGCTACTCGTCTGCATCCCGCCACTCATCCACCTCATGAACCCCGGTTTCCCCATGAACATGCAGGGCATCGGCATCTTCAACGGGATGAGCTGGTTCGCCGGCTACTATTTCCTTGTCGTCACCTGCGGCGCGCTGTTCTTCAACAACTTTCTGCATCAACTGGATCGTGAAAAATATGCCGCATTCCTCTTGACCCTCTTCGCCTTCATCCAATTCTCCTGGTCACGCGGAAGGGTGGAAGCCCTGGCCGCAGGGCTTGGAACCGTACTCACCGGCCTGCTGCTCTACGCGCTCGGCGGCTTCATCAAACGCTTCGAGCCGTTCCGAACCATCAAGAGTGCCGCCTTTGTCAGCATCATCGTCCTGATCAACGGCCTCGTACTGCTTTCCGGCTACAATCTGACAGAAAACAAAATCCTCTCTTTTTTGCGCCAAGGCGGCGACAAACTGCCTGTCCCCGTCATCCCGTCTTACGATAACTTCACCATCGTCGTCATCGCCATCGCCGTCTGCATGTTCGAGCTCTTCCGCCGCCTCACGCTCCCCCAGAGCCGCGTCATCAACTACCTGGGCAAGGCCACCTTCATGATCTACCTGCTCCATGACAACGAATTTTTCTACAGCCTCTGGCACCATAGGAACTGGATTGCCACCCTCGCTGATGGATCTGCCGTCTTCAGCCTCCACCTGCTGAAATGGGCATCCTTCACATTCCTGCTCGGCGTGATTGCGTACGGTATGTACGGGCTGTCCGCGAAATTATACCGCCGCTACCAGCATCTGTTCCGCAAGGACCCGATGGGAAACGAAGCAGCCCAGCCCGCCGTCCGCCGCGACACACCTACCCCTCATACACGAAATTCAGCGACTCCGCCGCCCGCTCCCTGAGCGTCGGCGCCTTCGTATCCTTATCCGACAGGATCACCGGCTCGATGGGCCAGGCGACTGCGATATCCGGATCATCCCAGCGGATATTCCCGTCGCACTCCGGCGCGTAGTAATTGTCCGCCTTGTACTGCACCTCGACATCATCTGTCAACGTAATGAAACCATGCGCGAACCCGCGCGGGATGAAAAGCTGCTTCTTGTTCTCCGCCGAGAGCTCCACGCCGACCCACTTGCCATACTGCGGCGATCCCTTGCGGATATCCACCGCCACATCGAAAATCGTCCCGCGCGTCGCACGCAGGAGCTTCGCCTGGCACATCGGATTCAGCTGATAGTGCAGCCCGCGCAGCGTCCCCTTCTCCGCGGAATACGACTGGTTGTCCTGCACAAACTCCACATCGATCCCCGCCGCACTGAGCTTCCGCTTCGACCACGACTCCATAAACCACCCGCGCGCATCGCCGAACACCTGCGGCTCCACGACATAGACACCCTTGAGCTTCGTCTCAGTAACCTGCATCCTGCCATCTCCCATCAAAATGATCTGCCCATATCATACCACACTGCCAGCAGCTACGCTACACGACCAACCCCGCCCGATGCAGGAGCACGCCCATCGCAAGCGTCACGAATCCTTCCACCACCACCACCATCACCGCCAGTCCCGCCCCCTGCCATAGGAGGATCATCCACCAGACGACACACACATTCAAGACCGCCGAACACATGACAATCCGCTGAAACAACTGCTGCATCCGGAACGCCAGCATCGTCTGTATCCCGAGTACATTGCTCATACCGACCAGGAAAGGGACGAGACTCAAAATCCGCAAAATCGTCACAGACTCCGGATAGACCCTCCCCATCAAGAGGAACACGATCTCCTCCGCCCCCGCGCAGACCGCTACCGACACAGCGCCCATACCGCCGCCAACCATCATCAGCATACGCCGCAGAAAGGAAACAGCCTGCCTGCGAGACTGCATCGCCAACTGCGAGACATGCGGATACACAGCATTGGAAATGGGGAGCAGCAGCCCCTTCACCGCCTCGATAAATTTATGCGCCGCCGCGTAACACCCGACCACATAATCATCCGTCAAAAACCGCAGGATCAGCAGATTCCCGTTCGTATACGCCTGCATAAAAAGCGTTGACAGAAACACGCTCCATCCGCCCACCAACTCCCGCCGCATCATCTCCCAGGACGGCCTGCAAAAAAGCCGCCGCGCGCGCACCAACAGCAAGCCGAGCGCCAGGATCCCCGCAATCAGCTGCGGCACAGCCAAAAAGAACGCCGCCCAATGAACCTCCTGCGCCCCTCGTACCCACAGGAACACCCCTGCCGCCCCCATGCAGCGGGCAGACACACTCAGTATCGTAATATACTTCATCTTCTGGATCCCCTGGAAATACCAAGAAGGAAACATCGCACCGCCAATGAGCGCGGGCAGCATCCACAAAAGCAGCTCCGCCCCGCTCCCATCCGGCAGGAGCAGCACCATGCCGCAGACAAAGGCCACCCCCACCGCCATCAGGGCCAGACGCGTCCCCAGCACAGCAGAAAACACCCGCGGAATCTCCGCCTCTGACGACTGTGCCAAATCCCTCGGCGCCGTCAATGGGAATCCATAGTCTGCGAAAAGAACCACATAGCCCATCACCACCTGATAGAACGTCAGCGTACCATAGAGCTCAGGGCCGAGGACGCGCAGCAAATACGGCAACGTAATAAAAGACGCCAGATACTCAGCGCCTTTCAAAGTAAACATCGCCAATAAATTTTTCTTCAATGCCGAATGGAGGAGCTTCATACCGATCCCTTCTCTTCCATCCTCAGCCGCAAATACGCCGTCCAAAAGCGGCCATCCCCCAGCCGCGCCTGACGAAACGCCCGATACGTGCGCGTCAGCTGCGCATACTCCCGGAAAATATGCCAAATATCACAGAAAATCCTGCCGAAAAACCGCCATGTCCCGCTGCCTTCCCCATACGACTTCACCAAGGCGAACTTCTCATCCGCAGGCAGCCGCGTCAAAGCCTCCGGCCCCCTGCGAAAATCCTGTAGTGCCAGCGAAAACATGCGCACCACTCCCCAGCCTGCACCACGCCTGATCAACCGCTTCGTCAAGCGCCCAAAGATCATAACCATCGTTTTCCAGCGCGCGCATCCTCCCGCAAACAGATTCAATATCAGCATATTGCGGTCAGAAAAATAATTCACAACGTCACTTACCTTCTTCTCAAACGCCTCATGCCACACACCGATCCCATTCATGCACATCAAAGGGCGCTGATTCCTCATGCCGTACTCCATATCATCACCCTTGAGGAATACAGGAAGAGGATAGCCCAATGTCTCGATCCGCGAAAGCGGCATCACGCAAAACCACCATGCCGCATACTGATTCTCCCTCTGGTCTTCGAGCTCATTGCGCAGGAGCTCCTCCTTCAAAGAAAGATTACGCCCCCTGCCCAACGAATGAAACCGGATCCCATTCCAGAACCCTGTATTTTCCACCTGTACCGCCGGGTGCTGCATATCCAGCATCGCGCCGCCCAAAAAACTCTCCGCATACTCCGGACACACACCGCTGAGCAAGCTCTGCATGCGCTCAAGAACTCCCGTCTCCAGCGAAATATCATCATCCATCAGCAAGACAGCATCCACACCGCCGCGCTGCACATACTCCATCATCCCCCGCGTGAAACCGCCGCTGCCCCCATAGTTTGGATTTCCGATCACGCGGAACCGCCGCGACTCCACGAGAGGAAGCGTCCGCCCGTTATCCACCACCAGGACATCCAGCCAGTCATGCGTCTCCTGGAAAGCGCGCAGCACCTCCATCGTCCTCTTCACATACGCCTCGCGCCGAAACGTACAAATCACCGCGCCGATCCGTTTCTGACGATAGGCATCAAAGCGCCCGCACCACGCAAGCCTGCGGAGCAAACAGTCTCTCCGTGCCTCTATCCGCACCCCGACCAGCACAGCCTCATTCTCGGGAATGGCGATCTGCTGCACACCGTCGGTCACAACCTCCCGCGCCAGCACGGCCTCAGAAGAGGCCGTTCTCCCAACCACCTCGACAACAGCCTCACCCTCAAGACACACACGCAGGAAGAGCGCACGCAGTGACGTATACCTGCGCCATTTCATCAGACTGAAGGAATTGAAATACGTAAAAAAATCCGCGACCTCGCCGGCCCGCAAGCCAAAACATCCATCCCCCGCGTTCCGCCCATCACCGCGCACATAGAGCGCGCGCCGCTCCGCATCCTCCGTATCGACAAATGAATACAGCTCTTCCATCATACCCCCGCTTTCGCCAAATAACGGTAAAACAACGCATCCTCATACCCACGGGCGAGGAAATTCCCGATCTCCTCCGGCGCATGCCCCACAAAGGAACCCTGCACCTGCTCCGGATCCGGATACACCATGACCTGCCTCGATAGCACGCAGCCACGAAACGTCGACACCATCTGCATACACGGCGTCAGCACCGCCACCCCGAGCACGACAGCCAGCAGCAAATCCCTGCCCCAGAACCGCCTCCGCTCCCACGCCGCGAGCACCTGCCGCATGACCAGCACCATCACCACGAAAAAGACCGGCCCGGAGCCTCCCCAGAGCAAATCCCCCATCTTCCCGACGCGGAAAATCGGCAAAACAGCAGCCACACCAAGAATCCACCAATAGCGGAAACGCGCACCTCCCAGAAGATCCCAACGCACCAGATACAGATACAAAGCAAAATACAACGCCAAATAGAGCAGCAACGTACCGACGCGCACGACGCCATAGGCTGCCAGCGGCACATAGAAAAGACTGCCCGCCGCTCCGTCATCCACCATACTGTTGCTGAAATAATAACAGCCGTAAATCGGACACAGCGCCAGCGCCAAAAAAACGACCTCCCTGCGGAAAAGCCCCCGCACACCAGCCGCCCCGCCAGCGACGAGCCAGCCAGCAGCCAAGAGAGCCAAGCCGACAAATCCGAACGGTGAGAACGGCAGCAGTAGCAGAGAAACCGCCGCCATCAAATGCCACTGGAAACGAAACCGCAAAAACATCGCGGACACCAAGAACATCGCCACATATTGGTTATATGTATTCTCGATACCATCACGCGTAGTCCGCGAAAAATAATCCAGGCGATATCCATGATCCATCCCGCCCGCGAACTGCCAGGCATACACCCCCGGCGTATCCGGGATATAGAGCGCCGTCTGCGCGAACACGCTCTTCACGATCATCCCCAGCAGACACGGCGCACTCCAAAAAAGAAACAACAGGCACACGAACAGCACATGCCCCCTCCGCCGCGCCTGCAAAAGCTCGCAAAGCATCAGCACCGCCAGACAGAGCCCCAGATACGTCCAAGCGAACAGCACCACATGACTGCCCGTCCAGCCAAGCCCCAAAAGATACGAAACCCCCGCCGGCACCAGCCAGAACGCATGATAATACACAAATGCATAGCCTGTGCCCTCATACTCATAAATGAGCGGCCACGGATACGCGATCAAATCATGATACATCGCATCGCGGTAGGGAATATCCACACCAACCGTCCCGATGAAATCACCGTGCGCTGTACTCAGCAGCCAAATAAAAACGACGATAAAAGCCGCCACATGCTCCCGCCTGAAGGCAAACACTGCCTCCGCGAAATACCGCCATATCGCGCGCATCAGAAAAAACAAGCCCGCCAAAAACGACAGTCCTGCCAGCACCCCCGCACCAAGCCGCAACCAGCAAAAAAAGAACACGAAAACCGGCAGTGACAGATAACAAACCGCCGCCATATATAACCGGGAACTACGAAACGACATAGCGACATTACTCCTTAGCAAAAACTGGCAAAGCGCCCATCGTGCAAGCGCATTGATAATACAAAAACGACCACCAACAACGCCAGCAGCAATGCAAGATACATCACCGCCTTCTAAACACAGTAGATGTCCCAAGTTCCCATTGTCACGTCTGTTCCAGAGAAAAACAAATCCTCCCGGCACGTTGTAAAATAGTACGCAAGCATTTTGCTAAATACAAATTCACAAAGGAACAAAGAAACGCACAGAGAATATAAATTATCAGTTGCTTATCCGGATGTAGTGTCGGAAACCAAATTTTGACTAATACACCAAAATAAAAATGATTCAAAAACAGATTTAAACTGAATACTCCCAATACATTCACCCAATAATGTTGGAAAAGCGAAAAAAGATAGCTTTTTTTACTAAAAGAAATGCATACTGCTAAAGCAATCAACACTGTCATCACAAAATCCCACACCGAAGCAGTCGCTCGAAAATGAATCGCCAGATATATCGTACCTACGTAGCCAAAAATCTCTAATATCGTCAGAATCACTGTTCCCCACTTTGTCAGATGCTGCTGCCGTAAATAGAGACTGCCATGATGCAACAGAACGCCAAGCCACATTCCAGCAATTGCTCGTAAAACACCTGCCTGTAGAAAACCACCTGCCAATGGATCAAGAACCGTCCCAACCATATGATAACGGAATGAATATCCGCCATATATAGTCAATACAACAATAATGCCTATGGCTGGAAATCTCCGATCAATGTATTCCAAAGCAACACTCATGATTGGGAAAGCTATCATCATTGCTGAAAGATACCACATCGTTCCAGTGAAAGATACTGCAGGAAACCCAAACATCTGCAGTAAAAATAAATCGCTGAATAAGGAAAAAAGAGATTGCTCACCCATAAAACTAGTATATAAAATATAACTAACCAATGTCGCAATCAGATATTCTGGATAGAACCCCGCAGCCTTATGGAAAAATGCCCTAAGAGAAAGCAGTTGCCCCCCCCAGGAAGACATCTGCTTTTCAGCCATCAGCCATCCCGTGACCATAAAGAAAAACTCTACACCTATGTAGCCAGCAATAATCGGTTTATGAAATAGAATCGCATGATGGAGGATTACTAATAGGGCAAAAATAAACCGCATAAAATCAATCACTCCATTACGTTGCTTCATCCTTGTTTCCTTCTTTCAGCAAAAATCCACTTACGATTCAAAATATAATTCAATGGAATCGTAATCGGCATAGCGATAATCGGAGCTAGATACTTGCTGAGCCCCCATACATCGACGTAGAGATAAAGCAGGAAGATTCCCAACACATAGTTCGTTCCATATACTGTCAGATACCTGATTGCTTCTGCCTGCGTACGGCCGCTGTGTCCACTACCGAAAACCCAGAACTTATTCAAAAGATATCCATTTAAGATTGTCACCCAGAAAGCAATCTGATTCGCTATTTGGTGATGCAGACCGATATAAACGCCGCCACCATAAAGCGCATATGACAAAACGAAATTGATAGCTCCTACGATAGAAAAATTAAAAAACTGCGTCAGCCAGGGAAACCGAAAAAAGAATGATACCGTCCAGGGAAATCGAGCTTGAATCCTTTCAGCCAACGGAGCCTTGTTCTGCGTCATTGTCAAAGTTCAACCGCTCTCTTTCTATAACTCTCGGATAGTGCGTAAGTCGTGCCAATATCTCTCCTACATACGCTCCTACAAAACCAATAAAGCAAAGCTGCACTCCTCCTAAGAAAAACATCCCGATCAAAATAGGCGCAGTTCCCATAGGGAAATACTGCCAAAAGGCAAGTTTTAAAACGAGATAAATCGCGCCGATCAGGAAGCTCACTCCTCCAATCAGAAAACCTACCAATGTAGCAAGGTGCAGGGGGACGCGCGATGTATTAATCAAAGACGCCATTGCCAAATTGTAATAGCTGAAAAAATTATAGCTTGACCTTCCGCTATGACGCGCTGGTTGCTCGAAAGGAATCAATGCTGGCTCAAAACCAAGTTCAGGAACAATATTGCGAAATAACGGATTTGGGTCATGTGCCCGACGAATATACTCAATGACCTCCCGATCATAGAGTCCGAATCCAGTAATCTGATCATACTGCTTTACGCTAGACATTTTTCGAATGATGTAATAATAAAGCGACCTTATTTTCCACATGAACCACGATTCTTCACTATTGATTTTCTGCGCCCAGACGACCTTTGCTCCTTTCTCCCACTCGCGCAAAAAAGCAGGGAGCAAACTGGCTGGAGTCTGCAAATCACAAGCCATACAAATTACAGCATCACCATCTGTATGAAAGAAACCATGAACATCCGAACGTTCAGCGCCATAATTACGTAAGTTGAAAATCACTTTTACATGTTTATCTTTCTCAGCAATATCACGTAAGATTTGCGGTGTTTTATCGTCAGAATGATTATCTATAAATAGGATCTCATAATCATATATCGGCAACATTTTCATCTGCTTGCTAACTTGTTGATAAACAACTTCTACATTACCTTCCTCATTAAAACAAGGAATTTCAATACCTATTTTTTTCATATGCCAATTCCCTCCCCCTTCTAAAATAAACTCGTTTCTCTTATGTTCTGCCTTTTTTGATCTATTTTTTTTAGTTGTTCATTCTGCATATCTCGATAAAATACACCCAGAGGATCTTCGTCCTTTAATTCATAATATCTATAGGAGCCTCTACGAATTGCTTCTTTCTCCCATTCATGTAAATCCGCATCCTTTAAGTAATCTATTTGCAACCATTTTTTTGCTTTGTTTTTATCTATCAAGTACAACCGCTGATATTCAGCAATATATTGCTTTTGCAAGTTATCGCGCACATTCTGATAATATATCGACAACTCATGATAATATTTTTTTACTTCATTTTTGGGAATGAAGCGATAAATAGCTAACGGTTTCTTGTGACCAAAGCATTGATATTCACGCTCATATATATGAACAGGCACAACTGTATATTCGCTATCAGCAAACATAATATTATCAAAATAATAACGTAATCCGCCATCATAATCTTCTCCATAGGCGCAAAACAAAAACTCATGGTTTTGATTGATCAGTGTTGCATAATAATCATTGGTATTTTGAATCGGTAAAATATGATTATAAAGCGAATACACGTGCTCATATTCACCTAAAATGTACTGATGATCATACTGCTGCAAGTCAATCATAATATCACGATCAGAAAATGTTGGATTCCAAATAACATAACGTCCCAGCAATGTCAAATTCACAAAAATAGATAAAACAAGCATAGAAGAAATCATCACGATATGGCGACGATTCGTCCTAATACGTGGAGCATCCAAAAGATAAATAAAATATCCAATCAGAACGAAAGCAGGAATCAGCAATAAATCTCTTGTAAAGCAATCTATATCAGCTCGTGTTGAATCGCGCACCACAAACAGACGAAAAGCGACCGCGCCAAGACAAATTGCTAAAATTAGAGCAAAAATACGCCGCCGGTTTCGTTCTTTCCACGAAAAGAAAGTTGTATACTGCCGTAATTTCCCACGGATCAAAAAACGATAATATAGCACCAGCCAAATGATAGGATAAATCAGAACATACTTGCGTACGATATAGTCATCAGAAGCCAGGGTTTGCAAAAAAAACATTCCGAATAACAAAAGAATATAAATCATCTTTTCATCTTTTGTCTTCCAGCTTCGCCAAATCACATCCAATACGTAAAACAGAAAAATTGCAAAAACCGATATACTGTAAATATTAGAATGAGCTCCGCAAAAACTAACAGCATGCTTAAAAATTATAAACCAGCCACCTAAAGAATAGTTGCTTGACCCACTCGCCCCCTGAGTAAATCCAACGACGCTGCTTAATGCATTGGCAATAGCACCAACGTCCCAAAACGAGTGATAATACCACTCGCCAATCCCGAAAGCCAGTACTCCTCCCAATAAAGCTGAAAAAACATTTACACGCGATGATTTCCAACTATACCAGTGAATCTCCAAAAGCAGTAAAAATAACAAAGCCAAACAAACAAAGAAATTCGTGATATATACTAGAAAAACTGAAAGGACAGACAGAAGCCCAAGGAAAAAATACCGTAACTTGATATTCTGGATAGAAAGCATCAAAAAGATCAATGCCTGCACACATAATAAGCGAACTCCAGAAGGCTCTACGACCCGCCCTGACAGAGTCATCGTAAAATCGATTGCCAGATAAAGCAAGATACCTCCTAGCAAGGCCATTTCTAAAAAAGTTCGCCGCCCATACAATCTCCGCAGCTGATATAGGTTGACTGCTATTAAAGCAAAGGAACATGAAGAAAAAAACACATAAGGAACACGAAGCCCATAATAGTTATCTCCTAATGTCAATAACCCTATCAGAACCCCCATATTCCCTACCACATTCATAATCATCTGTTCACCAATGAAAACCTGTAATTCGTCTGGTAAAACATGATTAGGATTGATATCACCATAATTTATATAATTTAACGCCAACTGAGCATAGCAGCCCTCATCGATCGGCTGATATTCCCCCACACCAAAAGGCGGCAAATCCTGATCAAGGCAATATAATCGTAAAAAAAGAAATAGAACAACGCTAGCACCAATAAAATAGTACCTTTTTTTCGCAATGTATCTAGCACATCGAAAAAACATACGATATTCTCCTTCTAATTCGTTTCGGCTATCCTTTATTGGTTATGCCCTGAGTTAATAATACTTGACGAACAACGCTATACCACACTTCATATCCCTTGGCACTTAAGTGACATCCATCAACCGTAAATTCTTCCTCTAGCAAACCAGAAGAATTTATCATTTTTGTATAAAGATCCAAATACGGAATATGTTTTTCATTGGCAAATTTACGAATAAATTCATTAAACTTTATAACCATTGTATTATCGGGAATATGCCGATTTTTATATATCTGATTGTTGATCGGGAGTATTGAAAAAATATACTTTTGGCAACTCGGCAATTTTTGTACAATGGTTTCAACGAGTAATTTATATTCCCTTTCAGCCACATGAAGTGGTTGAGCAACACTTAAATTATTAATTCCTGCCATCAAAAACAAGCAATCAGGTGAGAGTTTTTCTATCGAGTCCAGTCTATTCCGCATCCCGCGGCAAGTATCACCCGCAATCCCCCGATTATAAATCTGAATATTATCAGCCCATTCAAATTCGCTCCACTCACCGTAGTCCGTCAAACTATCACCTAGAAGTACCACGCTAAAACCTGCCTGACGATGGGTAAATCCTTGTAAAACCTGTGCCTTTATCTGATATCCATATTCAGATAGCTGCCGATCCTCTATTTCTTTCCACCCCTCAGTCCGCATCATGATAATCTATCTCCCTTGCTGGCACTCCGACATAAATTTTTCCACTTTTCACTTCATGCAGGACGACTGCCCCCGCTCCTATCAAAGCGCTTCTCCCAATGTGTGCCCCCTGAATAATGACTGATCCTGTTCCTACATGCGCCTCATCATCTACCGTAACGCCGCCACTGATTACAACTCCCGGCGCAACGTGAACATGATTCCCGATTACTGATTCACAACTCACATTCGCTTTGGTATTGATGATAGAGTCATCTCCTATGCTTACCATCGCATAAACAATTGCGCCAGCAAAAATCTGCACCCCTTCTCCTAAGTGTGCATGCGACGATATGATTGCTGATGGATGGATCACACTTACAAAACTGTAACCATATTGCTTATACATGCAGTAAATTTTCTTTCTCAAGGATAGCGACCTGATTGATCCAACGCCATTCACAATATCAATTTCGCTAGGCGGGAAACGATGAATGATATCCTCATCACTCCCTAATACAGGAACATTCAGGATATCGGTTCCCCATTTCGTTTCATCAGGATCGGAAAATCCCAGTATCGTTTTCCCCATTTCCTGCAGCATATCAACCAACGCAAGCGCGTGCCGTCCAGCACCAGCAATAATAAGTGGTTTTTCCATTATATTTTCACCTTTTCATCAGGAAGGAAATCATACGCTGCGTTCCTCCCTAAAATTTCCCAGTATTTCATTGGCGACACGCCATCACCAGGACGTTTCGCCATCAAATTTTCTGGTGTAAACAAATCTCCCTTGTGGATTGTCTTGGCTGCAACCAAGCTTTTCCGAGCAATCGCCATATTTTTTAACTCAACGGCTGCTGGCTTCTTGATGCTATCACCTACTGCCAGTTCAATCGCACGAATACCTTCCACCATCTGTCGCAACTCATCTGGTTCGATAGAGGCTTTTTGATCCGGGCCTGGTAGATTCCTGTTCAAAGTAAAATGCTTTTCAATTATGCAGGCTCCCAGGGCAACCGCAGCCAACGATATATATATTCCCCGCGTGTGATCAGAATACCCTACAGGGAGCCCAAAGGCTGTCCGCATCGTCTGCATACAAGCCAGATGTACTGACTCATACGGTGCCGGATACTCTGTCGTACAATGGAACAGAGTTACTTTGTCCTGCAAAATTTTCTGTGCTTCATCCTGAGCATAAAAAGAAATACAATCGGACAGATCATTTGGTTCCCGCTCATATCGATAGCCGTACGCCAAAACGGCCAACGCATTTTCCACTTCTCCCAGCGTCGCCATACCAGTAGAAAGAATGATTTTACACCCCGTGCGTCCAGCAGCAAAAAGAAACGGCGCATTCGTGATTTCACCAGAAGGAATCTTTATACAATTTACATGGCATACATCAATCAACTGATGCAGGCTATCCTCATCAAAAGGCGTGGCAAGATAGTCAATATGCAGCTGCTGACAATGCTTCACCAATGCTACATGATCCTCAATCCCCAGTTCCAGCTTTTTCGTCATATCAAATTGATTGCCTGTGACCCCTGTGGTCACTTTTTGATACGCTGCTTTCGGTGCATCATGCGTCATAAGCTGCTCAGTCTTGAAAAGCTGAAACTTAATTGCATCCGCACCAGCTTCAGCAGCCATATCGACCATTTCCAAAGCCCTCTTGAGCGAGCCATTATGATTGACACCTGCCTCAGCGATGATATAGGTATGCATCAAACTCATTTCCTTTCCCAATCGATAAATCTTTTAGCGCAAATATTCGTTAAGTCGATATTTTTCATGATGTCTTTCATTGTTTCTGCTACCTTTCCATCTGTATGCGGAAGATAGATCTCGGCAATATCTTGACGAAATTGATCAGATAGTGCTTTTTTAATTGCTGATACAATTTCTAACTTTTTTTCCTGACAATCTATGATTGATATATATCTTTTGCGCCCCCCCTGCCTGGCACCAATATTCACCGTTGGAACATGAAAAAGAGGCGCCTCTAAAACACCGCTAGAGGAATTTCCTACCACAGCCATACAATGTTTCATCGCGCTCAGATACCGAATCTGCCCCAAGGACTGAAAGGCCCATACCCGCCCCGGATTTTCCTGCGCATAACGGTCTATCTGCTGATTAATCAGGCGCCCTCCAGCATCACTATTAGACTTTGTAAATATAACTTGATATTGTGAAAACGCATCTAAAGCAGCAAATAGCTCCAACAAAGGATTTCTCGTAGCACAAGACTCAATCGTAACAGGATGATATGTCACAAGAAAAAAAGGTTTTTCTAACTGAATATGTAACGATTCAGCCAGTTCTTCTTTTGTCAGCAATTTGGCATTGACGATATTATCATTCCCTAATGCTCCTGTCTCAAAAACGAATCGGGGATCCTCTCCCATTTGTAATACACGATGATAATATTCGCTCTCACTCACAAAATGAACCTGAGCCAGCTTTGTAATCGCATGACGTATCGCATTATCAACAGCGCCCTCCGTTAGTTCTCCACCATGAATATGGATTATCGGAATATTAGCAAGCAACGCAGCCTCAGCCGCCCCCAATGCTTCATAGCGATCTCCCAAAATGACGACCATATCCGGCTTTAACCTTTCCAGTGCATCAGCAAAGCCGATAATCCCCAGCCCCATAGATTTTGTGACACCAACTGGCGTATCACTGGAAAGCAACATCTCTACCTTCTCATTGATATGGAATCCATCTCTTTCAATTTCCCGATAAGTAAAACCAAATTCGGGAGACAAATGCATTGCCGTAGCTATAATTTGAAGCTCTAAATCATCATCATCCTGAACTTGTTGCATGAGCCCCTGCAGCCGTCCATATTCGGCACGAGTTCCTGTAATAATACAGATTTTTCTCATCGATATGCTACTCTCCTATAGATTTAATCAGAGTCTCTCATCACATGGCTATATTACGTTTCTAGCCTCTACGCAATATCTCAGGATTCACTTCATCCAGATTATTCTTTGCGTAGAGCCCTCTCAAGCAGCGGACGCAAATAATCCTGACCGACAGAGCCATCCTGCCCCTCGCAAGCTACAAATATTACAGGTGCGCAGTTTCTCGCCATGCCATATATCTTAAAGCGATACCTTATTCACATCGCCAGCTCAATCACTTCACAGCCAATAGATACGCCGACATACGGTCTTTCCATCCGCCTGAATCTCCGACGTATTTTCAATCCATATTCCTCCATTATGCCTGTCCCTTCCATTTTTCCCAGTCATGATACTTTCCAAATTCTTCCGCTGGAAGTTTCGGAGCTAGCTCATCAAGCGGCGCGGAAACCATATTGCCATCCGGCAATTTCTTACTCGTCGTCTTCCAAGCCGGGCCCTGACTGGAATCCTCTACTAGCTCACACATGGCAAATCCCGGCTGCCGCAAAAAATCCGGAATTTCTTGTTCCAATTCAATACGGTTTTGTACATGCCAATAAGGAATTCCATAGGCATAGGCGATTTTCTGCCAATCCGGACAGTCAAGGCCAGACTCCGGAGTACATCCAGTAAGATGTCCATCAAAGTAATTCTTTTGGGTTCGTACAATGCCCATGTAACCATTATTGTTATAAATCATGATTTTTACCGGAATCTTATTCAAAACGATGGTCTGCAGCTCTTGCAGATTCATTTGTATGCTGCCATCACCCGTCAAACAGACTACATCTCCCTGCCTGGCAACCGCCGCCCCCATAGCCGCCGGCAGATCGTATCCCATTGTCCCACAGTTACGATTACCCCAAAGCCGCTGCCCATCTTTAGCAATGCCATGATGCAGAGCAAAAGCACTGCCAGAGCTGTTGCCTGTGACGATGATTCCTTTAGAATCCAGCATTTTAACTAAGACATCAATTACGCGATATGGATTCACCCCCATCTCTTTGTCATGGACTGCTGACATAAGCGAGAAGCGCTTATGCATATCACGAGCATAAGCCAGCCAATCTGCTTTTTCCAGCCAAACTGCTTCAACACATTGGTTCATTGATTGCAGCAACAACTTGAGATCAGCCTGAACCGGCATATCAATACGGAGCGTCGACTTCCTAAGTTCATCCCTATCAACATCCACCACGATTTTGTAGGCTTTCGGTGCAAATGCCTGATAGTTGAAGCCTATTTGATTAAAGGACAGGCGACAACCGATAGACAGAATCACATCGGCATTTTGCACGAGAAAATTCCCCGCTCTCCCCCCAACAATACCAAAGTTTTGAAAATAATACGGATAGGAAAGCGGCAAAAGATCAGCTACGCACGTTGGTGACACAATTGGAATACGAAGCTTATCTATCAATTTACGGAACACGTCATATGCCCCCGACCGCCGCACTGAAGCACCAGCAAGGATGAGCGGTGCCTTTGCTTCGCGCAGTTTTTTCAGAATAGCTTCCGCTTTAGGCTGATAGTCCTCATGACTAATCAGCTTCGTAAACCCCACCAGGCGATCTGTCTCGACAGGTGCCCCCTGGATATCAAGCGGAACATCAACCCAGACCGGACCACGACGCCCATGCATCATAGAATAGTAAGCTTTTTCCAGGACATAACGGATTTCCGTTGGCTTCCTAACCGTATAGGCATATTTCGTCATGGGCGCTACGGAACGAACGATATAATATTCTTGCTCACCCATCTGGCGCAAATCAAGGCCAGAATATTCGACGGTCGTCATATACCGTACCTGCCCAGATATCACCATCATCGGCACGTTATCCTGCCAGGCGCACAAAACCCCCGTTAATGCATTCGTCCCTCCCGGCCCCGTCGTCACACAGACAGCAGCCGGCTGCTCATTCACACGGGCATAGCCTTCCGCCGCCATCGCACTAGCCTGCTCATGATGATTATGAATAACTTGCAGTTTCTCATGCTTTCCAAAAGCGTCATTGAGATGCATCGCACCACCACCGACGACAGAAAAAACGGTAACGATCCCCTTAGAGACTAAAAAATCCGCAATATAATCCGCTACTCTCTGTTTCATTTCTTTCCCCTATTTCCTCATAAACCGAGTTTCTTTATCATGTCTTCCATTTCACTGAGCTGTCCCATATCCAGCCACATATTTTCTGAAACAGGGAAAATTCCTACACGTTCTCCCGCATCTAAATATCGCTGTACAATATCAGGAAGATGAATAAAATGGTTATCGGGAATGCTTTCAATTACCTCTGGCTCTAACACGTATACTCCTGTATTTGTCAAGAAGGAGAATTTCGGTTTTTCCGTCATACTTTCGATATTCCCCTGAGCATCGAGATTGATTACTCCATAGGGAATCTGCATGTTCTTCATGACGGATACTAGCGTGATTTTATTGTGATTTTTCTTATGAACCTTATAAATACATTCTAGATCCGCATCGACCAAAATATCGCAGTTAGACACAAATACTGTAGAAGCAACCTTCCCTTTCAGCAAACTAAGTCCGCCGCCGGTTCCTAGAAATTCTTTTTCTTTTACATAGTGAATCGAATAGGCCGGGTGGAGATCATCATAATAAGATTTGATCATGTTACCCTTGTAATTCAGAACCATCCAGACATCCCGACATCCATATCGAACAAAATTATTAATGATTCTTTCACTGATTGTGATATCGCCAATCGGGATCAGCGGCTTTGGCAAAACTTTCGTATAGGGATAAAGGCGCGTTCCCTTTCCACCGGCCATCATGACAAGCGGTACATCAACTAAAGCAGTACTGATAACATTCTTTCCTTTATTTTTTGCCCAGAATACTGCATCTAACAGGATATGCTCATCATTTACAATCGGATAGACAACCATCCGTTCTCGGTCGCGAGCCTCTAACGCAGCCTCTCTCGTATGAAAAACAACTGGGTGAGGATTCATCGCCACAGCAACGGGCTGCTGCATATCTCCATTATGTAGAATGAACCGCCGCATATCTCCATCTGTAAATAGTCCCAGCAGATGGCGTTCCTTATCGACAACAAAAACCGTCTTCTGCCCACCCCGATCGACTGCATCAATCGCATCGCGCACCGATACAGAAGGCGAAATGCAAATATCATTCATATCCAACACCCCACGCTACTATCATTTCCACAACGATTGATGACCCCTTTCCCAGGCAATCTGACGACTGATTCCTTCCTCTAAGGGCAAATAAGTAAAATCAGGATTTTCCTGCATGAACCTTTCATTGCTACCGGTATATTCCTTATTCCATCCGGCGTGATTTATTACAATTTTACCTTTATCATACCCCATCTGATCACATACGATTTCCGCAATCGTTCGCAGGGCATTCCGTTGACCAGAGCATACATTATAATCATGATATTTAAGATTCATCTGCAATAGGCGCACCAATATTTTCCCTAGATCAGATACATAAATATAATCAAAGTAGCAGTCCTGCCGAATCGTTATCAGCTGTTGGAGCAAACAGCAGCGAATTACATGAGTGATAAACTTTGATGCGTGGTCATATGGCCCAAAGCAGGCAAATATACGAGCATTATAAATATTGCTACTTTGCCGTGCCAACGATGTCATAATGAATTTAGCAAATCCATATCCATCATGCGGAATGGATCGTCCAAGATCATCCTCTTTTATCTGAACCATATCCAGCGATTTATCAAACTCGGCACCCGATCCAAGGAAAATCATTTTACCAAACAAATCTTGATGTTGATAAAAATTCATAAAAAGACGCAAACTACCTTCCAGCATATCGATTTTCCCATCACTAGTTGGATTTTTTACTGGATTTGGATTGGCACAATGCAGAACTAAATCAAACTGCTCCCGGTTCAAATAATGGACTACCGCGCTATCATCCAGCAAATCTACGTCTTGTCTTACGGGAGCAATAACATCAAAAGATTCTTTTAATGTAGCTAGTATATTCCGTCCGATAAACCCCGTCCGGCCGGTAAGTAAAAGCTTTTTCATTTAATCGCATCTCCGAAAACTCACTGCCTCACAGATTCATGAATTACCTGCACCATATAGTCCAGCTTTTCTTCTGTCATCCCCGGATAGACCCCCACCCAGAAAGTATCTTTCATGATGCGGTCGGTATTGGCGAGACTCCCCACAACACGGTAGCCGGTACCGCTCTTGCGCATTTCGTCAAAGCATGGATGCTTGATGAGATTCCCCGCAAAGAGCATGCGTGTCTGAACGCCTTTGCTCTCGATATAGGGAACGATTTTTTTGCGGTCAATTCCTTCCTGGCAAGTCATGAGGAACCCGAACCAGCTCGGTTTACTGTTCTTTTCCGTCTCCGGCAGGATGAGTTTATCCTGTATGTCAGAGAGTGCATTTTTCAGCCGGTCGAAGTTCTCGCGACGCCTTTTGACGAATCCCGGGAATTTCTTCAGCTGCGCGCAGCCGACGGCAGCCTGCATGTCCGTGATGTTGAGATTGAGCCCGAAATGTGAGTAGACGTATTTATGGTCGTAGCCTTTCGGAAGTTCTCCATACTGTCCGTCAAAACGATGCCCGCAGTGGTTATCCTCACCAGAGGCACAGACACAATCGCGTCCCCAATCCCGGAAGGAGCGAAGGATTTTGTTCAGAAGAGGGTTGTCTGTATAGACCGCACCGCCCTGCCCCATCGTCATGTGATGCGGCGGGTAGAAGCTCGACGTGCCGAGGTCGCCGATGGTTCCTGTGAAATACTCCTTGCCGTCAATTGTATAGGTTGAGCCGAGCGCATCGCAGTTGTCCTCAATGAGCCAGAGGTTATGCTTGTTGCAGAATGCTTTGACTGCCTTGAGATCGAACGGATTGCCGAGCGTATGCGCGAGCATGACGGCCTTCGTCCGCGGCGAGTATGCTGCCTCGAGCTGTGTGACATCAATGTTGTACTGCGGAATCGTGACATCGACGAATACCGGCACAGCACCGTAGTTCACGATAGGAGAAACTGTCGTTGGAAAGCCTGCCGCTACGGTGATGATCTCATCGCCGCGCCGGATGCGCCGTTCGCCGAGGAGCGGCGAGGTGAGTGTCATAAATGCGAGGAGGTTCGCAGACGAACCGGAGTTGACGACACTCGCGAACCGTACTCCCAGGTAATTCGCCAGTTGTGTTTCAAACGCGTTGACGTAGCGCCCCGATGTCAGCCAGAATTCCAGCGCGCTGTCAACGAGATTTTCCATTTCTTCGTGGTCATAGACGCGGGACGCGTAAGGGATGCGGTCTCCCTTGTGCCAAGGTTTTTCCTGATGATATTGCTCACAGTATTCCCGTACCAGCGCGAGAATCTGATCATGCATTTCCTGTTTCGTCATCGGTTGTCTCCCTCTCTAAAAACTCTTTGATCTGCCGCTCCATAATCTTTCCTGCAGGGATACCCTGCTGCCATGCCTTTGCCCATTCGACTGTTTTCTCGATGGCTGTCCCGATGTGCCATCTGGGCTGCCACCCAAAGGTCGTCTTGAGTTTTGTACTGTCGAGCTTGAGGAAATTGGCTTCGTGCGGGGCGTCCAAGTGCTTTGTCTCCCATGACGCGCCATCCCCCCATGCCTTGCAGAAGAGCGTCGCCAGATCTCCTGTCGTCACGCAGTCGCAGTCGTCAGGGCCGACGTTGTACCAGCCTGCATAGCTGTGATCCTCATACTGACGCCGCGCGATCATGAGGTAGGCGGCCAATGGCTCCAGTACATGCTGGTAGGGTCGGGTGGAGTTTGGGTTTCGTACTTCGATGCGTTCCCCGCGGCTGGCCGCGCGGATGCAGTCCGGGAGGATGCGGTTGGCGGAGAAGTCTCCCCCGCCGATGACGTTGCCGGCGCGCGCGGTGGAGATGGCGGTCTCTCCATCCGAGAAAAAGCTACTCTGATAGCTGTGAGTCACGAGCTCCGAGCAGCTTTTGCTGTTCGAGTAGGGATCGAATCCGTCAAGGGGTTCGTTTTCACGATAGCCCCAGCACCATTCCCGATTATGGTAGACTTTGTCAGTTGTCACGTTGAGGAACGAGCGCACGCCTCCGCTTCGCCGGATGCTCTCGAGGATATTCACGGTTCCCATGACATTGGTCTCGTAGGTCATGCGCGGGCTGCGGTAGCTTTCCAGGACGAGCGGCTGTGCCGCAAGGTGCAGGACAATCTCGGGGCGTGCTGCCCGGACTGCCTGCGAGAGTTTCTCGAAGTCGCGAATGTCCCCATCGATATCAGAGAGAGTGCCGAGCTCCAGTTGCTCATAGACACGTTGTCCTTCCTCTGTCAGCGGGCGCAGCGCATATCCTGTTACCTCCGCTCCGAGCAGAGTGAGCATTTTCGCAAGCCATGTGCCCTTGAATCCTGTATGTCCTGTGACGAAGACGCGTTTCCCGCGCCAAAAGTTCCTTTCTTCTCTCATTCATCCCACACTTTCCAAGGAGCGTTGCCCATTTTCCACATTTCCTCGAGCTTCTTTTTCTCTCTCATCGTATCCATACATTGCCAGAAGCCTTTGTGCTGGTAGCTCATGAGCTGCCCGTCTTCTGCGAGCTGTTTGAGCGGTGCCTGCTCGAAGATGCAATCGTCCCCGTCAAGGTAGCGGAAGACTTCCGGCTCGAGAACCATATAGCCCGCATTGATGGGCGCGCTGTCCTGTGCGGATTTCTCGCGGAACGCGCGGACAGCACCCTCGATGCCGATGTCGAGGACGCCTTTGGACTGGTCGAGGTGGACGGCGGTGAGTGTCGCGATCTTTCCGTGGCTGCGGTGGAATGCGATGAGTTTCCGGATGTCGACGTCACAGACACCGTCTCCGTAGGTCATGAGGAAGGTCTCGTTGCCGATGTATTTTTGTATGCGGCGGATGCGTCCGCCGGTCATGGTGCTGAGGCCGGTATCGACGACGGTCACGCGCCATGGCTCGGAATGCTGTTCGTGCAGGACGACTTGCTTCCCGTTGCAATAGTCGAATGTCACATCACTCGTATAGAGGAAATAGTTGTTGAACCATTCCTTGATCATCTGCTGTTTGTAGCCGGCACATATGACGAAATCCCGCACGCCATAGTGAGAGTATTCTTTCATGATGTGCCAGAGGATGGGCCTGCCGCCGATCTCGATCATGGGTTTGGGCTTATACTGAGATTCTTCACTGATACGCGTGCCGAGACCGCCTGCCAGGATGACTGCTTTCATTTCATTTCTCCTTTGACTTTTCTCATGAGGAATTTCGCGCCTTTTTTCAACCAGTTCTGATGCTCCATGAATGCGACCTCCGCTTCCTGATAGGGGTAGCCATGACGCTCGATCCAGACATCCGGCAAGAGCTCGCTGAGGAATCCGTAGACACGTCGTTCGTAGGTGGTGTAACCCGTGAGATCCGTGCAGCGCTCGACTTCTCCGAGGATGGCAAAGAGCCATTCCGCATACTGGTCAAACAGGTCGGCGCGCATGACCATCATATTGAACATGTGTGCATATGTGCGGTGCATCTGACGCTGAAAACAAGGCAGATAGTCCGGTGCGTGCTCACGGATCACGTTCTCCAGTGTGGCGAGATCTTTTTTGTGGTGCGCATGGATATAGTGAGATGCATTCGTCTCGATATAGTAATGACGTTTTCTCGGCAGGAGGATATCGCTGCGCGCGAAAATCTTCTCATAGTCTTCCTGCCGCAGGATGGCTGACCGTTTACTGGCGACCCGCCTGGGAAATCCAGACACGAAATGACGACGATAGTGGACGATGCCCTTGTAGTCTGCATGCAGATTCTTCCAAGCCCAATAGAGGCCGGTGAGTTCGCAGTAGGTATCATTTTTGCAGCTGATATTCGCACCGATATTATCACGCAGATAGTCAGTATAATCACGTCTCATGGATGCTCCGACTTCCAGCGGGATATAGATGTCATCACGCGGCATCCAATAGGGTTTATGCGTGGCGACGACAATTTTTATATTGCGTGCATGTTCGCTGTTATGTATGGCAGTCAAAGTTTGTCTTGCAGGAGGCTTTTGACAAGCCATCAAGCATCGCCCCATTCCGGTTCATGATATTATTATTGAAATAATAATATCATATTTGCACCTATATTTGAAGTGCGAATATGATTACTCATCTGTGTGGCAATTTTTACATGCAAAAAGAGCTATCCCGGGAGCGCGGATGTGCGCGGCGCTTTGGATAGCTCTGTAATCGTGTCAATATGGGGAGGTCAGGGCTTCACCGCTCGCGCGCACGCGTCTGCGGGAACATATGTTCTTTCGCGTAGGCGGCGAGGGCGAGGCGGATGCGGGCGGTGGCGAGGGTGGCGAGGAGGGGGATGCGGCGGCCGTCGGCGAGTTCGTAGGCGGGGTAGGCATCCGCGGGGCGGGGCGGCGCGGAGGGCGCGGCATGCAGGGCGAGACGGGACGGTGTGGAAGGCGCGGCATGGCGGGCGGCGCGAGTTGGCGCGGAGGGCGCGCCGTGGCGGACGGGACGGCCTTTGCCCCGCGCTTGTTTCGCGTGCCGCCGTGCGGGTGGGTTGCCATGCGCAGCTGGCGGCGCGATCAGGCGGACGACCTGGGCGAGGCTGAAGTAGCCGATGGTTTCGTCGCCCCGGACACGCGGGGTGAGAACTTTGCAGGGGACGAGGACGAGCTGCGGGCTGATGGGGAGCGGGTGTTCCTGGCGGCCGCCGAGGAGCAGGCGCATGCGGCGGCGGATCAGGGGCAGGGTGCGGCAGTTGCGCTCGGCGAGGTGCGCGAGGATGGTGCGCAGGCGCAGGCCGTAGACGCAGCAGCCGCCGTCGCTCGTATAGACGGCAACGCCGCGGCCGTGCTCGTCGTAGATGGGCAGGATGGCGGCGATGTGTTCGTCGGGCGCGAGGGTGCCGGCGCGCGCGCTGCGCACCGGGGCGCAGGACGGTACGGCGGCGGCGCGGGCGCAGGGCGCGGCAGATGTGGGAACGGCGTAGGCGCAGGACGGCTGTGCGGCGGGAGTGCTCGGCGGCGCAACAGACGGGATGGCAGCCACTGGCGCCGCGGCGGCGCGGGCGCAGGGCTGCGCATCGGGCGCGGCCATGCAGCCCGGGACAGCGGGCAGCGATACGGGCGCCGCGTCCGATGCCCAGAGGGCGGCGGACTCGCAGCAGGTGTGCCGCGCGGCAGTGAGGTGTGCGTCTGGCAGGATCTTGGCTTCGTCGTGATTCATGGGAACCTCCTTTATATTAAACTCAAATTGACTTTATGGATGATTATATCATCTTTTCTTTTGCAGTGCAATGCTGCGCGCAGGGTGTCCGGCAGCGGGAGTGGCAGGTATGGAGCGATCCGGGGATTGCCATCGGAGAGAGGCTATACGATAATAGAGGAAAAGGTTCTCGCAGAAAGGAGTCTCT
Source organism: Selenomonas bovis DSM 23594 (assembly GCF_000381005.1). Lineage (GTDB taxonomy): Bacteria > Bacillota > Negativicutes > Selenomonadales > Selenomonadaceae > Selenomonas_C > Selenomonas_C bovis. The sequence goes on from NZ_KB908382.1 coordinate 94,619, forward strand.
ATGCTAAAGAAATTTTATCTGACGGCCCGCGAGTCGGCGCTCGCGGAAAAGACGGCTTGCTTGCGGCGCGCGCACTGGCTCGTCATCGCGCGCGGCGCGACGTTTGTTCTCGCGGTGCTGGCGCTCGCGGGCGGCTATGACGGGAACGCGGCGGCGGGGGCGCTCGGCGCGGCGCTGCTTTTCGTGTTCGCGCGTCTCGTCATGCGGTACCGCCGCGCGGTGCGGCAGCTTCTCTTGCTCGAGGCGCGACTCGCGGTGCTCGACGGCGTGCTGACGCGCTTGGACGGGCGCTGGCGGACGCTCCCGGAGGACGGGGCCGAGCGGCGCGCGGGGGCGGGCGCGCAGCTTGTCGATCTGCAGGTGTTCGGGCCGTCGTCGCTCTATCAGTATCTCTGCCGGGCGCGCACGCGGGCGGGACGCGACCGGCTCGCGGCGGCGTTCCGCACGGAGGCGCCTGCCGGAGCGGCGCGCGCGCGCGTCTCCGCGCGGCATGCGGCAATCGAGGAGCTGCTGCGGCATCCCCAGCTCGCGTTGTCACTGGAGTCATACGGCGCGCTGCTGCCGGAGGGGCAGGATCTCTCGCCGCTGCTCGCAGCGCTCGCGCGGGAGCCGGAGCGCCTCTCACGCCCGCGTCTCGCCGCCTCGCTCCTGCTGCCGGCGCTCAATGTCCTCGCGCTGGCCGCTGCGGGATGCGGCGCGGTCCCCTGGCTCGTTCCCGGCGCACTCATCGGCGGCTCGTTCCTGCTGACCTGGGGAACGGAGCGGGCGAGCGAGGAGGCGCTCGCCCTGCTCATGCCGCTCGCACAGGCGCTCGGCGCGTACCGGGAGATCTTCCGCACGCTGGAGCGCGCGTCCTTCGTGAGTCCGCATCTCGTGGCACTCCAGCGCGTGCTGCGCGAAGGCGCAGCCGCACCGGAGGACAGGCGTGAGGAGGCGCCTGTTCAAGGAAACGCATCCGACGCGGCACAGGCGCGGCAGGCCGACGCGTCCTGCCGAACGGCCAGCGAAAGTCTTCGCCATCTCGCGCGTCTCGCAGCAGCGGTGAGCTGGCGGCGGAATTTCTTCTTTTACGTTCTCGCGAACGGGATATTCCTTTTCGATTTCACGGCGGGACTGCTCTTTCGCCGCTGGTGCCGCCGGGAGGGCGCGCGGCTCGCAGCGGAGCTCGCGGTCTGGCACGAGTGGGAGGTGTTGCTCTCGCTCTCAACGCTCGCGGCAGCGCGCGAGCAGACGGTGTTCCCCACGTTCCTCGAGGGCGCGCCGCGCCTCACCGCGACGGCGCTCCAGAATCCGCTGCTGCCTGAGGAGGCAGCCGTGCCGAACGATGCCGCGCTCACTGCGGGGACGACGATCATCACGGGCTCGAACATGAGCGGCAAGACGACGTGGCTGCGGACGATCGGCATGAATGTGCTGCTTGCCTGGACGGGCGCGCCGGTCTGCGCGGCTTCCTTCTCCCTCTCGCCGCTCGCGCTCTATACGTCGATCCGCGTGGATGACAGTCTCGCCGCCGGGGTGTCGACGTTCTACGCGGAGCTGCTGCGCATCAAGGAGATGGTCGAGGCGGAAAAGACGGGGCGCCCGCTGCTCCTGCTCATCGATGAGATCTTCAAGGGGACGAACAGCGCCGACCGCATCACGGGCGCGCGCGCCGCGCTCCGCCACCTCACGAACGACCGCTCGATCACGCTCGTCTCGACGCATGACTTCGAGCTCTGCGACCTCACCGTGCCCGGCGCTGCCATAGAGAACGCCCATTTCGAGGAGCATTACGAGGATGGGAAGATCGCGTTCGACTACCGCCTGCGCGCAGGGCGCTGCGAGACGACGAATGCCGTGTACCTGCTGCGGCTCGTCGGGATCGTGGACGAGGAACCGACGTGACGGCAGGGGTGCCCCGCCCGCCGAGCGCGGACATCAGAGGCGGAGACGCCCCACCTCCGCACGCGCGCAGAAAATTCTCCCGAACAACAAGACAAATGTCCACAGATGTGCTACAATAGGAACTGTCTTTATTTTTTACATACGTTTGTCTTTTATGTAAAGACAAATCTTATCAGGAGGCTGTTTCTATGGAATCTCTCATCCCGGTGCTCAACGCGATTGACACGTTCATGTGGGGCCCGCCGCTCATCACGCTGCTCGTCGGCACGGGCATCTTTCTGACGGTGCGGCTGCATCTCTTGCAGGTGTTCCGCCTGCCGCTCGCGCTCAAGCTGATCTTCCGCGCGCAGAACAAGGGCGAGGGCGACGTCTCGAGCTTCAAGGCGCTCTGCGTGGCGCTCGCGGCGACGGTCGGCACGGGCAATATCGTCGGCGTCGCGACGGCAGTGAAGGTCGGCGGCCCAGGCGCGATCTTCTGGATGTGGATGGCGGCGTTCTTCGGCATGGCGACGAAGTATTCCGAGGGCCTGCTCGCGATCAAGTACCGCTCGGTCGATGAGAAAGGCGAGATCGCCGGCGGCCCGATGTTCTATATCAAAAACGGCATGGGCGAGAAATGGAAGCCGCTCGCGACGTTCTTCGCGCTCGCGTGCATCGGCGTGGCGTTTTTCGGCATCGGCACGTTCCCGCAGGTCAACGCCATCGTCGACAGCGTGGAGCTCTCGTTCGGCTTCCCGAAGGCGGCGACGGACGCGATCCTGACGTTCTTCATCGCGGCGATCACGATCGGCGGCCTGCAGTCCATCGCGCGTGTCGCGTCGAAGATCATCCCGTTCATGGCGCTCTTCTACGTCGCGATCTGCATCGGACTCATCGTCGTCTACATCGACCAGCTGCCAGCGGCCATCGCGCTCATCCTCGAGGACGCGTTCACGGGACAGGCGGCCGTCGGCGGCTTCGCCGGCTCGACGATCATGATGGCGATGCAGAACGGCATCGCGCGCGGCGTATTCTCCAATGAGTCCGGCCTCGGCTCCGCGCCGATCGCCGCGGCGGCCGCGAAGACGAAGTGGCCGGCAGAGCAGGGCCTCATCTCGATGACGGGCACGTTCATCGATACGATCATCATCTGCACGATGACGGGCCTCGCGCTCGTGCTCACGGGCGTCTGGCAGGGCGATGCCGCGGGCGCGGCGATGACGAACAGCGCGTTCATGACGACGTATGGCAGCATCGGCGGCAGCCTGCTCACGCTCTCGCTCGTGCTCTTCGCGTTCACGACGATCCTCGGCTGGAACTACTACGGCGAGCGCGCCTGCATCTATCTCTTCGGCACGAAGGGCGTGCTGCCCTACCGGCTCATCTTCATCGTGCTCGTCGCGTCCGGCGCGTTCCTCAAGCTCGAGGCCATCTGGATCCTCGCGGATATCGTCAACGGCCTCATGGCCATCCCGAACCTCATCGCGCTCATCGCGCTCTCGGGCGTCATCGTCGCGGAGACGAAGAAATATATGGACTATCGCAGTCAGCCGCAGAAGACGGACAAGAATCAGTATGTCTGAAGACGCGCAAATCGCGTCGACGAAAAGAGGCAGCGCCTCGATGCCAAGGTACCAATCGGATACCAAGGGATCGAGGCGCTGCCTCTTTCGTGCCGTCGTGCGGGCGTATCGTCTCTGCAATCACCATTCACGTAGATGATATGTGCGCCGTCTCCGAAGTCTCGCGGAATCTCCTCCTTTGCTTTTAGTTTACAAAGAAGCCTGTGGAAAAGCAAGAAAAAGAACCCTCGTGGGGATGATAGCCATCACCCCCACGAGGGTCAACCTATATGGATTTTATGATTTGGGGATTCATAAAAGGATAGGAAGCTAGATTAGAAGAGGAAGTCGACACGACCCCAGAGCGTCTGCGCGTCGCGGTCGGACTCGATGCCCTTGCCGTTGAAGTACTTCGCGGAAGCCACGACGTTCTTGAACGGCGTGTAGTCTGCGCCGACCTCCCAGCCTTTCGCACCGACGATCTGTGCATCCTGCGTACCGAAGAGGCTCGTGTAGGTGCCGAGGTAACGGTAGCCGGCGTATGCGCCCCAGGTGTTCTTGTTCTCAGCCTGCGCGCCTTTGTAGTTGTAGAAGGCCTGCCAGCTGTGGTCGAGGTTGTCCGCCTCTGTGTTCTGCGCATACGCGCCGGAGATGCGGCTCGTGCCGTCGAAGTTGTAGCCGAGGTTCAGCGACCAGATGTTGGCCTCGTCGCTGTCGTTGGCACCGTTGCGGTAAACAACACCAGGATTCAGGCTGTCGCGGGAGTTACTGCCCGTGAGATCCTTGAAGCCCTCGCTGTTCAGATGGTAGTAGGCAGCGCCGCCCGAAAGCTTGCTCGCCGGGCTGTCATACTGGAGCGTGATGCCCTGGATGTTCGCCTTATCCTGATTGAACGTCTGGCTCAGAGCCGTCTTCACCGTGTTGTCATCAATCGCGGATTCGCCGAGGTCGAGGCGGCCAGCGTAGAGGCTCGCCTTGAGATCCTTGCCGAACGTGACCTTCGCACCGGACATCTCATCATCGAAGACGAGGCCCTCCTCCGGCGTGTAGAGCTCGAACTTACCGAGCTGCGTGGAGAAGTTCTTGTAGTCGCCCTGCGCGTAGATGCGCTTGAGCGTGACCTTGTCATCTCCCTCGCCGCTGTCCTTGTCGAGGTACGTCGTCGCATCGAGGCGTGCGTTCACACGCCAGTGGTCGTTGACCTCAGCGCTCGGCTCGAGGCGGAACAGGAGCTCGTCGCTGTTCGTCTTGTTCTTGCCGCTCTTCGCCTCGTTCTCGATGCGGTTGCTCTTGTAGGTGTACTCCATCTTGCCGTTCCACTTCACCTTATCAGCATTGCGCTCAAGGTTCGAGACGCGGACGCCGAGGTTGTTGAGCTCGTCGGAGAACTCAGCAGCGAGCTTGTCGATGAGCGCCTTGTCCTGCGCGGAGACGTCCGTCTTCGCCATGGCCTTTGCGACCATCTGCGCCATCTCATAGCGCGTGATGTTCTTGTCGCCCTGGAACGTCGAGTCGCCGTAGCCGTCGATGACGCCGTCGGCTGCGAGCTGGGATACCGCATCATATGCCCAGTGATCTGCCGGAACATCGGAGAACGGATTGGCTGCTGCAAACGTCGTGGATGCAGCGCCGACGACGATGGCCGTCGTGAGTGCGGATACGAGAGTCTTCTTCATGATGAACTCCTCCTTCAAAACGAAAAACCATTCTGTCGGAGGCTTGTCGGATGTTTTGCAAGTGTCCACGTTTCCTTGTTGTCCCTCAAGCCTCTTGACAGTTCACAGTATAGCCTTTTATTTGCGCTATGTCAATTAACAATTTGCAATACGTCGATTAATAATTGGCGTTATAAAAATTAGTTTCCTGGAAGAAATTCCTCAAAAAGGAACAAGTTTCCCTGCGCGCCATCTCCCCTCTTGCGGAGAATCTCTAGGCATATTATACTAAAAGCAAATGAAAGGAAGCGGGAGGGCGCCATGAGATTCCAGCGTGCACGAAAAAAGGAGCAGATTGAAAGCCGGCGGCAGGAGATTCTCTGCGCCGCGGAGCAGCTTTTCCATGAAGGAGGGCTCGACAATGTGACATTCTCGCACATCGCCAAGCAGGTCTCCTTCACGCGGCAGACGATCTATACTTATTATCAGACGCGCGAGGAGGTGCTGCTCGATCTGCTCGGCCAGCGGCTCGAGCATTTCTACCAGTCGCTCGAGGCGATGTTCCCCGGGGACGAGCTGCTCAGGCGCAGGCCGTTCTGCCAGCGGCTCGCCCATCATTTCATCGAGCACCGCGAGACGCTGCGGCTCTTCTCCCTCCGCCATACGGTGCTCGAGGAGAACGTGCGCTATGAGAACCTCGTCGCGTTCAACCGCATCATGCTGCAGGTCTTCCCGACGGTCAAGCACATCCTGCGCCGCCAGTGCCCCGCGTCGAGCGATGAGACATTCGACACGCTCACGTTCACGCTCATCCCGTATTTCGCGAGCATCTATCCGATCCTCGAGCCGCATCCGAACCAGCTCAAGGCCATCTGCGAGGCCATCGGCCATCTCGACAACCCGCCGACGAGCGAGGAGGTGCTCGTCGCCTCCCTCGAGCTCATGACGTCGGCGCTGACCTTCGCCGCGGACACAGACGAGAAAAAATAAGAAGCCAGACAAAAACGCCCCGGCGGCTCGCCAAATGAGCCGCCGGGGCGTTTTGCACAGAGGAATGATTCATCCGGCGCCCTGCCGAGAGCGGCAGCGCGCGGGCGCAACCGCCAGAGGAAGCCCCGGGCAGCCATTTGCCGAAAGACGCGGCCATCCCTCAGGCGATAGGGACAGATGCCTCAGCCTTTTTCCTCTCCCCGCGCCCCCGGGAAGAACACCTGGAGCACCGCGGCGCTCGTCGGCCGCCCGAGGCGCGCGCCGAGGAGGAAGAGCACGAGCGAAACCGTGATGCCGATGGTAATCTGGTGCAGGCCCATGAGTTTGAAGCCCGCGGCCTGCGCGGCGCAGTAGGCGACCGTGCCGCCCGCCATCGAGAGCAGCGCGCCGAGCCGGTTCGCGCCGCGCCAGTAGAGGCCCAAAAGCAGCATCCAGAAGAACGCCGTCTCGAGCCCGCCGAACGCGAACATATTGATGATCCAGATGAGGCTCGGCGGCGTGAGCGCGAGCGCGAACACGAGCACGCCGAGCGCCGCCGTCGTGACGACGGAGAGACGCGAGAGATGCACGGCCTTCACCGTCCGCCCCTGCGCGCGCATGTGCGCGAGATAGACGTCCTTCACGATGGCCGAGGACGCGACGATGAGCAGGCCGGAGATCGTCGAGATCGACGCCGCGAGCGGCCCGATGATTGCGAGCCCCACGAGCTCCGGCGGCACGGCGCGCGCGATCGTCAGCGGGATGATGTTGTCGACGCTCCCGTAGCTCGCCTCCGGCCCGTCGAGCACGCCGTGCGCGAGGATGCCCGTGAAATTCACGCCGATGTTCATGAAGCCGACGACCACCGTGCCGATGAGCATCGCGCGGTGCAGGCTGTGCGTATCCTTGTAGCTGATGCCGCGCACGACCGACTGCGGCAGCGCGATCGTGCAGATGCCCACGAGGAGCCACTGCGTGAAATAAAGCCCCAGGGGCATCTTGCCCGCCGAGAGCGGCTCGAAAAGCTCCGGATGCTCCGCGTGCAGCCCCGAGAGGATCGCCTGATAGCCGCCGCCCGCCGCGAGCACATAGTAGAGCAGCACGACGATGCCCACCATCATCATGAGCGCGCAGCATGTATCCGTCAGCGCCACCGCGCGGAACCCGCCGATGCTCGTATAGAGCACGACCACGAGCCCGAAAAGCAACAGCCCCATCTCATAGCTGTACCCCGTCGCCGCCGCGAACAGCCGCGCGCCGCCCACGAACTGCGCCGTCATCGTCCCGCAGAAAAACAGCACGATGACGAGCGCCGCGAGCATCGCGAGCCCGTTCGACTCGAACCGCTCGCGGATGATATCGACGACCGTCACCGCGTCGAAGCGGCGCGAGAGCATCGCCACGCGCTTGCCGAAAATCCCCAGCACGAGGAAGATCGCCGTCACCTGCACGACCGCCATATAGATCCAGCCGAAGCCGACCTTCCACGCCATGCCCGGCCCGCCGACGAACGAGCTCACGGAGCTGTACGTCGCGACCGTCGTCATCGCGAGCACGAAGCCGCCGAGCCGCCGGTTGCCGATGAAATACTGCTGCACGAAATCCTCGCCGAAGCCGCGGCCGCGCCGCACCCAGACGCCGATCGCGAGCATGAGCGCCATGAAGAGCAAGAGCGGCACGAGCGCGAAAAGATTCCCCTCCGTCTGCGGCATCATCGCGCATCGCCTCCCCTCGTCTGCTCCTCATCCTCGAGGCTCATATCGGCAAACCAGCCATGCACGAGCACGTAGACGCCCACGATCGCGAACAGCCAGACACCTACCGTCCCCATGACCGCCCAGAGCGGCAGCCCAAAAACGAACACCGGCACCCCCGCGAGGCCGAACCCCGCCGCGCACCAGAAAAGAATGATCAGCGCGAGCAGCACGCCCGTCGCGCCAGCCTCCCGCCGCACCTGTCGATACTTCTCTTCTCTTGTCATAGAAAAACCTCCCCGTACAGTCGCGCCCTCCTGGCGCGTACCGTCGAAACCACACGCAGACGCAAAGCGCCCGCGCGTCCATTATACCGGCAGGGAAGGGGCGGGGTCAAACGGGGAGGAAAAGGAATGACGAAGGGCTGCTGTACCACACGGCACAGCAGCCCTTCTCAACGTTTTCAATCCATGCTAGAATAAGAAACGAGGCATACCAAACGGTAGGCGGTTCAATCAAACCCCAGAAACGGGGGCGATGCTTATGACGAGATACGATTTGCTTGCATTTCTGATTGTCATACTTTTATGCATCGTTGCAATCAAGGCATAAGGAAACCGCCTGGGCGCTTCCAACGATAGACGGTTTTCTTAAATCGCTTGAAATCGGGGCGAACCGCTGACAGGTATGCCTCTTTCTATTCGTATTATAGCGGATTCCCAGCAGATGTGCAATCCTTTCAATCTTCCCCCTCACCGCCGCCGTTTCTCTCCCACGTGCGCCGGGGCAATGAGCTTCCGGAAGACGATGTTCGCGAGCAGGTAGCCGGTGAGCATGATGATGCCCATGGGCACGGCGGTCTGGTCGCCTGCGATGCCGACGACGGGCATCATGGCGCCGCCGAGGATCATCTGCGCACAGCCGATGAGCGCGCTCGTGCTGCCGGCGTTCCTCCCCTGGCGCGAGAGCGCGAGCGAGAAGCTCGCCGTGCCCATGACGGAGAGCGGCACGATGGTCACGAGCAGCACGGGGATCGTGTACCAGATGGGCGCCGCGGCGAGAAAGCCCGCGAGCAGGAGCACCGCCCCCGCCAAGGGAATCGTCAGCGACCAGCGCAGCAGCGAAATGTCCGGCACGCGCCCCGCGAGCCGTGCGGGCACCATGCCGACGATGAGCAGACCGATGCCGATGCCGCCGAAAATATAGCTATACGTCTGCGGGCTCACATGATAGATATTCTGGAACAGGAACGACGAGCCCGCGAGATAGGCGAAGAACGCGCCGAAGACGAAGCACTGCACGAGACAATGGCCGACGATATAGCGGTCCCGCAGCAGCTCGGGGAATTTCCGAAAGGACGCCGCGAGCCCGTCGATGCGCTGCTCCGGCGCAAGCGTCTCACGATAGACGAGCGTCGCCCCCGCCTGCACGAGGCCGATGGCGATCAGCAGCACGAAAACACCGCGCCACGAGCTGAAGAGCAGGATCTGCCCGCCGATGACCGGCGCGATGACGGGCGCGAGCCCGTTCACCATCATGAGGATCGCAAAGAAACGCGTGAGCTCCGGCCCCTTGCAGACGTCGCGCGCGATCGCCCGCGAGATCACGATGCCGCTCGCGCCGGCAAAGCCCATGAGGAAACGGAACGCCAGGAAGAGCGGCACGCTCTCCGCCGCCGCGCAGCCGACCGCCGCGGCCGTGAACCCCAGCATGCCGAGCAAGAGCGGCCGTTTCCTCCCATAGCGGTCGGAGAGCGGCCCCATGAGCATCTGCCCCGCCGCCATGCCGAGCATCGTCATCGTGAGCGTGAGCTGCGCCACCGATGCCGAGACGCCGAAATCCGCCTGCAAGACAGGCAGCGCCGGCAGATACATATCCGTCGCGAGCGGCGCCATCGCGCTCATCACGCCGAGAAACACCGTAAGATAAAGTCTCATCCTTGGACTCATGCAAACATCCTCTCTGTCAATGATACCGAGCAGCCTCTCCAGGCGGTTCCTTAAGGAACCGCTGATTAAATGAAGTGCTCCGGATTTACGTGGATGCGCTGTATCTCACTAGGAGACAAACCGCAGGCGTAGCCGAAGCTACGCTGAGATTTGTCGACGACGAGAGGACAGCGCAGACGCGTGAAGACGGAGTGCTGAATTAATCAGTGGTTCCTTAATTTTATCATAGGCGTTTGCGAGAGGAATTTCATTAATTGCGGGTGAATTTTTCGGTGAGCGGAACGACGTGCGCAGGATCCGCAAGGCGCGACTAGGGGGGGCGGCGGGTGTCGGGCAGTGAACGCAGCGGTCCGCCTATTTGGAGGCTCGATGAGCCTCCACTCTACCACGCCCCACATTGCCGACGAGAACGAACCGCGGAGTGCGTCGTCCGGCGCTCGCCGCCCCGTCTTGCTGCGAGCCTGCGCATATCTCACATGCAACACTCTCTTCACACTGCGTGTACCGCTCCTCAGCACCGGGCGCGACCAGGCGTACTTGCGCCCATGCCAATCACGCTGCGCCCTGCGGCGATGGCAACTGACCCCTTCGGATAGATTTGCTGCGCCTCGGCGCCGGTCGCTTGCGCGACTAGGCGTACTTGCGCCCATGCCAATCACCTGCGCCCTGCGGGCTTGGTTCTTGGGGGCGCAATGTAAATGACCGCATCGGCTTTCTCGTCACCAATGCGGTCATTTCTTCGATATGATGTTTTCCATGTAGTTTCCCATGGGGTGCTTACGCTAGCCCATCGGACTCGCCCTCCTTCTTTAGCAGTCTCATGTCGGCGGCGCGGGGAACTGCAATCTCCGCTGGCGGGTTGTCCGCCTTGCTTTTCCCTTTGCTTGTCTTTATTATAGGGCATCGGTGTAAACTTGTCAAGTTCTCCCATAAAAAACGGTAAATATTTTCTCCCTACGTCAAGAAAGAGCCTTCACGCAGGGACATTCGTCTTTATCGCTGTATCCCCGCCAGCTCCTCCTCGGTGATCCTGCGCAGGAACTGCATGAGCTTTTTCTCATCGTCATAGACCTGCCGCCCCTTCTTCGTCACGAGGCCGGAGTTCAGACGGAGGGGCTCCGCGAGCGGGATGGCGACGAGGCCGTCGTCCGGCAGCACGGCGGGCGCGGCGAGGAACGTGGAGCAGATCTCTGACTTGACGAGGTTCTTGATCGTGTGGAGGTAGGGCGAGTAGTGGATGACCTGCGGCTTGCAGCTGAGCGCCGCGTAGGCGCTGTGCACGAGGCGGTAGACGAAGAAGCTGCTGTCGAGCAGCGCGAGCGGCTCCTCTGCGAGCTCTGCCACGCTCACGCTCTGCCGCTTTGCGAGCGGATGTGCGGGATACGTCACGAAGCAGCACTCGCAGGAGAAGAGCTTCCGGTAGACGAGATTATTGCTGAAGCCCGTCTCGTAGTTCGTCATGGCGAGATCGAGCTTTTCATCCTCGACCATGTGCAGCGCGCTGATGCCGCCCGTCTCGATGATCTCGAGCACGATCTCCGGATGCGCCGCGCGGAACTCGCCGAGGATGCGCGGCAGGAAGCGCGTGCCGATCTGCAGCGGCAGCGCCATGCGGATATGGTTGCGGTTGTGCGAGAGGTCGCTGATCTCCGCCTCGAGCTGCTCCACCTGGTCGAGGATATGCGAGATCTTGCCAAGCAGCTTGCTGCCGTCATGCGTCAGCAGGAGCTTGCGCCCCTCGCGGTGGAAGAGATTCAGCCCCGTCTCCGTCTCCATCGCCTGCATGGCGACGGAGACCGTCGGCTGCGAGACATGCAGATGCTCCGCCGCCTTCGTGATGTTCTGCCATTGACAGACCGCATAGAAATAGCGCATTTGTGTGAGTGTCATGACGTCCTCCTGCTCTCTCCTACTTAGGTTCTCTATATTCTATCATAGGATTTCCCTATTGGATAGGTATTTCTCCGGCACGCGGACCGATCGACACAAGAATGGCACGGAGCGCAAACGCGAAAGGCGCCTGCGCTCCGTGCCAGTTCCATCCCAGATCGGCAAGCATCATGCCGGTCACGTGGAAGGTGACAACGGCCATGAGGTCAGTGCAAGGGTCCGCCGTCAGATCACGACCCCATCATACGCATAGCTGTGTTCGTAGACATATTCCGGGGCGATGTCGATATTCCCCTCATCCCATGTGAGCACGCCGTGCCTGAGCGTGGGGTGCAGGAATATTGGCCTATACCCCGTTTGATGGACACTATAAACGAATGGTAAAATAAGACCATGAGGTGATGAGATAGTGTCCACGAAACAAAAGACCTATAGCAATGAATTTAAGGAAGAAGCAGTCAAGCGTGTAATGAGTGGCATTCCTGCCAGTCAAGTAGCTCGTGAGCTGGATATAAATGTAAATTCGCTTTATACCTGGAAGCAGCGGTACATGAAGCATCCCGAGCAGCCTTTTGTCGGCAGCGGGAAACTCCATAAAGAAGACGAAGA
>NZ_KB908383.1:0-54981 GCF_000381005.1 Selenomonas bovis DSM 23594
AGGAACCACTGATTAATTCGGCACCCTGCCTTTGCGTATCTGCACTGTCCTCTCGTCGTCGACAAATCCTCAGCGTAGCTCTGCTACGCCTCCGGTTTGTCTCCTAGAGAGATACAGCGCATCTACGCAAATTCAGGGCACCTCATTTAATCAGCGGTTCCTTAACGATAACGACTATGAGATTTGAGCCATGCGGGATATGTGGATAATAGGAATATTTTCTTATCTAAATAATAGAAGGATATTACGGAAATGATATTCGAAAAAAATGATAAATTGGAACATGGAACCGACAATATCTCAATTGTGCTTAGGCAACTACAAACGAAAATATGCCAGGGACAGTATGATGATGTATATCTACAGATGCTGATTCGTGTGCGTAAGCTTGCCCCACAGGCTGAATATTTTGCAGTATTCTATAGCCTATATGCTTTGGCACATGGAAATTATGAAGTAGCTTTATCCTGTGCAAGGGATGCATTCCATGTTCGCAAGGTGAACCGGGTTATTTGGCACATTATGATAGACTGTTATAGCCATCTGAAACGGTATGATTATGCAGCCTATTTTCAGGGGCTCTGTAAAAAATTCTATGGCGAACCGTTGAAGCTGAATCTGGATATGGAGCAAAAGGAACACATACTCAGCATGCTTTCTCTCGGCAATGGCATTGCTAATTATGCTCCGCTGTCTGCTGGACGAGCATTTTTTGATGAGAATGGACTGAGATTTCAGGGGTCATTATTCACTGGTGAATATTTGCCAGAGATTCGACGTGAAGGCGTATTGCCGTATTTCGTAGGTATATATCCGCACGGAACGGTATCATCACAGAATATGGATCATGTAGTAAAAAAATTGTCCAGTGATGAGGAATTCATAGCAAATTGTAGTGTGGGCACCATATTCGATCTGATGCGCTCAAATAAAGCTAAAGAAGAATATTTCAATCCTGTTGGCACATACATCCTGCCGCTGGCCCCAACAGTCAATGGGCAGGCAATACAGTTTGATTTTGCGAATGAAAGCAGGAAAGTGTTGCTTTACGGTCGATTGAACTATAACTTTTATCGTATTGATGGTCAGACCAGAGTGAGTTCTAAGCAGGATATGGTTATCGGAAAGACAATTCGACTCGGGCATAGTCCGAAGCGTAAGAAACTGGTACTCAATATCTTGGCAGATGCCTTGGCTTGGGAATATGTACGGACGCGCTTCGACAAGCTTATGCCGCGAACGAAAGCGTTTTTCAGTCACGGTATGATTTTTGATAATCATTATTCGGTCAGCGAGTATACATTTCCCTCATTGGCTACCATAGAGACAGGACTCTACCCAGCCGAGTCGCAGATATTTCATGAGAAGTGCGCTGTAGGAATCGATAATGAAGTGAAAACGCTGTCGGAGCAGATGAATGCGCTGGGCTATTATTGTGTGAATATCATGAGTGATGGCAACGGTGTATATACAGGTGTCACGCGCGGCTATGACAGAATAATTGTCAAATCATACGATAACAAAGCATATGAAGGTGTCAGCCGGACCATAGATCAGTTGGAGGCATTCTCAGAGTGCGACCAGTTCATATTTTTGCATATAGATGATTCTCATCCCTGGCCTTTGCCAGATTATAGAGCACGACTCTCTACGCAGACGCATTTGCCACTTGATGACCGGCTTACGACGCAGCGTTATAAGGCAAGTGTCAATATCTATGGCCGTGTGCCGTTCTATATGAGAGCCTTGGATGATTATGTGCAGATGATGGATCGTAATTTAGGAGTGCTATATGACTACCTTGAGGCAAATTACCACGATGATGAGTATGTAGTGCAGCTTTATTCTGATCATGGCACGGGAGTGTATGAGCTGGGGGCAAGCGGGAAAATTCCCATTCTCGTAGGAGATTATTCTACACATGCGGCACTCATGATGCGCGGTTGCGGTATTCCTGCGCGCGGCCTTGTGACAGATGAGCTGACCAGCACAGTGGATTTATACAATATTATGGCGCATCATGCAGGCGGCAAATGGAAAACAAATGACAGCAATCTGCCTGCTGCACTTGGCGGCAAAAAGCGGGAGTATACTGTCAGCTATGTCATGTATCCGGGGCAAAAATTTGCTATGTGCATTCGTACCGGGATAGATGAGTTCGTATTAGAGAGCCAGGGACCATTATATAATGATGGCACAGTAAATTTAGATGATGCCTCCTGCCGCATTCTGCCTCGCGATGGCAGTGCGGGAGCAGATACGCCTGAGCGGCGTGCGTACTTTATGCAGATAGCGGGATATTTAGTACGTCATATTCATAATCAGGGCATCAGCTGGGTGCAGGGGAGAGTCTGACTATGCAGGTAGATGATTTTCTTGCGATACTGGGAAGCGATTTCTATGCGGGGGTGCCGGACTCCCAGCTGCGGCCTCTCTGTGATACGCTGCTGGCGCGCTATGGCGCGGCTGGAGCGCATCATCAGATATGCGCAAATGAGGGCAACGCGACAGCGGCAGCGGCAGGGTATTATCTGTCCACGGGACGCGTACCAGCCGTGTATTTGCAAAATAGCGGCATCGGTAATATAGTGAATCCTGTAGCCTCGCTGATGAATCGGCGCGTCTATGGCATACCGTGTATCTTTCTTGTGGGCTGGCGCGGTGAACCGGGCGTGAAGGATGCGCCGCAGCATGCCTTTCAGGGCGAGGTGTCGTATTCGCTGCTGCACGACTTAGGTATGCGCACATATATCTTTTATCGCGATACCACAGCCGCAGAGCTGAAGGAGATATTGCAGGATGCTGCGGGTGAGCTGGCGGATGGGAAACAGGTAGCACTGCTCATACAGAAAGGGGCGCTGCAAGGCGAGAAGGTATCCTATCATAATGGTGATACCATGCAGCGCGAGACAGCTATACGGATACTGTTGCAGACGGCTCCGGCAGAGGATGTCTTCGTGGCAACGACAGGTAAGGCCAGCCGGGAACTCTATGAGATACGTGAGCAGATGCAGCAGAGGCATGACCACGACTTTTTGCTCGTTGGGTCGATGGGGCATGCAAGTTCCCTGGCTATGGAAATAGCCCGTCAGAGACCAGAATGCCATATCTGGTGTATCGATGGTGATGGAGCAGCCCTCATGCACATGGGCGCTATGGCCGTGCTGGGAACTAGCGGTCTCGGCAATATCACGCACGTGCTCATCAACAATGGTGCACATGAGTCGGTCGGAGGTCAACCGACAGTCGGGCACCTTATAGACTTCGGGCGGATAGCGGCGGGCTGCGGCTATCGGGCGGTATACAAGACCTCGACGGAGACGGACATGGCGAGCGCCGCCAGAGAGGCCTGTACGGCAGCAGGACCGGTATTCCTAGAGGTGCGCTGTGCCATCGGCTCGAGGCCCGATCTTGGACGACCTGGGGGTTCACTCATAGAGGCGAGGCAAGCCTTCATGTCGACGTTGCAGAAAAGATGAATAGATGGGGACGGTAGTAAAAAGCAGGAGGTAATCGGATGGAGGTAGCGCGCGCAGTATTCCTGGCGGCGGGCAGGGGCAGCCGCATGGCGCCGGTGACTGATAAACTGCCGAAGCCGCTCGTGCCGGTGAATGGCAAGCGCATCATAACGACCTTGCTCGATGCCGTCGTAGCGGCGGGCATCCGCGAGATATATATCGTATGTGGCTACCGCCGGGAGCAGTTTGCTATGCTGCAACACGAATACCCTATGGTGACATTGCTCGACAATCCCTACTACAAGCAGGCAAATAACATATCCTCGATATACGTGGCCGGGAATAGGGTACAGAATGCCTATATCATCGAGAGCGATTTGCTCCTAAGACGTGGCGCGCTCATATCGCCTGATCAGATGCGGTCGAATTATCTGGCGATACCGGTAGAAAAGACGGATGACTGGTGTTTTTTCACCGATTTGGATAATAAGATAAAGAAAATAATGGTGGGCGGTAAAAACTGCCAGCAGATGGTTGGCATATCTTATTGGACAGCGGCCGATGGCAAGAGACTTGCGGAATGTACGAAGAAGTTATTTGCGGATAGACAGAATTGGCAGCTCTACTGGGATCAGGTAGCGCTGGAGTATTTCCTGGGAGAGTTTTCTGTATATACGCGGCCATGTGGTCACGAGGATGTTGTGGAGATTGACACCTTGGCTGAGCTGCAGGCGCTGGATAGCACATATAGGTGAAATGGAAATTGTCAATGGTGAGGTAAAGAGGATGGCAAAGACTGTCTATGCATGCTTTTGTACTGATGTGATACATGAGGGACATCGCCATATCCTGCGCGAAGCCGCAAAGCTCGGGCGGGTGGTAGCAGGGGTGCTCTGCGACAGTGAAATGGTGCGTTACAACAGGTTTCCAACTATAACTCTGGATGAGCGCATCGAGCTGCTGCAGCGGGAACCTGAAGTGGACGAGGTCGTGGTGCAGCAGCAGATTATGTACAATCATATCATAGATGAGCTGCGGCCTGATTTTGTCGTGCACGGAGATAACTGGCAGACCGGTCCAGAGAAGGCCATCCGTGATAATGTCGTAGCCTGTCTGACAAAATATGGCGGGCAGCTCATAGAAGTGCCATATACCTATAATGATACTGTGAAGAAGATAGACGACCGCATGCGCGAGAAGCTGGCTATGCCGGAATTTCGCCGCGGGCGGCTGCGCAAGCTCATCGATATGGTGCCAGTCGTCAAGACGCTCGAGGTGCATAGCGGCCTTACAGGGCTCATCGCTGAGAAGACAGTCGTCGAGCATGACGGTGGTCTCGATCAGTTTGATGCGATGTGGATTTCGAGTCTTTGTGATTCTACGGCAAAGGGCAAACCGGATATCGAGCTTGTTGATATGTCTTCACGCATACGCACGATAGACGACGTACTCGATGTGACAACGAAGCCCATCATCCTCGATGCCGATACCGGCGGTCTTATCGAGCATTTCGTCTATAATGTGCGCACCCTCGAGCGCATGGGGGTTTCGGCCGTCATCCTCGAGGATAAGACAGGACTCAAGAAGAACTCGCTTTTTGGCACAGAAGTCGAACAGACGCAGGATACCATCGAGCATTTCTGTCAGAAGATAGCGGCCGGCAAAGCCGTGCAGCGCACGGACGATTTCATGATCATCGCGCGCATAGAGAGCCTGATACTCGAGAAGGGACTGGGCGATGCACTGAAGCGGGCGGAGGCCTACGTGAAAGCCGGAGCCGACGGCATAATGATTCACTCGCGTAAAAAGGAGCCCCGGGAGCTCTTTGATTTCTGTCGGTATTTCCATCAATCATATCCCGATATACCGCTCGTAGTAGTACCGACATCATTTCCTCAGTATACCGAGCAGGAGCTCGCGCAGCATGGGGTGAAAATAGTCATCTATGCGAATCAGCTCACGCGCAGCGCATTTCCGGCTATGGAGCGGACAGCCAAGAGCATCCTCGAGCATCACCGAGCGCTTGAGGCGTCAAAATACCTCATGCCGATCAGGGATATCATCACACTCATTGATGAACTGTGAAGCGGAGGAAAACATAATGTTGAAATTGAGCTGTTATGCCTCTGCTATGCAGGAGGATCGGAATAATCGCTATATCTATCATGTGATATTTACACGGCAGGAGGGGAAGCAATAAAATGGTGGAACGCAAGATACTATTGAATCCTGGACCGGCTACAACTACTGATACAGTGAAAATGGCTCAAGTCGTGCCTGACATCTGTCCGCGAGAGGCAGAATTCGGGCAGGTCATGCGCGAGCTTGGGGAGGGGCTGCTGCACATAGTGCATGCTGCGCCGGAGAAATATAGTTGTGTGCTCTTCTGTGGCTCGGGCACGCTTGTCATCGAGGCCTGTGTGACCTCGCTTGTACCGGCGGGAAAGAAGATGCTGTTTATCAATAATGGCTCTTATACTTCGCGGGCCGTGGAGATAGCCGAGGCCTGTGGTGTACCGTATCTGGAGTTACGGCTCCCCATAGATGAGCCAGCTGACATCGGGCGTGTTAAGCAGGCTTTGGAGTCTGATAAAGACATAGCTGTAGTCTACATCACGCATCAGGAGACTGGCACGGGGCTGCTGAATCCCATTCGCGAGATAGGGAGGATCGCCCATGCGCATGGCGCTTGGATGGTGGCGGATACGATATCTACGCTTGCGATGCGGCCTATAGATATCGAGCGTGACAATCTTGACTTCTGCATGAGCTCGGCGCAGAAGGGGATACAGGCCATGACAGGGCTGTCCTTCCTTATTGGCCGTACCGACTGCATAAAGGCTTCGCAAGTTTTTCCGTGCCACTCGTATTACAGCAATATCTACCTTCAGTACGACTCCTTCGAACGCAGCGGACAAATGCGCTTTACACCGCCTGTGCAGGTCATATATGCCGCACGTCAGGCCTTAAAAGAATACTTCGCTGAGGGTGAGAATGATAAATGGCGTCGTCATCAAAAGACCATGGCCGCCATACATGCGGGGCTCTCTGAGCTGGGCTTCCATGAGGTGCTGCCACATGATTATCAGGCCGGACTCGTGGCTGCTGTGCTATACCCTGATGATCCGAACTGGGACTTCGCGCAGGTGCACGACTATTGTTATGTGCGCGGATTTACCATATATCCCGGCAAGATGCAGCAGTTAGGCACATTCCGGATCTGTGCTCTCGGGGCTATCACAACCAGAGATATCAGAGATTTCTTTGTCATATTCAGAGAAGCATTAGCCAATATTTCTGTAACGGTGCCTGTGAAATATGAATAACTTAGCAGGAAAACTGTGAGAATTCGACAAACATTGTCATACTGAGCTGCAACATTATAAAATATCTGCGATGCTTTCTTGCCAGCATCCGTCGCTATACTGTGGCTGGCATGGCTGTAGATAATGCCTCCAGTAGAAGCCCAGTGCGGTGACTGAGCGAGAAACAGGTGCGCAGCACGGATTTTCGAATAATGTCGACTTTCCGAAAGGCTGTAATCAAGTAAATGAAATTGGCATGAATCGTATAGGGAAAACGAAAGAGAGGAATTCATTTGAAAAAGGTAAGTATTATCATAGTGAGCCACAATACAAAAGAATATTTATCTTTTTGTATTGCAAGTATTCGCAGATATACTCGGAAAGACTTATACAGAATAATCGTTATAGATAATGCCTCCACAGATGGATTTGTTGAAGGGCTGCAGGAACAGGAAGATCTATCCTGCATAACGAATAAAGTAAATGTGGGCGCTTTAAAAGGACGCAATCAAGGAATCGCTTTAGTAGAAGATACAGATGTATTACTTTTGAGTAGCGATACGATTGTTACACCGAATTGGTTGGATAATTTGCAGAATGCGTTATATTCTAATGAAAAAATAGGGATGGTTGGTTGTGTGACGAATCATATTTCCGATGATGCACAAGCAATGGTGCCTGGAAATTATCGTACCATAGAGGAACTGGAAGAATTTTCCGAAATGTATAATAAAAGCAATCCTTCCAAGTGGAAACGGCGCACTACCCTAGGGGATTTTTGCTGTTTAATCAAGCATGAAGTCATTGAAAAGGTCGGGATTTTTGATGAAGGTTTTTCATCGGAACGGTATGGGAACGATGATTATTCTTTACGCGTCCTGATTGCAGGATATGATGTACTTCTTTGCAAAGATACGTATATTCATTATTTCGGCATAGAAGACCATATTCAAGGGGCGAATAAAGAAGAGCAGTGGCAGAATGCGAAAAAGTATAATATCTTACAGGATGAGAATAAAAAAATACTTGCAAATAAGTGGGGAATGAATGTATCATTAATATCTCATTACAAAGAAATGCAGCCAGACATCTGGAAAGCAGAATATTATTTTCTGCTAGGAGATTATGACAATGCATTATCCTCTGCGTTCATTGCGATAGGAACAGATAATCCTCAGGCAACTCATACAGAAAAAATCTATCGAATCATATTAGAATCTATGATTGAATCCTATTATGGACTCGAAGATGAAATAAGAATTTTGAAGAATGCGTTGAACTTGTACCCAGGCTCGGCTGTATTCCTTGGTTATGAAGGGTATTTTCTTGCAAAAAATGAAGACTGGGACAAAGGAAAAGAACTCTTGGAACGAGCATTGATGTTCTATGAACAAAATGCAACAGAGGAACTTCCCTTCGCCCATGAGGAGAATAAATTTAGGACAGCATTGGCAGAATGTTATTTCAGATTAGGGGAAAGAAATTTCGCTGCTGGACAATATGTACGCGTTTTGCAAGACGACCGGTGGTATTTGGATGCTTTAGAGGGATACTACCTTCTCGGTCCCGATAAGAATCTGCTTTTACGGATTTATGCAAATAAGGACGATTGGAAACGGATGATTGGTGTATTGAATTTGATGGGGATTTTTTCAGATGAATACGTTAATTATTGGGATTTAGATCCGAATATGAGAGAATTGGGAGACAATATTCAATTCTTGTTTGTTAGCATTTTGGGTAGAAATACAGATTTTTCTGATTCGATTGTCAGGAAACAGATGAAATTATTGCCTGCCTGTTTGCAGGAACTGGTGTATATTTATTATGGGAAGCATGGAAATGGCAACTTGCCGTTGAATGCATATCGGGCAATGTCCGATACGGTGAATTTTCTAGGGACAGATGATGTGAAAAAAAGATATCAAAATATGATATTAAATCAGAAAAATAGAGATGAAATAAAACGTGTATATTCGCCACAGGAAATTTATGCAAAGGCAGATTCTTTGGAGAATGATTGGCGGAAATTATCTGCAGATAAATATGACGCAAGTTTATTGCGGAATTTCTATAGAGCGTATGGTCAATTCAAAGAGATAGATTTTCGAAAACTTTTAAGTACATTGTATCAATTTAAATGCGATGGAAAATTCCTTCTGCAATCATTGAAAGATGTCGCCCCCAAGGATCTCCTTTTATCCTTTGCACAAGAGAGTGATATCTTATCAGATTTAGAAAGATATTGCTTGTTAGGAAAGTATGAACTTGCTGGTCATATTGCAGCAAAGAATATTTGGAATATTGCTTGTGAAATTTCTTGTATGCTGGTAGAAGATGAACTTTATGGAGTAAAGAATCAAGAATTTAAGAAAAACATAAAGCCCATATTGCCGCAAATGTGTTACAAAACAGCATTTGAGAATATCCCTGAAACAGATACGATCATGGGAAGAGCGATGATTCGTAAATTAAATAAATGGCATATCAGCGTGAGAGATAATCAATTTTTTAATAAAGAAGACTCAGGTATTTGAAAAGAAAAGTATCTTTAAATGAGGAAAGGTAATGGAAAGAGAATGAAGAAAAAATTTGTGATATGTAGTTTTAGAAGTACAAACGGAGGACCAATCGTACTCGAGATGCTATGCAAACTCCTTATAGAAGCCGGCTGTGATGCGAGAATGTTTTATATGAAAGATGAAATGCCCAGGTATGTTCCTGTGTTTTCAGGTCATAAGGCGTTTGAGTCTTATTATGAAGATTATCATAAATTTGAACAGAGAATGTTACGACGTTCGCACTATTGGGAAACAACTGGTGAAGGATATGAAGAGCAATATCAACCGTACATTTATCATCCGGCAGGGAAATTACCTGTATGGGAAAAAACGTATGTAGATAATGATACTATCGTAGTTTATCCTGAGGTGATTCCAGGTAATATTTTAGAGGCAAAGAATGTTGTTCGATGGCTTCTGTACTATTATAAATACTCAGATGGATTAGGGACTGCGTATCAAGATACGGATTTATTTATAGCGTATCGAGAAATTTATAATGACTGGAAATTGAATCCGAAAGGATATATTCTAAATATGATTTATTATAATAGCGATCTTTATCAAAATAAAGGTTATCCTAATCGTCAAGGAGAATGCTATATTATTCGGAAGGGAAATAAAAGGAAGGATTTGCCATCGTTGGATGGTAAATTGATTATTGATAATAAAATGGAATCGGAAATAGCAGATATTTTTAATAGGGTGAAACGGTGTATCTCGTATGATACGCAAACATTTTATTCGTCTTTAGCTGCTCTTTGCGGATGCGAATCGATCGTAGTGCCAGAGCCAGGAAAAAAACGGTCAGATTACAAAAAAGGCGAAGATGAAAGTTTTGGCATTGCTTTCGGAGATACCCCGGAGGAACTTTCCTATGCTAAAAGGACGCTTCCATTGTTGAAAGAAAATATTTTACAAAAAATGGAAGAAAATCGGAGACAGGTGAAAAATTTTCTTTCTTTATGCAATGAATATTTTAGTTCGAGATAAATAACAATAGCGAGAGGGGCGAGTAAAACGGACAGTCTGTGCGCATTTTTCACCGTTGGAATACATGATGTACATCGCCGTATCCGGCGTGCTGTTGTCAGCATCGCCCGCAATTTGTATATTGAGGGAAAAAGGCTTCCCAATAAAGAGAAAAAGGAAAGGATGTGATAAGTTGACCAGTATCGTCATATTAAGCTATAACACATTGGAATATTTGCAGTTTTGTATTGCGAGTATCCGCCGTTACACAAAGGCTGGCAGTTATGAGATCATTATCATTGAAAATGCTTCGACGGATGGTTCGGCAGAGTGGCTGTGCGAAGAACAGACCGGTAGCACGGACCTTCGAGTGCTGTACAATCACACAAATGTCGGCTTTCCGAAAGGCTGCAATCAGGGCATGGAGATTGCTAGAGGGGATGAAATCCTACTGCTCAACAGCGATACCATCGTGACACCACGTTATCTCGAGCAAATGCTTACAGCGCTTTATGCGGATGAGAGCAATGGTGCCGTGAGCTGCGCGGCGAACAATATATCGAATTTCCAACAGATTGAAACAGATGGTTATACAGATATTGCAGGGCTTGAACGTTTCGCGGAAGGCTATAATCATACAGATCCGTCAAAGTGGGAACAGCGCACGATGCTGGTCGGTTTCTGCTTTCTGCTGCGCCGCTCGACGTATGAGCAGCTGGGAGGCTTCGATGAGGCATTTTCGCCGGGGAATTACGAGGATGCAGACTACTCCATGCGTCTCCTGCGGGCGGGGTATCATCTGATTTATGCCGGAGATACTTTCATTCATCATTTTGGTAGCGCTTCCTTTGTCAAACGTAAGACGAAAAACGCAGGGAAAATGAATAAGAAATATGGAGGAATTCTGACGCGTAATCGCCGGCAATTCTTTGGCAAATGGGATGTGCCATGGTATTTTCGGCGCATGAGCGAACAGGATTTTCGTGCGATGCAGGCAGAGAAGCATCCGGACGGGCATTGGCAGCTCGATGCACACAAGATCTGTTTCATCACTTGCGTCAATGATGTTGCACAGTACAACGAGTCGGTTGCCTATCTGCAGAGACTCCATGTGCCGTCGGGCATGACGGTCGAGTCGCTTGTCGTGAGTGAGGCAGAATCAATGACAGCAGGTTACCAGCAGGCGATGGAGAGTTCCGATGCAAAGTACAAGATCTATCTGCATCAAGATGTCTGGATCACGGACAAAGATTTCCTTCTAATGCTCGTGCGAGAGTTCTGGCAGCATCCGGCGTATGGTCTCGCAGGTGTCGTGGGTGTGCGTCGTATGCCGCCGAGCGGCATCTGGTTGGAGGATGAGAAGATTGGTATGATTCGTGATAAGCTCACGGGAGCGTTCAGGGATTATGTCTATCCGCATGACAGCAGACACAGTCAGCTTGCGGCGGCTGTCGATGGTCTGCTGCTTGCGACACAGTATGACGTGCCCTGGCGGACGGATCTTTTTACTGGCTGGCATTTCTATGATTTGTCGCAGGCCTATGAATTCCGGCGCCTGGGCTTCCAGACGGTAGTGCTGCCGCAGGGGACGCCACTCTGCGTCCACAATAGCGAGAAGCCATCAGTAGAAGGATTCGAGACGAACAGGCAGAAATTCCTGCAGGAATATGCAGAGTGTATCGCAGAGGATGCTGCAAAATAGAGAGAAAGCGGCTGGAAAGAAGGGAGTCAGGGGTGGAAGACTGCGCGCAGGAGGAAACGGAACAGCGAGCGCTTGAGGAGGCCTATGCCAGACATGATTGGGGGCAGGTCGCGCAGCTGGCAGAGCGAATCATTCTCCGACATTGGCCGGACTGTACAGCACCGAGCCTTTCCAAGGTTTATTATTATGCCGCGATGTCGCTCGTCATGCAGCAGGTGACGGAGGAGGAGGGACTCTCGCTGGCATCCTGGTGGATCGGGCAGGCACTCTCTCTGCCGCAGAGCCCGGCAGGGGAGATGCTGCTCTCGCGCGTGCTCGGCGACGTGAATATCTCGCGTCATGACTATGTGGCCGCCAGGGCAGCGCTCAAGCGCTGCCTGAACGCCTTTGATAAGATTGCGTTGCCGTCGGGAGATTGGCTCGAACGAGAACTCAAAGCGGGGACATTGATGGCGCTCGCTCATGTCGAGGGGTATCTTGGGGATAACACGGCAGGAAGAGACCACTATCTCGCTGCTGCTCTACTCTTTGACAATCTGCCGCAACGCTATGCCGCCTATAGCTCGGCGCTGCACTCAGAGCATTTCTGCGCCTCTGGCACGGTGTACGGCGTACAGGTCATGAATGAGCTGCATCGAGGTGTCAATGCAATTTTTGCAGATATCAAGCCGTTGCCCGCAATGACGGCGGCGTCATTGCGCAAGCGGCAGCACAGGCGCCTGCGCATCGGCTATATCTCGGGGGATTTCCGCCAGCATGTTATGTACCAGTTCTATAGCGGTCTTTTGCGCGGTCACGATGCACGGCGCTTCGAGCTCTATGCGTATTCTCTCGGGCAGGTGCATGATGGCTGTACAGATGCTGTGGCGGCAGCCGTCGAACATTTCATCGATATGGGAGATGCGGCAGGCGACTATGCTGCCATCGCGCAGCGCGTGCGCGAGGATGAGATCGACATCCTGGTCGATCTGTCTGGGCACTGCACGTTATCCGGACTGCCCGTCCTGGTCTATCGTCCGGCGCCCATACAGCTCTCCGGCATCGGCTATATTCACCCGACGGGCATGGAGGCAGTAGATGGATTTCTGACGGATGGAGATACTGCTCCCTGGGAATATCTGGCGGATTGGGAGAGCCTGCATGAAGCGCCAGTACGGCTGAGAAGTCAATTCTGCTATGTCAGGGATGCGGAACTGCCTTGTTCGACGGGAGCGCCATGCAGGAAAAATGGCTATATCACCTGGGGTGTATTCAACCGCTACGAGAAGATTACCGATGATATGTTAGACGCTTGGCAGGAAATCCTGCGTGCTGTCCCCGAAAGCCGGTTATTGCTCAAGAACCTCATTGCCGCTTCTCCCAGCGGGCAGTGGCTCATGCAGAGACGATTACAGGAACATGGTATCGATAGTGCCCGCGTCCAGATAGAGAATGTATCGAGCAACTATATGGAGCGCTATCTCGATGTGGATATCGCGCTGGATACCTATCCCTATGTCGGCGGCGGCACCACCTGTGATGCGCTCTATATGGGCGTGCCCGTCATCACTCGTTATGGGCGGCGGTATGGCACAAGGCTGGGGCTGTCCATTTTGTGCAGTGCCGGCATCGGGGAGCTTGCGGCTGCGACGATGCAGGAATATATCGCGCGCGCTGTTCAGCTTGCACAGGATCAGGAGCTCCTGAATGCCCTGCATATCCGCTTGCGCCAGATGCTGCGTTCCTCGCCGCTCATGGATGTGACGCGCTATGTAGGAGAGATTGAGACGCTCTATGAGTGGCTTTGGCAGCAGAGGATAGTGAAATAACGATGCCATATCGTCTTTTGCAGGAGCTCCAGGTGTTGATGTGGAATATATGAAAAGAAATACGAAAGATTGTTCAGACTAGAAAAAGAGGGCTTCCATGGAACAAAAAATGTATGACGATCACAAGATATTATTTGTGCTGAATGAAACCGAGGAACATGCAGAGAAAGCCGTCGTTTATCTGCAATCTTTGCAAATCCCAGAAGGATATACGGCGGAGGTTGCTCTGCCGGAGCAGGAGGTATCCGTTGCCGCGTATTACCATGCGGTACAGCAATCCAGCAATGCCAAGTACAAGGTGTATTTGGATGAAGGCACGGTGATTCTCCAGAAGGATTTTCTCGAACAGGCACTCGGGGTGCTTTCTGCCAATCAGGAGATTGGTCTTCTCGGTGTGCTTGGCACAGATCAGCTGCTGACAAATGGCGTGCTGTATCTCGCACCGCACAAATGGGGACAGGTCATCATAGAGCGTGGACAGCGTATCGTAGGGGAGACAATTCCTGGAATCTGCCGAGATGCCAAGATTGTCGGCGGTGGGGTTCTCGTCACGCAGTATGATATTCCTTGGCGGTATGATCTTTTTAACAGCGCACTGTTTCTCAGTGCATCTGCCTCGGTGGAATATCAGCGGGAGGGATTGCGTACGTCAGTACTCCGCACAGAGGAGGATGCCATCATGCTGCCAGATGCAGCAATGGAAATCGACGAAATCGATCAGACGCGATTCCTCGATGAATATTCCAGCGAGCTCTACCCTCTTGTGTCCATTGTTTTGCCGACTTATCAACGACCGGAGTATTTCCGCCTGGCGCTCGAGAGCGCTGTGCATCAGACGTACCGCAATCTTGATATCTTCATCACGGACAACAGCCATAATACCGAGACGAAGGAAGTTTTCGAGAAGTATTTTGCAGAAGACCAGCGCATCTGTTACGAGCATCATCCGGACTTCGGGGAAAGGGAGAACTGGGAGAGGGCCATCGCCTATGAGAACCCGGAAGCCGACTACGTCAACTGGCTCATGGACGACGATGTCTTCATGCCGGATAAAATCGCCAAGATGATGGACTTCTTCATCACTTATCCAGATATCATGCTGGTGACATCCTATCGACAGCGTATCGATGCTGATGGGAACATCATGCCGGACACACCGATGAATAAGCCGCCTGTTGACCATACGGCCCGCATCAAGGGA
The DNA here is from genome assembly GCF_000381005.1 of Selenomonas bovis DSM 23594. GTDB lineage: Bacteria > Bacillota > Negativicutes > Selenomonadales > Selenomonadaceae > Selenomonas_C > Selenomonas_C bovis. Next base: position 15,008 of record NZ_KB908383.1, read on the forward strand.
GAGGATATGGGGCGTCATATCCTCATGATGATGAACAACTTCGTGGGTGAGCCGACGACAGCTCTGGCGAAGAAGTCCGGCATGCTCGAACATCATCGGTTAGGCTGGACGGGGAACGAGGGGAAATACCGCATCTCGGATTTCCCTACTTGGCTCCGTCTGCTGACGCAGGGAGATGTGATTTATATCCGTGAGCCGCTCAGCCAGTTCCGGCAGCATCCCGGTCAGGAGCAGCATAATATCTTCACTTATATTGCGGGCAATATCTGCTGGGGACTCATGATGCGCGAGGCCATAGAGCAGAACGTGTTCCTAGTGACAGAGGACGAGCGCAGGACGGCGCTCGTCAGGTACCTCTACCACTTGGGCAGCGCCCTGCGTAAGCTGCTGCCGTATCCCGTGTGGCAGGATGAGCGGTTTCTCGATATGCTTACGGTGTATCAGGGCACGATCGAAGCGCTGAAGAACGGGTTTCGGTTCTCGTATGAGATTCATACCGAAGGATAACGGATGCAGATAGAAGATGTAGGTATGGATGAGGTAAAGAAGATTTCAAAAGCTGAGGAATTTCATGATGTTTATCGAAGGAGATTGCTGAAATGAAAAAATTTATTCATACATTACAGAAGATATATGCGCATGACTTTTATCATGTTATTCAGGACTTGCAGAACAGCAAAAAAGAATGTTCGATGTTTATTCCTTGCTCCGAAGAGATGTTCCAAAATCCGGAAATCCTTTCAAAATATTCTACGATGATATCGCAGCTGGTCGTGAACTATCAGTTGAACTTGACAGAATGCATTTTCCCTGATGGGGTCAATGTATCGAATATAGCGATTAATGGCTTGAAAAAAACAATCCAGATGGTTCATTTGAGCGATATCAAGGATGGACATGATGACGGGAAGATTATCTGTTTTACGGGCGAAAGTCATAATGGGTTTTATAAATATTTCAAGGATCATGGTTTTACCCCGATTGTTATGATGACGGGGCATGATTCGAATCACATCAAAAATCTGTATTTCAATCATCTCGATGACTTATATGAAGCATATTGCTGCCTCAATCCACATGACGGGTCACGAGAAGTTTTCTTGGCAAGTATCCTGGGAGATTGCTCTCATAAGCTAGACGATTATTTGTTCGCGAATTTCCCGCAATATCTGATGCCGGGATTCTTACCACAGGCAGGCGATATCCTGATCGATGGAGGCGCTTTTGATGGCGGAACCGGAAAGATGTTCAAAGACATGGGGTGCGAGGTTTATTCGTTTGAGCTTGATAGGAAAAATTATGAAAATGCGCGTCGAGTGGCAGATGAAAATGGCTTTGTGTTAGAGAACATGGGCTTGGGGAAAAAGGAAGAAGAAGTTTCCTATGTGGTCAACAACGCTGGAAGCTGGATTGATGATAGAGGAAATGCAAGTTCGAAAATCATTGATATCGACACCTATGTAGCAAGAAAGCAGCTGCCGCAAGTGGATTTTATCAAATTTGACATTGAAGGCTCAGAACTTGATGGCTTGCGCGGTGCAGAAAAGACGATTCGCGAATATAAACCGAAATTAGCGATCAGTATTTATCATAAACCAGAGGATATGTATACCTTGATTCGCTATATCAAGGCTATCCGTCCGGATTATGAAATCGCATTCCGTCATCATAAATGCGATTTTAGTCCGAATATGAGCGAGATTGCCCGGCAATATCGTTTGGGAAACAGTTTCCCAACTTGCTGGGAAAAAGTGATTTATGCGCGGTGAGATGCGATGGATGCGGAGAAAATCGGCAAAGGCATCAGTTTCCTGCGCAGAAGATACGGTTTCACCCAGCGACATCTTGCAGAATTGCTTCACATCAGCGACAAAGCTGTCTCGAAATGGGAGCGAGGACTCTCCGTACCGGATGTTTCTCTGCTTTCTCATCTGGCACAGATTTTTGATACGGATATCGAGAGCCTGCTCGAGGGGAATTTGGCAAATTTCCAACAGGATTGGCAGGGAGAGCTCGTTCTCGATTATCCTCCCTCCATCCATGCTGATACTTTGATTTACGACAAGCCAGCGATATTTTATCAGTTGTCTTATTTCATGCTCGCTGGAATCACATGTATATGTGTACTTGGTAATGAGGCAGAGGCAGCTCGTATGAAAGTACTGTTGAATCGGAATGCACAGTTTGGTCTTGATATTGCCTATGGAGTAATGCACAATGAGGAAACATCATGCCATACTATGCGTGTCACAGGACTTCCTTTTATCTATGGCAAAGATTTTACAAAGATAATGCGGCGGATTCTCTATGGAACAGAGGCTCAGACGAGGCTTACAGATGTGAAAAAAAATCCACTAGGGATAACTTTTATACGTGAGATATCGGACGGTTGGCATGATGTAGCACTAGAGCGTGGAACGATTGCCTTTACTATCAATAACTATGAAAAAATATTTGCTGCCGCCGGTATTGTATCAGTGCTGGCGAAAACGATGGGAGAAAATATCGCTGATCTGAGGGAAATTGCTATAGCAAGAAACTTTTTAGTTTAGATAAGCGACGGCTATCGAAGGTGTTTTGACAAGGGGATTAGCGAGTTATTGAAGATAACAGAAAACATGTCATAGTAGTCTGTGGGAAATAGATCTAGGCCATTGGTAGAGCGTATTTTTCAGCTAGTGCATCAATCTGTACGTTACTTTCTGATTGATTAAAGATGTAGTTGTAAGCTCATCAGGGATATTGTTACTGTAATATCGGTACCTTTTTGTTTAATTCCTAGAACATAATGTCTATACTTGTTCTTTGCTGAATCAGAAAAGTTATGGAGGTAAGGTTAGGGCTATGGAGGCAAAAGCCAGACGAGAGTTTTATAAATGTTATTTGGCTGGGGATGCCATAGGCATGGCTGAAATTATCTATGAATGTAGAGACGATATCTTTATGGAATTTTCCAGCAGGGCATATAGGCGTGAAAAGGACTTTAGTGTTATAGGGGGTGATATTCTAGCCCTGGTAGATTCGCGCGAAGCTTTGATACTGGCAGCAGAGGAGATGTTATTTCGGGAAGAACCAGCGCAGGCTGCAAGATGCATGGAAGTATTGTTTGAGATTTGCACTGCCTCAAATCGCCCGATTTGGTGCCAATATCTGCAGGTATATGGACTTGCGAAGGCGGTAAAGGGAGAATATGAAGCGGCGTTGACATTGCTCAATGCCTATTTAGAGAGAGCACCACAGGATTTTAGGACAAGGGAATATATGAAAAAGTTACAAAAGGTGGCGGATGATCCCGCTGTTCCTTGTCTCAAGAAAAAGTATAGGGATCTGATGATGCATCCCCATGCAATGGAACTGCCGCATGGGCGTTGGCAGGAAATCCCGGTCTTTATCAATTCGCGCGATCGTATGAATGGTTTACGACCTTTGTTAGAGTGGCTGTTGCAGGCGGGGCATGAGAGGATCTACATCTTGGATAATGCTTCGACGTATCCGCCGCTTTTGGCGTATTATAGGCAAATGATGTGCGAGTTTGGTGATAGGGTAGAGGTCATTCACCTGCCTAATCTTGGTCATACGGCGCTTTGGGAGATGGGAATATTGGATCGCTATGCGGCAGGGATGCCGTTCGTGTATACAGATTCCGATGTCGTACCCATTGATGAGTGTCCGATGAATCTGGTTGAGAAATTGTATGAGATTCTTGAGGAGCACCCTTATCTGGTAAAGGCAGGTCCGGATTTGAAATCTGACGATGTCACGTGTGATATTGCCCAGGAAGTGCAGTATGAGTGCAATCAGATGCGCAATGTGCCGATGGGGAAGGATAAGTATTTCTCTATCCTTGATACGACGTTCGCTCTTTATCGTCCACAGACGCCCTATGTACTATTTCCAGCGGTACGCACGAGTGAAAATATGATGGTCAGGCATATGCCTTGGTATATGAGTGCGGATAAAATCCCGCCAGATGAGAAATATTATATACGACATGCTAATCAGTCTACGCATAGTAAGAATTATCTTGTGAAGCAGTAGAGGGCGGTGTGATAGAAGATGGATATTTGCTGGAATTTATTGAATATGCGTGTGAGCACTGACACATATTGAAAAAACAATGGTCAGCGCGGGAGTGGGACGATGATGGACTCGGAGAATCAGGCATATCAGTATGCTCTGCAGCTTTGGAAAGGGAAAAAGCTGTTTGAAGCGGAAACTGTGCTGAAAAAAGTATGGGCAGATACGGGGCGGCGGTCGATTTATGGAACGCTGCTCATGGGCTATATTTTGCGTGATTCGCAGCGATATGTATCGGAAATCCGTTGGCTGCAGCAGATGATGACGGAGTTTGCAGATGCACCGGAAAGAAAGGTGCTGGCGGAGGCATGGAGTTTGCTCGGGACAGCGCTGCGAGAACTCGGTGAAGGTGCGGGAGCGGTAGAGGCGTTGTTGCATTCAGCGGAGGTTGAGCCGGACCTCCGTCAGAAAATTGTAGAGTGCAGCAACGCTATTTTCGCGGCGAATGCAGCGCCGGAGTATGGAGCAATAGAGATGCAGGCGCTCTATACAGAATATCGGGCACTCCTTGCAAGGCTTATGAAGGTCGGGAATGCGGTGCCGTATGATAGGCCTGTGTGGCGCCATGAGAGGATTCGTGTGGGCTACCTTTCGGCTGATTTGCATGCACATCCCGTAGGGAATTTTGTACATTCGCTCTTGGTACACTACGATGTGACGCAATTCGAGGTCTATGTTTACAATATCGGGCGGAAGCATGATCGGGTGACGCAGGCATTGCATGATGTGCACGCCGTTTGGCGAAATGCAGCGGACTGGGTAGATCAAGGCGCATACAGTCGTTTGGCGGCACAGATTCGCGCAGATGAAATCGATATTCTTGTCGATCTTGGCGGCCATACGAAGGGGAACGCGTTGCCGGTTTTCGCGTGGCAGGCAGCGCCAGTGCAGATTTCAGGCATCGGCTATTTCAATAGTACAGGGCTTTATGAGACGACGGGATTCCTCTCTGATGTTTATTGCGCACCTGCGGCGCAGTCGCCATATTTCGTCGAGCCGCTTTTACAGCTGCCGCACACGCATTTTTGCTATGAGCCGTTTGCGGATTTTCCTGTTCCAGGAGAGCCTCCATGCCTGACGAAGAAATATATCACGTTCGGTTGCTTCAATCATTTTGCAAAAGTAACGGATGAGATGTTGAGGCTTTGGCGACAGATCTTACAGGCATTGCCGACCGCACAGCTCGTGCTGAAGCACCGCTTGTTTGGCAGTCAGGAGGGCCTTGCCTATACGAAGCAGCGTTTGGCGCGGCTCGGTTTACCTCTGGAGCGCGTCGAGTTTCGTGGATTTTCGGCGGATTATCTGCAGGAGTATCATGATATCGATATTGCGCTCGACACGAGTCCGTATCAGGGCGGTGCGACAACGTGCGAGGCGCTCTATATGGGCGTGCCGGTCGTGTCGCTTGCAGGAGAACGGCACGGAGCGCGATTCGGCGTCAGCTTCCTGACGAATATCGGCCTGCCGGAGCTCGCTGCGCATACGCCGGAAAATTATCTCGGCATTGCCGTAGGCTTGGCTAACGACAAGGAGCTATTGTGTGCGCTTCATGCCAGACTGCGTACCATGATGGAAGAATCTCCGCTGATGGATGGGCAGCAGTATCTGATGGATATGGAAACGATGTATCGAAGTTTAAGAAAATGATAGGCTGAATTTCGGTCGTGCTTGCTGGCTATGAGTCAATCATGGTGACAATCTGTATGGTGTTGTTTTTATATTAAAATTCCATGTTATAAGTGTCATTAGGTGATGTATTCCATGACAGTTCGCACTTAATCTATGTGAAAATGGAGCCTGTGACGGTGATGACATGTAGGGTGGTTGATGAATGACTTTCGTACTTTTTCGCCGGATACGATGTACTATGCTCCGTTGTGTGAGGCAATGGATAGATATAAGGACAATCAGGTGGAGGTGCCTGCTATGTGTGATGAACTGGAAAAATGGTGCAAAGAAGAGCGCAATGAGGGCTACGCCTAGGGCCGCAAAAAGACTATTCTAGCGATGTTGAAGCATGGTATGCCGACGGATACCATAGCCCAGATTGTCGGCTGGACGAATGAAAAAGTTCGCGAACAGGGGAAAGTTCATGGGATTCTATGAAGGCTGGTTGATGGTTGATGCTTGCATTGCAGTTGCGGCCTGTGCCTGTTTTGCAGGAGAATAGGATTTATTGATGAGAAAATTTGCTATAGAGGCTGGCCATCCGCGCAGATTCAATGGCAATGATAGGGAGATCATATTCTGGCGTAGAGATATTTAACGCCGGAATATGCCTTTTACTATATTCAAATTTCTCAGTTGTGAAACCGCTCATTTAGAAATTATTGAGATGTTAAAGTCCTCAAAAGAAGTGTTTGAACGGGAGAGGTGCCTGCATGTGTATCTTGGCCAGGTGAGCTGCCAACTGGTTGCCATGGCACTGACGCTTATGGATGACGCATTGTGGAAAAAGCATCAGAAAGAAAGAGCATGTTCGAAGCGCAAAGACTGGCGCACACTTGTGACCCTGTATGGAGAAGTCAAGATCCGTCGCCGCCTTGTGCAGCTTGAGAATGGCGAGAATGATTATCCCGTGGACAAAATCATGGGATTTATCAAATAGTCATGCTTGAGATACTATCTGCAATACATCATTGTCGTGCTGGCGGCTAAAAGTGTTTATCGCGCAACGGCGCAAGCCGTGAAAATGCTGATCAATGCAACAGTAAACCATACGCAGGTAGGCACAGTATTAGTTCACCGAGAAAAGCTTGACACATACCTGGGAGGCTTTTGTGTTGACACACAAAAAAAAAAGTTGTATTATCAAACTGATAAATTGAGATGTCTTATGAGAAAGGGTGAGACTGATGAAATATGCAATTGCATTCGATCTGGATACAGAGGCTCTCAGTCGTGCATATGATCGCGCTAATTATACGAATGCTTATGGAGAAATTAAAAATATCCTCCTTAATGCTGGATTTGTTCATCAACAGGGGAGTGTCTATTTTGGGGACGAAACTGTTGATGCCGTGAAAACAGTTATGGTAGTTCAGAAATTGGCAAGAAAATTACCATGGTTCGTGACTTGCGTGCGGGACATCCGAATGCTTCGGATTGAAGATGATAATGACTTATTACCGGCAATTCAGAATAATGATTGAAGAGCGAGCGAAGATGATTAATTGAGGCCGCAACCGAGAAAATGGTTGCGGTCTCAATTGTTATGTTTGTTGTCGCTTTTGCAGGAAGTATTGTAAGCGCCTAACAACTGACCGTCTTTAATCCATAAAATCATGAAGCTATAATGGAAGCATATTCCATGCCCGGAAGATTATAGTATGCCTCGTGAATATCCGGAAATGTCCGGGATACTCCGTACAGCTCCAGAGATGTCCGGAAAGGTCCGGTACGCTCCCAAAATCTCCAGAAATATCCAGAAAGGTCCGGAGGTATCCGGAAAGCTGTAATCAGACAGTCTGCCCTATGGGAGGTAATGCTTCATGACCACAATCAAGGAGGCTAAACGAGCCTGCATGGGCCCGCATCATTAAGGATTGCCAGGTCAGTGCTCTTACTCAGGCTGAGTACTTCGAAAAAAATAACATCAGTAAAAACTCTTATTACTACTGGCAACGTATCCTCCACTTGAAGATGCTTGAGAATCAGGACAGACCCTCTGCCCCCTCATCATCAACGTCTCAATTTGCCGAGGTCGATGTGACTACTGGAAAAGCTATGAGAATCGTCTCCTGCTCCGCTATCATGGCTTTGAGCTGGAAATCACGGAATCGACGTCTCCTTCACTCCTGCGGAAGACTTTGGACGCTTTGAAAAGCGTGGGCCTATGATGATGCTCAACCTGGATAGCATAGACAAGGTCTATATTGCCTGTGGCTATACGGATATGCGTAAGGCCGTCGATGGTCTCACCGCCATCGTACAAGAGAAGTTCCAGCTGGATCCGTTCACCCGGTCGCTGTTCCTCTTCTGTGGCAGGCGCCGCGACCGCATCAAGGCCCTGCTTTGGGAGGAGGATGGCTTCCTGCTCCGCTACAAGCGATTGGAGAACGGCCGTTTCAATTGGCCGAACTCAGAAGAGCAGGTCAGAGCCATAACCAGACGTCAGCTCGAGTGGCTGCTCGAAGGTCTTTCCATCAATCAGAAGAACGTCATCAAGCCTGCCTTCCCTCAGAAATGTATATGAGCGTAGAGCCTGAAAAGCCGTGTAATTACTGGCTTTTCAGGTTCTTTTCCGCTCACGCGTGCAACCATGGTCAACAGGATCATAGCTGCCTCGAAGTACTACTTCTCAGTATTGGCCGGACATATGAGGGAGCGCCTCATCGAGGAAGATGTGCCCCATGCTGATGAGACCTGTATACAGGTACATAAGGAGAAGGGCAAAGGCAATGCCACGAAATCCTACATGTGGTGCTACTGCAGTAGCCCGCTCGGAGCCCGGCATGCCATCTGGCTGTTCCAGTATGAGAAAGGCCGCAAGGGCGCTTATGCCGAGGAATTCCTGAAAGGCTTCGACGGCATCCTGGTACGTGACCGGTTCGCTGGTTACAACCAGGAGCCCAGCGTCCGGCATGCCGGATGCTGGGCTCATCTCCGGCGGTATTTCGTGAACGCTATCCCGCCGAGGATGAAAGCTAGTCCGGAAAGACTGGCCGGGCAGGCAATCGCAAAGATCGATGAGATCTTCGCCATCGAGCGCGAGCTCAAAGAGGCTGCCGTCGAAGAACGGCAGAAACAGCGTCAGGAGCGGGAAAAGCCTCTGGTCGACGCTTTCTTCGCGTGGGCAGAATCGAGCCAGTCGAGTGCCGTGCCGAAATCCAAGATCGGCGCAGCCATCAACTATGCCATGAGTGCCCGAAAGACATTCTATACCTACCTCGACGATGGCCGTGTCAGCATAAGCAATGCCACGGCTGAGAATGCCATACGCCCCTTCGTCATTGGGCGAAAGAACTGGATGTTATCCGATAGCCCCAGAGGGGCAGCAGACAGTGCTGCAATCTACAGCCTGGTAGAGACCTGCAAGGCCAATGGCCTTGATCCAGCCAAGTACTTTGAGTCCATACTCACTCGGATGCCCAACGAGCCATTCTGGCAGAAGCCAGAACTCCTGGATGAATACATGTCCTGGAGTAAAGCGATGCAGGATAACTGCTGAATATAGAATCGTGAATATTGATCTTCTTAAAGTCTAGCAGAAAAGCTAGGCTTTTTCTATACGGTCAGTTGCTAGGCGCTTATGATGATTCTCTGGGATTTCACAAAAAAATACAAGAAGAGAGCAACATTGACATGAATTATTATCAGTGGTTGCTCTCTTTTTGCCTGTGGATAACTCTTTTTTGTTTTATGCGGGCTTTTTCAGTGCCCTCCTATGCCGGGGGGATTTATTTAATAGGCCATTTTGTTACAGCCTATTCATGTGAATGCGATTAAAGTTAATCGCCGTTGCGCACACTTGAAGCACATATAACATAGCTCATATGATAATTTTGATTTTTATTCATATTCTTTACGCATATCCAATTTGCATCGCCATCATTTGGGCGCGCACATGTTCCATCATCCTTTTCGAAATCTGTCGTTTCTAAAAATAAATCTGGTAGGCAAACTTCCTTATAGACAGCATCAATAACAAACTTTTGGCCTCCATATGACAGATAACCTTCAAGCACAAGATGATATTTTGGAGCTAGATTTTGTGCTGCAATATCTTTGATTTCCTTCAACGAATATTGCTTATTCTGATCGAAATATTGGTCTCGTATGTTTGACATTGTATCATTCCTTTTAGATAATTCTTCTATGATATATTCTATAATTCTATAATTCTATTTTATCATCCTACCATAAAATGTCAATAACTAGGACTAAAGGGCGTGCCAAGCATTTTGTGTAAAATCTTTATCGTATTGTTCCATTAGGCCTGCCATCCATTCGTCCATCAGCAACTGATTGCGGATGAGCGCCAAATTCGGAAGGTGGTGCTTACTCCATTTCTGGTAGAGTTCGAGGATGCGAAGATAGAAAATCTTGTAGACTGCCTCCTCGTTCGGAAACGAGCCTTTCTTTGTGACTTTCCGGAAGCTGGCGTTGACGCTCTCGATGGCGTTCGTCGTGTACATCACTTTGCGCACTGCGCTACCGTAATTGAAAAGCTGTTCGACGTGCTGGAAATTGTTCTCCCACACGGCAACGGCTCCCGGATAGTCTGCCCAGTCCTCCTTGAATTTGGAGAATGCTTTCCGCGCAGCTTCTGCTCTGACAGCGCCATAAACCGTTTTCATCTGTCTGGTGAAAGCGCTCCAGCTCTTGCGCGGGACGTAGCGGACAGAATTGTGGATGAGATGCACGATGCAGCGCTGGACGACCACCTCGGGAAAGATGGCTTTCGCACCTTCCTCCAAACCGCTCACGCCGTCCATAGAGAGGAAGCCGAGATCGCGGACGCCGCGCGCCTTGAGCTCATCGAAGATCTGCATCCAGGTATGCTTGCTCTCTGTCTCGTTGATCCAGAGACCGAGGACGTCCTTGTAGCCGCTGGCATCGTAGGACAGCATGGCGTAGACCGCCACCTGCTGCACGCCGCGTTCCGTGCGCACGGAGACGTAGATGCAGTCCACAAAAGCAAAAGGGTAGAACGACTTCAACGGGCGCGTGCGCCAGCGGTCCACTTCCTCCATGACGCAATCCGTGATATTGGAAATCTGCTCGTGCGACAGCTGGAAGCCATAGATGTCCTCGATGGTAGCGGCGATATCTCTCTGGCTCATACCGCGTGCGTACATGGCCAATACCTTGCCCTCGATGGAGGAGATATCCTTCTGGTGCTTCTTGATGACCTGTGGCTCGAAGGTGCCCTGACGGTCACGGGGAATCTTGAGCGGCAGCTCGCCCAATGATGTCCGAATGTTCTTCTTGGAATAGCCGTTGCGGTAGTTGTCGCTTTCGGCGGTACGCTCGTGCTTCTCATAGCACAGGTGATTCTCAAGCTCGCCCTTCAGCATGGACTCGAAGATGGGCGCGAAAATCTGCTTCAGGACATCCTGCACGTCCTGGGCATCCTTGATGTCATAGTTGGATAAAATCTGCTGAGCAATTTGCTCACCAGGCATATTGGGAGTGTTTTTCTTTCGTGCCATTGGTTCCATCCTTTTGATTATTTTTCCCAGTATGGGGCATGAAGCGTATTCTTGCAATTCCTGATTTACACAAACTATTTTACACTCCCACTCCTTCTGTTTCATCACACCATGTGGTATGGGATGGTACTAGGAAAAATGATTTCGTCATAAACTCTACGATGGGTTTACATGAAAAGCAACGCAGATGAAAAAATACAGTGTATGTAGGGAAGGATGAGCTTATCTGTCGTATAGGGGTAAACCGTAGGGAGGTTATTCAGATAATGGAAAAAACGATAATAAAGATAGAGAAACGGAGATGAAGAGGGAGGCTGTTTATGAAACGCGTTTTGGGTATCTATGGCTCGGGGGGGCTTGGCAGGTGTATTAATGAGCGTCTTCCTAAAGCGGAGCCAAGGTTCGCTGAGGTGGTATTCATTGACGATACGGTTCCGGAAGATATTTTCAGGAATCGGCGGAGGATGTCCTTTGCGTCGTTCTGCGAACGATATGCGCCGACGGAGGCGGATGTCATCATTGCGCAAGGGGAACCGGCACTTAGGGAGGATCTGTATTGCCGAGTGAAGAAGGCGGGGTATGCGCTTGCAACGATTTTGTCGGAGGGCGCATTTGTCAGTCCTTATGCACATGTAGGCGAAGGCGTTTTTATTTTCCCTGGTGCTGCCGTGGAAGATAATGCGGTGGTCGAGGATGATGTCTGCATTGCCGACCATGCGGTGGTCGCGCATGATGTCCACATCGGCAAGCATGTCTGTGTGGAGGCACAGTCTGTGGTTCCCGGGCATGTGGTTGTAGGCGAAGGAGCGTTCATCGGTATCGGGGCGCTGCTCCGCGACCGCGTGCGCGTCGGAGCGCATGCCGTGGTTGCCATGGGCGCCGTGGTCATGCGGGATGTGCCTGAGGCGGTAGAGGTGATGGGAAATCCCGCGCGCGCCTGCCGCAGGATTGATACATCGCAGCGTGTTTTTGCTGAGTATTACCATGGAACGGAAAGTGGAAAAGAGTAATATCATGGTGAGGTTAGATCGGAACGATTTTCCTGCCTATTTCCGGCAGACGCTGGATTATGTCTTTCTCGACGTGGTTGAGGTCGAGCCGGGAGAGCGCGCAGATGGATATTTGAAGCTCGTGCCTGAGGCTTGGTATTTCCCAATGCATTTCCCGGGGAATCCGGTCTTGCCTGGTGTTTTCCAGATGGAGTGTCTCCAGCAGACGGGAGGTCTGATCCTCAATACGATGGAGGGACGCAGGGAAGAGCGTCTTTACTTTTGTGCTTGCCAGGACGTCAGGATTCACCGGAAGGCGGTTCCCGGCGACTGCCTGCATTCAGAGGTCTCTTTGCTGCGGTTCCGCCGGGGGATCGCGAAGTTTCAAGGAACGTTGTATGTGAATGATGCCGTTTCCTGTCAGATGCAGTTCGCGTTGGCAGATCCGGATGAGGTGAGTGTATTATGAGTGATTTACTGAGGGGACACTGCGCTGTGGTCACGGGGGCGCGCCGCGGTATCGGCCGCCAAACCGTCGAGGTGTTTGCGCGTGAGGGCGTCCGCGTCGTATATGCCTGCGCACGCAAGGAGGATGACGCTTTTGCCGCTGACATGCGCAGTATCGCGGAGAAATATGGGGTGTCTGTGCGACCGGTTTATTTTGATATCTCGGATGAAGCAGCCATTGTTCGAGGTGTTCGCGAGATTCGCTCACAGAAGGATGCGGTGCCGGATATCCTTGTCAATTGTGCGGGGATTTTATCTCGTCCCTGCCGGTTCAGCATGATGTCGATTCAGGAGGCGAAGCGTCTTTTCGATGTGGATTTTTGGGGACAGGTGATTCTCACACAGCATCTATCGAAGATATTCCATCGGCAGCGGCGCGGCAGCATTGTCTTTGTGACTTCGATCGCCGGGATGGATGGATTCTTTGCCTCGCTGGACTACGTTGCGTGCAAGGCGGCGCTGAATGCTGCAGTCGTGCAGATGGCACGGGAACTCGGGGAGGTGCATGTGCGTGTGAACGGCATTGCGCCGGGGCTTACCAAGACGGACATGATCGCGCATCAGAACCCGGCGGCTATGGAGATGTTGAAGCCCGCTATTATGCTCGGACGTTTCGGAAAAAAGCAGGAGATTGCAGAGGCAATCGCGTTTCTCGCCTCGGATGCCGCGTCCTATGTGACAGGACAGATTTTGCGTGTGGATGGCGGGACGCATCCGCCGAAAGCGAATTGGTGATAGAGATGAAAACACGAGAAGAATTAGAAAAGATTGCTTATGAAATGCGGAAGGATATCTTGCAGATGGGCTTGCAGTCAGGGGTGAAGGGCGCGCATCTTGGCGGCGGTATGTCCATTGTAGAACTGCTGGCAGTGCTCTATGCGGACGTCATGCAGTATCGTGTAGAGGAGCCTGACTGGGATGGGCGTGATCGGTTTATCCTGAGTAAGGCACACAGCGCGATCGGGCTCTATGCGGCGCTTCATTTTGCGGGATTCCTGACGGATGAGGAGATTGCAGGAGCCTTTGTTCCGGGCAGTGTGCTTTATAAGCATCCGCGTCTGGATCTTGCCAGAGGGATCGAGTTCTCGGGGGGCAGCTTGGGACAGGGGCTTTCCCTGGCAGTTGGCTCCGCGCTTGCGTTGCGGCTGCGGAGAAATCCGGCGAGGATTTATGTCGTGGCAGGCGACGGCGAATGTGATGAGGGTTCGCTTTGGGAAGCGGCGGCATCGATCGTCCATTTTGATTTGCGGCAGGTGGTTCTGGTGATTGACAGGAATGGTCTGCAAAATGATGGAACGACGGAGGATGTCATGCGTCTGGGAGATCTCGGAGAGCGGTTCCGCTCGATGGGATTTGCTGTGTCTGACGTCAATGGGCATGATGTGGTCGCGCTCCGAAAGGTACTCACAGAAGATGCTGATCGCCCAAGAGTTATCATCTCGCATACGGTCAAGGGGAAGGGTGTTCCTTTCGCTGAGAATCAGGTGGCATGGCACATCGGTTATCTGACGAAGGAGCTTTATCAAGAGGCAATGGAGAGTTTGTCATATGTTAGAGATTAATCGCAGGAACGCCAGAATCTGGTCGATGCTCGGCATGCGCCGAGTACTCGGGATGGCTCTTTCTGAGCTGGCGGAACAGGATGAGCGTTTCGTATTCGTCACAGCGGATGTAGCGCGCTATTTCGGCGCGGAGAAATTCGCGCAGGCATACCCGGATCGTTACATCGATGTGGGGATCGCAGAACAGAATATGGTCACGGTGGCGGCTGGTCTTGCCAAGGAGGGATATCATCCCCTGACGGCGACCTACGCGACATTCACTACGGCGCGCGCCTTGGATCAGGTGCGTGTGAGTCTTGCCTACATGGGGCTTCCTGTCTTGCTCGTGGGAGTCGGCGGCGGATTGGCCGAGGGGGATCTCAGTGCAACTCATATGGGACTTGAGGATGTGGCCGTGATGCGTGTGCTGCCGAAGCTCACCGTGATCGAGCCGGCAGATTGTGCGGAATTGTTGCTGGCTCTGCAGGCGCTGATTCGCGAGCCGCGTCCTGCCTATCTCCGCCTGACGGGGAAGACAGGGCAGCCGATGCTGTATCGTAATATGTTCGAGTATACGATAGGAAAGGCGAATTGTCTCCAGGGGGGGGACGGTTCCCTCGCTTTTCTCACTGCAGGTACCGTCACGGCGCAGGTGCTCAAGGCGGCGGAGTCTCTTGCCGATGCTGGCACGGTACATGCCTCTGTGTATGACATGCACACCATCAAGCCCTTGGATGCGGCACTTCTAGAGGAGCTCTCGCATTGCGGGCGGCTGGTCGTCGTGGAGGAGCATATGCAAAGCGGCGGTCTGGCGGGCGCCATAGCGGAGTTCTATGCTGAGCGCGCCCAAAGGCCGCGGATCCTTGCTCTCGGCGTGAAGGATGCCTATCCTGCAGCAAATGATTATGAGGAAATGCTCCGCTTGAGCGGACTGACGGCGGAGGGGATTGCGTCCTCTGTGCAACGATGGATGGAGGCAGAACAGTGAGCGTCATGAAAAAACCTCTGGTTCTTGCGAAGATGCATCGTTTTTTGAGAGATGTGCGCAAGAGAGGAAATAAGATCCAGGGGGGGGAGACTCCAAGACAACTTGTCATCGACTATGACAATACCTGCAATTTTCGCTGCAAGTTCTGTTATGAACAGGAGGACAGGGCGCACAACGGGGAGCATCTTTCCTTGGAAGAGATCGCGGACATCGCGGATCAGGCCTATGAGCTCGGCATTTGGGAAATCATTTTTCAGGGCGGAGAACTGCTGGTGGATTATGAAGCATTCCGCAGACTCCTGAAGGCTGTCCGTCCGGAAAGGTTCCGCACGGTACTCGTGACGAATGGATATTTGCTCTCGAAGCAGCGTGCGGAGGAGCTGGCAGACGATGGCCTCGATTGCGTAGGCGTCAGTATTTCAGGGCTGGATGCGGAAAGCCATGATGCGGATCGCGCCGTCCCGGGCGCGCATCAAAGGGCGCTGGAGGCGCTTGATGCGGCAGCGTCCGCGGGGCTGACGACATGGGCGCAAGTGGTGTTCGGACATCACAATGCACATTCTAAGGATTTGTTTGCGCTGCTGGAGTATCTGAAGCAGAGACGTCTTGGCACGTATTTTATTCTAGCGATGCCGTATGGAATTTACGAAGGTTCGACCTTGACGAGCGAGGATCTCGCCGTCTTTCAGAAGATCCGTCAGACGTATACCTGCTATTTTGATACGTGGGATATGTATGATCCGGAGCGCAAACGTCTTACGGGATGCTGGGCGGCCGGCGGAGCGCGGCTCTTCATCACGCCGAAGGGGGATGTGCTCGCCTGTCCGTTCATCAATATCCGTTTCGGCAATGTGAGGGAGAAGTCCCTGAAAGAAATCCATGACGCGATGACTTCCATCCGGTATTTCGGCTCGTATTCGCCGATCTGCCTGGCTGGTCAGGACAGGGCGTTCCGCAAGAAGTATCTGGATGGCATTGGCATGTCGATGTTCCAGCCGAAGGATGCTTGTGAGGTATTTAAGAATAAGGAGGATTTTTTACGATGAATGACAACATGAAAAAATATCTTGAGGTTTTTGAGACAATGTTCCAGGTGGATGAAGCGAAGGCGAAAACGCTGAACTATCAGGACGTGGTCGCTTGGGATTCCATCGGACATATGGATTTGATTGCGACGCTGGAGGATACGTTCGATATCGAGATGGAGACGAACGATATCATTGATTTCAGTTCCTTTGCAAAAGGCGTGGAGATTCTGAGGAAGTACGGAATCGATCTGGGAGAATAAGCTGACTTTTCTGGTGGAGGACTCAGATGAAAGCATCTTTTGACGAAAAAGAAGTGCAGCGGCTGGCAGCGCGCATTCGGCTGGATTGTCTGAATATGACGTATGCACAGGGGACGGAGGGCGCTCACATCGGCGGCGCATTGTCACTTGCAGAAATTTTAGCGGTTCTCTATCACTCTGTCATGCGGGTGTCCCCTGATGGCAGGCGAGACGAACAAAGGGATCGCCTGATACTCAGTAAGGGGCATGGCGCCATGGCGCTATATGCGGCGATGAAAGAAGAAGGTGTCCTGCAAGAGGAGCTGGCCACTTATAAAAACGATGGTTCGCCGTTATCGGCGCATCCCTCCCGCGCGTCCATTCCGGGGGTGGAGTTTTCCAGCGGCAGTTTGGGGCAGGGGCTTTCCCTGGGCGTCGGGTGTGCTTTGGGGCTGCGGCGCAAAGGGAATCAGGATGCCCGCGTCTTCGTCATTGTCGGCGATGGAGAGTGTGATGAGGGAGCGATATGGGAAGCTGCGCAGTCGGCGGCTCATTTTGGTTGCCGGAATCTCGTCGCCATTGTGGATCATAATCGCTTGCAATACGATGGCCCGACGGAGCAGGTGATGGCTCTTGCGCCGCAGCGTGAAAAATGGGAAGCGTTCGGATGGAAGGCACTGCAGATCGACGGCCATTCTGCGGAGGCGCTTTACGAAGCGCTGTCTATGCGGAGCAATCGGCCTCTCGTGGTCATTGCGGACACGGTGAAGGGGAAAGGTGTCTCTTTCATGGAAGGACACCCGGAGTGGCATAATCATGCACTGAGCGCGGAGGAGTTCGCGCAGGCTGTGAAAGAAATCGAGGCATCCTTATGAAATTTACGAAGTCAAAAGTCAGGATGATGTCGCACCTTGGTTCCTGCGGAGCCTACGGCTATGCGATGACGACACTTCCAGAGGCGGATGCGCGCGTCGTGGCATGTACGGCGGATCTGTGCTTCTATTCCGGCCTCGAGCGCTTCCAGCGCCTTTATCCGGAGTCGCTCTACAATGTGGGGATTGCGGAACAGAATCTAGTCGGGATTGCAGCGGGATTGGCACATGAGGGCTATCGGCCATATGCTTCTACCTATGCGTCATTCGCTTGTACGCGGGCGCTGGATCAGGTCAAGGTCAATCTGGCATATATGCAGTTGCCGGTGCGGCTGATCGGTCTGAGTGCGGGGCTGGCTGCCGGTATTTTAGGCCCGACGCATATCTGCACGGAGGATCTGGCTATTCTGCGCTCCTTGCCGAATCTCGTCATCGTGTCGCCGGCTGACGGCATGGAAATCGTGAAAGCACTGGAGGCCTCGCTGACTTTGGAGGCGCCGTTTTATTTGCGGCTGACGGGCGGGATGGAACTTCCTCCTGTCTATCAGGAGGATTACGACTTTGTCATTGGTAAAGCCGTCGAGCTCCGTTCAGGCGAGGATGTCGCGGTGATCGCGCAAGGATCGATGGTATCCTCCGCACTCAAGATGGCGGATCATCTGGAGCAAGCGCATGGCATCCGGTGCAAGGTGCTCAATCTGCATACGCTCAAGCCGCTTGATGAAGAGGCGCTGGACGCGCTTCGCAGCTATCCCTTGGTCGTTACGATCGAGGAGCACAGCGTTTACGGCGGGCTGGGTAGCGCTGTCTCGGAGTTCTTTACCCGTAGATCGCAGGCACCGCGCGTCCTGCGGCTGGGCGTTTCGGATTTCTATCCGCATGCCGCGCGCTATGGAGCGCTTCTCGAAGAATGCGGTCTGACACCGGAGCGGATGGAGATACGTGTTTTGCAGGCGTGGCAAGAAGCGCGATAAGGGGGCGTGTTCTGATGTTTCATTGGAATGGAAGGGGGGATCGCCCCGCACTGCTGACGGAGAAGGATGTCTGGAGCTATGAGAGGCTGACTGAGGAAGCAGATGGAATTGCAGCGCATGTCGGTAGGCGCTGCCTTGTTTTCCTTTTGACGAAGAATGTCCCAGAGGCAATTGCCGGATATGTCGGTTTCCTTTCGCATGGCATTGTTCCGGTAATGGTGGATGCGGCACTTGATGCAGAGCTTTTAGCAGAGCTGGTTGTGAGGTATCGCCCATCGTTTATTTGGACGCCGCAGGCAAGGAAAGCGGAGTTCGTTGGAGCGGAGGGGGCATTTTCTCTCGGCGACTATGTATTGCTTGACCGCAGGGAGACTGCGCCGTTCCCTCTCGCAGAGGAGCTTGCACTCCTCATGACGACGTCCGGTTCGACGGGGAGTCCGAAGCTGGTGCGGCAGAGCTATGCGAATCTGGAGGCAAACACGGCGTCCATCATAGAGTATTTGCACATCACGCCGGAGGAACGGGCCATCACGAATTTGCCGTTGCACTACGTGTATGGGCTCTCGATTCTGAATACGTATCTGACGGCAGGGGCTTCTCTTGTTGTGACGGAGAAGTCGTTTTTCTCGCGGGAGTTCTGGCGCTTGATGCGGGAGCAGCGCGTGACTTCGCTCGGCGGAGTGCCTTATACGTATGCGATGCTGAAGCGTCTGCGGTTTTTCCAGATGGATTTGCCGGCGCTCAGGACGCTGACACAGGCTGGTGGCAAGCTCGATCCGGAGCTGCATGCTGCTTTCGCTGAGGATTGCGCCCAAAAAGGACGACGCTTTTTCGTGATGTATGGCGCTGCTGAGGCGACGGCGCGCATGGGGTATCTGCCAGCTGAACTTGCCTGCGCGAAGGTCGGCTCGATGGGGAAGGCGATTCCTGGCGGCAGGTTCGAGTTGCTCGATGATGCTGGCAAGATTGTTACAGAAGCAGGACGTATCGGCGAGTTGGTCTACTATGGCGACAATGTGACGATGGGCTATGCGACATCGGGGAAGGATCTCAGTCGGGGGGATGAGCGGCAGGGGCGTTATGTGACGGGCGACTTGGCGCAGTTTGATGCGGATGGCATCTATACGATTGTCGGCCGGAAAAAGAGATTCTTGAAGATTTTCGGCAAGCGTACGAATCTCGAGGAAGTGGAGCATATCCTGCGGCGGTGGCTGGCTGAGACAGGAAGTAGTGCTGAGGTAGCCTGCGCAGGCGTAGACGATCATCTCTATGTGTTTGTGACCGATGGGGCAATGGCTGGAAAGGTCGTTCCATATCTTAGCAGCAAGCTGGGGCTGCATTTTTCGGCGTTTGCGGCGAAGTTCATCCCCGCTCTGCCGAAGAGTGCGTCAGGTAAGACGCTGTATCGCGAGTTGGAGCAATATTATGACGTATGACGAAATCTTGAATCTGGAGCCGTTTGCCATAGGGCGAGAGGAAAAACGTCGGCTGATGACGGCGGGGCTGTCAGAACTTACAAGGCATCACCAACAACAATGTTCTTTGTATGGGAGAATGCTGGACACCATCGGCTATCAAGAGTCGGCCGTGAAAGAGTTGGAAGATATGCCGTTCCTCCCCGTTCGTCTGTTCAAGGAGCTGGAACTAAAGAGCATTCCGCAGGAGGATGTGTTCAAGGTGATGACGTCCTCTGGGACAAGTGGTCAGCAGGTATCGCGTATTTTCCTCGACCGCGAGACAGCGGGCAATCAGCAGAAGACGCTGGTGCGCATTTTTGAGAGCATGACGGGAGCGAAGCGCATGCCGATGATAATTGTTGACTGCCCTTCAGTGGTGAAGAACCGTGCGATGTTTTCGGCGCGCGGGGCTGGTATTCTGGGGTTTTCGATGTTCGGACGCAAACGGATCTATGCGCTTGACGATGACATGCATCTGCAGCTGGATGCTGTCAGGGCATTCATTGATGAGCATGCTGGGGAGAGAATCTTCCTGTTTGGCTTCACGTTCATGATATGGCAGCATTTCTACAGGGCGTTAAAGGAGAGCGGAGTGCATCTCGATCTCCGTAATGCTGTGCTCGTGCATGGTGGCGGCTGGAAGAAGCTCGAGCAGGAGGCAGTTTCACCGGAGGAGTTCCGCTCGGCGCTCCGCGAGGTGACGGGTATTCCGCGCGTCGTCAATTACTATGGCATGGTAGAGCAGACAGGCTGCATCTACATGGAGTGCGAGGCAGGTCATCTGCATGCGAGTACGTACTCGGATGTTATAGTACGTCGAGGAAATGATTTTTCACCTGCTGCGATTGGTGAAAAGGGCATCCTTCAGGTGGTTTCGCTTTTGCCGCATTCCTATCCGGGGCATTCGATGCTGACGGAGGACGAGGGCGTCTTGCTCGGTGAGGATGATTGTCCGTGTGGACGCAAGGGGAAGTATTTCAAGGTTCTTGGCCGGCTCAAGAATGCAGAGCTCAGGGGGTGCAGCGATACCTATGCAGCAAGATTTTGATGTAGAATATGTAATAGGGTCTCCAAAGGTAGAGGCGGCTTTGTCTGAGGCAGCGGCATTGCCGCCGTTTTCGGAACAGGCGTTGCAGTTCTTATCGGTTCTTTCCGGGTTGGCTCTGAAAGATGCGGAGGGACATGTCTATCCGGATGTCGTGACATTCGGCTTTTGGTGTCGTAAGGCGTCATTGATGAAGCAGCGAGCGATGTATGATGATTTGTCCGTGCGCCTGGGGCGCGGTGTTGTTTTCCATGTGGCACCGTCCAATGTGGCTGTGAATTTTGCCTATTCCTGTGTAGCGGCATTTCTTGCAGGGAATGCAAGCGTAGTACGCTTGCCATCCAAGAAATTCCCGCAGGTTGATATTTTCTGCCGTCTATGGCGTGAGGCACTGGCGCAGGTGCCGGAACTGCAGCAGTATTTCCTCTTTGTGCGTTATGGGCATGAGGACGAGGTGAATGCGCGATATTCGTCGCTGGCCGATACCAGGGTGATCTGGGGCGGCGATGAGACGATCAGGAGGTTTCGTCAGTATCCTTTGAAGCCGCGGGCGAATGAGGTTACCTTTGCGGACAGATTTTCGCTGGCGGTCATCGAGGCTGATCGATATATGGCGAGCGAAGGAAAGGATGCTTTGGCGCAGGCATTCTATAATGATACGTATCTGTCTGATCAGCAGGCTTGTACATCACCACATCTGGTTGTTTGGTTCGGGGAGCGAACGGCTGAGGCGCGCAGGGCGTTCTGGGAGCGGCTGCATGACCTTGTGGCGAAGGAATATGATTTTTCTGCAGTGCAAGCAGTAGACAAATATGATGCGTTGCTGCGGCTTGGTGCGGAGATGAAGCTGCGACAGGTGAAGATGGAAGATCAACTCGTAGTGCGGGCAGAGGCGGAGAAGCTGACGCCGCGCCTGATGGAGGTGCGGACAGGAAGTGGTTTCTTCGTCGAATATATTGCGGATGATCTTGCGGAACTGTATCCGGTATGGGGGACGATGACGCAGACCGTTTCCTATTTCGGATTTACATCGAAAGAGATACAGGCAACCGTCATGGCGGGATGTCCTCGCGGTGTTGACCGCATTGTGCCGATAGGCCATACGCTTGATTTTTCACTTTTCTGGGATGGCTATGACCTGATTCGCAGTATGAGTCGTGTGGTTGGTGTAGTGTGAAGATAGTGGGAGATATTGTAGGCTGCTGTTTTTGTGACGCAGTCATCGATGCCGTTGGTTACTATATGTGGAGGTAGGAATGTATTGCTGGATACATAAGGGCGATTCATTAGCGAGATCTCTTTTGAAAGATGATATAGAAATACGGTATATAGAAGAATCAAAGAAATTTAGTCCATCTCCGGTTGATGTTCTGGTTGTACCAAAAGGAGATATTATTGCAAGTCTGATAGAAAATAAAAAAGCTGTCGAGTATCTTATTATGATGCATATGTAGAAAATGTTTTCAATCATATGTCAGGAGTTAATACATATGACTATATGTATTTGAATTATCATTTGCATAATAAAGCAGTAAGTACTGTTTTTATTGGTTCGTCGTATATGAATTTTGGCATAGATGTGTCTTTAGTTGATAAGGCGGCGAATCTTGCTCTAGCTTCACAAGATATATACTATAGCGTGATGCTTGCAAAAAAACTTTATAATCATACTAAATATAAAAAAGTATTTTTGGGCGGTTATTATTATACTATTTTTAGCGATTTGTCTATGACGAAGGATCATGCTGAACTGGCGAAAATATCTGATATATATAGCCGTATTTTCTCTGGCGCTGAGGGATTTCATCATGCAATATGTCTTCCAGATAGAAGTGAACCAGATAGAGTAAATGGGATATATGATAAAAAGCGCATTGATAACTATCTATCAAAAAAAATATTCGGAGCGACAGATGGTAATTATTGGGGAAGTATAAACCGCGAGATGCATCGTATGTATCCTAAATCATGGGGAGATTATACAGACGAGGAAAAGCAGGAATTGGGAAAGTGGCGAGCGAATTGTCATAATAAAAGCATACGATATAAGTCAAGCTTTAAGGAAAATTTGGATATCTTATGCGCATTTATGACTTGGTGTGAAACGCATGAAATAGAGCTTAATATCATTAATTTCCCTGTGACTAAGTTCTATCGTAGATATTTTTCAGATGAGTTTTCGCAGATATATTATGAATGCTTGGAGAGGATGCGAATGGATGGATTGAAGTTTAATCTTTATGATTTTGAGAGTGTTCCCTTTGATGATAGCGATTTTGTTGATACTGATCACTTGAATGACTGCGGTGCAAGAAAATTGACGAGTATCATTTTGGATATGGCTAGGTGTTAGTTTGTTGTTAGATTAAGCTGATATATGCGAAAGATATATTTTAAGAGTAGGTGAATACACGATGGGGAAGATCCTAGTAACGCGATCATCCATGCCGCTGTTCGAGGAGTATGTAGATGAGATTCGTGATTTGTGGGAGTCGCGTTGGCTCACAAATATGGGGGCAAAGCATCAGGCGTTCGTCAAGGCACTGGAAGAGTATATGGGTGTTGAGCGCATTGATTTGCTGGTGAACGGCCACATGGCGCTCGAGATGACGCTGCAGGCGATGAATCTGCACGGCGAGGTCATCACGACGCCGTTTACCTTTGCCTCGACGACGCATGCGATCGTGCGCAACGGGCTCACGCCTGTGTTTTGCGATATCGATCCTGAGGATTATACGCTGGATACGGCGAAGCTGGAGGCGTTGATCACGGATCGCACCTGCGCCATCGTGCCGGTGCATGTCTATGGTCATGTCTGCCATATCGAGGAGATTCAGCGCATCGCGGACAAGTACGGCCTGCGCGTGCTCTATGACGCGGCGCATACGTTCGGCGAGACGTACCGGGGCCGGGCCGTCGCGGACTACGGGGACGCCTCATGCCTGAGCTTCCACGCGACGAAGGTGTTCCATACCATCGAGGGCGGCGCTGTGGTCTTCCATGATGAGGAGCTGGGCAAACGCATCTGGGATCTGAAGGATTTCGGTATCCATGGGCCGGAGAGCGTGGAGGCGGTTGGCGCCAATGCGAAGATGAACGAGTTCTGCGCGGCGATGGGGCTTTGCAATCTCCGCCATGTGGATGAGGAGATCGCGAAGCGCGGTAAGATCGTCGCACGTTACCGCGAGCGTCTTGAAGGCGTGGAGGGCATCAAGCTCAGTCCGCAGCAGCGGGATGTGAAGCCGAACTATGCGTATTTCCCCGTGGTGTTCGACGAGAAGGTGTTCGGTGCGACGCGCAATGAGGTCGCATACCACCTGGCAGAGCACGACATCATGGCAAGGAAATATTTCTATCCGCTCGTGAATGACTTCGACTGCTACCGCAGCCAGTATGACTCCAAGGATACGCCTGTGGCGCTTTCCATAGCGAAGCGCGTGCTGACGCTGCCGCTCTATGCGGAGCTGGGGCTCGACGAGGTGGACGAGATTTGTCGACTGGTTTTGGAGTCGCGGGCTGCGGTTTGAGACGGAGCGCCCGGGGCAGGAGAATGATCAGGGCGCCGTGGTCATGAATTATCGGTGCGGCAGCAACTGGAAGGATAAGGGCGAAAGCTGCCGCGGATGGATATGCCTCGGCGCAGGACGGTTTCCTGTGCTATAATGGAAAAGATACATTGGCACGGAACGGAGGCGGAGATGGTGGGCATTTATCTGAATCCCGGGGCGGGGCGGTTCTTGACGGCGCGGTCGTCGAAGATTTATGTGGACAAGACGGCGCTGCTCGGGGAGCTCGATGCGGTCTTCGGTACGGAGCAGCGGTTTGTCTGCGTAAGCCGTCCGCGGCGGTTCGGCAAGACGATGGCGGCGAATATGGTCTGCGCGTACTATGACCGCACGGTGGCGGTTGATGTGTTCTCTGGACTTGCGATTGCCCGGGGAGAGGGCTTTTCAGACAAGCGCGGCGCATGTGATGTGCTGCGCATCAATATACAGGAATTTTTGAGCGAGGCGCAGAATATCGAGGATCTGCTGCAGGAACTTCAAGAGGCACTGCTTTGGGAGCTGTTGGGAGAGTATGCATTGCTGTGCTATCGGCGGAAGGATAAACTGAGGCTGGTCATGCAGACGATTTACGCGGCGACGCAGCGCCCCTTCGTCATCGTCATCGACGAGTGGGACTGCATCTTCCGCGAGTATCCGCACGATACAAAGGCGCAGCGCCAATATCTCGACTTTCTGCGGGACTGGCTGAAGGATAAGGAGTATGTCGGTCTCGCCTATATGACGGGCATCCTGCCTGTCAAAAAATACGGCACACACTCAGCGCTCAATATGTTTACGGAATACTCCATGGAGAATCCTGGCCCGCTCGCGCCGTATGTCGGTTTTACGGAGGATGAAGTACGCCGCCTTTGCGAGGTATATGATATGGATTTCGGGGAATGCTGTGCCTGGTATGACGGCTATGCTTTCCCGAATTGCAGTCATGTCTTTAGTCCGAAAAGCGTGGTCGAGGCCATGCTGCGGCGGGAGTATGACGATTACTGGACGAAGACGGAGACGTATGAAGCGCTCAAAGTCTATATCGACCTCAACGAGGGCGGGCTGCGTGATGCCATTGTCAAAATGATGGCTGGCGGGCGGCAGAAAATCAATACCCTGACCTTCACGAATGACATGACGACCTTCACCTCGGCGGACGATGTCATGACGCTCCTGGTGCACCTCGGCTACCTCGGCTATGACCGCCGGGAAGAAGAGGTCTTCATTCCGAACAACGAGATTCTGCGCGAATACATCGCGGCGACGAAACAGGGCGAGGAATGGAAGATCGTGAGCCGTGCCGTTCAGGCTTCGGATACTCTGCTCACGGCAGTCTTCGAGAAAGACGCCACCGCTGTGGCCGCAGGCGTGGAAAAGGCGCATCTCGAGACGAGCCAGATTCAGTACAACGACGAAAACGCACTCTCCTATACGCTGTCCTTGGCCTTTTACAGCGCGCGGCGGTTCTACAACATCGTGCGCGAGCTGCCGGCGGGCAAGGGCTTCGCCGAC
The DNA here is from genome assembly GCF_000381005.1 of Selenomonas bovis DSM 23594. Taxonomy (GTDB): domain Bacteria; phylum Bacillota; class Negativicutes; order Selenomonadales; family Selenomonadaceae; genus Selenomonas_C; species Selenomonas_C bovis. Next base: position 40,936 of record NZ_KB908383.1, read on the forward strand.
CTCGTGTTCCTGCCGCGTCCGCAGCACGCGGAGAAGCCCGCGCTCGTCATCGAGCTCAAGTGGGACAGGACGGCGCAGACGGCCATCCGGCAGATCAGGGAAAAGGAGTATGCGGGAGCGCTCGCGGGCTACGCTGGCGAGGTGCTGCTCGTCGGCGTGAGCTACGACAAGAAGACGCGGCAGCATGAGGCAGTCATCGAGGAATGGCGGCAGTGAGGATGGGAAAAGTCATCGGTATGCGCATCACATGTCCTGCCTGCAACATGGCATATCCCTGTCACAAATATTATTTGAAATCGCTGTTCCGCTATGCTAAAATAAGGAGCGTCAAGATGTAAATGCGATGACGGAGAGAGTACCGCAAGGGGAAACCGTAAGCGAGCCGGGGGAGGTGAGAGCCGGCGGGGAGTAGCCTGGCGCGAAGATCGCTCCTGAGTAGCGGGCTGAACGAGGAGTAGGCTTCGCCGTGTTTCCGCGTTAGGGAATAACAGATGCTGGTCTGTGAAATAGGTGGTTGATTGATGTGCGTAGGAGCCTTCATCCTGTTTTGGGATGAAGGCTTTTTTTAGGGACCGCTGATTAATAGAAGCCACGCATTCACTTAAGGAACCACTGATTAATTCGGCACTCCGTCTTCACGCGTCTGCACTGTCCTCCCGTCGTCGACAAATCCTCAGCGTAGCCCGCTACGCTTCCGGTTTGTCTCCTAGGGAGATACAGCGCATCCGCGCAAATCCGTAGCACCTCATTTAATCAGCGTTTCCTTAACCTTCCCCTCAGGGGGCGCGTTAGCGCGGGATGCCAGTGGCATCCCCGGGAGTGCCGAGCGTAGCGAGGCGGAAGAGGTGTTTTGCCTCGGATTTAGGTTTTTCGGCGCATTCCCTCGCCGTGCAGCACCTCTTCCACCGCTACGCGGTCCCCCTTCTCCTGAGGAGAAGGTATGTTCTCATCTACCCAGCAGTAAGTGGTAAAATTCTTGCATTAATCAGTGGTTCCTTAATGATAAGGAGGAGTTCGTTTGTATCAGAAAGTCGATACGAACCTCAATTTCGTGGACAGGGAAAAAGAGGTTCTGAAATTCTGGAAGGAGCATGACATCGCGCAGAAGGCCATCGACCAGCGCGAGGGCAGCGATACGTTCACGTTCTACGACGGCCCGCCGACGGCGAACGGCAAGCCGCACATCGGTCATGTGCTGACGCGCGTCATCAAGGATATGCTGCCGCGTTTCGCCTCGATGAAGGGCAAGAAGGTTTTGAGGAAGGCGGGCTGGGACACGCACGGCCTGCCCGTCGAGCTCGAGGTCGAGAAGGCCATCGGCATCAACGGCAAGGAGCAGATCGAGGCGTACGGCATCGAGCCGTTCATCAAGAAGTGCCGCGAGTCCGTCTGGAAGTACAAGGGTATGTGGGAGGAGTTCTCCGATGTCGTCGGTTTCTGGGCGGACATGGAACATCCCTACATCACCTATGAGAACGACTTCATCGAGTCCGAGTGGTGGGCGCTCAAGGAGATCTGGAAAAAGGGCCTGCTCTACGAGGGCTACAAAGTCGTCCCGTACTGCCCGCGCTGCGGCACGCCGCTCTCCTCGCACGAGGTCGCGCAGGGCTACAAGGATGTCACGGAGCGCTCGGCGATGGTCGAGTTCGGCGTGAAGGGCGAGCCCGATACCTGCTATCTCGCCTGGACGACGACGCCCTGGACGCTGCCGTCGAACCTCGCGCTCTGCGTGAATCCTGAGGTCGACTATGTGAAGGTGCAGGTCGGGGAGAAGAAATACATCCTCGCCGAGGCTCTCGTCGACAAAGTGTTCGAGGACGTGCCGGGCGAGCGCACGGTGCTCGCGCGCTGCAAGGGCAGGGAACTCGTCGGCCGGGAGTACGAGCCGCTCTATCCCTACGCTGTCGGCAAGATGAAGCCGGGCAAGAAATCGTTCCTCGTCCTCGCGGATGACTATGTCACGACGGAGGACGGCACGGGCATCGTTCATCTGGCGCCGGCCTTTGGTGAGGACGATAACCGTGTCTGCATGGCGAACGGCATCGGCTTCGTGAACTTCGTCAACAGCAAGGGCGAGCTCACGGAGGATACGGACTGGCCGGGCGTCTTCGTCAAGAAGGCCGATCCGCTGATCCTCAAGGATCTCGAGGAGAAAGGCAAGCTCTTCAAGGCGCCGGAGTTCACGCATAGCTATCCGCACTGCTGGCGCTGCGATACGCCGCTCCTCTACTACTCGTTCCCGACCTGGTTCATCAAGATGACGGCGGTCAAGGACGAGCTCGTCGCGAACAACAACACCGTCAACTGGATCCCGAAGTCCATCGGCCAGGGCCGCTTCGGCAACTGGCTCGAGCACGTGCAGGACTGGGGCCTCTCGCGCAACCGCTACTGGGGCACGCCGCTTCCTGTCTGGGTCTGCCCCGACTGCGGCGAGCAGCACGTCATCGGCTCCATCGCCGAGCTCAAGGAGATGAGCGACAACTGCCCGGACGATATCGAGCTGCACCGTCCGTACATTGATAACGTCACGATCAAATGCCCGAAGTGCGGCAAGGAGATGCACCGCGTCAAGGAAGTCATCGACTGCTGGTTTGACTCCGGCTCCATGCCGTTCGCGCAGTGGCATTATCCGTTCGAGAATAAAGAAATCTTCGAGAAGCGCTTCCCCGCGGACTTCATCTCCGAGGCCGTCGATCAGACACGCGGCTGGTTCTACTCGCTCATCGCGATTTCGACGCTGCTCTTCCACAAGGCGCCCTACAAGAACGTCATCGTGCTCGGCCATGTGCAGGACAAGGAAGGCCGCAAGATGAGCAAGTCGAAGGGCAACGCCGTCGACCCGATGGACGCGCTCAGGAAGCACGGTGCCGATGCCATCCGCTGGTATTTCTACGAGAACAGCGCGCCCTGGCTGCCGAACCGCTTCCACGACGACGCCGTGCAGGAGGGCCAGCGCAAGTTCATGGGCACGCTCTGGAACACCTACGCGTTCTTCGTGCTCTACGCGAATATCGACAAGTTCGACGCGACGCAGCACACGCTCGACTATGAGAAGCTCTCCGTCATGGACAAATGGTGCCTCTCGCGCCTCAACACGATGGTCAAGGAAGTCGACAGCGACCTCTCACACTACCGCGTGACCGAGGCCGCGAAGGCACTCGAGACGTTCGTCGACGAGCTCTCGAACTGGTATGTGCGCCGCTGCCGCAGCCGCTTCTGGGCCAAGGGCATGGAGCAGGACAAGGTGAACGCCTACATGACGCTCTACACCGCGCTCGTCACGACGGCCAAGGCCGCCGCGCCGATGATCCCCTTCATGACGGAGTCCATCTATCAGAACCTCGTGCGCTCCATCGACAAGGACGCGCCCGAGTCCGTCCATCTCTGCGACTTCCCGCAGGCGAACGAGGCGCACATCGACGCGGCGCTCGAGAAAAACATGGGCGAGGTTCTCGAGATCGTCGTGCTCGGCCGCGCCGCGCGCAACGAATCAAACATCAAGAACCGCCAGCCCATCGGCACGATGTACGTCAAGGCCGAGACCGTCCTGCCGGAGTATTTCCGTCAGATCGTCGAGGGCGAGCTCAACGTCAAGCACGTTGAGTTCAAGGATGATATGGAGGCCTATCTCACCTACACGCTCAAGCCGCAGTTCCGCGTGCTCGGGCCGAAGGTCGGCAAGAAGATGGGCGCCATCCAGAAAGCGCTCAAAGGACTCAGCGGCCACGCGGCCAAGGAGGAGCTCGACAGCACGGGGAAACTCGTGCTCCATCTTGCGGACGGCGACGTCACGCTCACGCCTGAGGACGTCGAGATCACGATGGCGCAGACGGAGGGCTACAACTGCCAGCGCTACGGCGGCGTGACCATCGCGCTCGAGACGACGCTCTCCCCTGAGCTCATCGAGGAGGGCTTCGTGCGCGAAATCATCAGCAAGCTCCAGACCATGCGCAAGGAAAACGGCTACGAGGTCACCGACCACATCGCCGTCTCCCTCGCAGGCAACGAAAAGCTCGAGGCTCTCGTGAAGAAGAACGAGGCAGAGCTCAAGCGCGTCACGCTCGCCGACAGCGTCAGCTACGGTGAGCTCGACGGCCATCAGAAGGAATGGAACATCAACGGCGAGACCGTCACGCTCGCCATCCAGTGATTATGTAAGAACACGGTGCGGAGCATTGAACCGCGCTGCGGTATGGGAATATGTTTCCGTAGCGCAGTGATTTCAGACAAGAAAAAGCGCCAATTCATTTCGACGCGCGCAGCGGTGCATTCGGGAGGTGTGCAGTATGGAAGCGAAAGATGAGGGAACAAACGCAGCGCAGGGGGACGCCCATCGCCACACGCAGGGCCATCCCCATGGCCATGTGCATTCCCATACCCAGACTAAGGCCGTGCTCAACCGCATGGCGCGCCTCATCGGCCACCTCGAATCCATCCGCAAGATGGTCGAGGACGGCCGCGACTGCAGCGACGTCCTCGTCCAGCTCGCCGCCGTCGACAGCGCCATCAAGGGCGTCGGCCGCCTCATCCTCAAGGACCACATCAGCCACTGCATCGTCCATGCCGTGGAGGACCACGACGAGGAAGCCATCGCGCACCTCAACAAGGCCATCGACCAGTTCTTGAAATAGCGGCAACGCATGAATCAACAAGCCAGCTTGCCTACCCAGAATGATGATGAGAAACTCCAATCATCGCGGTAGGTAGCTGGCTTATTTACTGCAAGGACGGGCGCACGATGTCCACGAAGTGGACGTTTGTGCGGTGAGTTTACTTTGTAAAGCCCCAAGAACGAAAGCCGCAGGCGCAGTGGGGGCGGGTCGCTTCTTGAAATTTTCCGAAGGAAATGATAAAATATAAGCGCAGGCAGATTGCGTTCTGCGCTTTTTTTATGCTTTGAGGAGGGCTTTTATGGAAAAGTATGATGTAGTTGTCGTGGGCGGCGGCCCGGCGGGGGTGATGACGGCGTATGAGCTCATCGAGAAGAAGCCGTCGCTCCGGATTCTCGTGCTCGAGAGCGGCAAGGATATCTATCATCGCGTCTGTCCGATTTCCGCGGGCCAGGTGAAGAGCTGCATCGGCTGCAAGCCCTGCAGCATCATGCGCGGTTTCGGCGGCGCGGGCGCGTTCTCCGACGGCAAGTACAATTTCACGACGAAGTTCGGCGGCTGGCTCAACGAGTATCTCGACGACGCGACGGTCATGGATCTCATCCACTATGTCGATGCGATCAACTGCAAGCACGGCGCGCCCGTGAAGGTCTTCACGACGAAGGGCTCATCGCTCGGCAAGCGGGCGCTCGAGCACGATCTGCATCTGCTCGAGGCGAGCGTGCGTCATCTCGGCACGGAGAACAACCTCAAGATGCTCGAGGCGACGTATGAATATCTGAAGGAAAAGGTGACGTTCCGCTTCGAGTGTCCCGTGGCGCATCTGTGTTCCGACGGCAAGGGGGAAAACGCCGTCGAGCTCGAGAGCGGCGAGCGCATCGCGGCGGAGTATCTCGTCGTCGCGCCGGGGCGCGCGGGCGCGGAGTGGTTCAGCAACGAGTGCGACCGGCTCGGACTCCGGCAGGAGAACAACCGCGTCGATGTCGGCGTGCGCGTCGAGGTGCCGGACGAGGTCTGGAACGATATCACCTCGCAGGTCTACGAGGCGAAGCTCGTCTACCGCACGAAGCAGTACGGCGATTTCGTGCGGACGTTCTGCATGAATCCGCACGGCCATGTGGTCATGGAGAATACGGACGGCATCGTGACGGTCAACGGCCATTCGTACAGCGATCCGAAGCTGCAGAGCCGCAATACGAATTTCGCGCTGCTCGTCTCGAACCATTTCACGGAGCCGTTCAAGGAACCGCATCAGTACGGCAAGCGCATCGCGTCGTTCTCGAATATGCTCGGCGGCGGCATCATCGTGCAGCGCTACGGCGATCTCATCAAAGGACGGCGCACGAACGCGCACCGCATGGCGAAGAGTTTCACGCGGCCAACGCTCGCGGCGACGCCGGGCGACCTCTCGCTCATCCTGCCGAAGCGCCATCTCGACAACATCATCGAGATGATCCAGCAGCTCAACTACGTCGCGCCCGGCATGACGAATGACGATACGCTGCTCTACGGCGTCGAGGTGAAGTTCTACAGCTCGCGCGTCGTGCTGAGCAATCAGCTCGAGACGAAGCTGCCGAATGTCTTCGCCATCGGCGACGGCGCGGGTGTCACGCGCGGCCTGTCGCAGGCGGGCGCGAGCGGCGTCTACGTCGCTCGCACGATCCTCAGCCGCCTCGGCTGAGTCTGCGGCGCTGGCGCTGTGCCAGTTTGGCACGCGTTTTGCTGCTGAAACTTTTCCTTGACAAAGCGCGCGGGCAAGACTACTATAATGGACAAGAGGTTTTACCTGCAGGATAGCCTTTACAAAGGAATCATCGACAAGGGCGTCGATTTCGCGATATGCGGAGTCGGCGCTTTTTTTGTTCTTTCGTCAGGAGACGGGACGTGCGAGGAAGCGCGGCGCCCGCCCTCACGAAAGGGGCGGGCACGCCTGTGCCTGCCGGTGGAATGATGAGAAAGGGTGAGACATTATGTTTTCACGCAGAAGCAAAATCGCCGGTGCGGCGGCGCTGGGCCTCGGGCTCGCGACGGCTGCGCCGCATGCCTTGGCTGCGGAGGCGGCTGACGCCGGGCGCTTCGTGGCAGTAGATACCATCTGGGTGCTCCTCGGCGCGGCGCTCGTCTTCTTCATGCAGCCTGGTTTCGCGATGGTCGAGACGGGCCTCACGCGGGCGAAGAACGCCGGCAATATCGTCATGAAGAATGTCATGGATTTCGCGCTCGGCACGGTGGTATTCTGGGTCATCGGCTTCGGACTGATGTTCGGCGATGACATCAGCGGCATCATCGGCGCGCCGGATTTCTTCATCCAGAATTGGCAGGTCGCGGACGACGCGGGCTATCCGACGATGGCGTATGTGATTTTCCAGACGGTGTTCTGCGCGACATCGGCGACGATCGTCTCCGGCGCGATGGCAGAGCGCACGAAGTTCTCCGCTTACTGCATTTACAGCATCCTCATCAGCATGATCATCTACCCGGTCACGGGTCATTGGATCTGGGGCGGCGGCTGGCTCGGCGAGATGGGCTTCCATGATTTCGCCGGTTCCACGGCCGTCCACATGGTCGGCGGCATCTGCGCGTTCGTCGGCGCCTACATGCTCGGCGCGCGCATCGGCAAGTACAACAAGGACGGCTCCGTCAACGCCATCCCGGGCCACAGCCTGACGCTCGCGGCGCTCGGCGTGTTCATCCTCTGGTTTGCATGGTTCGGGTTCAACGGCTGCTCGACGGTCTCGATGTCCGGCGATGAGACGCTCGTCTCGGCTGCGTCGATTTTCGTCACGACGAACCTCGCGGCCGCGACGGCGACGGTCACGGTCATGGTGCTCACGTGGCTGCGCTACGGCCATCCGGATGTCTCGATGACGCTCAACGGCTCGCTCGCAGGTCTCGTCGCGATCACCGCGGGCTGCGATGCCGTGAGCCCTGCAGGCTCGTTCTTCATCGGCCTCATCGCCGGTATCGTCGTCGTCTTTGCCGTTGAGTTCATCGATCAGAAGCTCAAGGTCGATGATCCGGTCGGTGCGGTCGCTGTCCACGGCGTCTGCGGTGCGCTCGGCACAATCCTCACAGGTCTTTTCGCTGTGAAGGACGGCCTGCTCTACACGGGCGAGGCGCATTTCTTCCTCGTGCAGGTGCTCGGCGTTGTCGCCGTCGCCATCTATGTCGCTGTCGTCATCTCGATCGTTTTCAGCATCCTCAAGGCCACGATTGGTCTGCGCGTCTCGGCGAAGGAGGAGATCTCGGGCCTCGACTTCGAGGAGCACGGCCTCGCGTCCGCCTATGCGGACTTCATGCCGGTGCCCGAGGTGCCCGGCTCGACGTCGGCGCCGACGCCGATCGACAGCGCGGAGGCGCCGGAGCCTGTGACGGTCACGCAGACGGTGACGCCGGGCGGCAAGCCCATCACCTGCGTCTCTATCGTCACGGCGCGCGAGCGCTTCGAGGCGCTTAAGAATGCGCTCGAGGGCATCGGTATCACGGGCATGACGGTCACGCCGGTCTCGGGCTACGGCCTGCAGAAAGGTCACAGCGAGATGTACCGCGGCGCGCAGGTCGCGTCGAAGCTTATCCCGAAGATCCAGGTGAAGGTCGTCGTCTCCGCGATTCCACCGCAGACGGTCATCGACACGGCGAAGAAAGTCCTGCATACGGGCCATTACGGCGACGGCAAGATCTTCGTCACGCCGGTCACGAATGTCGTCAAGATCCGCACGGGTCAGGAGGGCTTCGATGCTTTGCAGGATTTCCCCGCAAAGGATGAGTAAAGACCTGCCCCAGCAGCGATAGCATACCGCTTGACATAGGAAGAAAGCGCCTGCCTCGGCGCGGGTTTCCTTTCCCGGAAACCTGCGGAGGCAGGCGCTTTTGTTGTGCGGCGAACCTGGTAGGTGCTGGCGCTCCCACGTTTGTGAAGGGGCGTGAGATGCGGCGGTGTGCAATATATTGCACACCGGAGGAGCGCGCAGCTGATGTCATGGCGACAGGCCGGAGCATCAAGGAAGCGCTGATTCATGCAAGGAGTTTACTACTTCATGGAGATGCCGGGCATTCATGTTCGTAGTCTCAGCGATTTTTGAAGATACCACAAATGAAAGCGCCCCCTTCCCGTTTGGGAAAGAGGGCGACTGCCAGGTGCTGGGTTATTTGATGACGGAGCCAGGATATTTCAGCGTGGCGAAGTAGTCGTCGAGCGTTTCGGCGCGGCGGATGAGCTCGATGCTGCCGTCCTCGCGGAGCAGGAGCTCGGCGCACCAGAGCTTGCCGTTGTAGTTGAAGCCCATCGCACTGCCGTGCGCGCCGGTGTCATGGATGATGACGAGGTCGCCGATGTCGATTTTCGGCAGCATGCGGTCGATGGCGAATTTGTCGTTGTTCTCGCAGAGCGAGCCCGTGACGTCGTATTTGTGGTCGCAGGGCGCCGTTTCCTTGCCGGCGATTGTGATGTGATGGTAGGCGCCGTACATCGCGGGGCGCATGAGGTTCGCCATGCAGGAGTCGAGGCCGATGTAGTCCTTGTAGGTCTTTTTCTCATGGATGGCCGTCGAGACGAGCCAGCCGGCGGGGCCGGTGATGGCACGGCCGCTCTCGGTGAGGATCGCGACGTCGCCGAGGCCGGCGGGAACCATGAGCTCATCGTAGAGCTTGTGGATGCCTTCGCCAATCTCCATGAGGTCGAGCGGCTCCTCCTCGGGGCGGTAGGGGATGCCGAAGCCGCCGCCGAGATTCACGAACTCGACGTGGATGCCGAGGCGCTCCTTGAGCTCACGCGCGAGTGTGAACATGAGCTTCGCCGTGAAGAGGAACGCCTCCGTGCGGCGCTCGTTCGAGGCGACCATTGTGTGCAGGCCGAAGCGCTTGACGCCCTTTTCCTGCGCCATCCGATAGGCCTCGAAGAGCTGGTCGCGCGTGAGACCGTATTTCGCCTCGGTCGGCTTGCCGATGATGTCATTGCCCTCCATGAGGTCGCCGGGATTGTAGCGGAAGCAGAGGCACTGCGGCAGGCCGGCGTTCTGCTCGAGGTAGTCGAGGTGGCTGATGTCGTCGAGGTTGATGATGGCGCCGAGCTCGATGGCTTTCTGGAACTCATCGGCGGGCGTATCGTTCGAGGTGAGCAGGATCTCCTCGCCCTTGACGCCGGAGACGTCGGAGAGCACGAGCTCGGCGAGGCTGCTGCAGTCCGTACCGGCGCCCTCCTCGTGAAGAATCTGGATGATACGCGGGTTCGGCAGCGCCTTGACGGCGAACTGCTCGCGGAAGCGCGGCGCCCAGGCGAAGGCCTTCTGCAGCGCGCGGATGCTCGCGCGGATCTTTTTCTCGTCGTAGATGTGGAACGGTGTGGGATATTTCTTGACGACCTCGCGCAGCTCGGCGAGCGTCAGCGGGAATGTTTTTTCGGACATGGTCAGGTAGCCTCCTAAAAAGAAGCGGCAGGCGCCGCGTCGACGGCAGGCTCCGGCAGGCATCGCGCGGTGCCCACGTGGCAATCGCGCGGCTTGCTTTTGCCTGTAAAAATGTAAATCAATTATAACAAAATATACATACCTGTGTCAATTTCTATTCCATGAAAGTTGTATCAGAGAGCGCGCTGCGGCGAAGTGTGGCGGAGGGCTGCGCCTGCGGCTTGCGCTCTTGGGGATTTACGTAATATAATAGGGGAAATCATGATGTGTTGGCAAAAAGGAGGCGCGGCATGCGGAGGATTGTTTCATTTCTGAAGTTTTTCCGGCGGGATCTCGCGGTGCTGCTCATGGCAGCGAAGCAGCCGGAGACACCGGGGCGTGTGCGCGTGCTCTTCCTGCTCGCAGTCCTTTATCTCCTGAGCCCCATCGATCTCATCCCCGATACGATACCCGTCGTCGGTGTGCTCGATGATGCGGTGCTCGTGCCGTCGGCGGTCTGCGCGCTCCTGCGTCTGTTGCCGCCGGCGGTGCGGCAGCGGTCGGAGCACGAGGCGGATCTCCTGCTGCGTCACGGCGGGGCCATTCTCGCTGTCGCCGGGCTCCTCGTCCTGCTCTGGCTCGCGCTCATCATCTGGGGAATATGTCATTTGTTCGCGTGAGCAAGGGACGAGCGGAGGCGCGCTGCCGCCGTGACGCGACGGGGATGGCGCGCTGCGGCGTATGCGGGGCTGCCTGTGGATGCCGCGGCGAGGGAACATTTGCCAGGTTCGCTAATATTATAGAAGGAAATGGGAAAGCGCCTTGTCCGGGCGCTGTTTTTTGAGAGGTGTGCGTGTTGCGTTTGTATATTGCCGAGAAGCCGAGCATGGGGCGGGAGATCGCGAAGTGCCTGAAGGGGCCGGTCGCGCGCCATGACGGCTATCTCGTGACCGGCGAGGGCATCGTGACGTGGCTCTTCGGTCACATCCTGCGCCAGGCGGAGCCACAGGAGTACGATGCGCGCTACAAGCGGTGGCGCGCAGAGGATCTGCCCATCTTGCCGCAGGCGTGGAAGCTCTATGTCGCGAAGGGCAGCGAGAAGCAGTTCGCCGTCGTGAAAAATCTCATCGCCAAGGCAGACGAGATCGTCCATGCGGGCGACCCGGACCGCGAGGGCCAGCTGCTCGTCGACGAGGTACTCGACTATCTTGGCAACGAGAAGCCCGTGAAGCGCATCCTGCTCAACGCACTCGACGAAAAGAGTATCAAGAGCGCGAACGCGCACCTGCGCGACAATGCGGCGTTCTATCCGCTCAAGCAGTCGGCGCTCGCTCGCGCCCGCGCGGACTGGCTCATCGGCATGAATCTCTCGCGCGCCTACACGCTCGCGGCGCGGCGCGCGGGCCACGCGCGGCTCGTGCTGCCCGTCGGCCGCGTCAAGACGCCGACGCTCGCGCTCGTCGTGCGGCGCGAGCGGGAGATCGAGCATTTCAAGCCCGTCGATTACTACACGATCAAGGCGACGTTCGCGCATGCGAACGGCAGCTTCATCGCGCAGTGGAAGCCGCGCGACACCATCGCGGGGCTCGACAGCGAGAACCGCCTCATCGACAAGGCGGTGGCGGAGCAGATGCTCCATACGTTTTCCGAAGCGCCGCGTGAGGGCACCGTCACGGGCTACACGCGCGCGAAGAAGCAGGAGAGCGCGCCGTTGCCCTTTTCCCTCTCGAGTCTGCAGGTGCTCGCGGGCAAGCGGTTCGGCTACGAGCCACAGCTCGTGCTCGATACGGCGCAGAAGCTCTACGAGAAGAAGCTCACGACGTACCCGCGCTCGGACTGCGAGTATCTGCCGCTCAACCAGTTCGGCGAGGTGAAGACCATCCTCGCGAATCTGCGGCAGGCGGAGGGGACGGAGCTTGCGGCCTGGGCAGCGGGCGCGGACCCGGCGCGCAAGAGCCGCGCCTGGAACGATAAGAAAATCTCCGCGCACCATGCCATCATCCCGACGACAGTGCGCGTGAACCCGGAGACGCTACCCGCGACGGAGCGCAACCTCTACACGCTCATCGCGCGCGGCTACCTCGCGCAGTTCTACCCGAACCATGTCTACGACCAGACAAAGGTCGAGGTCACCTATAAAGACGAGCTCTTCACCGCGAGCGGCCGCACGGAGCGCGATCCCGGCTGGAAGGTCATGTACCAGGCGAAAGCGCGGCAGGCCGCAGGCGAGGAGAAAGACGAGGCGGAGGAAAAGCGCGAGGCGGATGAGACAGACGGTACGCTGCCCGCGATGAAGAAGGGCGACGGCGTCACCTACACGCAGGGCGAGATCAAGCAGAGCGTCACGAAGCCGCCCACGCGCTTCACGCCTGCGACGCTGCTCGCTGGCATGAAGGAAATCCATAAATACGTCAAAAATCCCGAGGCGAAGAAGCAGCTCAAGGATGTCTACGGCATCGGCACAGAGGCGACGCGCGCGACCATCATCGACGATCTCATCAAGCGGCGCTTCCTGCGCCCGCATGGGAAGAAGAAATACCTCATCCCCGAGCCGTCCGCCTATCTGCTCATCGACGCGCTGCCCGACGAGATGACGTACCCGGACTCCACAGCCATCTGGGAGGATCGCCTGCACTCGCTGTCGGAGGGCGAGGGCACGCTCGAGGAATTCCTCGCGGCGCAGATCGCGTTCACGAAAAAGCTCTGCGAAAAGGCGCTCGACCTCAAGCTGGAGGTCAAGGGCGAGAACGTCTGCCCGCGTTGCCACAAGGGCGTCCTCCAGCAGCGCAAGGGCAAGAACGGCATCTTCTGGGGCTGCAGCAACTACCCGCGCTGTCGCCTGACCTGCAGCGACAAGGACGGCAAGCCGGATCTCGCGGAAGCCAAAGCGCGCGCAGCGGGCGGCTGGCAGGGCGCGGCAAGCGGCTGGCAGAGTGGCGCGGAGCGCGGAGACGCTGCGCCTGCCTCGCCGTGGCGCAGCGCGCGTGCTGCCGCCTACCAGGCCGGGCAGGGCGGTGCGGCGGCTGCTCAGCGGCAGGGGAGCGGTGCGGCCGCGCAGGCGCGCGGCGCGGCAAATGCCTCTTCGCAGCAGCCTGCCGCGGACACTTCCGCAGCCTCCGCCGCGCCGACGGCCGCCGACTGGGCGGAGCTCAACGACCTCTTCGGCCCGCCCGTCCCCTTCGCAGGCAAAGGGCGCGGCTACGGGGACAAGCCGAAATACTCCGCGAGCCCGCTCGAAAAGATGGCGCAGGAAAAAACGCCCGCGCCGGACGCCGTCCTCTGCCCGCACTGCCGCGAGGGACACCTGCGGCGCGTGCGCGGCAAGAACGGCTACTTCTGGGGCTGCAGCAACTACCCGCGCTGCACCGCCACCTTTGACGACAATCACGGAAAGCCGGCACTCGGCTGAGGCGAAAGACTTGGGCTAGAGGGACACTCCTCCGCCATCGCTAGGGATGCTGCCGGCATCCCGCGCTGACGCCCCCTGAGGGGAAGGATCAAGGAGGGAGTCAAATGATTCATTATCGTCATGACCTTCACCAAAAGTCAAAGGCACTGCGCGCTCATATGACCAAGGAGGAGCGCCTCCTTTGGTACCGCTTCCTCCATGATTATCCCATTCGGTTCCGCAGACAAAAACCGTTGGCAAACTACATCGTTGACTTTTATTGTGCGAAAGCGCGCTTGGCCGTAGAATTAGACGGAAGTCAACATTATGATGAAAGGGGCCTCCAATATGATGCGGAGCGAACGAAGGTCTTGGAGGGACGTGGCATCTATGTGTTGCGCTTTACGAATCTTGACGTTCATCGAAATTTCAGGGCGGTATGCGAACGGATTATACAGGTTGTGGAGGAACGATGCGGTCATCTTCCTCAAACATGAGGAGCGGGCATCTTTTGTGTTTGCTGCTCAGCCTCTTCGGAGATGTCAGCAGGCAGGACAGGGAAATGTGCTGGAAAAAATCATTCGAGGCCAAACACCTCTTCCGCCATCGCTGCGCTCGGCACCTTCCCCTGAGGGGAAGGCAGGGGTGTGGCAGGACAGGGAAA
>NZ_KB908383.1:55306-95586 GCF_000381005.1 Selenomonas bovis DSM 23594
GGGGGGAGGCAGGGGTGTGGCGGGACAGGGAAACGTGATAGAAAACATCGTTCGAGGCCGAACACCTCTTCCACCATCGCTGCGCTCGGCACCTTCCCCTGAGGGGAAGGATTGTGGGATGAGATTCTATTTTTTGTTGTTGCAGTGAACCTTTACCTTCCCCTCAGGGGAAGGGGGACCGCGAAGCGGTGGAAGAGGTGTGGCAGGGCAGGGGAGAGATTGCGCATGCTGGAGGCAGGACACGATATGTCCGAGTGGCGGACATTTTCATGTGGCTTCTGCTGGATTGATTAAGAAAGGAACACTTCCATGGAACAGACATTCACAGCACTCGGGCTGCCGGAGGCGCTCGCGGCGGCGCTCAGGGCGCAGGGAATCCTGACGCCGCTGCCGGTGCAGACGGCCGCTGTGCCGCGCCTGCTCGCGGGAGAGAATCTCCTCGTGCAGGCGCCGACGGGGACGGGCAAGACGCTTGCCTATCTCCTGCCCATCCTCGCGCGCCTCGATGCGGCGCTGCCGCAGGTGCAGGTCGTCGTGCTCGCGCCGACACAGGAGCTCTCCATGCAGATCGCGCGTACGGCGCGGGAACTCGCGCAGGCGGCGGGCATCCCCGTGCGCGTGCTCGGGCTCATCGGCGGCGCGAGCATCAAGCGGCAGCTGGAGAAGCTCAAGGAAAAGCCGCAGCTCGTCGTCGGCACGACGGGGCGCATACTCGAACTCGCGCAGAAGGGCAAGCTGAAGCTCTCAGGTGTGCGGTTGCTCGTGCTCGACGAGTTCGACCGGCTGCTCGACAAGCAGGGCGGCGAGGAGACGGCGGCGTTCGTACAGCGCCTGCGCCGGGAGGCGCCGGAGGCGCCGCACTACGCGCTCTTTTCCGCGACAGCGACGAAGCTCGCGTGCGAGCGGGCGGCATTCCTCGGCGCGCCGGTGCGCATCACGATCGAGGGTGCGGCGCATGTGCCGTCCACGATCCGTCACTACGCCGTCATGACGCCGTTCCGCGAGAAAGCCGAGCGCGTGCGGCGGCTCACGCGGCGGCTCGGCGTGCGGCGCGGCATCGTGTTCCTGGGCCGCGCGTTCGACGCGGAACGGACGCTCGCGAAGCTCCGCTACGATGGCGTGCGGGCGGAGGCGCTCGTCGGCACCGCGGACAAGATGGCGCGGCAGAAGGCCATCGCGGATTTCCGCCGCGGGCGCGTCACGCTGCTCCTCGCGACGGATGTTGCGGCGCGCGGGCTCGACCTCCCGGAGGTCGATACGGTATTCAACCTCGACCTGCCGGAGGACGCGCGCACTTATCTGCACCGCGCGGGCCGCACGGGGCGCGCGGGCCGGGAGGGGCGCGTCATCACGCTCGCGGACTATCGCGAGGCGGAGAAGCTCACGCGCCTTTCCCGCCAGCTCGGTTTTGACTTTTCGCCGCTCAAGCTGCAAAAGCAAGGGCGACGCTGAGTTGAATAAAAACGCGCGCAAAGGCCACATAGCAGCCATTGGTGCGCATCATTTTCCAGTGACATACACAGGGGGTAACTTACATCCATGGACATCGTGCCGATCCTCATGCAGCTCGTGCTCGTCGCGTTCCTCATTTTCATGAACGGGTTTTTCGTTGCGGCGGAGTTCTCCATCGTGAAGATTCGTCCGTCGCGCCTGGAGACGCTCATCCAGGAGGGGAATAAGCGCGCGGTTTACGCGAAAAAGCTCAGCGATCATCTCGACTCCTCGCTCTCGGTCACGCAGCTCGGCATCACGCTCGCCTCCCTCGGCCTCGGCTGGGTCGGCGAGCCGGCCGTCGCGACGCTCATCCTGCCCGTCACGCAGGCGCTCGGACTCGCGGACGCCGTCGGGCACACCGTCGCGCTCGCGCTCGCGTTCGCCATCATCACGGGCGGCCATATCGTGCTCGGCGAGCTCACGCCGAAGACGATGGCCATCCAGAGCGTCGAGAAAATCGTGCTGACGGTCGCGCTGCCCATGCTCATCTTCGAGCGCGTCATGTATCCGTTCGTCTGGCTGCTCAACCATGTCGCGAACTGGGTCGCGCACCGGCTCGGCTTCGAGACGGACGGCGACGGCGAGGAGGCGCACACGGAGGAGGAGATCCGCCTGCTCATGGAGGAGAGCTACAAGCAGGGGCTCATCGACGACACGGAGGCGGACTTCGTCGACAACGTCTTTGACTTCACCGACCTCAATGTGCGCGAGATCATGACGCCGCGCACGGACATGGTCTGCCTCGACCTCAGCGACGATCTCGACACGAACCTCCATATCATCTTCGAGGAGCAGCTCACGCGCTATCCGCTCTGCAAGGAGGACAAGGATCATATCGTCGGCTTCCTGCATGTCAAGGATCTCATGAAAGCGCTCTACACGACGCCGGGCCGCCGCGTGAGCCTGCGCCGTCTCGCGCGCAAAGCGCTCGTCGTGCCGGACAGCATGGATGTGAGCGTGCTCCTCAAGACCATGCAGAAAAAGCGCGCGCAGATGGCCATCGTCGTCGACGAGTACGGCGGCACGGCGGGCATGGTGACGCTCGAAGACATCGTCGAGGAGATCGTCGGTGACATCCAGGACGAGTTTGACGAGGAGCGGCCGACCGCGGAGCAGCGCGCGCCGCGCATCTTCTCCGTCGACGCGAAGATGCTGCTCGAGGAGCTCGAGGACATCCTCGAGATCGACATCGACGACGTGGAGGTCGACTCCGTCGGCGGCTGGCTCTACGCCCAGCTCGGCACAGAGCCGCGCATCGGGCAGATGGCGGCTTACCGCGGCCATATCTTCTACGTGGAGGAGGTCGACGGCGTGCGCATCACGCGCGTGCTCATCCACCGCGCGGGCGACCTCGCGGAGGAGCATGACGAGATCGTGGGCATCGACGGAGCGTTTTGAGGTGCCAAGCGTTTCCCGACGTTCCTTTTCACTTGGAAAGAATTTCTCTATCCAGACTAGGATTTTTCCCTTAAACAAGCTATAATGATAAAGATGGCGACAAAAGCGCGCCAGTCAAGGTGACCAAGCAAATGATTCTGACACTCGAAAATTTCACGAAGAGCTACGGCGAGAAGCTGCTCTTCTCAGGCGTCGATCTCAGCCTCGCCGCGGGCGACAAGGTCGGCATCGTCGGCGTGAACGGCACGGGCAAGAGCACGTTCCTCAAGGCGGTCGTGGGGCTCATCCCCGTGGACGCGGGCACGCGCGTCACGCAGAAAGGCCTGCGCATCGAGTACCTCGCGCAGGACAAAGTGTTCGATGCGGAAAAGACCGTGCTCACGGAGGTGTTCCGCGGCGGCTCGCCGCTCATGCAGGCGCTCCGGGACTACGAGCTCGCGGCGGCGCGGCTCGCGCAGGCTCCTGACGATGAAGCCGCGCAGGCGTCTATCGCGCGCAGCACGGAGGCCATCGACGCCCACGACGGCTGGCAGCTCGAGAGCACGGCGAAAGCGGTGCTCATGCGCCTCGGCATCACGGATTTCACGGCGAAGGCGGGCACGCTCTCAGGCGGCCAGCAGAAGCGCCTCGCGCTCGCGACGGCGCTCGTGCAGCCCGCCGATCTGTTGCTGCTCGACGAGCCGACAAACCACCTCGACAGCGAGACGATCGCCTGGCTCGAGGAGTATCTCGCCGCGCGCAAGGGCGCGCTGCTCATGGTCACGCACGACCGCTATTTCCTCGATCACACGGCGACGCGCATCCTCGAGCTCGACAAGGGCCGTTCCTACACGTACACGGGCAATTACTCCGCGTTTCTCGAGCAGAAAGCGGCGCGCATCGAGCGCGAGCAGGCGAGCGAGGCGAAGCGGCAGAATTTCCTCCGGAACGAGCTCAAGTGGCTGCGCCGCGGCGCACAGGCGCGCTCGACGAAGCAGAAAGCGCGCATCGCGCGCTACGAAGCAGTGAAAAACGAGACGCCCGACCTCGACCGCGCGGCGGTAGAGATCGGTCTCAAGGGAAGCCGCCTCGGCCGCACGGTCATCGAGCTCGATCATGTGAGCTATGAGGCGGACGGGCGCACCATCGTACGGGACTTTTCCTATACGGTGCTGCGCCATGACCGCGCCGCCATCCTCGGACGCAACGGCACGGGCAAGACGACGCTCCTGGACCTCATCGCGGGGCGCAGGACGCCGACGCGCGGTACGGTCACCATCGGCCAGACGGTGAAGATCGGCTATTTCACGCAGCGTGCCGCAGAGATGGATGAGCGCCTGCGCGCCATCGAGTACATCGAGGAGGCGGCGCATGCCATCACCCTCGCGGACGGCTCGCGCATCAGCGCTTCGCAGCTCATGGAGCGGTTCCTGTTCCCCGGCAGCCTGCAATGGACGCCGATCGCGCGCCTCTCAGGCGGGGAGAAGCGCCGCCTCTACCTGCTGCGCATACTCATGGAGGCGCCGAACGTGCTGCTGCTCGATGAGCCGACGAACGACCTCGACCTCGAGACGATGGCGGTGCTCGAGCAGTTCATCGACGACTTCGACGGCGCGATCCTCTTCGTCTCGCACGACCGCTTCTTCGTCGACCGCCTCGCGGACAAGGTGTTCGTCTACGAGCCGGACGGCAGCCTGCGCATGTACCCGGGCGGCTATACCTACTACAAGGAAAAGGCGGCGGAGGAGCAGGCAGCGCTCCCCGCAGCTGCGGAGAAGCCTGCGCCCGCAGCGGAGAAAGCCGCCGCGCCGCGCGCGAAGACGCGCCCTGCAGCCCCGAAGCTCACGTTCAAGGAGCAGAGGGAATACGCGCAGATCGAGGGCGTCATCGCGAGCAAGGAGGGCGAGCTCAAGGTCGTGCGCCTGCAGATGGAGCAGAATGCCTCTGACTACGGGCGGCTCGCGGAGCTCGGCCGCGAGGAGCAGCGCCTCGCATCCGAGCTCGACGGCCTCATGGAACGCTGGGCGTACCTTGAGGAGATCGCCGAGGCGCAGCAGGACTAGCAGGACTCAGCGAGATGGATGTTCCCGGGACCTCCCGGGATGCCGATAGAGCGCCGGCAGGCGTCTGCCATGACGGCGCGGACAACCCATACACACATACAAGGGAAAAGGAGAATGTATCATGTCGTTTGACAAGAACCAGTTCGAGGGCATCCTCAAGGATTTCACGATCGACAGCGATGAGCTCAAGACCATCGCGGCTGATTTCCGCTACGACCTCAAGAAAGGGCTCAAGGATCCCGCGGAGAGCTCGCTCAAGATGCTCAAGTCGTACATCGGCCTGCCGACGCGCCAGGAAAAGGGCGAGTATCTCGCGCTCGACTTCGGCGGCACGAACGTGCGCGTGCTGCTCATCCGCCTCGAGGGCGACGGGAAGTTCGAGGTGCTCCGCAAGGTTGCGAAGCCGCTCGTCGTGCCCGGCTCCTATAACTACATCGCCGCGGACGCCACGGCGGAGCAGATGTTCGACTTCATCGCCGGTCTCGTAGAGGAGGCCGTGGAGGGCGACCATGCGAAGCAGTATTTCCTCGGCCATACGTTCTCCTTCCCCTCATCGCAGACGAACCTCTACAACGCGAAGCTCATCACCTGGACGAAAGAGTTCGCGACGCCGGGCGTCGAGGGCGAGGTCGTCAACGACCTGCTCAAGGCGGCGCTCCACCGCAAGGGCCTCGACAACGTCGAGCCGACGGCCGTCATCAACGACACGGTCGCCGTCCAGCTCGCGGCCGCCTACAAGCATGACAACGTGAACATCGGCTGCATCTACGCGACAGGCCACAACACCTGCTATCTCGAGCCGTTCGCGGACAAGGCGGAGCAGCCGATGATCCTGAATCTCGAGTCGGGCGGCTTCAACCGCCTCGCGCCGGGCCGGTTCGATGTCGCGCTTGACGAGCGTTCTGAAAAGCCGGGCGAGCAGCGCCTCGAGAAAATGGTCTCGGGCCGTTATATGGGCGAGCTCTTCGGTATGGCACTCGCGGAGCTCCTCGGCGAGGCCGGCAAGGAATACGGCTTCACGAGCATCGACATGTCCGCCATCATGGAGGATGAGAGTGAGGATTGCGCCGCCATCCGCGCGCTCGTCGCGAAGAAGACGGGCCGCGACATCGCGGCGGCGGACGCCTCGCTCGTGCAGGATCTCGTGCTGCGCATCGTGAACCGCTCGGCGCGCCTCGTGGCCGCGAGCTTCGTCGGCATCCTCTGGCAGCTTGAGGGTGAGGGCATTGAGCAGCCTCAGACCATCGCCGTCGACGGCTCCGTCTACGAGAAGATGCCGCACGCGAAGGAGAACCTCGAAAAAGGTCTCTCCGAGCTCCTCGGCGCAGACGCGGCCAAGGTCGAGACCGTCCTCGAGAACGGCGGCTCGGGCCTCGGCGCCGCCATCGCGGCAGCGGTGAGCCAGAACTGAGCTGCGCCGCAGAACGCAGAACAACATAGGAAACGCGAATGACCTCAGGCGCGGCAATGCACGGCGCGAAACGAGGACAGAGGCATTTCCATAAGTAAGGATCAGAAACCGTATGGAACAGTCACAAGCGCTTCAGGAAAATCTTTCTCAGCACCTCGCGATGACGATGAAGATGCAGCAGGCCATCAAGATCCTGCAGCTCTCCGCGCAAGACCTCCGCGGCGTCATCGAGAAGGAATACCTCGAGAATCCCGCGCTCGAAATCGACTACGACCGTGCGGTTTCTTTTGCTGAGACGGGCAAGAGCGAGCAGGCGTACCGCGCGGAGGATATCTCGGCGCTCGCCGCCTATCTCGGCGGCTCCGACCGCGGGGACGAGGCGGGAACCGCCGAGGCGGAGAAGAATCCCGTCCTCGCGCGCCCCGCGAGCCGCACCCTCGAGGCGGAGCTCATGGAGCAGGCCGCGTTCGCCTATCCGGCGGGCAGGGAACGGGAGCGTGCCGTTGCCGTGTTCCTCATCGGCTCCCTCGACGGGAGCGGCTATCTGCGCGTACCGCTCGCGGAGGCGGCGCGCGCGACGCAGGTGAGCGGGGCGGAGGCCGAGGCGGTGCTCGAGGTCCTCCAGACCTTCGAGCCCGCGGGCGTCGGCGCGCGCGACCTCGCGGAGTGCCTGCGTCTGCAGGCCGTGCGGCGCGGCATCTACGAGGGGCTCGTCGCGCATCTCATCGACCGCCATCTCGACGCGATCGCTGCGGGCGCGGTCAAGGAGATTGCGGCCGCGGAGGGCGTGCGCCCCGCAGATGTGCAGCTCGCCGTTGACATCATCCGCACGCTGAACCCGAAGCCGGGCGCGGCCTACGGCACGGAGACGCCCGGCTACATCACGCCGGACGTCATCGTGCGCCGTCAGGGCAGCGGCTACCGCGTCGAGCTCAATGACGAGGGCGTGCCGCAACTGTGCATCTCGAAGCTCTACCAGCACGCGGAGGGGCTCGACAGCGAGACGCAGGCCTACATCAGCGGGCGCTTCCGCGCGGCGCTCTGGCTCATCAAGAGCATCGAGAGCCGCCGCACGACCATTCGCCGTGTCGTCGAGGAAATCGTGCGCCGCCAGCGCGCCTGCATCGAGCAGGGGCCGGCGGCCCTCGTCCCCATGACGATGCAGGAGGTTGCGGACGCCATCGGCGTGCATGAGTCGACGGTGAGCCGCGCGGCCGCGGGGAAATACGTCGAGCTACCGCGCGGCATCGTGCCGATAAAGTCGTTCTTCACTGCGAATCTCGCCGCGGGCGGCGCCGCGGCATACAGCGCCGTGCAGGTCAAGCGCGAGCTCGCCGCGCTCATCGAGGGGGAGAACCCCGCGAAGCCGCTCTCCGACGCGAAGCTCGCGAAGCTCCTCGAGGAACGCGGCTGCGCCGTCTCGCGACGTACCGTCGTCAAGTACCGCGAGCAGCTCGGCTACGCGTCCAGCGTCAAGCGCAAGCGCTACTGAGTATATATCCTGCGGAACATAACCGCTGCTCCCTGTGCAGCCGCTGAGTACCCTATGCCCGGCGGCTGCATTTTTATACCACCTGGATGGAGATGCGGCGCGCATCCCGCATTTTGTGAGTGGGAACGGAGGGCAGGAGGAGCCACTGATTGTTATTCTTTTCACTTATTATTATCGAGTTTACACAATAGATGGGATAAAACAATTATCTTTTGTAAAAGTGTAAAATTTTGCTTGCAAAAAAAGCCAAATGTGCTAATATAGGGTTCGTTGAGAGACATACAAGCCAGTCAGAACGCATCGGCAGCTGCAATTCATGCAGGAGGGGCGTCGGTGCGCTGGGAAACGCGCTGAGAAGATCAGCGTTTCTTTTCCCAAAGGAAAGTTACAAAATTCACGAAAGCCAGGGAGATGTTTATCCATGTCAGAGAAGAAGCCGCA
This sequence comes from Selenomonas bovis DSM 23594, assembly GCF_000381005.1. Lineage (GTDB taxonomy): Bacteria > Bacillota > Negativicutes > Selenomonadales > Selenomonadaceae > Selenomonas_C > Selenomonas_C bovis. The sequence goes on from NZ_KB908383.1 coordinate 63,585, forward strand.
TATCGTGATTGTTGGTGCCGGATTCGGCGGGATCAAGCTCGCGCAGACGCTCGCGAAGGAGGATGTCGAGATCACGCTGGTGGATCGTCACAATTTCCACCTGTTCCAGCCGCTCCTCTACCAGGTTTCGACCGCCATCCTCTCCGAGGATGAGATCGCGTACCCAGTTCGCGCTTATTTCCGCAAGAATCAGAACGTCGAGTTCTTCATGGCGAAGGCGCAGGGCGTCGATCAGGCGCGCCGCGTGCTGCTCACGAACCATGGTGAGGTCCCGTACGACTACCTTGTGCTCGCGGCAGGCTCCACGACGAACTTCTTCGGCATGGAGACGGTCGAGCGCAATTCCTACGGCATGAAGACGCTGCAGGAGGCGCTGCATATCCGCAACCATGTGCTCCACATGTTCGAGCGCGCGAATAAGCGCGAGGACAGCGAGGAGGAGCGCCGCCGCATGCTCACGTTCGTCGTCGTCGGCGGCGGCCCGACGGGCATCGAGGAGGCGGGCGCCATCGCGGAGCTCGTCGACATCCAGCGCAAGGAGTTCCACCGCCTCGACTTCAGCGAGGTCAGCGTCAAGCTCATCGAGGCGACGGGCCACGTGCTGCCAATGCTCACGCAGGACATGCAGGACGAGGTCATCCGCGTGCTTGAGAAAAAGGGCGTCGAGGTGCTGCTCAACACACAGGTCGTCGACAATGACGGCAATACGCTGCGCCTCAAAGACGGCTCGTCTATCCCGACGAAGACCGTCATCTGGGCGGCCGGCGTCAAGGCCGTGCCGTTCATCGCGAACTGCGGCGGCGAGGTCGACCGCGGCGGCCGCATCGTCGTTGACGAGCATCTGCGCGTCGAGGGCAGCGACCGCGTGTTCGCCATCGGCGACTGTGCGCATTTCCAGCACGGCACGGAGCGCCCACTCGCGACGGTTGCGCCAGTCGCCACGCAGGGCGCGCTCGTCTGCGCACGCAACATCGTGCATCTCCTGCACGGCGAGACGCAGCTCGAGACTTTCCAATACAAGGACATGGGGACGATGGCGACCATCGGTCGCGGCCGCGCTGTCATCGAGAACGGCAGCTTCAAGATGAAAGGACTCCTCGCCTGGTTCGCCTGGATGTTCGTCCATCTCCTCCGCCTCTCCGGCGCGCATACGAACATCACCGTCTGCCTCAAGTGGTTCTGGAACTTCGTCTCCGGCCTGCGTCTCGGCCGTATCATCACGAACATCGAGCTCTGAACGGGCGACGAAGTTTGAGAGCCCTGCATGCGCAGCGAAAATGCGGCAAAGTGCGGGAAAACAGCATAGATTCTGGCTCATCCAGCAGGATGGGCCTGTTTTTGTGAAAAAAAGCAGGGAAAATATCTGTGCGGAATATTTTTGCAAGGCTGACGGGCAAAGAAATACAGCAGCAAAAAAGGAACCGCGGATAGATTCAACGGTTCCTTCTTGCTGATGTGTTTGTCTGTATGGGAAATGAAATGGAGGAGATTCGTGTGTCAGGCGAGCTCTTCCTCGAGCTCCTCCTCGAGCTCCTCCTCGTCAGTATCCACTACGACGGCATCGCGGCGGCGTGCGTAGAGGAGGTAGTAGAGCGCGCCGCAGCCGACGGCGGCGAAGCCGACGGCAGAGTAGATGCCGGAGAAGCCGAGCGACTCCTTGAAAGCGCCGAGCATGTAGGGGCCGACGCCGAGGCCGAGATCGAGCGCGACGAAGTAGGTCGAGACGGCGACGCCTACGCGCATCTCCTCGACGAGTTTGACGCAGATGGCTTGGCCGTTCGACATGAAGGTGCCATAGCCGAGACCGACGAAGACGCCGGCGAGCAGCATCATCCAGCTCGAGGTGGTGATGGAGAGCAGGAGCAGGCCGCCCGCGAGGCAGGCGTAGGTCGGATACATGACGAAGTCTTCCCCTTTGCGGTCGAAGAGGACGCCGGCGACGGGGCGCGCGACGGTGACGGCGAGCGCGTAGACGACGAAGAATAGGGTGCCGGCGGTCATGAGATTGAGCTCCGCCGCGTAGGAGGCGAGGAAGCTCAGCACGCTCGAGTAGCAGACAGCGACGGCGAACGCGACGATGGAGATGGCCGTGACTTTCGGCTCGAGGAAGTTCGCGAGGTGGAACTCGCGCAGCGCCGCGCGGTGCTCAGGCGTGAGTTCCATCTCCTCGACGTGCATGACAGTGACGGACGCGAGGCAGACGAGAATCATCGCGATGCAGAAATAGATGATGTCGCGGAACGGTAGGACCTGCTGCATGAGCATGCCGATGAAGGGGCCGATGGCGGCCGCGAGGCTCATCGAGAGCGCGTAGTAGTTGATGCCCTCGCCGCGGCGCTCCGCGGGGATCATCGTCGAGACGATCGTGCTCGTCGCCGTCGAGGCGATGCCGTAGCCGATGCCGTTGAGGCAGCGCACGAGGAAGAGCAGTGCGAGCGAGTCGATGGCGAAGTAGAGGAACGTCGTCGCGAGGTAGAAGAGGATGCCCGCGTAGAGCATGCGCTTGCGGCCGTAGAGCTCGATGGAGCGTCCCGCGAAGACGCGCGCGAGCAGTGTGCCGAGGATGAAGATGCCCGACGCGAGGCCGGCTTCGCTCATGGACGCGTGCAGCGAGCGGATGGCCTCGGAGGCGATGATGACCATGAGCATGTAGTAGATGATGTAGATGAGGAAATTGACCAGGGTATCGAGCAGGAACCCCTTGGTCCACAGGCGTGGTTTCTGAGCCGTGTCTGTCATTTTCTGAATCAACGACCTTTCTAAAGATGAATCCGGGGGCGCGTGGTATGTGCCGCGCGCCTGATGAGTATGAGACGGTTAACGATTATACGAGCCTTGTGTGTGTTTGTAAAGGGCGTCAGGGGAATTTCCTGCAAAAAGGGAAAACGCCGCGCGACAGGGAAAAAGAACAGGAAGAACGTGCGCGTGATTGCAGGAAAAGGAAAGGCTGGCTTCCCGCGGTGCGGCGAAGGGCGGCAGCGCTGGCGTTTCTTTGCCGCCGCCGGCATCAAAAAGAAACGCTTGACGCGGCGCGCGCGAACCGATATACTAAGGGCAGAAAAACGAAGAGAAGCAGCCGCGGGGCTGACGGAAGTGGAATCGACCACATGCCGCGCGGGTGTCGTGAATGCCGACCGTCTGGGCACAGAGATGTCCGGACGGTCGGTTTTTTGATGGTGCTTTTGCTGAGACGGGGAACGTCCGTGCGGCGGACCGCGGTCCTTATGCGCAGGAGCGCTAGCGCCTGCGCGCGCGGCACTTTCGCACGGCGCATTTGTTGAGATTTCCCCTGCGGCCCTGTATAATAGAGAGGTAGTTTTCACGCTGGCGCGCGGGCGGGAGGTCTGCCGCGCGCCGCTTTGACAGGAGGAAAAGATATGTTTCATTTAGGTGTTCCCGAGCTGCTCGTCATTCTCGTCATCGCGCTCGTGCTGTTCGGCCCGGGCAAGCTGCCTGATGTCGGCAAGGCGCTCGGCAAGAGCATCCGCGAGTTCAAGGCGGCAAGCTCTGAGGAGGAAAAGAAGACCATCGATGTCGCTGAGAAGTCCGACAAGACGGAGAAAAAATGAGCGGCGGTATGACAGAGGAAAGAGAAGTGCCGGAGGAGGCAGCCGCCGCATCTGTCCAGGGGACGGCGACGGAGCGGCCGACAGCGGCGCCGGAAGAGGCGCCGGCTGCGGAGGCAAAGGCGGCGATAGAGACTGCGGCCGCGCCGCCGGAGGAGCCTGAGGATGACGGCAGCATGTCGCTCATCGCGCATCTCACGGAGCTGCGCGCGCGCCTCATCAAATGCCTCATCGCCGTCGCGCTCGGCAGCTGCGTCGGCTACTATTTCCTCGATGAGATCATGCATTACCTCACGCTGCCGGCGGGCAAGCTCTACTACATGCAGCCGTCGGAGGCGTTCTTCACCTATCTGAAGGTCGCGATCGCGGCGGGGTTCCTGCTCGCGCTGCCGGTGATCTTCTACCAGGTCTGGCGGTTCTTCCTGCCGGCGCTCACGCGCGCGGAGCGCATGGTGCTCGGCCTCATCGTGCCGTCGTCCGTGCTGCTCTTTTTCGGCGGGCTCGCGTTCTCGTTCTTCCTCGTGCTGCCCGCGGCGGTGCAGTTCTTCATGGGGTTCGGCAACGCGGAGCTCGAGGCGCTCTTTTCCGTCGACAAGTATTTCGATTTCGTCATCTGGTTCGTGCTGCCGTTCGGCTTCGTATTCGAGCTGCCGCTCATCATCGTCATCCTGGCGAAGCTCGGCATCCTCGGCTCGGCGTTCCTGCGGAAGTACCAGCGCATCGTCATCTTCCTCGCGTTCGTCATCGCGGCCATCATCACGCCGACGCCGGATGTGTTCACGCAGTCGATGATCGCGTTGCCGATGATCGTGCTCTATGAGATCGGCTATCTCATCGTCCGCTATATCATGCGGAAATAAGCTCATGTATGGGAGGAAACATTTTGGCATATAAGGATTTACGCGAGTTCATCGCGGCGCTCGAGGCGCGCGGCTGGTTGCGCCGCATCGCCGAGCCCGTGGACTGCTACCTGGAGATCACGGAGATCACGGACCGCGTGTCGAAGCTCGAGGGCGGTGGCAATAAGGCGTTGCTTTTCGAGCATGTGAAGGGCTACGATATGCCCGTGCTCATGAACGCGTTCGGCAGCTACGAGCGCATGGCGCTCGCGCTCGGCGTCGAGAAGCTCGACGATGTGGGGGACGAGATCCGCGAGATCCTGCGCCTGCCGTATATCTCGCTCGCGCATAAGATGGATGTCGTGTCGCTGCTGCCGCTCGCGAAGAAGGCAATCAATTTCCCGAAGTATGTGAAAAAGGCGCCGTGCCAGGAGGTCGTGGAGGAGACGGTCGACCTCGACAAGCTGCCGATCCTCACCTGCTGGCCGCAGGACGGCGGGCCGTTCATCACGCTGCCGCTCGTCTTCACGAAGAATCCGACGACGGGGAAGCGCAACGTCGGCATGTACCGCCTGCAGAAATACGACAAGCAGACGACGGGCATGCACTGGCACATCCACAAGAACGGCGCGGATAATTTCCGCGATATGAAGGCGGCGGGCGGCGAGAAAATCGAGGCCGCCGTCGCCATCGGCGCTGATCCCGTGCTCACGTACGCCGCGACGGCGCCGTTGCCGCGCGATATCGACGAGATGGTGTTCGCGGGCTTCCTGCGCCATAAGTCAGTCGAGATGGTCAAGTGCAAGACGGTGGATCTCGAGGTGCCGGCGGGCGCGGAAATCGTGCTCGAGGGCTATGTGCGCACGGACGAGATGCGTCGCGAGGGGCCTTTTGGCGACCATACGGGCTACTACTCGCTCGCCGACGACTATCCCGTGTTCCATGTGACTTGCATCACGCACCGCAAGGATCCCATCTACGCGGCGACCATCGTGGGCAAGCCGCCGATGGAGGACTGCTACCTCGCGAAGGCGACGGAGCGCATCTTCCTGCCGCTCATGCAGCAGATGCTGCCGGAGATCGTCGATATCAACATGCCGCTCGAGGGCGTGTTCCACGACTGCTGCGTCGTCGCCATCGACAAGCGCTATCCGATGCAGGCGCGCAAGGTCATGCACGCGCTCTGGGGCATGGGACAGATGATGAACGTCAAGATGATCATCGTCGTCGACAAGCATGTGAACGTGCAGGATATGAAGGAGGTCTGGTGGCGCGTGTTCAACAACATCGACGCGAAGCATGACCTCGAGATCGTCGAGGGGCCGCTCGATGTGCTCGATCATTCCTCGCCGCTGGCGAAGTGGGGCGCGAAGCTCGGTATCGACGCGACGAAGACGTGGCCGGAGGAGGGGCATACGCGCCCCTGGCCGGATGAGATCACGATGACGGACGAGGTGCGCGCGCGCGTCGACGCGCTCTGGCCGCGGCTCGGCCTCGAGGGAGAGGGGGGCGCAAAGTGATCAGCATCCGTGCGCATCTCAACAACATCGCGTTGCATCATACGGTGTTCGATCTGCCGTTCGCGTTCATCGGCGCGCTGCTCGCGGCGGGCGGGCGGCCGCGCCTCATAGATATCCTCTGGATCGCCGTCGCCATCACGACGGCGCGCGCGGCGTCGCTCGCCATCGACAACTGGGCGGACCTCAAGTACGACAGCCAGCAGCCGCGCATGGCGGGCCGCGCGATGGTGCGCGGCGCGATCTCGAAGCGGGAGGCGGGCGTATTCATCGCGCTCTGCTTCCTCATCCTCATCTACGCGGTGCTGCAGCTCGCGCCCATCTGCATCTATCTGCTGCCGCTCGCGGCGCTGCCCTGCGTCGTCTACCCATTCACGAAACGGTTCACGGGCTACTGCCACCTCATGCTCGGCGTCGCCATCGCCATGGCGCCGGCGGGCGGCTGGGTGGCCGTCGGCGGCGAGGTGCTGAGTGTGCCGCTCGCCGTGCTCTGCGTGGGCGTCATGCTCTGGATGGCGGGGTTCGACGCGATGTACGGTGCGCAGGACCGGAAGTTCGACCTTGCGCACGGGCTCCATTCGCTCGCGACGGAGAACGGCGTGAAGAACGCGTTCGGCATCGCGCGCATCTACCATCTGCTGGCCGTCGTCTGCTTCTTCGACCTCGGCGTGCTCATGCACCTCGCCTGGCCGTATTATGCAGGCGTAGGTATCGCGGGAGGGGTGCTCGTCTATCAGCACCGCATCCTGCGCTGGAATGATTTTTCCCAGCTCAACCAGCGCTATTTCATGCGCAACGGGCTGGTTTCCGTCGTCATGTTCCTCTGCACCTGGGCCAGCTACCAGGTCTGAGACAGGGAGAAAGGATAGGGTGAGGCTATGTCAGCCAGGATTCTTTCGGGTAAGGAGTTCGCCGCGAAGTTCAAGGAGGACGCGGCGAAGCGGGCGCGCGCGCTCGAGGCGAAGTACGGCGTGACGCCGGGACTCGCCGTCATCATCGTCGGCGAGGATTCCGCGTCGCAGGTCTACGTGCGCAACAAGGACCGCGCCTGCCAGGAGCTCGCGCTCTACTCCGAGGTCATCCGTCTGCCGGAGACGGTGACGGAACAGGAGCTCACCGCGCGCATCGACGAGCTCAACTACGACAAGCGCATCCACGGCATCCTCGTGCAGCTGCCGCTGCCGGGCGCGCTCGCGCGCCGCGAGAAGGAGATCACAGGACGCATCCTGCCGGAGAAAGATGTCGACGGGTTCCATCCCGTCAACGTTGGCCGCCTCGTGATGGGCGAGCCGGGCCTCGTGCCCTGCACGCCCGCGGGCTGTCTCAAGATGCTCGAGCTCGCGGGCATCGCCATGGACGGTGCGCGCGCCGTCGTCGTCGGTCGCAGCAACATCGTCGGCAAGCCGATGGCGAGCCTGCTGCTGCAGGAAAACGCGACAGTCACCGTCTGCCACAGCCATACGAAGGATCTCGCGGCGGTGACGCGTGAGGCGGACATCCTCGTCGCGGCCGTCGGACGGCCCAGCTTCATTCGGGCGGATATGGTGAAGCCCGGCGCGACGGTCATCGACGTCGGCATCAACCGCCTGCCGCCCGACGCGGATCATCCGCGCGGCAAGCTCGTCGGCGATGTCGACTTCGCCGGCGCGGCGGAGGTCGCGGGCGCCATCACGCCCGTGCCGGGCGGCGTCGGCCTGCTCACCGTCGCGATGCTCATGGAGAATGTCGTGACGGCTGCCGCGTGCCAGCTCGCCGCGCAGAAGGACTGAAGCAGGTCTGAGGGAAGATGCGGCCACGTGCCGCGGGAGGAAAGGAAGGTACCTATGAAATCCGATGTTGAAATCGCACAGGAAGCAACGATGCGCCCCATCGGGGAAATCGCGGCCAAGCTCGGCATCACAGACGATGAGCTCGAGCTCTACGGCAAATACAAGGCGAAGGTCACGCCGGAGACGTGGCAGCGCGTGAAGGACCGTCCGAACGGCAAGCTCATCCTCGTCACGGCCATCAATCCAACGCCGGCGGGCGAGGGCAAGACGACGACGAGCGTCGGTCTCGCGGACGCCTTCGCGCGCCAGGGGAAGAAGACGGCTGTCGCGCTGCGCGAGCCGTCGCTCGGCCCCTGCTTCGGCCTCAAGGGCGGCGCGGCGGGCGGCGGCTACGCGCAGGTCGTGCCGATGGAGGACATCAACCTCCATTTCACGGGCGACTTCCACGCCATCACGACGGCGCACAATCTGCTCGCGGCCGTCATCGACAACCACATCCAGCAGGGCAACGCGCTCGACATCGACGTGCGCCGCATCGTCTGGAAGCGCGTGCTCGACCTCAATGACCGCGCGCTGCGCCACATCGTCATCGGCCTCGGCGGCAAGGCTCACGGCACGCCGCGCGAGACGGGCTTCGACATCACGGTGGCCTCGGAGATGATGGCCATCCTCTGCCTCGCGACGAGCCTCGAGGACATGAAGAAGCGCCTCGGCGAGATCATCGTCGCTTACAGTCGCGACGGCCGTGCCATCCGCGCCAAGGAGCTCGGCGTCACGGGCGCGCTCACGCTGCTCTTCAAGGACGCGATCAAGCCGAACCTCGTGCAGACGCTCGAGGGGACGCCCGCGTTCATCCACGGCGGCCCGTTCGCGAACATCGCGCACGGCTGCAACAGCGTCATGGCGACGAAGTACGCGCTCAAGCTCGCGGACTACGTCGTGACGGAGGCCGGCTTCGGCGCGGATCTCGGCGCGGAGAAATTCCTCGATATCAAGTGCCGCTTCGCCGGCCTCGCGCCGGACGCCGTCGTCATCGTCGCGACGGTGCGCGCGCTCAAGATGCACGGCGGCCTGCCGAAGGCGGAGCTTGAGAAGGTCGATATGGCGGCGCTCGAGAAGGGGCTCGCCAACCTCACGAAGCACATCGAGAGCATCCACGCGTTCGGCCTGCCCGTCGTCGTCGCCGTCAACGCGTTCCCGACGGATACGCCGGAGGAGCTCGCCTTTGTCGAGGAAAAGTGCACGGCGCTCGGCGCGGAGGTCGCGCTCTCCGAGGTCTGGGCCAAGGGCGGCGAGGGCGGTCTCGCACTCGCGGAAAAAGTCGCGGCCGCGGCGGAGAAGCCGAGCGACTTCCATTTCATCTACGATACGGCGCAGTCCATCCCCGAGAAGATCGCTGCCATTACGCGCACGATCTACGGCGGCGAGGGCGTTGACTTCACGCCGGCCGCGCAGAAGCAGCTCGCGGAGATCGAGGCGCTCGGTCTCGACAAGATGCCGGTCTGCATGGCCAAGACGCAGTACTCCCTCTCCGATGACGCCGCGAAGCTCGGCCGCCCGGAGGGATTCCGCATCACGGTGCGGGAGCTGCGCGTGAGTGCGGGCGCAGGCTTCATCGTCGCGCTCACGGGCAACATCCTCACGATGCCCGGTCTGCCGAAACACCCGGCAGCGGAGAACATGGACATCGACGAAAGCGGCAAGATCACGGGCCTCTTCTGAGCCTGCTGTCGCGCGCGGTGCGCGCAGGGTACATGACCGCAGGCCGGCGCCCGCGGGGAATGCCCTAATGAACCCTCCCGGACGAAGATGCCCGGACGGACAAGGATCCGCAAATGGTCCTTGACGTCCGGGCATTTTTTGGTATACTAGAGACAACGAATGAACACTCATTCATATGTTGAAGGATAGGGAGTGGAGAAGATGAACAAGAAACAGAAACGGAAACTCATCCGCATCATCATCTCGGCGGTGCTCATCGTGCTCATCGGGCAGCTCGAGCTCGCACCGCTGCCGCGCCTCGCCGCGTATCTCGTGCCGTACCTCATCGTCGGCTACGACATCCTCTACAAGGCGGGGCATGGCATCGTGCGGCGGCAGCCGCTCGACGAGTGCCTGCTCATGGCGGTCGCGACGCTCGGCGCGCTCGCGCTCGCGATCTACGAGGACGGCGACTACACGGAGGCCATCGCCGTCATGCTCTTTTACCAGGTGGGCGAGTGGTTCCAGTCGTATGCCATCGGCAAGAGCCGCCGCGATATCACGGAGCTCATGGATATCCGCCCCGACTACGCACAGGTCGAGCGCGGCGGGAGGCTCGTGCGCGTCGCGCCGGACGAGGTTGCCGTCGGCACGATCCTCACCGTCGCGCCGGGTGAAAAGGTCCCCATCGACGGCGTCGTCATCGATGGTACGTCGACGCTGAATACCGTGGCGCTCACGGGCGAGAGCCTGCCGCGCGACGTGGCACCGGGCGACGAGGTCTTGAGCGGCTGCGTCAACCTCAGCGGCGTACTGCACGTCCGCACGACGAAGGAATTCGACGAGTCGACGGCGTCGAAGATCCTCGAGCTCGTCGAGGACGCGAGCTCGCGCAAGTCGCGCGCGGAGCAGTTCATCACGCGGTTCGCGCGCGTCTACACGCCCGCCGTCGTCGGCGCTGCCGCACTGCTTGCCGTCCTGCCGCCGCTCGTGAGCCTCCTCGCGCTCGGCACGGCGCCCGCGTGGGGCACGTGGCTCTATCGTGCGCTCACGTTCCTCGTCGTGAGCTGCCCCTGCGCGCTTGTCATCAGCATCCCGCTCTCGTTTTTCGCTGGCATCGGCGGCGCGAGCCGCGCGGGCGTGCTCGTGAAGGGATCGAACTTCCTCGAGGCGCTCGCTGATATCGATACGGTCGTCTTCGACAAGACGGGCACGCTCACGAAAGGCGTCTTCGAGGTCACGGCGGTCCACCCCGAGACGATTCCGGAAAAGGAGCTGCTGCACCTCGCCGCGCACGTCGAGCGCTTCTCTACGCATCCCATCGCGGCCTCCCTGCGCAGCGCCTATCCTGGCGAGGCGGACGGCTGCACCGTGGAGGACGTGGAGGAGATCGCCGGGCAGGGCGTGCGTGCGCGCGTCAACGGCCACACGGTCTGCGTCGGCAACGCGAAGCTCATGGACGGTCTCGGCGCCGCCTGGCATCCCTGCGAGAAGACGGGCACGATCGTCCACGTGGCGATGGATGGCGTCTACATGGGGCACATCGTCGTCTCGGACGTCGTGAAGCCGCACGCCGCCGCGGCCATCGAGGCGCTCCACGCGCAGGGCATCCACCACACGCAGATGTTCACGGGCGACAACCGCGCGACGGCGCAGGAAATCGCACAGGAGCTCGGCATCGACGCCTACGAATGCGAGCTCCTGCCCGCGGACAAGGTTGAAAGGCTCGAGGCCCTCCTCAAGGAACAGCGCGGCGGCGTCGCCTTCGTCGGCGACGGTATCAACGACGCGCCAGTGCTTGCGCGCGCGGACGTCGGCATCGCCATGGGCGCCATGGGCTCGGACGCCGCGATTGAGGCGGCGGACATCGTGCTCATGGACGACGACCCACTCAAGATCTCCGTCGCGCGGCGCATTGCGCGCAAGACCATGCGCATCGTGCGCGAGAACATCGTCTTCTCCATCGGCGTCAAGATCCTCGTGCTCTTCCTCTGCGCTGTCGGCCTCGCGAATATGTGGGCGGCGATCTTCGCCGACGTCGGCGTCATGGTCCTCGCCGTGCTCAACGCTATGCGAGCGCTCTTCGCGGGCGGCAGAGAGGCGTAACGACAATGTGCTGAGCGATTGAGGAACTTACGAAAAAGGCACGTAAGAGCGTTTTGCCACTACGTCTCCGGTTTGTCTCCTAGGGAGATACAGCGCATCCGCGTAAATCCGGAGCACCTCATTTAATCAGCGCTTCCTTAACAATGGATGCAGGAACCTATGCCACATCGAGATGTCAAAAAGCCAGCACCGAGCAGAAAATGCTTGGTACTGGCTTTTTGACTGCGTTCAGCTCAGCAGCAGGCTGTCGCTGACGAGCTCGCTGCCGGCGGCCTGCTCGAACATGGCGAGGAGGTCTTTGACCTCGAGGTGTTTTTTCTTTTCCTCGGGGATGTCGAAGAGGATTTTGCCGCCGTACATCATGATGAGGCGGTTGCCGAATTTGAGGGCGTCGCGCATGTTGTGAGTGATCATGAGCGTCGTGAGGCGCTGGCGCGCGACGATTTCCCGCGTGAGGGAGAGGACTTTCTCGGCGGTCTTCGGGTCGAGGGCAGCGGTGTGCTCATCTAGGAGCAGGAGTTTCGGCTCGGCCATCGTGGCCATGAGGAGGGTGAGCGCCTGGCGCTGGCCGCCGGAGAGGAGGCCGACCTTGGACTCAAGCCGATCCTCGAGGCCGAGGCGGAGCCCTGCGAGGAGCTCGCGGTAGCGGTCGCGGTCCCTGGCGGTCGAGCTCCAGCGGAGTGTCGGACGCTTGCCGCGGCGGGAGGCGATGGCGAGGTTTTCCTCGATCTGCATGTTCGCCGCGGTGCCCATCATGGGATCCTGGAAGACGCGGCCGATGTATTTCGCGCGGCGGTGTTCCGGCCATTTCGTGATGTCGGTGCCAGCAATCTCGATCCTGCCCTCGTCGACGGGGTAGGTGCCCGCGACGCAGTTCATGAGCGTCGATTTGCCCGCGCCGTTGCCGCCGATGACGGTGACGAAGTCGCCGGGCGCGAGATGGAGGCTCACGTCTGAAAGCGCGATTTTCTCGGTGATGGTGTTCGGGTTGAACGTCTTGGAGATTTTCTCAATGCGCAGCATCAGCGAGTCACCCCCTTGCGGAATTTATTCCAGCGTGCCTGCAAAAGCGGCATGGAGAGCGCGAGGGCGACGAGGATGGCTGTGAAGAGCTTGAGGTCGTTCGGCGGCATGCCCATCTGCAGTACGATGGCGATGACGGCGCGGTAGACGATGGAGCCGAGGATGACGGAGATCAGGCAGTTTCGAAAGCTGCGCGTGCCGAAGAGTACTTCGCCGATGATGACGGAGGCGAGGCCGATGACGATGGTGCCGACGCCCATGCCGACGTCCGCGAAGCCGTTGCTCTGCGCGACGAGGGCGCCGGACATGGCGACGAGGGCGTTCGAGAGCAGGAGGCCGAGCACGACCATGACGTCGGTGTCGATGCCGTTCGCGCGGATCATGTGCGGGTTGCAGCCCGTCGCGCGGATGGCGGCGCCGAGCTCCGTGCCGAAGAACCAGTAGTTCAGCACGGCGACGATGAGCACGATGGCGAGGCCGATGGCGAGGACGGTGAGTCCCATGTCGAGCCCCGGCACTTTCACGATGGAAAAAATCGTATCCTGCGAGAGCAGCGGCAGATTGGCCTTGCCCATGATGCGCAGATTGACGGAGTAGAGCGCGATCATCGTGAGGATGCCCGCGAGCAGAGCGGGAATCTTGAGCTTCGTGCAGAGGAAGCCCGTGACGACGCCGGCGAGCGCGCCCGCGATGCAGGCGACGAGGATGGCGGTGACGGGATGGGCGCCTGAGGTCAGGAGCTTCGCCGCGACGGCGGCGCCGAGCGGGAAGCTGCCCTCGACGGTGAGGTCCGCGATGTCGAGCACGCGGAACGTGATGTAGACGCCGATGGCGAGGAGGGCCCAGAGGAGCCCCTGCGATACGGTGGAAATGACGAGATCCATAGAGATGACTCCTTTATTCTACGAGATCCGCGTCTTTGAGCACGTCCTCGGGGATCGTGATGCCGAGGCGGGCCGCGTCGGCTTTGTTGATTGTGATCTTGAGATCCTTTGCGAGCTCGATGCTCATGTCAGCCGGCTTGCTCTTGCCCTCGAGGATGTCGGCGGCCATGTGGCCCGTCTGGACGCCGAGCTTGTAGTAGTCGATGCCGTAGGTCGCGAGGCCGCCGGCCTTGACCATGTTCGGCTCGCCGCAGATGATGGGGAGCTTCGCCGCGTCCGTGATGGCGACGAGCGTCGGCATGGCGGAGGCGATGACATTGTCGGTCGGCTCATAGAAGGCGTCGACGGAGCCGACGAGGCTCTGCGCGGCCTGCTGGATGTCGTTGACCGTGGAGATCGTGGCGACTTTGACGGTGAGGCCCTTGGACTCCGCGTATTCCTGCATCGCCTTGACCTGCACCTCGGAGTTGACCTCGCTCGAGCAGTAGATGACGCCGATGGTCTTGGCCTCCGGCTTGATCTTCATGAGGAGGTCGATCTGCTCCTTGATGGGGTTCATGTCGCTCGTGCCCGTGACGTTGCCGCCCGGCTTTTCATTGGAGGCCGCGAGCTTCGCGCCGACATAGTCTGTGATGGCCGTGCCGACGATGGGGATCTCCTTCGTTGCGTTCGCGACCGTCTGCGCCGCCGGCGTCGCGATGGCGCAGATGAGATCCATCTTGCCGGAGACGAAGCGCTGGGCGATGTTCTGGAGGTTCGACTGGTCGGCCTGCGCGTTCTGCTTGTCGAATGTGACGTTCTTGCCCTCCTCGAAGCCGCGTTCCTTGAGGCCATCGACGAAGCCCTTGTTCGCCGCGTCGAGGGCGTTGTGCTCGACGAGCTGGACGATGCCGACCTTGTACGTCTTGCCGCCGGAGCTCGCGCTCTCCTGCGAGCCGCCGCAGCCGGCGAAGACGCCTGCCGCGAGGAGCGTGGCCGCGCCGAGCGAGAGGAGCTTCATTTTCTTTGAGATGCTGGAAAGTTTCATAGAGAACCCACCTTTGTTTTGATTTGTTTGTAGTACACTCGTACAAATAGACATTCCCATTATACAATGTTACAGGAATAAAATCCAGGATTGTTTTCCTTGAAAAGACAGTATTTGCAGTCCGGCGCCGGTACTTTTCTTGCGCGCGCTTCGATGGTATAATAATTCCGTCGTCCGCGAGGCGGCGGGAACCGTGGCCAGCGTCGCGGCGGTGTCGCCGATCCGGCAGGGGCGCTCTGCGGCGCAGAGGCTGATTGCCCGCAGACGGCGCAGGGCGTCCGCCGGGCGGACGTTTGTACGCGTCAATTATCTTTAAATGAGGTGTTGTTTTGGAACGTGGAAATTTCTCAACGCGGCTGGGCTTCATCCTGGTCTCGGCCGGCTGTGCCATCGGGCTCGGCAATGTCTGGCGCTTCCCGTATATCACAGGGATGTACGGCGGGGCGTCGTTCGTGCTCATCTATCTTGTCTTCCTCGCAATCCTCGGGCTGCCCATCATGGTGGCGGAGTTCGCCGTGGGACGCGCGAGCGTGCGCAGCGCGGCGATGTCGTTCGATGTGCTCGAGCCTGCGGGGACGAAATGGCATCTCTATAAATACGGCGCGATCGCGGGCAATCTCTTGCTCATGATGTTCTACACGACGATCTCCGGCTGGATGCTTTACTACATTTATCTGATGGTGAGCGGGAAGTTCGAGGGGCTCGGCGCCGCGGGCGTGGGGCAGGTGTTCGGCGCGCTGCTTGCGGATCCCTTGACGATGGCGGGCTATATGGCGCTCACGGTCGCGCTCTGCGGCGGCGTCTGTTATCTCGGCGTGCAGGCGGGCGTCGAGCGCATCACGAAGCTCATGATGACCTGCCTGCTCGCGCTCATGGTGGTCCTCGCGGTCAATTCCGTGCTGCTGCCGGGCAGCGAGGCGGGGCTTTCCTACTATCTCATGCCGGATTTCGGCAAGATCGAGGAGTACGGTCTGCGCGAGGTCATCTTCGCGGCGATGGGGCAGGCCTTTTTCACGCTGTCGCTCGGCATAGGCGCGCTCGCGGTGTTCGGCAGCTATATCGGCAAGGCGAAGCGGCTGACGGGCGAGGCCATCTGGGTCATCGTGCTCGATACGTTCGTCGCCATCATGGCGGGGCTCATCATCTTCCCCGCGTGCTTCGCCTATGGCGTGAGTCCGTCGAGCGGGCCGAACCTGCTCTTCGTCACGCTGCCGAATGTGTTCAACCACATGGCGTTCGGGCGTCTCTGGGGCACGCTGTTCTTCCTCTTCATGGCGTTTGCCTCCATGTCGACGATCATCGCGGTCTTTGAGAATCTCATCGTCTGCTTCTTCGAGCTGCTGCACGTCGACCGCCGCAAGATCATCCGCGCGGGCATCCCCGTGATGATCTTGCTCTCGCTGCCCTGCGTGCTCGGCTTCAATGTTTGGAGCGGCTTTACGCCGTTCGGCCCCGGCACGGGGGTGCTCGACCTCGAGGACTTCTTCGTGAGCTACAACCTCTTGCCGCTCGGCAGCCTCGTCTATCTCGCGTTCTGCACGAGCCGTTACGGCTGGGGCTGGAAGAATTTCCTGCGGGAGGCGGACACGGGGCGCGGCGTCGCGTTCCCGCAGTGGATCCGCTGCTACGTCACCTATATCCTGCCGCTCATTGTGCTGGTGATTTTCCTCAACGGGTATTACGCGCTGTTTTTCAGCAAATGAGGCGCGCCGCGGCGACGTCGGCGATTTCCCAGCATAGGCAATGATAGGAATCACTGATTAATTCGGCACTCCGCCTTCACACGTCTGCGCTGTCCTTCCGCCCTCGACAATCCTCAGCACAAAACGCGATGGAGCGTTTTGCCGCTACGCCTCCGGTTTGTCTCCTAGGGAGATACAACGTATCCGCGTAAATCCGGAGCACCTCATTTAATCAGCGTTTCCTATAGAAAAAACAAAATTGACTTCTTTTGACGTTTACGCTACAATACATTTGCGCTAGCGTGTGGTTTTACGCGCTGGCGCCGATCATCACAGCAGGTGTTTCTTACCGAAAAGAGAAATCTTAGCGCTGGCTCTGCCCATCGTGCGTGGGCAGAGGACGAGGAGAAGGTTGTCGAGACGTCAGCGGATGCCTTCCGGAGTTGCCGCTCCGAGAGTGTGCCGGGAAAGCAGGGGAGCGATCTCCTGGACAAAGCGGTACATGCGGCAGACACCTGCAAGTGGTACCCGGGCAGACTGTCCGGGACAGACTGGAGGTATCTTTTATGTGTGGAATCGTTGGTTATGTCGGAGACCGTCAGGCGGCGGAATTCCTGCTCGAGGGGCTCTCGAAGCTGGAGTACCGCGGCTACGACTCGGCGGGCATCGCGGTCTATGACGGCGAGAACATCCGCGTGGAGAAGTGCGTGGGCCGTCTCGCGGCGCTGCGCGAGAAGATCAAGGACAATGTGCCGCAGGGCACCGTCGGCATCGGTCATACGCGCTGGGCGACGCACGGTCGCCCGTCCGATGTGAACGCGCACCCGCATACGGACTGCTCCGGTGATTTCGTCGTCGTGCACAACGGCATCATCGAGAACTACCTCGCGCTCAAGGAGGCGCTCATCGAGAAGGGCCATGTGTTCAAGTCGGAGACGGATACCGAGGTGGTCGCGCACCTGCTCGAGGAGGTCTATAACGGCGACTTCGAGGAGAGCGTGCGCGAGGTGCTGCGCCGCATCGAGGGCTCGTATTCCCTCGTGTTCATGTGCCGCCAGCATCCGGACCGCCTGATCTGCACGAAGCAGGACAACCCGCTCGTCATCGGGCTCGGGGACGGGGAGAACTTCATCGCCTCCGATATCCCTGCCATCATCAACAGGACGCGCCGCACGTACATCCTCAACGACGGCGAGATGGCGGTCGTCAAGAAGGACGCCATCGAGATCACGAACCGCAAGGGCGAGCTCGTGACGAAGAAGGTCTTTGAGGTCAACTGGAACGCTGAGGCGGCGGAGAAGGGCGGCTTCGAGCACTTCATGCTTAAGGAGATCCACGAGCAGCCGAAGGCGGTGCGCGACACGATGAGCCAGCGCATCGCGAAGGACGGCAAGCGCATCGTGATGAGCGAGCTCAAGTGGAACGCGGATTTCCTCAATAATTTCAACAAGGTCTATATCGTCGCCTGCGGCACGGCGTACCACGCGGGGCTCGTCGGCAAGTTCTACATCGAGAAGCTCGCGCGCATCCCCGTCGAGGTAGATGTCGCGTCGGAGTTCCGCTACCGCGACCCGATCGTCGATGAGAACACGCTGCTCATCGTCGTCTCGCAGTCGGGCGAGACGAGCGACACGCTCGCCGCGCTCAAGGAATCGAAGCGCCGCGGTGCGCAGACGCTCGCGCTCACGAATGTCGTCGGCTCGTCGATCGCGCGCGAAGCGGATCAGGTGCTCTACACCTGGGCCGGCCCCGAGATCGCCGTCGCCTCGACGAAGGCGTACACGACGCAGCTCATCCTCTTCTTCATGCTCGCGCTCTACATGGCGGAGATCAAGGGAACGCTGCCGGATGATGAGATTGCGCATTTCGTCAGCATGCTGCAGCAGGTGCCCGCGCAGATCAGCGAGACACTCTCCGATGTCGAGCCGATCAAGACGTTCGCGAAGCAGTACGGCTTCAATGAGGATGTGTTCTACATCGGCCGCTCGCTCGACTATGACGTCGCGCTCGAGGGCGCGCTGAAGCTCAAGGAGATCTCCTATATCCACGCCGAGGCGTATGCAGCGGGCGAGCTCAAGCACGGTACGCTCGCGCTCATCGTCGAGGGCGTGCCGGTCATCGCGCTTGCGACGCAGAAGAGCGTCTACGAGAAGACGCTCTCGAACATCAAGGAGGTCAAGGCGCGCGACGCCGTCGTCATCGGCATCGCGGCCGCGGGCGACGAGGAGCTCGAGAAGTACGTCGACCACGTGATCCGCGTGCCGGAGACGGATGAGCTGCTCATCCCGATCCTCACGGTCGTGCCGCTGCAGCTGCTCGCGTACTACGCGGCGATCACGCGCGGCTGTGACGTGGACAAGCCGCGCAACCTCGCGAAGTCGGTCACGGTCGAGTAAAAATCCCTTTGTGTTTTCATCCCGCCACAGGCATGTGGCGGGATTTTGTCGAAAGGAGACGTTATGAAGGCATTCATCTACGACATGGACGGTGTCATCTGCGATACGGAGCCGGTGCACATCGAGGCGGAGCAGCGCGTGCTCAAGAAGCTCGGCATCACCGTGCCGATCGAGGCGCTCTATGACTATCAGGGATCGAGCGATCTCAATCTCTGGACGGATCTCGCGGCGAAACATCATCTGTCGCAGAAACCAGAGGCCCTTGTCAAGGCAAAGGCGTATCTCTTCAACCGCCTCATGCACGAGCAGGGCGTCACGCCGATCAAGGGCGTGCTCTCGCTCATCAAGCGCACGGATGCGCTGCGCGCCGAGGGGCTCCGGACGGCCATCGCAAGCTCGAGCTCCTTGGATTTCATCGAGTTCGTCACCGCGTCGCTTGGCATCCGCAACTGCTTCGATGCGCTGCAGTCGGGCGCGGAGCTGCCGCAGTCGAAGCCGGATCCGGCCATCTATCTCAAGACGGCGGCCGTGCTCCAGGTCGCGCCCGCGGACTGCGTCGTCATCGAGGACACGGAGAACGGCGCGCGCGCCGCGAAGGCCGCCGGCATGTACTGCATTGGCTTCCGCAGCCCGCACAGCGGCGATCAGGATCTCTCGATGACGGACTGGATCGTCTCGGATATGGCGGAGGTCGTTGAAAAAATCTCTTGCAAATTTCCTGAGGGTTTAGTATAATATCCTTTGTCGGCGCTTCTAGTGCCGAGATGATTCCTCGATAGCTCAGCCGGTAGAGCACCTGACTGTTAATCAGGCTGTCACAGGTTCGAATCCTGTTCGGGGAGCCATGGCGCCATCGTCAAGTGGTTAAGACACCGCCCTTTCACGGCGGGTTCATGGGTTCGAATCCCATTGGCGTCACCAGGGGCGATTAGCTCAGCTGGGAGAGCGCTTGCCTTACAAGCAAGATGTCAGCAGTTCGATCCTGTTATCGCCCACCATCTTGAGAGCCAGAGAGGCTGTTGCACGTATCAACAACGTGTAGCAGCCCCTTTTAGTTTGCAAAAAATGTTAGGTCAGTTTACAAGGAACTACACGCAGACCGTGAAACGGGCTGCTGACAACAAACGGCGCTATGCTCCCGGCTGGGTGCATAGCACCTGTTTGTTGCGGGGGTTTCCAAAGGGGGCAGCGCCCCATTTGGCACACGACTTTGCGGAGCAAAGTGTAGTGTGTTATACGCTCTGTCGGCGTTGCCCTGAAAATACCGTTGCCGCCGGGGAGGGCAAGGGCATTTGACGCGGCAGGAAAGCAGGGCTTTGTTTGGGGCTGGTAAGCCGGAAACAAAGGGCTGATTTCAGCAGCAGACAGGGCGTATTATGAAAGCCCCCGTCCCTCGTCCTCCGCCCCCGGCCTATGGGACAAAAAGTCCCAAAGCTCTGGACACCGTGACCAGATGTGTGGCCACACTCCGGGAAAAGTAGCAGGACGGCAGGAAACCGTCAAGGCTGAAATGAATGGGCTGACGCCCGGCCTTGACCGTTCCCCGCCGCCCCGCTGGATGGGTGGACAAGGTGGCCAATCCCTAAAAGTGTTTGGCCGCACTCGTTCATTTTGGGGCCTTTCTTCTCCCAAAATTGAAATGGGCGGGAAAGCCCTAAAATGGCTTTCCCGCCTTGATTACCCATTAGCAAAGACGGGCGAGACTGTCAACGGCGGCGCTGAAAGCGCCGTTCATCTTGACCGTTGACTGGCTCGCCTGGCTTTGCTACTGCCCGTAAGAGATGGAAAAACAAGATGGAAAACAAGGTTAAAAATGGTTGACAAGTCTATCGGATGTGTGTTATACTGTGCGACAGTTTGAGATTGGAAGGAGGCTTACGTGTGTTAATTTGTGTACGCTAATAAGCAATAAAAAGTAGAAGTACCTTTCCACATGATGGTGGGCTTTTTTTGCGTGCG
The DNA here is from genome assembly GCF_000381005.1 of Selenomonas bovis DSM 23594. Taxonomy (GTDB): domain Bacteria; phylum Bacillota; class Negativicutes; order Selenomonadales; family Selenomonadaceae; genus Selenomonas_C; species Selenomonas_C bovis. The sequence goes on from NZ_KB908383.1 coordinate 84,054, forward strand.
TATGCAAAGGAACACGTAGGTTTGACACGAGCAGTCTTTGAACTGTATCGTGGTGTTTTTTCGTGCTTTGTTGTTATGCAGGCGTCTGCCCTCTCTGTGGGACAACGCCTGCTTTTTATTGCAGAAACAAAGGAACAATGCAATAAAAAAGGAGGTTCGCATTATGACCCAAAACAACAATTCATGGAGAAAAACTTATTTTACACTTCTTGCCGGACAAGCAATATCCTTTATTAGCAGCGGTATTTTGCAAATGGCCATTATCTTTTATTTGGTTGCGAAAACTAATTCTGCAATCATATTGACGGCGGCAACACTGATTGGATTTTTGCCGCAAGCCTGTTTAGGCCCGTTTGCAGGTGCTTTTGTTGACCGGCACAGCCGTAAAAGCGTAATGATTGGTGCGGATTTGATAATTGCCGCCGCTGGCGGTATTCTGGCGCTGGTGGCGTTTTACATGGAATTGCCCGTATGGTCTATTATGGTTGTCCTGTTAATCCGAAGTGCGGGAACTGCTTTTCATTCTCCAGCATTCAGCGCAGCAACACCTATGATTGTGCCAAAAGAGGAACTTACAAAATGCGCTGGTTACACGCAGACCATGCAAGCAGTAAGTGCGATTATCAGTCCAGCTGCCGCAGCGTTTTTATATGCTGTTTGGCCTCTTAATGCAATTATATTGTTAGATATTGTGGGTGCAATCCTTGCCTGTGTGACTGTTGCGATTTCGTCCATACCAACGCCTGAACTATGTCCAGAAACGAAAAGACAACAGTTTTTACAGGATATGAAAGAGGGGTATGTGGTATTAAAGCAAAACAGGGGCCTCTTTGCTCTGCTCTGGATTGGTGTAATTTATATGTTCTTTTATATGCCAATCAGTACGCTTTTTCCTCTCATCTGTATGTCATACTTCAAAGGAACACCGGCCCATGCCTCTGCCGCTGAAATTGCTTTTGCGGTTGGTATGCTGCTTGGCGGAGTCATTCTGAGCATTTGGGGCGGTTTTAAGAAACGGCGGTACACCATCGGTCTTTCCGTTCTCCTGATGGGCGTTAGCAATATGCTCTCCGGGCTTTTGCCGCCAGACGCATTTCTTGTCTTTGTTGTGTGCTGTACTGTTATGGGAATTTCCGCTCCATTTTACGGTGTGCAAAATGCGATTTTTCAAGAAACGGTCAAACCAGAATATCTGGGGAGAGTTTTTTCTCTACTGACAAGCGCCGCTTCCCTCGCCATGCCGTTTGGCCTTGTCATTTCCGGGCCTCTGGCGGAGCGGCTGGGAGTTGAGAAATGGTTTGTCATTTGCGGAATTGGCATTATCATCGTTGCGCTTGCCGTATTTTTACTACCCGGTTTGAGAGAGATTGACAATACGCAATAATCAACTGCACCTTTTTCTATTACTAAACAAAATGCCTGGATGGTGGTTCTGAAAAACCAGAACCGCCGTTCAGGCATTTTTTATCTTCGTCCTCTCTGCGGTTTTGGATTCTTCAGCAAGTCGGATTTTTCCGCAATCTTTTTCAGCCACTTCCGTTCTTCTACTGACAGCTTCCTAAAATTCAGCTTGAGCCGTTTGCAGATAAACGCCAAGTACGCTTGTTCCGTGTCGCTGTCCTGGCTGACGATTTCACCAGCAGTTTCCAGCATTTCTTTTAGCGGGTTATCCTCTGGGACGCTGAAAAAATCGTCCTTGTGTGTTTCCCGCAGAGCAAGGGCAATCCCGTTTATGTCCCGTTGTATCACATAGCGGCAAAACTCGTCCTCATCAATATGGGCGGTGATAAGCTGTCTTAACTGCGTATCACTCATGCCAGGATTATGCTTTTTTATAACAGTTGCGCTCATCGTGTCCACTATGGCGTTTGCACCCTGCGCCTGTTTCAGTGCCGTTCCGTTCACATAGATTTCAAGGTCAGCCATCAGCCGGGGGAAATCCGGGTGCGCCGCCAGCTCACACAGCAGGGTATTGTCTATCCTCCCGCTTTTCAGCAGGTCAATCATTTCATCACTCAAACGCAGGTCTGCAAGATCGGCGTTTGGGTGATTTTTCATTTCAGACAGCCCCAGCAGATAATCAGCGGTCACACCGTAAAACTTCGCCAGCCGGATAAGGGCATAGTGGCTGATGTCCTTGAAGTCTTCCGTTTCGTAACTGCCCAGCGCAGACTTGGAAAGCCCGGTCTGCTCCGCAAGCTGCCCCAGCGTCAAGCCACGCTCCACACGTAGGTCTTTTAATCGCTCTTGTATGGATAAAGACATATTCACCCTCCTTGCTAGCTCAACGAAAGAGAAGGGGCTGTTGCACGTTGTCGGTACGTGCAACAGCCCCTTCGTGGCGTGTTACTCTTTACGCCTCTGCCTTTCCGTAGAGGACGGCGCGTGCTTCGTAGGGTGCCAGCGTGCGCTCCTTTTCTGTTTTCACGTTCGAGATGAGTTCTTCGCCCTCGCCGCGGTCAGAGTAGAGCGTGCAAGGGACCTCGTGGTCGGTCCAGTTGCAGGCGACGAGGAGCGTCTGCCCATCGAGGTGGCGCGCGTAGGCGTAGATGGCGGGATCGTCCTCGAGCAGCGGCTCGAAGGTGCCGTAGACGATGATCTCATGCGTGTGGCGCAGCGCGATGAGTTTCTTATAGTAGGCGTAGACGGAGTCCGGGTCGCCCGTCTCTGCTGCCGCGTTGATCTCCCGGTAGTTCGGGTTGACGGCGAGCCAGGGCGTGCCCGTCGTAAAGCCTGCGTTCTCGCTCGCGTCCCATTGCATCGGCGTGCGCGCGTTGTCGCGCGCGACGTTGTCGAAGCAGGCGAGCATGGTTTCCGGCGAGACGCGCTTTTGCTCGTCGACGTACTCGTGCCAGGCATTGATCTCCTCGAGGTCGCGGCAGTCGGCGAGGGAGTGGAACTGCGTGTTCGTCATACCGAGTTCCTCGCCCTGGTAGATGTAGGGCGTGCCCTTCTGCATGTGGAGGCAGGTCGCGAGCATCTTCGCGGAGCGCACGCGCCACTTGGGGCTGTCGTTGCCGAACATCGAGACGCAGCGCGGCTGGTCGTGGTTGTCGAGGTAGAGGGAGTTCCAGGCGCAGCCCGCGAGCTCTCGCTGCCACTTGTTGAGGATGGCGCGGACCTTCGGCATCTCGGGCTTGCCCGTCGTCCATTTTCCGATGATGCTGCCCTTGCCGTTGCCCTCGCCGACGTGCTCGAACTGGAATACCATGCCGAGCTCCTTGCCGTCGCTGCGCGCGTACTTCTTCGCCTCCTCGATGGTGACACCCGCGGCCTCGCCGACGGTCAGGAGGTCGTAGTGCGAGAGTACGCGGCGGTTCATCTCCTGCAGGAACTCATGCACGCGCGGCCCGCTCACGCAGTAGGGGGAGAAATCGCCGTAGCCGTCGGGCTTCACGGGGCCGTCGGGGAACCGCTGATCCTTTGAGATCATGCTGATGACGTCCATGCGGAAGCCGTCGATGCCCTTGTCGCACCAGAATTTCATGAGGTCGTAGACCTCGTCGCGCACCTTGGGATTCTCCCAGTTGAGGTCGGGCTGTTTCTTCGAGAAGAGATGCAGGTAGTATTCGTCTGTCGCCGCGTCGTACTGCCAGGCGGAGCCGCTGAAGCACGACTCCCAGTTGTTCGGCTCCTTGCCCGCTTTGCCGGGACGCCAGATGTAGTAGTCGCGGTAGGGGCTTTCCTTTGCGCGGCGGCTCTCGATGAACCAGGGATGCTCGTCGGAGGTGTGGTTGACGACGAGATCCATGACGATCTTGAGCCCCATGCGGTGCGCGGCGGCGAGGAGCGTGTCGAAGTCCGCCATTGTGCCGAAGTCCTCCATGATGGCGCGGTAGTCTTTGATGTCGTAGCCGTTGTCGTCGTTCGGCGAGGCGTAGATCGGCGAGAGCCAGAGCACGTCGACGCCGAGCTCCCTGAGGTAGGGCAGGCGGCTCGTGATGCCCGCGAGGTCGCCGATGCCGTCGCCGTTGGCGTCCATGAAGCTGCGCGGGTAGATCTGATAGATGACGGCTTCCTTCCACCAGGCGCGCGGCTCTTTTTGGGCTGTGTTTTCCTGCATGCGAATGCCTCCTTTTTGATGCTTCTGCACGTTCCAGTTTACGCTTTCCGGAGGAAAAATCAAGTTGACGGATACGGTGCGCTATGGTATTCTAAAGGAAATCTCATACGAATTTTTAGGCGGAGTCTGTTCAACGCGGGCTTCGCCTATCTTTGTATGGGGAATGTGAAGGAACTGCGGATTACGGAAAAAAGGAGGCTTCTCATGGAAGTATTGGCAGGTATCGTATTCATCCTCATGTATGTCGTCATCGTGTCGGAAAAGATTCACCGCACGGTGGCCGCGGTGCTCGGCGCGCTCGTCATGCTCTACGCGGGCGTGCTCAGCATGGATTCGGCGCTGCATCATGTCGATTTCAACACGCTCGGGCTGCTCGTCGGCATGATGGTGCTCGTCGGCGTCACGAGCCAGACGGGGCTCTTCGACTATGTGGCGATCTGGGCGGCGCAGAAGGCCAAGGCGGAGCCGCGCCGCATCCTCATCTACCTCGGCCTCATCACGGCCGTCTTTTCCGGTTTCCTCGACAACGTGACGACGGTGCTGCTCATGGTGCCTGTGACGTTCTCCATCACGAGCAAGCTGCGCCTCTCGCCGATGCCGTTCCTGCTCACGCAGATCATCGCCTCGAACATCGGCGGCACCGCGACGCTCATCGGCGACCCGCCGAACATCATGATCGGCAGCGCGGCGCCCGAGCTCACATTCCTCGCGTTCATCGAGAATCTCGCGCCCATCGCGTTTCTCAACCTCTTCATCGTCATCTTCCTCATGGAGGTGCTTTACCGCAAGCAGCTCAAGACGAAGCCGGAGCTCCAGCAGGAGGTGCTCGCGCTCGACGCGAGGAAATCCCTCAAGGACCGCAGGCTGCTCGCGAAATCGCTGTTTGTGCTCGCGCTCACGATCCTCGGCTTCTTCACGCATAGCATCACGCACATCGAGTCCTCGCTCATCGCGCTCGGCGGTGGTTTCCTGCTGCTCCTGCTCGCGGGCGGCAGCCATCACCTCGTCGAGAAGACGATGAAATCCGTCGAGTGGGCGACCATCTTCTTCTTCATCGGCCTCTTCATCGCGGTTGGCGGCCTCGTCGAGACGGGGGTCATCCATGACCTTGCGGTCAAGGCCATCGAGCTCACGGGCGGTGATGTCACGGCGACTTCGCTGCTCGTGCTCTGGCTCTCCGCGCTCGTCTCGTCGGTGCTTGACAACATCCCGTTCGTCGCGACGATGATCCCGCTCATCCAGAGCATGGGGCAGATGGGCGTCGCGAATCTCGATCCCATCTGGTGGAGCCTCGCGCTCGGCGCCTGCCTCGGCGGCAACGGCACGCTCGTCGGCGCCTCGGCGAACCTCATCGTCGCGGGCCTCGCGGCGGAGCGCGGCGTCAAGATCACGTTCCTGCGCTATCTCTGGATCGGTTTCCCCATCATGCTGCTGACCATCGTGCTCTCGACGGTGTACGTCTATCTGCGCTACCTGATGTGAGACGTGGCGGATCGCTGGAGATCCCAGGCAAAGGCAAGTTGCAGCAGAAATTTCCGGTAAAGCGCTTGACATCCTTCGCTGATGGGAGTATATTATTCCCATCGAACGTTACAAACGTTGTAAACATGTAAATATTGCCAGAGACATCCGATGATAGGAAAGAGTACTTCCCGTACGAGGCTTGCAGAGAGCCGCCAGTTTGCTGAGAGGCGGTAGCGGAGGCGGGGACGAAAATCCTCCTTGAGGAGTGCGGCTGAACGCGATTGGTAAGCCAAGACGTATTCTCCACGTTACAGGAGACGCGTATGATAGTACGCTGTGAGTGCCCGGCGCTGTGCCGGGAATCTGGGTGGTAACACGGAAACAGACCTCCGTCCCTTTGCGGGACGGAGGTTTTTATATTTTCATCATCATTTATTATTTCCTGGGAGGAATCAACATGAACGCATCTGTTGACATGAAGCAGCTTACGCGCAAGCGGGATCTCCGGATCGTCTTTCCGGTGTTCCTCGTGTCCATCATCGCCTGCCTGGACCGCGTGAACATTTCCTACGCGGCGCTCACGATGAAGCAGGATCTCGGCTGGCTCACGCCGGAGATCTACGGCGCGGGCGCGAGCATTTTCTTCTTCGGCTATCTGCTGCTCGAGATTCCGGGCTCGCTCATCGCAGCACGCTTCTCCGCGTCGAAGTGGATCGCGCGCATCATGTTCACTTGGGGCCTCGTCTGCTGCTTCATGGCGTTCATGAGCACGCAGTTCGAGTTCTATCTCTGCCGCTTCCTGCTCGGCGCCTCGGAGGCGAGCCTCTATCCCGTCATCTACTCCGTGCTCTTCCCGCGCTGGTTCATGGGCAAGGAGCGGGCGCGCGCCACGAGCTACATGCTCACGAGCCTCCTGCTCGCGAACATCATCGGCGCGCCGCTCTCCGGGGTGCTGCTCTCGACGTCCATCATCGGCCTTGCCGGCTGGCAGGAGCTCTTCATCCTCGAGGCTGTGCCGGCGCTCCTCTTCGCGGTCTTTTTCTTCTTCTTCGTGCCGGATCGTCCGGACCAGGCATCCTGGCTCACGGATGAGGAGAAGGCATATCTCAGCGAGGCGTATGAGGAAGAGCGCGCCGCCATGCTCAAGAAGAAGAAATACTCCGTACTCAAGGCGTTCCGCGATCCGAAGGTCCTGCGCCTCTGCGTCATCTATTTCCTCTGGGTCGTCGGTTTCTGGGGCTTCTATTTCTGGATGCCGACCGTTCTGAAACAGCTCTCCGGTCTCTCCACGCAGCTTCTCGGCGGCGCCATCGCCATCCCGATGATGGCGGCCCTCGTCGTGCAGGTGCTCATCGGCCGTTCGTCCTCGCGCACGGGCGACAAGGTCTGGCATGTCGCGGGTGCGCTCTTCGTCGGCGCGGTCGGCCTCGCGCTCTCGCCGCACGCGCCGAACACGGCGGTCGCGCTCGTGCTCATCTGCCTCTCGGCCATCGGCATCCACGCTTCGATGGGCGTCTGGTGGACCATCCCGACGACATTCCTCACGGGCTCCGCGGCCGCGGCGTCCATCGCGCTCATCAACTGCTGCGGCAACCTCGGCGGCCTCGTCGGCCCCTATATGATGGGCTGGATCAAGACGAACACGGGCACGTTCGACCTCGGTTACTATATCATGGGCGGTGCGATGTTCCTCGCGGCGCTCCTCGTGCTCAGCATCAAGTACGGGTTCGGCTTTGCCGCAAAGAAGGAGAAGGAAGAGGCGCCTGCTGTCGCAGAGAACTGAGATGCTCGCTGTGCGATTCCCCTTCCCTAAAGAAGCACTGATTAATGCAAGATTTTTCCACTTACTGTTGAAGTGGATGAGAACATACCTTCTCCCTAGGAGAAGGGGGACCGCGAAGCGGTGGAAGAGGTGTTGCACGACGGGGGATTGCGCCGGAAATCATCATTCGAGGCGAAACACCTCTTCCGCCATCGCTACGCTCGGCACTCCCGGGGATGCCACTGGCATCCCGCGCTAACGCGCCCCCTGAGGGGAAGGTTAAGGAAGCACTGATTAAATGAGGTGCTCCAGATTTGCGTGGATGCGCTGTATCTCTCTAGGAGACAAACCGGAAGCGTAGCGCCAAAACGCTCCATCGCGTTTTGTGCTGAGGATTGTAGGGCGACGAGAGGACAGTGCAGACGCGCGAAGACGGAGTGCCGAATTAATCAGCGGTTCCTTAAGTGAATGCGCGACAAATCTATTAATCAGTGGTTTCCTAAATATGCGAATGAAGGAAGTGCTGGTTGAATCAGTCCTTCTTGAAGAAAGCAGCGGCTCCCCCGCGCCTGTCTTGCGAGACTGGCGCGGGGGAGCCGCTGTTTGTTTTGTTCGGCAGATCAATCTTGCAGCAGCGGATAAAGCTGCGCATCCTCGCGGCCAAGGCGTTCCTGCAGCGCGGCGAGGACTTCCTGCGTCGCCTCGAGGCAGGCGGCGGGATTCTGGCGGATCTTCGTCGGCGTCATCCATGCCTCTTTATAGGTGAGAAACGTGCTGGCGAGATGTCCCATCTCCTCCTCGAAGTGCGTGGCCGTCGTGCGGATGTGCTCGTCTTCGCTGCGTGCGAGGCTCGGGTAGAGGAACTTGTCCTCCGCCGCGAGGTGGACGGTGAGAAGCCCCGCGAGGCGCGATATCGCGCGGGAGGCCTCCTCGGCATTTGCAGTGAGCATCGATGCTGAGGAGAAGCCGGAGAGCTGCTTCAGCAGCGCGTAGATGGATGCGTGATGATCGGTGAGCAGTTCGAGATACATGGTACAGTGCCTCCTTCGTACTGTAAGGGCGAGCGCATAATGTCCACAAAGTGGACGTTTGTGCGTTGAGCTTGTTTTTATCATAGTATATTTGCCTATGGGAAGCTGTAACGAGTGTTACAGAGAAGAAATTCGATAATCTCCAATAAAATTACAACACAATAGAAGGAAAATCTATATTCAACGCGAAATATATATAGTAAATCACATAATCGGCAAAGAAATCGCGTATTTGGGACAAGGAAAGTCCCAAAAATGAGGGGGAATGTGGTATGTTAAGGATTGCTTCTATGAAAACGCGCCTGATGCTCGCTATCTGCGGTGTATCAATCGTATCGACGCTGTGCATCGGTGCTTATTTCATCGTCAGCACGGTGCGTGATAATCACGCACAGCTTGCCGCGTATCGGGCAGATCTCGAGGATAGTGTGGGGAGTCAGCTCAAGGGTGAGACAGAGGTGGCCTACGGGATCCTCGAGGAGTATTACAAGAAACAGCAGGCAGGTGAGCTCACGGAGGAACAGGCGAAGAAGGAGGCAGCCGACCGCGTGCGCGACCTGCGCTATGACGGCGGCAAGGGCTATTTCTGGATCGATACGGTGGATGGCAACAACGTCGTGCTGCTCGGCAGGAAGGATGTCGAGGGAACGAACCGTTTCAACGCAAAGGACCCCAATGGGTATCCGTATATTCAGGAGATCAACAAGTCTGCGCAGCAGGAGGGCGGCGGCTTTACACGCTGGATGTTCCCAAAGCCGGGCGAGACGGAGTCCCTGCCGAAATACGGCTATTCCATTGAGTTCAAACCGTATCACTGGGTGCTTGGCACGGGCGTCTGGATCGATGAGATCGATGCGATCGTCGCGCAGAGAGAGGCGAAGCTTGCGGCGGATCTGCGCACGAGCATCCTGGAGTCGCTCGGCGTGATTGTCTTGCTGCAAATCCTCCTGGCCCTTTTCTCACGCTATGTCGGCGCGAACATCGCGCGTCCGATCGTACGGACGACGGAGCGGCTCGGCATCATGGGGACGGGAGACTTCCGCCTCGAGGGTGAGGCTGCTGCGGAGATGCAGGAGCTTGCCTCCCGTCCGGATGAGCTCGGCACGATGGCGCAGGCCATGCAGGAGATGAATGAAAAAGTACGCGCGCTCATGCGCAATGTCGCGCAAACGGCGGAGTACCTCGCGGCGTCGTCTGAGGAACTCACATCTTCGGCCGAGCAAGCGGCGGATGTCAGCCAGTCAATCGCTGAGTCGATCGTCAAGGTCGCGGGCGCGTGCTCGGAGCAGTTCGACGACGTGCAGACGGCCAACGAGCATACCAAAAAACTCACGCAGCACATGCAGGACTTCGAGGGGCATCTCGAAGAGACGGGCCAGCAGGTTCAGAAGACGAGCGATGTCGCGACCGAGGGACGTCAGGGCGTCGCTACGGCGGTGACAGGCATGCAGTCCATCCAGACGAATGTCAGCCACATCGCGGAGCTCATCGAAGGACTGGGGGAGAACTCCAAGCAGATTGGCGAGATTGTCGATACCATCGCGAACATCGCGGATCAGACGAACCTTCTCGCGCTCAATGCCGCCATCGAGGCAGCGCGTGCGGGCGAGCATGGCCGCGGCTTCGCAGTGGTGGCCGATGAGGTGCGCAAGCTCGCCGAACAGTCGCAAGAAGCGGCGAGCGAGATCTCGGAGCGCATCGGCCGCATCCAGTCCTCGACGCAGGAGGCTGTGGACGCCATGCACCAGGGACTCTCCGAAGTCATGGACGGAACGAAGACCGTGCAGGGGGCCGGAACATCCTTCGAGGGCATCGCGAGCATGGTAGGCAAAGCGGCAGAGGCATCACAGGCGATGCAATCCTCCGTCGAGCGCCTGACGCAGAGCATCGGCCGCATCGACGCGGCTGTCGAGGAAATTAACACCAAGAGTCGTTCGGTGGCGGATGAGGCACAGACCGTCTCGGCGGCGACGGAGGAAGAGACAGCCTCGATGCACGAAATCGCCGACGCGAGCCGCAAGCTCGCAGAGCAGGCGCAGAACTTGCAAAATTCCATCGCGGTATTTAAAATATAAACAAAATGATGATATATGGTTGCTCACAGGGGAGGATGATATTTCATGACGAAACAGGAACTGCTCGAGGCAGCGAAAAAAGCAGCGGCAGCGCCCTCCTGCTATCCGGGACTCAAGACGCTCATTGAGGCTTGGGAAAAGGCGCTCGGCACGCCGGATGAACATGCGGCGGCAGAGAAGATGCTCGCGGGACTGGAAGAGTGCGTGACAGATATCGACGGACTCATCGCCTTCGCGGACTCGCCGGAGGGCGCCAAGATTCTCGGAGGTGAGGAGGCAGCGGCCCATACGCTTGCGGCTGCCAAGGACGCCAAGGCAAAGGGGACGAAATACTGCATTTGCCCTGCCTGCACGAACGGTGCTATTCTGCTCGAACATCGTCACGATCTCGGCTGCTGAAAAATAAGTTCCGGCATTCTCCTGTATGGATAGGGAGGTGCCGGAATTTTTTTGAGCTGTTCTTGAAAAAACTCCTTGACAGGGAGCATCGAACCGTGTAATATATTACGAGTCGGCGGCAGACAGCCACGAGCGCAGGAGCCGCCGGCAGCCGAATCCCAAGCGGCCTTGAGAGCTTGCGAAAATAAATTCAAAAAGTTCTTGACAAGCCGAAACGGATGAGGTAATATATAGAAGCTGATTCACGAAAGGCGCACCGCGCCGGAGGGAATCGCAGGTGTTCTTTGAAAACTAAACAATGCAGAACATCATGCAACCATGATGTAAAGCCAGATGTCGAGATGCGAAAGCATCTAACATCGATTACTATGAACATATAGCAATCGGCAATTTCTTTACTTGATTTGTGCTTCGCACAAACCAAGATCCAAAAAGAAACGAGAGCCAATATCGGCTTTCCATATTTCATGGAGAGTTTGATCCTGGCTCAGGACGAACGCTGGCGGCGTGCTTAACACATGCAAGTCGAACGAGACGATTTAGAAGCTTGCTTTTATTGAGTCGAGTGGCAAACGGGTGAGTAACGCGTAGACAACCTGCCGCAAAGATGGGGACAACAGTCCGAAAGGACTGCTAATACCGAATGTTGTATCTTCTCCGCATGGAAGAGATATTAAAGATAGCCTCTACTTGTAAGCTATCGCTTTGCGATGGGTCTGCGTCTGATTAGCTAGTTGGT
>NZ_KB908384.1 GCF_000381005.1 Selenomonas bovis DSM 23594
AGTATAGTACATCTATATGTAGTAGTAAATACACGGTTCCCTTCTGGTATTGACTACTACATATAGATGTACTACTAGGCTGATAAGGGAATCTGATCCACTTCTGTGCTACCTAAAGTACCCACATCTATTACACTAAGGAGATTCCCCATGATCTTGACATCATCGCTCGGCGGCAGGATTTCTTTCCAGTCCATCCTGAGCGCGTTGCCCTCGTGGATGTTGGCGTTGGTCGTGAGCGGCAGGAAGTTCATTTCGCGGTGGACGATGCCCTCGGTCTCCTGCATCATCTGGCTTTCGGCGATCCATATCGCTGTCTTGGCGACGGAGACGGCGAAGTCGTTGATCTCGATGCCGTAGAACTGCTGGATGCTGACCTTGATGGGGGAGTAGGCCGCTTCGTCGAAGCCGAGGACGCCGCTGCCGGCCTTGTCGAGGACGGTCTCGCGCAGGATGTCGTTCTCGAGGCGGCGCAGGGAGAGGTAGCTCTCCGTGAGGAAATTCCCACTGCCGCACGCAGGATCGAAGCAGCGGATGGCGGCGAGTTTCTGCTGCAGGGCCTGGAGCTTTTCCGTGCGCGCCTTGATGGTCTTTTCCTGCATGGCGGCGTGGAATTCTTCTTTGTAGGCATCGAGGAACAGCGGGTCGATGACTTTGTGGATGTTCTCGATGCTCGTGTAGTGCATGCCGCCCGCGCGGCGCGTGGCCGGGTTCAGCGTGCTCTCGAAGATGGCGCCGAAGATGGTCGGGGAGATCTGGCTCCAGTCGAAGTTGCAGGCATCCTCGAGGATGAGGCGGCGCACCGCATCGTTCATCGGCGGCACGGGGACGCTTTCCGCGAAGAGGCCGCCGTTGACGTAGGGAAAGGCGGCGAGTCCGGCCTCGAGGAAGGGATCGCGCGCTTCTGGCTTTTCGTCGAGCACCTGGAAGAGGTCGCTGAGGGCCTTGGCGAAGTGCTGCGGGCGGTAGTCGTCGAGGTAGTCGTGGAATATGTTGCGCCGACCGAAGATGCCGGCGTCCTCGGCGTAGAGGCAGAAGACGAGGCGCACGCAGAGCTTGTTGAGGTACTCGGTCGCCTGGGCTTCGCTGAGCTGCGGCGCGCCGAGGTAGAGGGGCTGGAGCGCGGTGTAGAGGCGGCCGACGAGCTCGCCCGCGCTCTTGCTGATCTCCATCTCCTTCGTGATGTGGCTGTCCTTCACATCGACCATGAACTGGAGGCGGTAGGCCTCGTCCGCGAGGTCAGCGAGCTCGATGAGCTGCGGCGCGTCGTTGGGATGCTCCATGTCGAATACCTGGAACTGGCGGAAGTTGCAGGTGATGATCCAGCGCGGGCGCTCGGAGTACGGCAGCGCCGCGGCGTAGCGCTTCGCCTGTTCGGCGGGCTTGAGGAGCGTGCCGTCGCTCTGCCGGATGGGCTTTTCGAGGTCGACGCCGCGGCCTTTCTGCTCGATCATCGTGTGCGTCGCGGGGATCATGACGTCGATGAAGCTCGTGTGGCTGAGTTTCACGCGCGTCTCGAAGCGCACGAAGCTCGCGGGGTCCTCGACGCCGTATACTTTCTGCAAAAGCTCGATCCAGAACCGCTGGCTGTCCTGTTTCTCGTCGCCCTTTCCCTGCCATTTCGCGGCGAACGCCGCCGCCGCGCGCTTTTGTCGATCCATCGCTTTCCGTTCCTTTCCTTTGTATGTTCTGTGCCCATTGTAGCGCAGGGGGCAGGCGCGGCGCAAGGCGGGGCTTGCGTTTTCCATGACTATGTATTACAATGTATTACAGAAGGGAGGCGGGCGAAATGACGGTATCGGTACGTTTGAATGATGACGATGCAGCACTGTTCCGTGACTATGCGGCGCTCCACGGGCTCACGATGTCCGAGCTCATCCGCCGTGCGGTGCTGGAGCGGATCAATGATGCATATGATATGAGATGCTACGATCGCGCGATGGCGGAGTACCGTGCACACCCGGAGACGTTCACGCTCGACGAGGTGGAGAAGGAGCTGGGGCTTTCTTGACGTATCATGTGCTTTTTACGGCGGCGGCGAAAAAGTCCCTGAAGAAGCTCAATCGGCATACGGCGGCGCTGATCCTCGGGTGGATTCGCAAGAACCTCGAGGGCTGCGAGAATCCGAGGCTGCACGGCAAGGGGCTGACGGCGAACCGCAGCGGGGAGTGGCGCTACCGCGTCGGCGACTATCGCCTCATCGCTGATATACAGGATTGCGACGTCGTAATCCTGATGCTCCACATCGGCCATCGCCGCGAAATCTATTCCTGATGCGCCTGCGCGCGGCCCGTTCCGACGCGGCAGAAAAACTTGCGATAGATCGTGCCTTCCATGTTATAATGGTGTCATCATACCATCGTGACAAGGAGGCAATTTTTTTATGCCAATCAAGATACCGAATGCTCTGCCGGCCGCGCATATTCTCGAGGGGGAGAATATCTTCGTCATGGATGCGGACAGGGCGTATGCACAGGACATCCGTCCGCTCAAAATCCTCATCCTGAATCTCATGCCAATCAAGTACATCACGGAGACGCAGCTCCTGCGGCTGCTCGGCAACAGCGCGCTGCAGGTCGAGGTGGATTTTATCTATACGGAGAGCTATACGCCGAGCCACACGCCGATGGACTATCTCGCGCAGTTCTACGGGACGTTCGACGAGGTGCGCCACAAGAAGTACGACGGTATGATCATCACGGGCGCGCCGGTCGAGAACATGGCGTTCGAGGAGGTCGCGTACTGGGACGAGATCGCGGAGATCATGGAGTGGAGCAAGTCGCATGTGTATTCGACGTTCCATATCTGCTGGGGCGCGCAGGCGGGGCTCTACTATCACTACGGCATCCCGAAGTACGAGGTGCCGGAGAAGATCTTCGGCGTGTTCAAGCATCATCTCTGCGTCGAGCATGAGAAGCTCCTGCGCGGCTTCGACGATGAGTTCTATGTGCCGCATTCGCGCCATACGGAGGAGCACAAGGAAGATATCCTGAAGGTGCCGGAGCTCACGATCCTCGCGGAGGCGGAGCAGCCAGCGGGCGTCTACGCCATTGCGAATCTCGAGAAACGCCAGTTCTTCATCACGGGCCACGCGGAGTACGATCCGAATACCCTCAAGCAGGAGTACGACCGCGATGAAAAGGCGGGCCTGCATCCGCAGATTCCCGTGAACTACTATCCGAACGACGATCCGACGCAGAAGCCGATCGTGCGCTGGCGCAGCGTCGCGCATCTCCTCTTCGCGAACTGGCTCAACTACTATGTCTATCAGGAGACGCCGTACGAGATCGATGCCATCTGCAATGACAGGGACGATTGAGCGCGGGCGTTGCGCATGAGACTTTTTCCGTGCGACATGGGACACATGTCGCACTTTTTTCAGATTCGTATGATATAATAAGAATGTTTGATTCCATGTGCTATGTAAATCCCCAAGAGCGCAAGCCGCAGGCGCAGCGCGATTGGCTGGATTTACTGTAAGGGCGATGCACAATGTCCACGAAGTGGACGTTTGTGCATGTAGTTTGCTATGTAAATCCCCAAGAGCGCAAGCCGCAGGCGCAGCGCGATTGGCTGGATTTACTGTAAGGGCGGTGCACAATGTCCACGGAGTGGACGTTTGTGCATGTAGTTTGCGATGGAATCTGTGGCGCTTGGGAAGGGCAGGGGAGGCTGTCGGTTTCCGGGGCCGCGAACATGATTTGGGGAGGAAGTTTCATGAGTCAATGGAAAGGAAAGCTGGCCGGGCTCGTCGCGGCGGGTCTGCTGGCCGTCTTGCCGCTCGCGGCGACGCCCGCGCTCGCTGAGCCGCCCGCGGTGCCGGAGGATATCTATCAGTGGGTGCAGTCGACGGCACGGCAGAATTATTATTTCAACAAGCAGCAGATGTGCTATGAGATTCGCGCGGACGGGACGGTGGATGAGCATGTGCTCATCGTGCCGACGCTGCGCACATACGACGATGTGCAGATCCAGGATGTCATCTCGAAGCGCCGCTGGAAGCTCGAGGATCTCACGGGCTACGACGCGCTCGCGGGCGCGGCGGAGTATCTGAAGATCGATCTCGCGGCGCAGACGGTCACGATCACGGAGCATGACGACCTCGACGGCGACTGGGGCGTCATCCGCGAGGAGAAGGAGCCGGAGATCGTGCAGCTCGCGGAGCTCTCGGAGAAGGATGTGGACGCGTGCTTCTACCGCGCGATTATCCAGTATGCGCAGAAGCATGCGGCGGAGCTGCGCGCGCGGACGGAGCAGAAGGCGGCCGAGGCGGCGAGCGAAGAGAAAGGCAAAGGCTGAGCCGCCTGCCGTGCGGAAAGCGGCTGTCGGCGCTGCGCGATGGCGCGGCTGGGACGGACGCTGCGTGCGGCGATGCGCTGTCGGCAGCGCGTGCCTGGCAACTGAGGATATGGCCGCTTTTGCGCTGGAGCGGCGGTAGAGGAGGAGGGAGCGCATGGAGCAGCTCATCGAGCGAGCGGCGCGGACGCACCGCCTGACGGAGGAGGAGATTACAAGGCTCCTTGCAGCACCGGAGGCGGAGGAGGCGCTCGCGCGCGCTGCGGACGCGGTGCGGCGGCGCTATGTCGGCGACGGCGTGCATCTGCGCGGGCTCATCGAGTTCTCGAATATCTGCCGGCAGGACTGCTGCTACTGCGGCCTGCGGCGCGAGAACGCGCGCGTCGAGCGCTACCGTCTCGACGCGGACGCCATCGTCGCGCTCGCGCGCAAGGCGAAGGGCTACGGCTATCAGACCGTCGTGCTGCAATCGGGCGAGGATGCCCATTTCACGGCGGAACGCCTCGCGGCCATCGTGCGCCGCATCAAGGCGCTCGATCTCGCGGTGACGCTCTCCGTCGGCGAGCGCAGCCACGAGACGTACGCGCTATGGCGCGCGGCGGGTGCCGACCGCTATCTGCTGCGCATCGAGACGACGGACGCGGCGCTCTATGAGCGGTACGATCCCGGCATGTCGCACGAGAACCGCCTGCGTTGCCTGCGCGACCTGCGCGCGCTCGGCTATGAGGTTGGAACGGGCAGCCTCATCGGCCTGCCGGGGCAGGACGCGCGGTCGCTCGCGCGCGACATCCTGTTCTACCAGGAGATCGACGCGGACATGGTCGGCATCGGGCCGCTGATCCCGAACGGCGACACGCCGCTCGGCGGGGCCGCGCCCGGCGACTTCCACCTCACGCGGCGCATGGTGTCGCTGCTGCGCCTGCTGCTGCCCGAGGCGAACATCCCCGCGACGACGGCGATGGAGACGCTCGTACCGCGTGGCCGTGAGCTCATATTGACCTCGGGCGCGAACGTCGTGATGCCGAACGTCACGGAGGGCGACTACCGCAGGAAGTACGCGCTCTACCCCGGGAAGATCTGCGTCGCGGACACGCCCGAGGACTGCCGCGCCTGCATGGGCGGGCGCATCAAGGCGCTCGGCCGCTGTGTCGCGGCGGACAAGGGATATCGCCGTCATGGCGCGGCGCGCTGAGCTTTGCGCGGCGCCTGGCCGGCAACAGGAAGCAGGACAGGAGGATCTGACATGAGGAGAAACGACAGGGAGATCAAGGACCGCGCGGAGATCCTCGCGGTCATGCGGCGCTGCGCCGTCTGCCATCTCGCGCTCAACGACGCAGACGGCTATCCGTATGTGCTGCCGCTCAACTACGGCATCGAGGAAAAGGACGGACAGGTTGTCCTCTACTTCCACAGCGCGCTCGCGGGGAAGAAGCTCGACCTCCTCGTCCGCGACAGCCGCGCCGCCTTCGCGGTGGACACGAAGCACCAGCTCCAATACTTCGAGGAGAAGGGCTACTGCACCTACGCCTACGAGAGCGTGCTCGGGCGCGGGCGGCTGCGCCTGCTCGCGGAGGAGGAGAAGGCGGCGGCGCTCGACGCGCTCATGGAGCACTACCATCCGGGCGAACATGCATGGTACAACCCCGCGGCCATCCCGCGCACGGCGGTCTATGCGCTCGAAGTCGAGGAAATGACGGGCAAGCGGAAGCTGCCGAAATAGGGCAAGAGGTTCGCAAGGGGGCGGGCAGGGCACGGGCGGCAAAGCTCGCCAAAAGCCGACGCTGCGTCAGGCGTGCCGCCTTCCATGCCTCGGGAATGAGAGACCGCCCTCCAGCGCGTGTCGGAGGGCGGTCTCTTGTCTGTGTCTTGCAGTTTGCGCGGCGTTTCTTCAGTGGAATAGCAGCAGGATGACGCCGCCGGCGGCTGACATGCCGACGATGCAGAATTTGAGCAGCGGCAGCGGGGCGAGATGGGTGGCCTTCGCGCCGAACCAGGCGCCGACCATGAGGCCGAGCAGCGTCTCGAGGAAGAGCACTGGCTCGAGGTGGCCGCTCAGGAGGTAGCCGAGGCCGCCGGCCGCGGAGATGGGGATGATGACCATCATGCAGGTGCCGACAGTCTGCAGGAGCGGCACGCCGAATACGACCATGAGTGCGAGCTGGATGAACGCGGCGGCGCCGATGCCGAACGCGGCGGAGAGGAAGCCGACGAGGACGCCTGTGACGCTGCCGTAGACGTAGAGGCGGCGTCCCGTGAGGAGCGTCTCTCGCACGGGGAAATGGCGCGCGAGCCACGCGCCCTGGTAGATGCGCAGGTAGAGGAGCACGGCGGAGAGGAGCATCATGGCGGAGGTGGCGAGGGTGAGATCGCCCGCGGGCATGATATTCGAGACAGCCGCGCCGAGGAACGCGCCTATGATGCCGAAGAGGCCGACGATGGCGCCCGTCCGGACGACGACCTCGTGCTGGCGGAAATGGCTGATGGCGCCGGAGAGCGTCGTGAAGACCATCGAGGCGAGCGCGACGGCGAGTGCCTCGTGGATGGGGATGCCGAAACCGACATTGAGCAGTGTGATGGTGACGCCTGCGCCGCCGGCGCCGACGAAGCCGATGAGCGCGCCGAGCGCGAGCATGGAGAGAAAGATCATGGGGAAGCCTCCTTGAGAGAAATCGCCGGGGAATCCTTCCTGCGTGACTGCGCAGCGCTCTGCCGCGGCAGGCGTGCCTGGCACGGCAGGCGGGGGCCTGCAAACGGCACGCAGGGGCCGTAGCCGGAAGCGTTCCTGCGCGGTCTTTGCGCGTGCAGCAGCGCGTCCGGCGGCATCGTGGCGTCGCGCGCGTGGTCTCAGCGATTCCGAAAGAAAAAATGATAAACGAAAAGCCATGACCGCAGCCATGGCTTGTATTTGCTGGTGACACCTATGGGATTCGAACCCATGAACCCGGCGTGAGAGGCCGGTGTCTTAACCACTTGACGAAGGTGCCCTGGTGACACCTATGGGATTCGAACCCATGAACCCGGCGTGAGAGGCCGGTGTCTTAACCACTTGACGAAGGTGCCATCCTCTTTTGCACAACTCAGAGAGTATTGCGCTGAAGGACAGATATTATTATATTACAGAGATGCGAGCGCGTCAAGACTTTTTTTGAGGCGCGCGAGAGAATTTTCTTTGCCGAGCAGCGAGAGAATCTCCGTCGCGCCGCCGGGCGTGACCTTCTGGCCCGCGGCCGCGATGCGCACGACCCACATCAGGAGGCCTTTCTTGACACCGGTCGCCTCGATGTGCGCCTCTAGCTTCGCGTAGAGGTTCTCGTTGTTCCACTCCGCCTCGGGGATGGCTTCGAGCAGCGCGATGACAGCGGGCAAGAGCTCCTTGGCCTTCTCCGGCGTGACCTTGTTGCGCTTATTGACGTAGAGCTCGGCGTCAAAGGCGGGTGCCTCGATGAGGAAGCGGATCTCATCCGGGATCTGGCCGAGGCGCTCGATGCGCGTGCGCAGCAGGGCCGCGAGATAGTCCCAATGGGCTTCGAGATAGTCCGGCAGATCACCGGCGAAGGGGCGCGCCATAGCGGCGAATGCGGCATCGTCCATCGCCTTGAAATACTCGCCGCTGACCCAGCCGAGCTTCGCGTAGTCGAAGACGGCCGGCGACTTGCTGAGGCCCTCGAGGCTGAAATGCTCGATGAGCTCCTGCATGGAGAAGATCTCCTGGTTCGTGTTCTTCGGGTTCCAGCCGAGCAGCGCGACGTAGTTGACGATGGCCTGCGGCAGGTAGCCCATCTTCACGAGGTCGTCGAACGAGGTCGCGCCGTGGCGCTTCGAGAGCTTGCTGACGCTGCCGTCCTCGTTCTTGCCCATGACGGGGGCGAGGTGGATGAAGACGGGGACGTCCCAGCCGAACGACTCGTAGAGCAGGATGTATTTCGGTGTGGAGGTGATGAACTCCGCGCCGCGCATGATGTGCGTGATGCCCATGAGGTGATCGTCGATGACGTTGGCGAAATTGTAGGTCGGCATGCCGTCGCGCTTCAGCAGCACCTGATCCTCAAGCTCGCTGTTCGGGATGGTGATGCTCCCATGCAGCACGTCGGCGTAGGTCGTTGCGCCGTCAAGCGGCATCTTCTGGCGGATGACGTAGGGATCGCCGTTCCTTAGGTGCGCGTCGATGACGTCCTGCGGCAGGTCGCGGCAGGTGCGGTCGTAGCCGCCGAACTCGCCCGTCGAGTGGTCCTCATCGGGATCGCAGAAGCAGTAGTAGGCGTGGCCGGTCTTTACGAGCTCCTCCGCGTACTTCTTGTAGAGCGGCAGGCGCTCGCTTTGCACATAGGGACCGCAGTCGCCGCCGTAGCCGGGGCCCTCGTCGGGTACGATGCCCGCGAGCTTCAGCGTGCGCTCGATGAAATCGACGGCGTCGGCGACGTAGCGCGTGCGGTCGGTGTCCTCGATGCGCAGGATGAAATCGCCGCCCTGGGATTTCGCGTAGAGATATGCGTAGAGCGCCGTGCGCAGGTTGCCGATGTGCATGTAGCCCGTCGGGCTCGGCGCGAAGCGCGTGCGTACTTTCTTGTCTGTCAAGGTCGTTCCTCCTCTTGGATGGTCGTTGTTTCTTCTAAAGAGAAAGTATACTACAAATAAAGGAAATAAGGAACCACTGTTTCCTTGGGGCGCTTCGGATTTGCGCAGATGCGTTGGACACGCGACGAGATGCGCGGAGACGGAGTGCCGGATGGAACAGCGGTTCCCTGGGTGCGTGGGATTGCCTGCGAGGGATGGTGCAGACTCGTTTCAGCGGTTGAGGAACTGATAGGCGGCGCGGAACATGAGCATAGAGCTCACGGCACCGGGGTCCTCGCAGCCGATGGAGCGCTCGCCGAGATAGCTCGCGCGTCCCTTGCGCGCGGCGATGGTCTTCGTGTATTCAACGCCCTCGTTGGCGGCCTGGTTCGCGTCGGCGAGGCATTCGTAGAGCGTGCTGCCGTCGGCGTAAGGCGCAGTGAAGCATTCGTGGATGGGGATGAGCACGTCGAGCATCGTCTTGTCGCCGCGCCGGGCGTGACCGCGCTTCTCGATGCCCGCGATGGCGGCGCCGAGCAGGCGCTCTGCCGAGTCGATCGTGAGCCGTTCGTCCTCCGCGCAGACTTCGCTCGCGCAGAGGAAGCCCGTGCCGTAGAGCGGGCCGGCTGCGCCGCCGACGTTTTCAAGGATGGCGGTGCCGACGGCATGCAGGACGGCTTTCGGATTTTCCGGATGCTCGAGCGTGTCGAGCGCCTCGAGCACAGCCTCGAAGCCGCGTGCCATGTTGATGCCGTGGTCGCCGTCGCCGATCTTCGCGTCGAGATCCGAGAGATAGTTTTTTTCGCGCAGGATCATCTGCGCGACAGCCTCGATGGTTTCCGTGAGTTTCGACATGATTTGCAGTCTCCTATCTGACGATTCGTGTGGGAATATTGCCGGGGTAGGTGTTTTCTATTGTGATTATTATAGCGCAGATAGAAATGCAGGCGCAAGCGTGAATTGTCGTGATATTCTTCCGAGCGAAAGAGCGGGAGCGGCAGTGTTTCCGCCGACACTTTTCTATGCAGATTCTGAAAAATATTTGCGGGTACTAGAAGAAAAACGTATAATATAACCTGATGAGAAGAGGAGTTATGTTGTTCGTGTTATACGGCGGGACTGTTTCCGGCTGCCCCGCGGGAGGGAAAGCAATCGTATGGAAATCAAGGATATGCGTGCGTTTTACGCCATTGTAGAGGAAGGGAACATCAGCCACGCGGCGCAGCGGCTCGATATCGCGCAGCCGGCGCTCTCGCGCCAGATGAAGAGGCTCGAGACGCAGCTCGGCGTGCAGCTTTTTGAGCGCGGCAGCCGCCGCATCCGTCTGACGGACGCGGGGCGCGTGCTCTATTCGCGCGTTGAGCATATCCTCGGCATGGTGGACGGTACGGTGCGCGAGATCACGGAGATCGGCTCGGGCGTGGCGGGGTGCATCCGGCTCGGCACGATCACGACGTCGGGTGCGATGCTGCTGCCGGAGCTCATCACGGAGTTCCATCGCCGCTATCCGCAGGTGACGTTCCAGCTCTGGGAGGGCGAGGGGACGCGCATCCTCGAGCTGCTCGACAATCGCGTAATCGAGATCGGCATCACGCGCACGCAGGTCGATGCGCGCGTCTATGAGTCCATCGTGCTGCCGAACGAGCCGCTCGTGCTCATCATGAACAAGGCGCACGACATCGGCAGTGACGCGCAGAAGGTCCGCCTCGCGGAGCTTAAGGACCAGCCGCTCATCATCCCGCTGCGCTGGCAGTCAATGTTTACGGCGAATTGCCGCAAGCTCGGTTTCGAGCCGAATATCCTCTGCGTCTCGGACAGCATCGTGCAGGATCTCCTGCTCGCGAAGATGGGCATGGGCATGGCTATCCTGCCCATCTCCTCGAAGACGCTGCTCACGGACGGCGACCTCACCTATAAGAAGCTCGTGGATCCTGAGATCACGACGCATACGGTCGTCGCCTGGCTCAAGAACCGCACGCTCTCCCAGTCGGCGAGCCATCTCATCGCGCTCTTCCGCGAGATGTTCCTCGCCTGAGCGCGGTTCTCTTTTGGCGCACAGCATCCGCTGCGCGCCTTTTTCCTGTGCGGGCGCTCGGCGCGTGGGTGCATGATATTTCTGTTAAAAAAACGGGCGGGACTTTCTTTTCTCTTTCGTTCGTTATATAGTTATAAACAGGAAGATTAGAAAATCAAGCCGAAATTAAATATAATGGGAGGAAACGATGATGTCAGATCAGCCTGTACGCATTTTCATTGTAGAGGATGAGCGCCGTATCGCGCGCTTCCTGCAGATCGAGCTCGAGCATGAGGGGTTCGAGACGGCGACGGAGGACAACGGCCAGCGCGCGTTCGAGCGCATCGGCCAGGAGAGGTTCGATCTCGTGCTCCTCGATGTCATGTTACCCGGGATCGACGGGTTCGAGGTCTGCCGCAAGGTGCGCGAGTTCTCGAGCGTGCCGATCATCATGCTTACGGCGAAAGATGAGCTCGAGGACAAGGTCACGGGTCTCGATATCGGTGCCGATGACTACATCACGAAGCCGTTCGCCATCCAGGAGCTCATGGCGCGCATCCGCGCGGCGCTGCGCAAGCATCAGGCGCCGGAGACGCCGGAGGGCGAGCGCCTGACGTGCAAGAATCTCGTGCTCTATCCGAGCCGCTACGAGGTGACGGTCAACGGTGAGGAAATCCATCTGACGAAGAAGGAGTATTCCCTGCTCGAGTATCTGCTGCGCAACAAGCGCAATGTGCTCACGCGCGATCAGATCCTGCAGGAGGTATGGGGCTACGACTACGCAGGCGATACGAACGTCGTCGATGTCTATATCCGCTATTTGCGCGCGAAGATCGACGAGCGGTTCGGCGACAAGTATATCTATACGGTCCGCGGCGTAGGCTATGTCATCAAGGATTAAATACCGGCTTGCGTCGCTGCGGCGCAGCATGTGCGCGCCGCGTATCTCGACAAAGATTACGGCGCTTTACGCGCTCCTCCTGTCGCTGATCCTCATCATCACGATATTCAGCATGGGGCTTGGCATCTATTTCTCCATCTATCATCAGGCGGAGCGCGAGATCGATATCTCGGTGCAGCAGGTCCTGCAGAAGCTCGAGAACGGAGCGGACTTCACGCAGTCCTTCTGGGATGATGATCCTGTGCTGCCAGGTGTCGTGCTGCGCGTGACGAATATCACGGGGCGCGTCGTCTTCGAGAACGACTCGCATTTCCCGCCGCTCGAGGAGGTGGCGGCGAACACGCGCGACTGGTCGCCGTTCTTGTCGGACAAGAACCTGCGCGTCGCTGATATCGGGAACTGGAGCATCTACCATGAGGAGATCGATGTCATGCATGACGGCTCCATCTACACGCTGCATTTCCTGCGGACGATCACGGCGGAGCGCCAGTTCCTCAAGCATGTGCAGCAGTTCCTCATTTTCGCGATGATCGTCGGTTTCATCTTTGCGCTCGCCATGGGGTATCTCGCGAGCCGCCGCATCCTGAAGCCCATCCGGACGCTCACGGCGACAGCGCGCAAGATCGAGATCGAGCGCATGGACCGGCGCATCGAGGTGCCTGAGGCACGGGATGAACTCACAGAGCTCACGGTCACGTTCAACCACATGCTCGACCGCCTGCAGGATGGCATCAACCAGCAGCAGCGTTTCGTCTCGGATGCCTCGCATGAGCTGCGCACGCCGGTGACGGTCATCCTCGGCTATTCGGATCTGCTCGCGCGCTGGGGGCAGTCAGATGCCGAGGTGCTCAAGGAGGGCATTTCCTCCATTCGCTCGGAGGCGGAGAATATGCAGCAGCTCATCGAGAAGCTGCTTTTCCTCGCGCGCGCCGACCAGAAACGGCAGGTGCTTCACAAGGAGGCTCTCGAGCTCTCGGAGCTGCTCGCGGATGTGATGAAGAAGATGAAGCTCGTGACGAAGCGGCATACGGTCGAGCTCCTGCGGAACGACCCGGGCACGATCTTTGCCGATCCGGTCATGATGCGGCAGATGATGCGCATCTTCCTGGAGAACAGCACGAAGTATACGCCGGCGGGCGGCCGCATCACGGCCGAGAGCGTGCGCGAGGGGGGCTTCTTCCGCGTGACGTTCGCCGATACGGGCATCGGCATTGCGCCGAAGGACCAGAAGAAGGTCTTCGAGCGGTTCTACCGCGTCGACACTTCCCGCACGAAAGCGGAGGGCGTGAGCGGCACGGGGCTGGGCCTCTCGATCGCGTCCTGGATTGCCGAGCAGCACGGCATCGAGATCTCGCTTGAGAGCAATCTCGGCGAGGGCACGCAGATCCACCTGAGAATCCCGCTCATGTGCGGCTGAGATGCGCCCCTGGCTGTTGCGGCGCCGACGCGATATGACGCCGCGAGGCATCTTGATCAAAATCGATTGGAAAGGAAGCGCTGGCTGCATCCGCGCTTCCGGAAAAGGAACGCCGCCTGCACCGATGAACATGGGTGCGGGCGGCGTTCTTTCTGCGTATTCTCACTCTGGCGGCAGGAGGCGGGCGGCGCCGCTTGCTGCAGGCAGGTCACTCGAGGGAAATGATCTTATGCTTGAGCACGTAGACGAGCGCCTGCGTGCGGTCGTTGACGTTGAGCTTGCGGAAGATGTTCGTGAGGTGGTTCTTGACCGTCTTCTCGCTCACGCAGAGCGCCTGCGCGATGTCCTGGTTGGAGAAGCCCTTCGCGATGCAGGCGAGCACGTCCATCTCGCGCGTCGTGAGCCGCTCGCTGCGGCTCTCGCGCCACATCTCGCGCGCCTTCTCCGTGAGGTCCTCGCCCTCGGCAGCGCCGCCGAAGAGGCGCTCGGAGAGCTTCGGATAGACGAAGGCGTTGCCCTCGTTGACGACGTGGATGGCCTTGATGAGGACGCTCGGTTCCACATCCTTGAGCAGGTAGCCGAGCGCGCCGTTCTTGAGCATCTCGAGTACGTAGTTGTCGCTGTCGTGAATGGTAAGCGCGATGATCTTCGTCTTGCACTTCGCGGCTTGCAGCTGCTTCGTGACCTCGAGGCCGCTGAGTCCCGGCATGTTGAGATCGAGCAGCAGGATGTCCGGCTGCAGGACGAGCGTGCGGGCAAGCGTCTCCTGCCCGTCCTCGGCCTCGCCGACCACCTCGAGATCGTCCTCGAAGTTCAGGACACGCTTGATGCCCTGGCGCAGGAGTGCGTGATCGTCCGCGATGAGAATCTTGATAGCCATACTTCTATTTCTCCCCTTTAGCTGGCGCTGTCTCAGGAAGGACATGCGCTGTTAAGAACATCATGATTTCTGAGTCTTCCTTGCTTTTCCGCTCGTTGCGGAAGAACGCCCCGAGCACGGGCAGGTCCCCGAGGAAGGGAATCTTGCTGAGACTCCTGGCCTCCTCGCTGCCGATGAGGCCGCCGATGACCATCGTCTCTCCGTCTCTGAGGCGGACGGTCGTGTCGGCACTGCGTTTCTGGAACCGGTAGGCTTTGAGGTCGGCGACGTAGAGCGGCGAGCTGACCTCCGTGTGAACGAGGGCCGTGATGCTGCCGTCGTCGCTCACCCAGGGCGTATAGCGGAGGATGATGCCGGCTTTCTGATACGTAAAAGAGGTCGTCGTTGCCCGGTCGGTCGTCTCGGTCGTAGGAACAGGCACCTCGCCGCCAATCTCGATGACGGCCTCCCGGCCCGTGAGCGTCGTGACATTGGGCCGCGAAAGGAGCTTGGCCTTGCCCTCGCTCACGAGGGCGTGGAGGTTCGCCTCGTAGTAGAACTCGAAGGGATATCCTTCCGGCCCGCGCCCGAACTGGAGGACGCCGGGGATGGCGGAACCGCCGCGGAACGTCCGGCGGACCTCCCGTTTCGGCAGATCCTCGTACTCCGTGACGCGTTTGCCGTCCGCGGTCGTCGTGGTATGGCGGCGTGTCTCCCATGACTCGCTGACCTCGGGCGTCTGCGGCAGGGCGGACCAGTTCCACTCGACGCCGAGCTCCCGCGAGGCATCCTTGGAGAGGGAGACGACCTTCGCTTCGAGAGATACCTGGCGGGCTGGGACGTCCAGTGTCCGGAGCAACTCGCGCACGGCCTCTGCCTCGTCCGGTGTGCCGTAGAAGATGAGGGACTGGCTGTCCGCATCGCAAGTCACGCGCGTCTGATCGCTCGGCTGTGCGGCAGTCCTAGGACGATTCTCTTTCTTTTCTGTATCACTATTACTATTCGTCACTTTTGGTTCAAATCCTGCCGAGGGAAAAGATAAATTTACGGCGGCGGCGAGCCGGTCCGGCGCGCCGTAGCGGATGGGAAAGACGTAGGGACGGCGCTGGGCGCTCCGGCGCGAGGCGGCGGAGATGTAGAACGTCGTGCCCTGTTGCTCGACGGCAAGCCCGTACATGCGTGCGAGCTGCGGGAGGAAAAGCGCGGGCTCGGCCTCCGTGTCGATGGTGACGCGGCCTTCGACCGCGCTGTCGAGCACGAGCCCGTAGCCGCCGAGCCGCGCTGCCGCGCGCAGGACGGCGGCGAGATCGGCATCGACGAAATGGAGTGAGACGGGCGCGGCAGCTGCGGGGAGCGGCAGGAGGAGTGCTGTGAGCAGGGCGGGGAGGATGAGGGCTTTCGAGAGTATCGGATGCATGGCGTCTCCTTTCCTGGCGGTTGCGTTGCGGTCGTCCTTGGGGGAATCGCTGGTCCATCATGCGAGTAGGTGCGCGGCAGCTGCCTGTTCCTCCGCTGACTGGCGGGCTTCAGTCATCCGGCAGGCGCAAGGTGAGCGTGGCGTCTGTGCCCGTGAGCGTGACGGAGCGTTCGCCGATGTCGGAGACCGTATAGCCGCCGACGGTGTCGCCGACGAAGAGCATGTGCGTCTGCGTGCCGTCGCTGATGGAGGCGGCAGCGGTGTCCGTGCTGCGCGCGATGCCCTTGAGCAGGAGCGGCACGGGCGCTGGTGCGGGCGGTGTGGGCGAGGTCGCCGCTGCGCTTCGGGGCGGCGGCCCTGCGGCCGTCGCGGGGGGAGCGGCTGCCGCGGGCCTTGCGTGAGCGGCGTCCGGCTGGCTGCGCGCCTGCCGCGTCTCATGCTGGAGGGAGAACGGGTTCGTGAGCGGCGTTCCAGCGCGCGCAGCCTCCGCGCCTAGGATTTTTTTCACAGGGGCGGGCGCTTGCTGTGGAGCACTCGGCTCTGAGGCGCTTGGCTGCGGCACCGCCGCCGCGCGCCGTAGCGCCGGTGTATCGCCTGCCGTCGTCTCATAGGCGAGCAGGGCGAGCAGCAGGCAGCAGGCCGCCGCGAGCAGCAACGGGCGGGGATGTGCGTGGAGGAAAGCGCGCAGCGCTTGCAGTTTCGTATCCATCGGCAGTCTCCTTGACATAGATCCAGTGGCTTTCCCTGATACATTCGCGATGCAGGCAGGGGCTTCCTGCTTCGGATGAGTAGAAAATATAGTTTCATCACTGATTTCTTAAGTGCATGCGCAGTATCTCTATTCATCAGTGGTTCCTTAAGCTGAGGTGAGCTGATGATTTGACAGCGGCTTGACATTTCGGGGCGCCATGTTAGAATGAAGTGCGGCGGCCGTATGTGCTGCCGAAGAAAATAGTATCTGTTTCGGCAGAGTAGGTGCCTGCGCGTCAAGTGCCGGTCGGACGGGGAGTTGCCGACTGGACGAAGGGGGAGACCCCGCGGTGCAGGTGTTGCATCCCGCTGCTGCATGGACGGGATCTTCTCGTGCTGCGGCAACGCTGAACGAGGAGGTCTTTTTTGATGCAGAAATTTCGTCGTGCGCTCGGTTCGTCCCTTCCTGTGCCGCGGACAGAGGGGCAGGCGGCTGGCTTTGTCTGGTGCGCCGCGTCCCGCACGCGCTCGCTCGTGCTCGCGGGTGTCTTTGCGGCGCTCACGGTGCTGCTCACATACGTTTTCGCCGTGCAGACGCCGTTCGTGCGCTTCAGCTTCGGCTTTCTGCCGCTCGCGCTCTACGGGGCGCTCGCTGGGCCGTGGCGGGCGGCGCTCGTCGCGGCGGCGGCGGATCTCATCGGCGTGAGCCTGTTCGGCACGGGCGCGTTCTTCCCGGGCTTCACGTTCTCGGCGCTGCTCGTGGGGGCGGTCTACGGCGCGTCTTTCCACGGGCGGCCGCTGACGGTCTGGCGCGTGGCGCTGACGTTCCTCTTCGTGGACACGGCGGTGCATCTCGTGCTCAATACACTCTGGCTCTATCTGCTCTACGGCAAGGGCGTTGCGGCCCTGCTCGCGAGCCGAGTGCCGAAGATCGTCCTCTGCTATCCGCTGCGCGTCGCGATGTTCCTCATCGTCAGCCGACCGCTGCTGCAGTTCGCAGCCGGTCGCCGCTGAGGCGGCGGAGCGCGAGGGAATCTATTCCCGCCGATTCATGGCGGTCTCGTGGGATCAGACGGGGGCTGCCGCATGCATTCTTGCGTGCGGCAGCCCCCGGTTTTTTATGAAGTTTCTGCGGGATCACTGCTTTGCGTTTTCGCGGTGCGCTGGGCGGAGGCAGGCGCGCTGACTCTGGCGCACGGCAGGGCGTAGGTCTGAGCGCCGTTACGTTCGGATGGTGCGCGCAGGTGCCGCATGGGCGTTTGGGAGGGTGTAGTGTCCGCCCATCGCCGCTTGCGGCTGATCGCGAGGATTTGCAAGAATTTTTTTTCCGCTCTTGACAGATGACGGACAGCATGCTATCATCAAAATAACAAAAGATAACATAATATAACAAAATATAAAAATAAAACGCTAGGGAGGCTGCTATGATATCAGCGGATCGTCAGAAACTTATTTTGGAATATTTGCGTCAGAAGGAAACGGTTCTGAGCAGTGCATTGGCGAAAGAGTTCGGCGTCACGTTGATGACGATCGGACGCGATCTCAAGCAGCTGGAGGAAAAGGGACTCTTGGTGCGCACGCATGGGGGTGCGATGTTGCCGGGATTCATGGAGGCGGAGACCAGCTATGCGAAGAAAAAATCGAGCGCCATAGATGTGAAGAGACGCCTTGCCGCGGCGGCGTTGCCCTTTCTCCATCCTGGTATGACGCTCTTCCTGGATGCGGGCACCACGACGTATGAGATCGCGGAGCAGCTCGTCAGCGAGAAACTCAACGATCTGACGGTCATCACGAACGACTTGCGGATCGCCTTGCTCTTGTATCCGTCGAAGGAACTCCGGACCATCATGCTCGGGGGGCGGATCCTGCGGGAGACGGGCGGCGTAGCCGGAGCCCTGGCGGCGGAGGAGCTGGCCTCGTATGTGATCGACCTTGCGATCCTGGGGACTTCGGCGGTCACGGAGGATCTCTACCTGGTCGTGCCGACGGAGGCCAAGATGATGTTCAAGCGCCAGGCGATAGAGAAGAGCGGCGCGGCCATCCTAGTCGCGGATCACACGAAGTTCCATAAAAAGAAGTGCTATAAGGTTGCCCCGCTGCAGGCATTCACGCATATCATCACGGATGTGAAGGAGGATGCGCTCGTGCAGGCGGGGCTGGAGGAAAAGCTGATCATCGCATAAGGGGGTGCGAGTCATGAAGGGAATCATTGTTGCGGATGACCTCACGGGGGCGAATGCTTCGGGGGCGCTCGTGAAGAAGCTGGGGCTTTCTGTCTGCAGCCTGTTCTCGTTGCAGGACGCGCCGGAGGTGGATGTGCTGTCCTATTCGACGGACTCGAGGGGCGTGGCGCCGCAGGAGGCTTACCGCCGCGTCTACGATGCGTTCACGCGCTTGGGGAAAGGCGCGGATTTCTGCAACAAGCGCATCGATTCGACGCTGCGCGGCAATATCGGCGCGGAGATTGACGGCGCGCTGGATGCTTTGGGGGAGGACTACCGCGCCATCGTCGTGCCGGCGTATCCGGACTCCGGCCGCGTCGTGGTCAACAGGACTATGCTCGTGAACGGCATGCTCCTGACAGACTCCGACGCGGGCCGCGATCCGAAGATGCCGGTGACGTCGGATGATGTCGTAGCGCTCGTCAAGGCGCAGACGAAGCGTCAGGTCGCCTACATCCCGCTGAAGGAGATCGCCAGAGGCGAGGACAGCCTGGCCTCGCTCGTGCGCGAGAAAGCGGCGTCGGCGCCGATTCTCGTCTTTGACGCCGTGCGCAACGAGGATATCCGCACGGTCGCGAGAGCCGTCCGGAAGGCGTCTCTCAAGGTGCTCACCGTCGATCCGGGCCCGCTGACGATGCAGTATGTGCATGTGATGCAGGTGTCGGAGCAGCGCGAGCAGAAGGTCCTGCTCGTCATCGGCAGCGTCACGCAGACGACGCAGCGCCAGATCGCCTATATCCTGAAGGCGCGCCGCGTGTTCCTCGTCCAGATGCAGGTGGCTGCGTTCTGGGAGGAAGGGCGGCGCAGGGAGGAGATTCGCCGGACGGTGGAGAAGATCCGCGCGGCCGTCGATCAGGAGGATGTCCTGATGGTGACGACGACGCCGCTCGATGCGGCGGATGTCGTCGACCTCCATGCGGCCGCGGCGCAGTATGGGAAAACGATGGAGGAGATCTCCCAGCTGCTCTCGGGCACGCTGACGGAGGCCGCGGCGGAGATCCTGGAAAAGGAGCCAAAGCTCAAGGGGGTGTACTGCTCCGGCGGCGATATCACGGTCGCGCTCCTGGCGCGGCTCAAGGCCTCCGGCATCGAGATCCGCGATGAGGTTCTGCCGCTCGCCGTCTACGGGCGCATCCAGGGCGGCGAGAAGCCGGAACTGCGCATCGTGACCAAGGGCGGCATGATTGGCGGCGACGACGCAATCGCGCTCTGCCTGAACAAGATTGCCAAGGATGTGGATTGAATGAGGAATATCGCTGCGGCAGCAGAAGGCAGCCAGGAAGCGGCGGTTGATTTTGAAAGGAGCGTTTTTTTATGAAAAAGCCATTGATCGGAGTACCTATGGGAGATCCTGCCGGCGTCGGTGCGGAGATCACAGTCAAGTCGCTCATGAGCGACAAGGTCAAGGACGTTGCCGATGTCATCGTGGTCGGCGACAAGGAGGTCTTGGCGCAGGCGCTGAAGGTCTGCGGCCTGACGGCAGAGCTGAACTGCGTGGATGATCCGGCGGACGGCCGCTATGAGGATGGCGTCATCAACGTCATCGACCTCGACAATATCGACATGGCGTCGCTGCAGATGGGCAAGGTGCAGGCGATGTGCGGCAAGGCGGCCTTCGAGTACATCGAGAAATGCGTGGAGCTCGCCATGGCGCACAAGATCGACGCCATCGCCACCACGCCGATCAACAAGGAGGCGCTGCGGGCGGCGCATGTCAACTACATCGGACATACGGAGATCCTGGGCGCGTTGTCGCACTCCCGCGATCCGCTGACGATGTTCGAGGTGGATGGCCTGCGTGTCTTCTTCCTCACGCGCCACATGTCCCTGCGCGAGGCCTGCGATGCGGTCAAGAAGGATCGCGTGCTGGAATACATCCGCCGCTGCACGAAGGCGCTGCAGCAGCTCGGCGTCAAGGGCAAGATGGCGGTGGCCGGATTGAACCCGCATTCCGGTGAGCACGGGCTCTTCGGCTGGGAAGAAGTGAAGGAGATCGCGCCCGCCGTCGCGCAGGCACAGCAGGAGGGCTACGACGTCGTCGGCCCGATCGGCCCGGACTCCGTCTTCCATCAGGCGCTCCAGGGGCGCTATCAGGCGGTGCTCTCCCTCTATCACGATCAGGGCCATATCGCGACCAAGACGTATGATTTCGAGCGGACGATCGCCGTTACGCTCGACATGCCGTTCCTGCGCACGTCGGTGGATCATGGCACGGCCTTCGATATCGCTGGCAAGGGCATCGTCAGCGACATCAGCATGATCGAAGCCATCCGGCTCGCGGCGAAATACGCACCGAATTTCGTGCAAAAGCAGGCATGAGCAAGGGAGCCCTGCCAAGCGTGCGCGGTGGCGCCATGGGTACCTGAGGGGACAGGGAGCGCGTGACTTCGCGTCTTGGCAGGGCGCAGGAGGAATTTCTGGGTATTTGAATGGGAGATGGTTTTCATGAATGCGGATACGCAAATCCTTGTGGGGCTTGGAATTGGTATTGTCTGCCTGATTTACATGATCATGAAGACGAAAATCCATACGTTCCTCGCTCTCATCATCGCGACAGTCATCGTCGGCATCATCGGCGGCATCGGCTATCAGCAGATCGTCGCGAGCATCACCAAGGGGTTCGGCGGCACGCTCGGCAGCATCGGCATCATCATCGGCTTCGGCGTCATGATGGGGCAGCTGTTCGAGGTCTCCGGCGCCGCGAAGCGCATGGCGCTCTCCTTCCTGAAGCTTTTCGGCAAGGGACGCGAGGAGATCGCCATGGCCATCACGGGCTTCCTCGTCTCGATTCCGATTTTTTGCGACTCCGGCTTCATCATCCTGACGCCGCTGGCCAAGGCAATCTCCTCTGAGACGCGGAAATCCATCGTGTCGATCGGCATCGCTCTGGCATGCGGCCTCGTCATCACGCATACGATGGTGCCGCCGACGCCGGGCCCTGTCGGCGTCGCCGGTATCTTCGAGGTCAATGTCGGCTCTCTGATCCTCTGGGGGCTCGTGCTCGCGGTTCCCATGCTCATCGGCCCGATTCTCTTCGCGCGCTGGGCGGGCAAGAAGATCTGGCAGATTCCTACGGAGGAGGGCGGCTGGACGCGTGACAAGAACTACCGGCCGGTTTCCGATCAGAGCATCTATGATGAGGCGCATCTGCCGTCTGCGTTCCTTTCCTTCGCACCGATTTTCACGCCGATCCTCCTGATCTTGCTCGGGACGGTCTCGACCGCGCTCGGCTACAAGGGCGGCCCGATCCCGAACCTGATCCAGTTCCTGGGCACGCCGGTCATCGCGGTCGGCATCGGCCTGCTCATCACGATCTACGGGCTGACGAGCAGCCTGCCGCGCAAACGCGTCCTCGACGAGATGGAGAAAGGTATCCGTTCCGCGGGCATCATCATCCTCATCACTGGCGGCGGCGGCGCGTTCGGCATGCTGATCCGCGACAGCGGCGTCGGCACGGTCATCGCGGAGGCCATGGTAGAGACGAGTCTGCCGGCAATCCTCCTGCCGTTCCTGATCGCGACGATCATCCGCTTCATCCAGGGCTCCGGCACGGTGGCGATGATCACGGCGGCCTCGATCACGGCGCCCATCATCGCGAATATGTCGGTGAATCCGGTCTTCGCGGCTCTGGCAGCCTGCGTCGGATCCCTGTTCTACTCGTACTTCAACGATAGCTTCTTCTGGGTGGTCAATCGCTCGATCGGCATCACGGAGGGCCGGGAGCAGTTGCGGCTCTACTCGGTGGCCAGCACGATCGCCTGGGCCATCGGCATCGTCGTCCTGCTGATTCTGAACGCGCTGTTCGGCTGAGGGATCGTGGGGAGACGAAAGGGCTCCTGATGCCTGCGGGGGTGCCATCCCGCCAGGCATCAGGAGCCTTTCTTTTGCAGGGGCTGCCTCAGTCGGCGCTGCCTTGCGAGAGATGCGCCGGGGCTTCTATACAATTCGGCGAGATGGTGTATAATATTTATTGGAAAATGCAAAATGGCATAGGGAGGAACAGCATCCATGGATAATGATATGATCCGGCAAAAGGCGGTTGATACGCTGAAACTGGAATCGGAAGCAGTTGCAAAACTCGTGAGCAATGTGAATGATGAGTTCGTGAAGGTGGTTCGGTGCATCCTGGACTGCCCGGCGCGCGTCATCGTGACCGGCATGGGCAAGTCAGGGCATATCGCGCGCAAGATGGCGGCGACGTTCGCCAGCACGGGGACGCCGTCGTTCTTCCTGCATCCGGCCGAGGCGTTCCACGGCGATCTGGGCATGGTGACGGAGAAGGATATCGTGATCGCGATCTCCAACAGCGGCGAGTCCGCAGAGACGATCAAGATCCTGCCGATCATCCGCCGCATCGGCGCGACCATCGTGGCGATGACGGGCGGCATGCAGTCGCAGCTCGCGCAGGCGGCTGACTACGTCATCGACATCGGACATGAGAAGGAGGCCTGCCCGCTGAACCTGGCGCCGACGACGAGCACGACCTGCACGCTGGCGATGGGCGATGCGCTGGCCGTGGCGGTCATGTCCGCGCGCAACTTCACGAAGCAGGATTTCGCGGTCTTCCATCCGGGCGGAGCGCTGGGGCGCAGGCTGCTGCTGAAGGTGGAGAACGTGATGCATACGGACGAGGAGAACCCGGTCATCGCCGCCGAGCAGACGGTCAAAGATGCACTCTTCGTCATGACGGAGAAAGGTCTCGGCGCCGTCTCTGTCGTGGACGCGGACGGGAAGTTCGTCGGTCTGCTGACCGATGGCATCGTGCGCAGGGCGCTGGCGAAGGACTACAATTTCCTCGATAAGACGGTCGGGTCGATCATGTTCGCGGAGCCGCTGACGATTGCCAAAAACAAGATGGCAACGGAGGCGCTCTCGGTCATGGAGAAGCATAAGCCGCGGCCGGTCACGGTGCTGCCGGTGCTCGAGGACGGGAAGCCCATCGGCATGGTGCATCTCACGGATCTCTTGAAACAGGGCGTCGTCTGAGGCACTCGTCGAGTCGTCGCGTCTGACGCCTGCCGTTTTTTGGGGGGGGCGTTATTTGGCGCTTGCCGTTTGAAAAAAGCCGCTCTGACGCGGAGAAACCTTTTTGCAAGGTGTTTTCTCCGTGGTCAGGGCGGCTCTTTGCTAGTAAATCCCCAAGTGCGCAAGCCGTAGGCGCAGCGCGATTGGCTGGATTTACTGCAAGGGCGAGACACAATGTCCACGCAGTGGACGTTTGTGCATGTAGCTTTGTGTCTCGCGGGAGGTCAGATGTAGTATTCCGTCTTGTCCTCGGGTTTTAGCGAGAAGGCGGTGAAGACCCGGTCGCGGATGTGGAGGAAGTCGGGGCTCGTGCGGTCGCGGCGGCCGTGGAGGTCGACGGGGAGGACGGTCTTGATCTTGCCGGGGTTCGGCGTCATGATGGCGATGCGGTCGGCGAGGACGACGGCTTCGTCGATGTCGTGCGTGACGAAGATGATGGTTTTCTTCTGCTCGCGGCAGATGGCGGAGATCTCGTCCTGGAGCTTCATGCGCGTGATGGCGTCGAGCGCGGCGAACGGCTCGTCCATGAAAAGGATGTCGGGGTCGACGGCGAGGGCGCGCGCGATGGCGACGCGCTGCTGCATGCCGCCTGATAGCTCAGCGGGATAGTGATCGAAGAAGCTCTCGAGGCCGACGAGCTTCAGGTAGCGGCGGGCTTTCTCCTCGCGCTCTTCCCTGGGGAACTGTAGGCTCTCGAGGCCGAGCTCGACGTTCTTGCCGACGGTGCGCCAGGGGAGCAGGCCGTAGTTCTGGAAGATGGTGACGCGGCGGATGGAAGGGGCCTCGATGGTCTCTCCGTCGATCTTCGCGCTGCCGCTCGTCGGCCGGTCGAAGCCCGCGAGGATGGAGAGCAGCGTGCTCTTGCCGCAGCCGGAGGGGCCGAGCAGGCAGATGAATTCGCCGCGCTCGATGGTGAGGCTGACGTGGTCGAGGGCGGTGAAGTCACCGCCCTTTTTCGGGTAGACGCGCGAGACGTCCTCGATGGTGATGTAGCTCATGGGGTGCTCCTTTCTCTTCTTATCTGACGCAGGCGGGTCGGATTTGCCGCCAGGGCGCTGTGCGATGGCTGCGAAGCGGACGCTGTGCTTCTTCCTGTCAGGCGACGCGGCTGCCGAAGCGGCGACTCACGGCGCGCTCGACGAGCGTGACGCCGCCGTCTAGAAGCAGGCCGAGCACGCCGATGGTGATGATGGCGGCCATGAGGAGGTCGGCGCGCAGGTTGTTGCGTGCGTCGATGATGAGGAAGCCGAGGCCCGACTGCGCACCGACCATCTCGCCCGCGACGAGGAAGACCCAGGCGGTGCCGAGCGCGAGGTGGAGACCGGTCGCGATGCGCGGGAAGACGGCGGGGAAGACGATCTTCGCGAGGAGCGCGGGCTGGCGGATGCCGAAGTTCTGCGCGACCTTGAGGTAGACGGGCGCGATGTCATGCACGGCGGCGACGGTCGCGAGCAGCACGGGGAAGAAGGCCGCGATGAAGATGATGACGAGCGCGGGCATCTCGCCGATGCCGAAGATGAGGACGATGAAGGGCAGCCAGGCCATCGGCGAGATGGGCCGGAGCACCTGCGCGATGGGATTGAGATAGGCCCAGACGCCGCGGTACCAGCCGAGCACGAGGCCGAGCAGCATCGCGAGCAGGACGGAGGAGAAGTAGCCGACGGCGAAGCGGTAGAGGCTCGCGCCGATGTCCTTGAGCAGCACACCGTCCGCGATGAGCTCATGGAGCCCCTGGAGCGTCGCGAGCGGCGAGGGGAAGAGCGCCTCGTTGTAGCCGCCGAGGGAGAGCAGCGCCTGCCAGGCGAGGAGTACGAGGAGGAGCGCGCCGAGCAGATGGCGCGCGGTTTTCTGAAGGTTCATGGGATCACGTCCTTTCGGAGGAGGCGGGGAGCAGCGTGGGGTCGACGAAGTCCTCGTAGGCGGGGGCGTTCTGGATGAGGCCCGTGTCCGTCATGCGGCGGATGAGCTCGTCGTAGGCGTCCGGGCGGATGGCGAGGTCGTCGTAGGAGATCCACCGGAGAGAGAGGTCGAGCACGGCGGGCTTGGCCTTGAAGACGCTCTGCGCGAGGTCGGCGGCCTCGTCTGGGTGCGCGGCAAGCTCTTCGCCTGCCGCGAGGTAGCCCTGCGTCACGCTCCGTGCGAGGTCGTGGTTCGCGCGCGCGAAGGCGCCGTTGAAGACGAGGGCGCAGCAGAGGCTGCCGGGCCAGAGGTCCTCGGAGCGCGCGAGGATGTGGCCGGTGCCGAGTGTGACCGCCTTCGCGCCGAAGGGCTCGGCGACGCAGTAGCCCGCGATCTGTCCCTGCGCGAGGCCCGCGGGCATCTCAGGCGGCGACATCTCGACGACGGTGAGGTCGCGCTCCGTCATGCCGTGCTCCGCGAGGAGCTGGTCGAGCAGGAGCTTGTGGGAGGATTGCTTGTGCGGGATGGCGAAGATCTTCCCCCGGAGGTCCTCGACGCGCTCGATGCCGTTTCCCGCGATGATGACGTTGCCGTCGCGGTGGCCGAGCGCGGCGGCTGTGAGGTCGATGCCCTGCTCGCGCGCCTTGACCGCGAGCTCGATGAGCACGGAGGCGCCGTCGACCTTGCCGGTGTTGAGCGCGTCCATGAGCTCGGGCCAGGAGCCGTAGCGGATGAGCTCGATCCTGACGGGGCCGCCCGCTGCCGCGAGCGTCTGCGACGCCTCGAAAAGAGGCAGCGCGTGCGTGATGGGCAGGTAGGCGATGCGGACGGTCCTGACGCCGTCTTTTGCCGCGCGCGGCGCGCCGGGCTGCTCGCCGCAGCCCGCGATAAGGAGCGCGAGCAGGAGTGTGAGGATGAGAATGGGCAGACGCTTCATAGAGCGGCCTCCTTTCGGTGGAGCAGATGGCGGCGCATACGGCAGGCCGCGTGGAGTTAGGGAATCACTGTTTATGCGAGGGCTTAGCCTCTTGCTGTCGGGTGGCTGCGCCCAGAAGCTTTGCTTACTTCCAGCCGAGTGCCTGGCGCGCCTTCTCGATGTCGGCGATAATCTGCTTCGCGAGGGCTTTCGGATCGGTGTTGACGACCATGACGGCGCCGAGGGTTTCCTTCGTGTCGTGCTTGAGGAACCGCTCGACGTTCGGCGCGCCCTGCACGGGCGGCTCGACGCAGTGGTAGGAGTCGATGCCGAAGAGGCGGAACGCGAGGGAGGCGTCGAGGCCTTTCTCGTTCGACCATTCGGGGCTCGCGAACGCGTAGGGCATGTCCTTGATGGCGTGGCCCGCGGCCTGCGCGATGCCGCCGAAGACGGTCGAGGCGCGCGTGTTGTCGATGCACTCGCCCATGTGCCAGACGGGCGGCAGCTTGCCCGCGAGGAATTGCTGCAGGTGCGCGCCGGCCTTCGCCGCCCCCGCCTTGCTGCAGTAGCCGAGCTTGAGCAGCGGGAACGAGGCGCAGCCGTTCGTGAAAATGAGGATGTCGTTTTTGAGCAGTTCGTCGGCGACGTCGACGACGGCGCGCTCGTAGACGACGCGCGGGTTGCTGCAGCCGACCATGTTGACGATGCCGCGGATCTCGCCGCTCTTGAGCGCCGCTGCGAGCGTGCCGAAGCCGCCGAACTCCTCGGCGATGTTCTCCGCGTTGAAGCCGACATCTGCGGTGACCTCATAGGCCGGGATGAAGACGGGGACGTCGCGGCGGGCCGCGAAGCTCTCGATGCCGCGCGTGACGATCTTGCGCGCGAGCTTTTCCGTGTCCTCGATGTTCGAGTGATGGTGGTCGTAGGCGTAGTGCTCGGCCCCGGGCAGGCGGGCGCTGTCGCTCGTCGTGACGACGGTCGTCTTGAAGCAGCGCGCGACGTCCATGATGGCCGGATAGACGTCTTGCACGTCCGCGACCCAGAGGTCGAGCGCGCCCGTGCCGAGCACGAGCTCCGCGCCGACGGCGTTCGAGAGCGGGATGACGCCCTCGTAGCGGTACATGGCGGCGAGACACGAGCAGCAGATGCCGTAGAACTGGATGCCCTTCGCGCCGGCCTTTTTCGCCTTTTCCTGGAATTCCTCCGAGCGGCCGATGCGCACGATCTCGGAGACGAGCGTCGGCAGGTGGCCGTGCACGGCGATGTTGACGTAGCCCTTCTTGAGCGCGCCGATGTTGACTTTCGACGTCGCGCGGTGGCCGATGCCGAACATCGCGTCGGTGCCGATGTTCGAGGCGACGACGCCCGTGAAGCAGAACGCGAGGCCGCAGCGCAGGAACTGCTGCATGATGCTCCGCCAGTCGCCGTCCGTGCCGACGCCCGTGCGGTGGTAGGCGTCGAAGACCTCGTTGTAGGCGCTGATGGGCAGGATGTCGAGCTTCTGCCAGACCTCCTGCCGCTCCTTCGGCGCGAGCGCCTTGATCGTCTCGTAGTCGTCGGGCGTCGGGCGCGAGAGGTCGGCGAGCAGGACGTCCGCGAGCTTGCCCGCGAGGCGCTTCGCGCTCTGGCCGCGCGTCTCGATGCCGAACGCGCGGCAGACCTCGCGGATGCGCTTCTCGCCGAGCAGCGGCAGCGCGAGCCGCCCTTCGGCGATGAATTTCAGCGAGAGCAGGATCTCCCGTGCGTGCGCGCCGTGCTGCGCCACGCCCGCCGCCGCGCTGCGCAGCAGATTGCGGCTGACGATGAGGTCGGCGTCGGCGCCGCAGACGCCGCGCGGGCTCTTCGGCGTGATCTTGCACGGCCCCATATTGCAGATCTTGCAGCAGACGCCCGCGAGACCGAACGAGCACTGCGGCTTCTGCGCGTCGAAGCGGTCGAAGACCGTCGAGATGCCGATCTGCTCCATGCGCAGCATCATCTCGCGCACGGCCGGGTCCGGCGTGTGGTCGAGGACGTCCTGCTTCGAGGCGAACGTCTTGCGGTACTCGGCGACCGCCTTCATGTAGTCGGCCACGCCGCCGTGGACATGCGGATGGCTGTGGTCATGCCTGTGCGCGTGGTCGTGTGCGTGGTCATGCGGATGCGCATGGTCGTGTGCGTGGAGGTGTTCCTGCTCGTGCGTGTGCTCGTGGCGATCGTTCGTGCTCATGGTGACTCTCCTTTTTATTTGTAAGCATATATATTTACTATGAATTGCTTTTCACTATACAGCATTTTGCGGCGTGTGTCAATGTGTAACCTGCGCGGTGGTGAAGAAATTTCTGAGGCGTGGTGCGTCCGCTGGAAAAGAGGGGTGCGGCGGCAACGCTCCGCGCGGAGGAGAGGGGGCTGAAAGGAGGTTGCCCGCAGCGATAGAGAGGAATCGGCGGCGCGGCGTCGAATGAGAGATAGCGAAGGGAGATGCATTTTTTTATGAAGCCTTGGCTTTTTTACGCGCTGCTGTCGGCGGTCAGCGCGGCGTTCGTATCGATTTTCGGAAAGATGGGGCTGGCGGGACTCGATAGCAACGCGGCGACGGCGGTGCGCGCTGTTATCATGGCGGCGTTCCTCGTCGGCGTCGTCGCCGTCGAGGGGCACGGCGCGAGCATGGCGGCGGTATTCGCCGACCGCAGGGCGCTGCTCTGGATCGCGCTCAGCGGTATCGCGGGCGCGCTGTCGTGGCTGTTCTATTTCCTGGCGCTCAAGTACGGCAAGGTCTCCGAGGTCGCGCCCATCGACAAGCTCAGCGTCGTCTTCGCCGTCCTGCTCGCCGTGGTGCTCTTCGGCGAGCGCGTGAGCGCCCTGCACGCCGTCGCAATCGGGCTCATCGCCGCGGGCGGCCTCATGCTGGCGGTGTTCTAGGGAAACGCTGATGAAATGGAATGTCCTGAAAGCATCTTTCCTCGGCGTTTCCCTGCGGCCGCGCGGCGGGCATATTTTGCAATGGTCTTGGCAGGATGCGGCTTTTCCTGTCAAATGTTTCCTGATATAATAGTATCTCGGCAAGCTGAGTTGCGGGGGCGCGCGGCTGCTGGCATGACGGTGCCGCGCAGGTTTCGCGCGCGTCCTGAGATAGAAAGGGGAAGGTTTCGATGCCGAATCGTGCCGCTTGGGCGGAGGTCAATCTCGCCGCGTACGCGCAGAATATCGAGGAGATCAAGAAGTGTGTGAGGCCGGGGGCGCGGCTCTGCATGGTGGTGAAGGCGGACGCCTACG
Organism: Selenomonas bovis DSM 23594; assembly: GCF_000381005.1. Lineage (GTDB taxonomy): Bacteria > Bacillota > Negativicutes > Selenomonadales > Selenomonadaceae > Selenomonas_C > Selenomonas_C bovis. The sequence continues at coordinate 29,466 of NZ_KB908384.1, forward strand.
GACACGGCGCCATCCCGTGCGCGCGCGTCGCCGTCGCGCACGGCGCGTCGTATCTGGCGGTTGCGACGATCTCCGAGGGCGTCGAGCTGCGCGAAGCGGGCTTCACGCAGCCGATCCTGCTGCTCGGACTGATCCTGCCGGAGGAGGCGGCGGACGTCGTCGCCTATGACATCACGCAGACGGTCTGCACGCGGGAGCTCGCGGCGGCGCTCTCGGCGGCGGCTGTGGCGCAGGGGAAGACGGCCAAGGTGCATCTCAAGGTCGAGACGGGCATGGGGCGCATCGGCGTCCGCCCGGAGGAGGCGGCGGAGCTCGCCGCGTACGTCGCGGGGCTGCCGGGGCTCGTGCTCGAGGGGGCCTTCTCCCATTTCGCGACGGCGGACGACCGGGACAAGACGTACGCGCGGGCGCAGCTCGCGGCGTTCCAGCGGGCGCTCGCGGCCATCGAGGCGCGCGGCATCCATGTGCAGCTCCGCCATATCGCGGAGAGCGCCGCGATCCTCGAGCTGCCGGAGGCGCATCTCGATATGGTGCGCGTGGGCATCATCCAGCACGGCCTCTGGCCGTCGGCCGAGGTCGCGCATCCCATCGCGCTGCGCGAGACGATGCGGCTCCTCGCGCGCGTCGTGTTCCTGAAGCGCGTGCACGCGGGCGAGAGCATCGGCTACGGTCGCGCGTTCGTGGCGCGGCGCGAGAGCGTCGTCGCGACGCTGCCCATCGGCTACGCGGACGGCTATATCCGCGCCTACGGGGCGGAGGGCTATGCCGTGATCCGCGGGCAGCGCGCGCCCATCTGCGGCCGCGTCTGCATGGACCAGGTCATGGTCGATGTGACGGATATCCCTGGCGTCGCCGTCGGCGATACGGCGCTGCTCTTCGGCGGTGAAGCGCTGCCGACGGATACGGCCGCGCGCTGGCTCGATACCATCAACTACGAGGTGACCTGCCTCGTCGCGCCGCGCGTGCCGCGCGTGTATGTAGGGGGATGAACCGCGCAGGAAGACGCCGCGCGTGTCTGCGGCGTGAGGCGCGGCGGTTCCCGCGCTGACATTGCCGCATGCGTGTGCGCTGCGCGGCAGGCAGCTTGCAGGTAGATTTTGCGTCGCGTCCTGCGGGACGCGCGAAAAGGAGGATTTCATGGAGACGCTTTCACCGGAACTATTGGCATTCCTCGTCGTGTTCGGATTCGGCGCGGCGTTCATCGACTCGGTGGTCGGCGGCGGCGGTCTGATCTCGCTGCCCGCGCTGCTCTGGATCGGTCTGCCGCCGCATCTCGCGCTCGGCACGAACAAGGCGGCAGCCGTGATGGGCGCGCTCGCGAGTTTCGCGACGTTCGTGCGCTCGGGGCGCGTGAACGGCTGGCTCATCCGCCGGCTGTTCCCGCTCTCGCTCATCGGTTCGGCGGCCGGCGTGCTCGTCGTGCGGCAGATCTCGCCGGACGTGCTGCGGCCGCTCGTCGTCGTCATGCTCGCGGTCGTGCTCGTCTACAGCGTGCTCAAGAAGGACTGGGGGCGGGAGAACCGCTACCACGGCATGACGCGCCGGATGCTCCTGCTCTCTGGGTGCGTGGCGTTCTCGTTCGGTTTCTACGATGGCTTTTTCGGCCCCGGTACGGGCTCTTTCCTGCTCTTTTCGTTCCTGCTCGTGGGATTTGATTTCCTCGGGGCGGCGGCGAACGCGCGCGCGCTCAATTTCGCGAGCAATATCGCGGGCGTCGTGATGTTCGGCATTCTGGGACTCATTGATTTCTCGTATGCGCTGCCGATGGGGCTCTCGATGATCGTGGGCGCCTGGTGCGGCGCGCACATGGCGCTCAAAAAGGGCACGGGCTATGTGCGTCCGCTCTTCATCGTGATGACGACGGTGCTCATCGGCAAGCAGATCATTGACTTGCTGAAATAGGAGGTGGGCAGGTGAAAGGCAGGAAGAAGACGAATCTCACGACGCTCTGCTATCTCGAGCGCGACGGTGCGTATCTCATGATGCACCGCGTGAAGAAGGCGCACGATATCAACCATGACAAGTGGGTGGGCGTCGGCGGCCATTTCGAGCCGGACGAGAGTCCGGAGGAATGTCTGCTGCGCGAGGTGCGCGAGGAGGCGGGCGTCGTGCTCGATTGCTACCGGCTGCGCGGCGTCATCACGTTCTCGTCGGATGCGTGGCAGACGGAGTACATGTTCCTCTACACGGCGGACGCCTGGCATGGCGAGCTCGCCGGGCCGGAGGACTGCGATGAGGGGCGGCTCGCCTGGGTGAAGAAGGAGGCGGTCTGCCGCCTGCCCCTCTGGGAGGGGGACAAGATCTTCTTCCGCCTGCTCGCGGCGGAGCGGCCGTTCTTCTCGTTGAAGCTGCGGTATGAGGGCGACGCGCTCGTCGAAAAGGCGCTTGACGGTAGGCCGCTGCCTTGAGCGGCGGTCTTGCGTGTTCCGGAATTTTCAGGAGGAAACATTGAACGAAACGGATGTCAGTCTCTACAGCAGCCTGCGCGCCCTGCGTCAGGGGCATGCCGCCTGGCGGCTCCTCGCAGCGGATCAGGCTGCTTTTATCGTGTCGTTTTTCGAGCGGGAGTTCCTGCGGCCGGGGCGCCGCGCCATCCCGGAGGCGGAGCTCCTGCGCGATCTCGAGGCGTATCTCGGCGAGGTGCAGCAGGCGGCGGGCGAGGGCCTGCTGCGCCCGGCGCGCGCGTATCTGCTCGCGTGGGCGGACGCGGAGCACGGCTGGCTCACGCGGTTCCACGGGGCGGACGATGTGCCCTGCTACGATCTCACGGCGGCTGCGGAGCAGGCGGTGGGGTTCGTGCGCTCGCTGACGCGCGAGGAGGTGCTCGGCACGGAGTCACGCCTGCGCACGGTGGTCTCGCTGCTCGATGAGATCGCGGAGGACCGCGACGAGGATGCCGGACGGCGGGAGCAGCGGCTCCTCGCGCGGCGCGCGGAGATCGACGCGGAGCTCTCGGAGCTGCGGCGCACGGGAAAGGTACGGCCGCGGCTCACGGCGGGGCAGGTGCGCGAGCGCTACCAGCAGGCGCGCGAGACGGCAGCGGGCATCGTGCGCGATTTCCGCGCGCTCGAGGAGGAGTTCTCCGCGCTCGAGCGCGGGCTCATGCAGGAAGTCGTGACGTGGCAGGAGGGCAAGGGCGAGCTTTTGCGGCGTGTGTTCGCGCAGGGGGATGTCATCCGCGAGTCGCCGCAGGGGCGGAGCTTCGCGCTCTTCTGGCAGTTCCTCATGCAGCCGGAGGAGCAGGCGTCGCTCGCGCGTCTGCTCGAGGAGGTCGCGCGCGTGCCGGAGCTAAAAGACCTCGCGGCGGTGGACGGCGCGAGGCTCGAGGATCTGCCGCGCACGTGGATCCGCGGCGCGGCGGCGGTGCAGCAGACGATCGCGCAGCTCTCGCGTCAGCTGCGCCGCTATGTGGACGAGCGGTTCCTCACGCAGGAGCGCGCGATCTTCCGCCGCATCCAGTCCCTCGAGGGCGCGGCGATGGCGGTGCGCGAGGCGCCGCCGCAGGGAGAGTTCCTCGCCATCGATCTGCCGCGCGCGGCGGTCAATCTGCCGCTCGACCGCCGGCTCTTCCAGCCGCCGTTCCGCCTGCGCCTGCGCGACCATGCGCTTGCGGGCGGCGAGCAGGCGGCGGGGGCGGCGCGCGGCAGGGAGGCGCTTGGTCGCGCGCTCTCGCAGCCGCATGTCGACCGCAGGGCGCTGCGCGGCTATATCGAGGAGGCGCGGGTGGCCGCGGGCGGGCGCGCCGTGACGCTCACGGAGGTGCTCGCGCGCCATCCGCTCACGCAGGGCCTTTCCGAGCTGCTCGCGTATTTCGTGCTCGCGGGGCATCAGGCAGGGGCGGTGCAGCGGACGGCGGTGCCGCTCGCGTCTGTCGCGTATGAGCAGGCGGGGCATCGCCTGCGCGCGCGGTGCGAAGAGGTCGTGTTTTATCCGGCAGAGGAGAAAGGCGGTAAGCAGTGAACGAGGAAGATCTGGAGTTTTCGCGCGCGGCGGTAGCGCTCCTGCGCGGCGTCGTCGAGCGGCGCGCGGATGAGGCGCTCTATCAGACGATATGCGCACAGGAGCAGGCGCTCAAGGAGTATTTCCATCGGCTCGGGCTCCTGCTCACGGTGGACGCAGCGGATGAGTACGCGTACTTGCGCCAGGATGAGGCGTCCGGCGTGCCGCGGCTCATGGCGCGCACGCAGCTCAGCTATCCATTGAGCCTACTCCTGCTGCTCCTGCGGAAGCGGCTCGGCGAGTACGACGCGCTCGAGGGAGACAGCCGCCTCATCCTCTCGAGCGCGCAGATGGCGGAGATCCTCGCGCCGTTCTTCCCGCAGGTGACGGATCGGGTGCGGTTCCTCGCGCGCGTGCGCCAGCAGGCGGAGCGCGCGGCGTCGCTGGGCTTTTTGCACCGCCTCGCGGGCGAGGATGCCTATGAGGTGCTGCCGCTCCTGCGCAGCTTCGTTACGGGCGCGTGGCTCGAGGAGTTCTCCGAGCGGCTCGCGCAGTACCGCGCCTACGGCGCCGCGCAGCAAGAGATCGCGGCGGAGCCGTCAGAGGAGGCGGCTCTGTCGCTCGCGCCGGCAGAGGAGGCACCGGAAGAGACAGCGCTGCCGCGCACGTCGGCAGAAGAGAGGCCGGAGGAAACGGCGCAGCCGCATGCGCCGGAGCATACGCCGGAGGAAACGACGCTGCCGCTCATGACGGCAGGGAAGACGCGGCCGCGGGGGCTGAGAATCGCGGAGAAAGAGGAGGATGACGATGGACTTGTTTGAGGAGGCGGCGCGCCCGCCGCAGCTCGGGTTCCGCCTCGCGCGGCTCGAGGTCTACAACTGGGGCACGTTTGACGGCGAGGTCTGGTCGCTCGCGCCCGAGGGCGCGACGTCGCTGCTCACGGGCGATGTCGGCTCGGGCAAATCGACGCTCGTCGACGCCATCATCACGCTGCTCGTGCCGCCGCGCCGCATCACCTACAACAAGGCGGCGGACGCGAGTGCAAAGGAGCGCAGTCTGAGCTCCTACGTGCGCGGCTACTACGCGCACCATTCGACGGCGGAGGGGACGAGCCGCCCCGAGGCGCTGCGCGACAAGCGGGAATACAGCGTGATCCTCGGCGTGTTCACCGACGAGAATTTCGGCCGCTCGGTCACGCTCGCACAGGTTTTCTGGTACAAGTCGGAGAGTGCGGCGACGCCGTCGCGCCTCTATGTGCTCGCGGAAAAGCCGCTCTCCATCGCGGAGCGTTTCTCGCGCCTCGGCGGCGATATGCGCGCGTTCCGCAAGCGGCTCGAGGCGGACGATTTCATCCATACCTACGACGACTATCCGCTCTACGGTCGCGACTTCCGCAAGCTCTTCGGCATCCGGCAGGAGCAGGCGCTCGACCTCTTCCAGCAGACGATCTCTCTGAAGAAGGTGGACTCGCTCACGGAGTTCGTGCGCGCGAACATGCTCGAGACGCCGGACGCCGAGGGCCTGCTCGCGGGGCTCCTGCACCAGTTCCGCGATCTCGAGGCGGCGCATGCCTCGGTCGTGCGGGCCAGGGAGCAGCAGCAGCTCCTCGTGCCGGTGCGCGAGACGGGTGCGCGCTACCGCAGGCTGCGCAGTGAGCGAGAGACGTACGAGCGCATGGGTGAGGTGCTGCCCGCCTGGCTCGCACGGCGCGATATCGCCGCGCTCGCGGCGCAAGCGGAGGCGGCGGAGCAGCAGCGGCAGACGCTCTCGGGTGAGATTGCCGCGCTCGCGGATGAGCGGCGGGCGGCGGAGCGCAGGCTAGCCGCCGTGCGCGCAGGCCTTGCGCAGCAGGGCGGCGCGCGTCTCGCGGCACTCGAGGGGCAGCTCGCAGCGCTCGAGGAAAAGCAGGAAGCCCGGCGCGCGGCCGCCGCGCGCTATGAGGAAAGCGCGGCGGTGCTGGGGCTTGCCGTGCCGGAGACGGCGGCGGCGTTCGCGGCGAACCGCGCGCAGGCGCAGGCGGCTGCGGCTGCTGCGGAGGAAGAACTCGAGCAGGCGGAGGAGGAGCTCGCGGACCAGCAGGGGAATCTCAAGGAGGTCGAGGCGCGTCTCGCGCGGCTCGATGAGGAGATTGCCTCGCTGGCCGCGCGCAAGTCGAGCATCCCCTCGGCTTTCGTGCGCCTGCGCGACGCGCTCGCGGAGGATCTCGGCCTCGCGGCGGCGGAGCTGCCGTTCGCGGGCGAGCTCATGGAGGTCCGCGCGGAGGAGTGCGCCTGGGAAGGGGCGCTCGAGCGTCTGCTGCACGGCTTCGCGCTCTCGTTGCTCGTGCCGGAGGCACACTACGGCGAGGTCGTCGGCTGGATGGAACAGCATCGCCTCGCCGTGCGCCTCGTCTATTACCGCGCGGAGGACGCGCTGCCGCTCGCGGATTTCTCCGCGCTTTCGGAGGATGCTGCCTGCTGCAAGCTCGCCGTGCGGCAGGAGAGCCCGCTCGCGGGCTGGCTCACGCAGGAGCTCGCGCGGCGGTTCCGCCATACCTGCTGCGAGTCGCTGCGTGCGTTCCGCGCCGAGGACTATGCGCTCACGCGTGCGGGACAGGTGAAGACCGGCGGCCGCCGCCATGAGAAGGACGACCGCCGCGCCATCGACGACCGCCGCCAGTACGTCATGGGCTTCTCCAACCTGCGCAAGGTTGAGGCGCTTCGCCAGGAGGCCGCCGATCAGGCGCAGGAGCGCGAGGATTTAAAGGCGCTCCTGCGGCGCTGCAAGGCGCAGCGGAAAAAGGCACGCCAGTGCGGCGAGGCGGGCATGCGCCTCTCTGCAGCCGCTGCGTTCACGGCCATCGATACGGCCGATGTGGCGCGGGATATTCAGACGGCGCGCGCGGAGATCGCCGCGCTTCGGGCGGAGGATGACGCGGGTCAGAAGCTGCGCGGCGAGGAGCAGGAACTGCTCACGCGACTCAGCGGCCTGCGCCGCGCCATCGAGAGCAGGCAGCGCACGCTGAGTCGCTGCGAGCTCGTGCTCGAGCAGCTGCAGGCCGACCGCGCGGCCGACCAGGCGGAGCTCGCGCGCACGGACGCGCTGGCCCTCGCGAAGGCGGAGCCGTTGCTCACGGCACACGCAGCAGACGCCTGGGGCGGGCGCACGTTCGCACACGAGGAGCGGCAGTCCCTGCAGAATAGTTACCAGAACTGGCTCGGGGCGCGGCAACGCGAGACGGCGCGGGAGCTCGAGACGGAGACGAGCCGCCTCGCGGCAGCGATGGAGGCGTTTAACCGCTCGTTCCCCGCGCAGGCGCGCGATCTCCTGCCGCGCCCCGAGGCGCAGGCGGAGTACGAGGCGCTCCTCGAGGATCTCGAGCGCGACGGCCTGCCTCAGTACGAGCGGCGGTTCCGCGCGCTGCTCGAGGAGAACACCATCAACCAGATGGCGCTCTTCTACGCGAATCTCAAACTGCGCGCGCAGGAAATCAAGGAACGCATCGCGAGCATCAACGCCTCGCTCAAGGGCATCGACTACGACGCGGGCCGCTACATCGAGATTTCCTGCGTGCATACGCACGTGCGTGCGGTGCAGGAATTCCGCCGCGCGCTCGACGCCTGCATGGCGGCGGCCGCCGATGCGCCGGACGGCTGCGGCGAGCAGCAGTACGCGCAGGTCGCGGCGCTCGCCTCGCGCCTGCGCGCCGACACCGAGGAGGACAAGCGCTGGCGGCGCGAGGTCGTCGACGTGCGCAACTGGTTCGACTTCGCGGCGGCCGAGTGCTGGCGCGAGACGGGTGAGGAGTACGAGCATTTCACCGACTCGGGCGGCAAGTCCGGCGGGCAGAAGGAAAAGCTCGCCTACACCATCCTCGCGGCGAGCATCGTCTATAACTTCGGCCTCGAGGGCAGCCACGCGGGCGAGCAGTCACTGCGCTTCGCCGTCATCGACGAGGCGTTCCTCAAGAGCTCCGACGCCTCCGCGCGCTTCGGCCTCAAGCTCTTCCAGCAGCTCGACCTCCAGCTCCTCGTCGTCACCCCGCTGCTCAAGATCCCGACCATCGCCCCCTTCGTCCAGCACGTCGGCTTCGTCTGGCAGGACGACGTGCAGCACCGCTCGTATCTCCGGAACATCAGCATCGAGGAATTCACGGCGGAGCAGGAGGGGCAGCGCTGACAACTGTTCTCGTTCGGCGATAGCAGGAAGAGCCTCCATTGATAGGCTTTATCAATGGAGGCTCTTTTTCACGGTGCCAATGCAACCGATGCTTGCCCGCCCTGCGGCTCGGCAACCGCGGGCGGCGTGATGGCAAGCTTGCCGTGCTCGGTGCGGAAACGTTCCGGTCGGGCGTCATATTCCGGTCTGGCGATGTCGTTCTCCGGCAGCATGTGCCCTGTCTGGATGCCCATGAGTGAACATATGAGGTCATAGAGGAGATCGTTCGTGAAATAGGCGCTGCGGTGCGAGGCGAGCGTGGCCCATTGATCCTGGTGAGCGCTGCGGAAGGCCGGCGAAGCGAGGATGTAGAAAGGGATATAGGTCATTTCCGGGAGATAGCTATTGCTGTCGTGCATTATCCCATGGTCGATGCCCTCGCTGTGGTCAGAGAGATAAATCAGGCATTGGAAGTTGGGAAACCAGCGGACGCTCTCGTAAATCTGGTTCATGATTTTGTCATTGTAGGCGACAGTATTGTCATATTGGTCTGTGATAGTTGCGGTGCCGAAGGGGTGAAAGTCTTCGGGGTATCTGCAAGGATAGGGATTATGAGAGCCGTTCAGATGAAGGATCAGCAATGTTCTGTCTGTCGAGGCGATAGGGATGGATTTTAGTTCCTTTACGATATCGCCGTCTTCCACACGGAAATTTAACCGTTCCTGCCCCCGGTTGGAAAACTGCTGGGGATGAAGCCAGAGCGCATCATCGCATTCATCTTCGATTGCAGTGACTGCGGTTGAGTACAGGCCAAATTTTCCTTGGTTGCTACGCATGATGGTGCGGATTCCCGCGGCCCGCGCCGTCTCTGGGAGGGTAGCCGCATCCTGCAGGGACAGGTCCATGTACTGGTTTTTTTCCGTAAGGGCATAGGAGAGCGCTTGGACTGTGCTCACATAATTAGCATACGCGTTGGTGAAAAGAAGGCAATCGTCGTCCGCTGCCTTGGCGCGCAGCCAAGGTGTAGTATCGCGTTCGTAGCCGTAGGCAGACATGTGAAGCCGGTTCTCTGACTCGCCGATGACGAGGACGAAGAGGCCGGGACGAGTCTCCTGACTGAGCTCTTTCAGGCGCGCCTGCCGCGTCGGCGCTGCCTGCAGAAAAGTTTCTTGTGTCTTGAGCGCTTCAGAGGTGTCGTTTACGACAGTTACATAGAGGTTGTTCGAGGTGTGAGGCAGGAGGACACAGACGAGCAGTAAGTATAATGCGGTATAGCGTCTCTTTGGGGGGGGACATGTGTCAGCGCAGTTGCGGGAAAACCAGGAGGCTGTGGCGTAGAGGAGGCAGAGGAGGACGACGAGAAGACCGGAATGCAGCGGCGTCAGGGTGTCCTTGAGGTATTGCAGGGCTTCTACGGGATATGTCTGGAGAATCACCAATACCGTATCGGCACTCAGGAGCGCGTGGGTGTGCAGTCCGTATGCCCAGAAGAGTAGTGGTGGGAAGAAGAAGAGTACTGCTGCCGTGAAGCGTACGAGGCATAGCAGGAGGTTCCGGCCGCAACTGGCCAAAAGTTGCAGAAGGCAAAGGACGAGGGAGGAGAGTAGCATGCTGAAGGCAAGTGTGATGAGGGAGAGCTCTATGGGGAATGCCTGCGTGCGTGCCGTCAGCATGGGCAGCAGGAGCACAGAGGCATAGAACGCGGTGCCGACGAGCCAGCGCTGCAGGAAGGCGCGTGTGGGGAAGAGCATATAGCCTACGATGCCTCCGATGCCTCCGATGCAAAGAGTGAGGCAGGGAATCGAAAAGGAAGGGAGCAGCCACAGGCTGAGAAAGCATAGGATCAGGCAGAGCTCTAGACAGCGGAATGTTTTTTTGCGAATGATCATGAGGACCTCCCGGAGAGATAGCGTGCAACTTTGCAGGTTGCGTTTTCAAGGCGGGGAAACGAGGATACATATACTGATTCTAATAAGAAAATAATTAAAAGTCAAGGAGTCCGATCAAGTGAAGCGAGGAGCGTGCGTCGGCGCGCTGCTCTGGTTCAGCCGCGGCAGCGGATGAGTTCCTCGGAGAGGCGGCGGTATTTCCCGCCGTAGATGCTTTCTTTCGCCCAGAGGAAGTCGAAGTCATGCCGGATGGGGAAGCCCGGGAGCGGGAGATCCCGCAGGACGCCGCGCGCGATGCCGTCCTGCGCCGCGATGCGGTAGAGGAAGGAGATGCCGCAGTCCTCCTCGAGGAGGGAGAGGATGGAGTGCATGTTGCCGATCTCGAGGAAGTGGCGGAAGTCCTCCACGCGCAGGCCCGCGAGCGCGAGGCTGCGCGTGAGGATCTCGCGCGTACCGGAGCCCTGTTCCCGCACGAGCAGGCGCTCGGCGAGGAGGTCGGAGAAGGCGCGCGGCGCGCCGTCTGGGAACTGGTGCGCGGCGGCGCAGACGCCGATGAAGTCCTCGCGGCCGAAGCGCAGGTGGGCGTAGCGCTCCTTCGGGTAGTAGCCCTCGACGAGTGCGAGCTGGATGCGGCCGGCGTCGAGCAGGTGCAGGAGCTGCTGCGTGTTGGCGAAGCGCAGGTGGATGTTGAGTTCCGGGTGCGCGGCGAGGAGGCGGGCGAGCGGCTGGACGATGGCGTATTCGCCGATGGTCATCGTGACGCCGAGCGAGAGCTCCTCGATGCCCGCGGGGAGGCTCGAGAGCTCGGCTCGGAGGGCGCGCTCGTCGTTTTCGAGCGCGGTGAGGCGGCGGCGCAGGATCTCGCCGGCGCGCGTGAGCGTGAGCTGCTTGCCCTCATAGAGGAAGAGGCGGACGCGGTAGGCGGCCTCGAGGCAGCGGATGTGCTGGGAGACGGCGGGCTGGGTGATGTTGAGGCGATGCGCGGCCTGGGTGTAGTTCATCGTTTCGCAGACGGTCAGGAAGGTCCTGACGCGGTAGTCGAGCATGGCGGTCACGTTCCTTTCGGGAATCTTGTGCGGGAACTGCGGCTGGAAAGAGGCATGCCTGTTGGCGGGGGCGTTCTTCCAGGCTGTTGTTTCCATCCTAGCACGGCGCAGGCGGCGCGGCAAGCGGACGGTGCGAGGCGGTGCAGATTCTCGCCTGCAAGAAACGGCAAATCCTGTGGATTGCCTGCATGCAAGCGGCGGTGCGCGGATTTTCCCGCCGCCGTCTTGTTGCCGCGTGCGGTTGGTGGTAGGATAGGGGAGGTATGGCCCGCGGCGCTTGTTTTGCCGTGGGCGGAGCGCAGGCTTGCGGGGAGGAGACAGGATGGAGACATTTTACATCGGGGCGCATGTGTCGTCCGCGAAGGGCTATGAGGCGATGGGGCGCGAGGCGGTCGCGCTCGGCGCGAATACGCTCGCGTTTTTCACGCGCAATCCGCGCGGCGGCCGCGCGAAGGCGCTCGCTGCGGAGGATGTGGCGGCGTTTCGCGCGCTTGCGCGCGCGCAGGGCTTCGGGCCAATCGTCGCGCACGCGCCGTATACGCTGAACGCCTGCGCGGCGAAGGAGTCGCTGCGGACGTTCGCGCGGGAGACGCTCGCGGATGATCTCGCGCGTCTCGAGGCGACGCCGGGGAATCTCTACAATTTCCATCCGGGCAGCCATGTAGGGCAGGGCGCGGCGCGCGGCATCGAGCTCATCGCGGCGGCGCTCAACGCGGTGCTCCGCTCGGAACAGCATACGACGGTGCTGCTCGAGACGATGGCGGGCAAGGGCACGGAGGTCGGACGGAGCTTCGAGGAGCTCGCGGCCATCCTCGCGCGCGTCGAGCGCAGGGAGAAGATGGGCGTCTGTCTCGATACCTGCCATGTCTGGGACGCGGGCTACGATATCGCGGGCGATCTCGACGGCGTGCTCGCCGAGTTCGACGCGGTCATCGGGCTCGGGCGGCTGCGCGCCATTCATCTCAACGACAGCCTGAACGAACGCGGCGCGCGCAAGGACCGCCACGCGCGTATCGGCGAGGGCTGCATCGGCCTCGCGGCGCTCACGCGCGTCGTGAATCATCCGCGGCTGCGCGGCCTGCCGTTCATCCTCGAGACGCCGAACGACCACGCGGGCTACGCGCGAGAGATCGCGCTGCTGCGCGCGGCGCGGCAGACATCAGGCGAGGCGCACTCAGCATGCGCCGCAGAAGTTGCAGGAAAGGAAGGGAGCGCAGTATGATGGGGAAACGATGGTTGGCCGGGCTGCTCTTTGGCGTGCTGCTCGTAGCGGCGGCAGGCTGCGGAGCACCTGCGGGCGCGGGAGACGACACGGGAGACGGCGCAGCGCAGGAGGACGCAGAGCGCGCGGCGGCAGAGGAGCCCGCGCGCGTGCTGGCGGCGGATGATCTCTCGAATCTGCAGCTTGCGGCGCCTGACGTGCCGGTCTATGACACGCATACGCTCGCAGAGCGGCAGGCGCAGGGCCTCGCGGTGACGCTGCCGGAGCTCGCGCCGTACCGCGAGGGCAAGGTCGCGTATCTGACGTTCGACGACGGCCCCGATGACAAGAATACGCCGGCGGTGCTCGATGTGCTCAAGGAGGCGGGCATCAAGGCGACGTTCTACGTCACGGGCGCGCAGGCGAAGGCGCATCCCGAGGTCCTGCGGCGCATCTACGATGATGGCCACGCGATCGGCAACCACAGCTACGACCACCGCTATGAGAAACTCTATCCGTCGGTGGACGGGTTTTTCCGCGAGATGGCGCAGACGGATGAGATCATCTATGAGATCCTCGGCGTGCGCCCGCTCATCCTGCGTGCGCCGGGCGGGCGCATCGGCCATTTCACAGCCGCCTACGCGCCCGCGCTCAAGGTGCACGGCTACGTCGAGCACGACTGGAACGTGAGCTCGGCGGACGCCGCGCCCGGCCATCCCGTCGCGCAGGATTTCATCGACAACATCGCGGGCGAGACGGAGGGCGAGGCGACGGCGCACACGGCCATCATCCTCATGCATTCCTCCGAAGGACACGAGGAGACGGTCAAGGCGCTGCCCGAGATCATCCGTCTCCTCAGGGAAAAGGGCTATGTGTTCGGCGTCGTGACGCCGATGACGCCGCAGCCTTGGTGAGCCGCGGAAGCGCGCGGCGCATGATATCCGCTCGGCGGGAATCTCCCTGCCGAGTGGATTTTCTTTTTCCTCGGGCGGATTTTTATAGTATAATGGATGCGTATGCTTGATTTTGTGTAAGGAACTGCTGATGAAATGAGGTGCCCTGGAGCCGCGCGTCTGCGCGGCTGGGGCGCGAGGCGCGGCAGGAAAGCCGCGCGCAGCGGTTCCGTGTAGGGGAGACAGGAGAATGCAGAAAGCGTATTTGATGGGCAATGAGGCCATCGGACTCGGCGCGCTCGCGGCAGGCGTGAATTTCGTGAGCGGCTATCCGGGCACGCCGTCGACGGAGGTGCTCGAGACGATCGCGCGGGAGAACCGGGACGGGCGCGTGCACGTCGAGTGGTCGACGAACGAGAAGACGGGGCTCGAGGCGGCGGCGGGCGCGGCGTACGCGGGGGCGCGCTCCCTCGTGACGATGAAGCAGGTCGGGCTGAACGTCGCGGCCGATCCGCTCATGAGTCTCGCGTATCTCGGCGTCGCGGGCGGCATGGTCGTGCTCGTCGCCGACGATCCGGGGCCGATCTCGTCGCAGACGGAGCAGGACACGCGCACGTTCGCGCGCTTCGCGAAGGTGCCGTGCTTCGATCCGACGGGCGTCGCGGAGGCGTATGAGATGATCCAGGAGGCGTTCGAGTTCTCGGAGAAATATCATACGCCGGTCTTTTTCCGGCCGACGACGCGCGTCGACCACGGCTACGCGTCGCTCACAGTGAAGGAGCCCGCGGAGTACACGGTGCACGAGGCAAAGGGCTTCGCGCGCGATCCCGGCCGCTGGGTGATCTTTCCGCGGCTCTCGAGGCGCGCGCACGCGGCCATCGAGCAGCGCAACGCGGAGCTCACGCAGGTCTTTTCGCGCTATGAGCGCAACGTCGAGCTCACGGCGGGCGACGTGCACTGCCGCAAGGGCATCGCGTCGCACGGTGTCTCGTGGACATATCTTGAAGAGACGCTGCGCGAGTTCGCGGTCGCCGGGCACGCGCAGCGGCTGCCGCGCCTGCTGAAGGTCGCGACGCCGTTCCCGTTCCCCGAGCAGAAGGCGGTCGCGTTCCTCCGCGGGCTCGACGAGGTGCTCTGCATCGAGGAGCTCGATCCCGTGATCGAGCGGGAGCTCACGTATCTCTGTGGGAAGTATCACCTGTCCGTGAGGATCCGCGGCAAGCTCACAGGCGATGTGCCCGCCGCGGGCGAGAATACGCGCGACAGCGTGTACGAGGAGGCAGCGGCGTTCCTCGGCATCGCGCCGCACCCGCAGCGCGCGCTGCCGGAGCCGCCGGTCGCGGTCGTGCGTCCGCCGGTGCTCTGCGCCGGCTGTCCGCACCGCGCCTCGTTCTACGCGGTGAAGCAGGCGATGAAGGGGCAGAAATGCCTCTTCGCCGGCGATATCGGCTGCTATACGCTGGGCAACGCGATGCCGCTCGACATGGTGGATACGTGCCTCTGCATGGGCGCGGGGCTCGGCATCGCGCAGGGCATCGGCGCCGTCGACGCGGGGACGAAATGCTTCGCGTTCGTCGGGGATTCGACGTTCTTCGCGGCGGCCATCCCGGGCGCGGTGAACGGCGTGTACAACCAGGCGGATATGACGCTCGTCGTGCTCGACAATTCAACGACGGCGATGACGGGCCATCAGCCGCATCCCGGCACGGGACGCACGATGATGGGCGAGGTGGTCGAGAAGGTCTCCATCGAGGAAACGCTCGCGGGCATCGGCGTGCGGACGGTGCGCACGGTCGATCCGCTCGATCTGCCGCGCGCCGTCGAGGCGGTGCGCGAGGTCGCGGCGCAGCCGGGCGTGAAGGCGCTGATCTTCCGCTCGCCGTGCATCGCGCTCGTAAAGCCCCTGGGGCGCGCGGCGGTCGATCAGGAGAAATGCCGGAAGTGCAAGAAGTGCATCCGTGAGATCGGCTGCCCCGGCATCGTGGTCGAGGAGGGGAAGGTCGTCATCGACATGTCCCAGTGCACGGGCTGCGGCATCTGCGCGGAGATCTGTCCGTTCGATGCCATCGAGGTGACGCGGCTGCCGGGCGGCGGAGAGCCGAAGCGTGCGCAGCAGGGGAAAGGAGGCCGTGCGTGATGCAGAAGAATATCATCCTCACGGGTGTTGGCGGGCAGGGAACGGTGCTCGCGTCGAAGCTCATCGCGGCGGCATCGCTCGCGAAGGGCTATGAGGTCATGAGCGCCGAGACGATCGGCATGGCGCAGAAGGGCGGCTCGGTGTTCAGCCATCTGCGCGTGGGCGAGGGACTGTACAGTCCGATGATCCGCAAGGGGACGGCGGATCTCCTGCTCGCGTTCGAGCCCGCGGAGGCGGTGCGGATGCTGCCGTATCTGCGCGAGACGGGGACGCTCGTCGTGAGCAGCCACCCCGTGATGCCGGTGACGGCGGCGCTCGCGGGAACGGACTATACGGGCAGCGAGATGGTGGCGTATCTGCGGCGCGAGGTGCGCGAGCTCCATGTGCTCGACGGGGCGGCCGCCGCGCGCGAGGTCGGCAGTCCGAAGGCGCTCAACGTCATCATGCTCGGCGCGGCGCTCGCGAGCGGGGCGCTCGATTTCCTCACGGAGGAGGATGTGCGCGCGGCCATCCGGCAGAAGGTGAAGCCGCAGTTCGTCGAGATGAATGAAAAGGCGCTGCGGTATGCGAGGGAGCATGGAGTATAAAAGAAGGGGCGGCTGGTTCGAGGCGGAACTAGAGCACTAGGCTGAATGGTTCGAGGCGGACGGCTTTTCGCGGCGGATGCGGGCGACAAGCACCGGACGACTCGCTGCGCGGCGGCACTCTCGTCGGCGCTGGAGGCCTGGGAAAGCTCGCTGGCTGTCGTGCCTCCGAATAGGCGCCTTGCTGCGCTCGCTGCCCGGCACCTGCCGCCCTGGCGGAGGTAGGGAGGCGGGACGGTTCGAGACGAGTTGGTTCGAGGCGGGACGGTTCGAGGCAGGATATTCGAGGCAGAAGGTAATTTGCGGCGGTGCGCCGCTTCTGGGAGGCATCTGGATTTATGGAGATTTCAAAAGAACAGCTTGCGCTCGTCAACGAGCGGATCACTCAGCTCTTGCGGGCGGACAGCTTTTACGGGCATCGCCTGCGGCAGCGTGGGGTAGATGGCGTGGCGTCGGCGGAGGATTTTCGCCGGCTACCGTTTTCGGAGAAGAAGGATCTGCGCGATGCGTATCCGCTCGGGCTCATGAGCGTGCCGGAGGAGAAGATCGTGCGCATCCATTCCTCGTCCGGTACGACGGGCAAGCCGGTCATCATTCCCTATACGGCGAAGGATGTCGAGGACTGGGCCATCCAGTTCGCGCGCTGCTATGAGATGGCAGGCGTGACGAACCGCGACCGCGTGCAGATCACGCCGGGCTACGGGCTCTGGACGGCGGGCATCGGCTTTCAGGCGGGCTGCGAGCGGCTCGGCGCGATGGCGGTGCCGATGGGGCCGGGCAATACGGAGAAGCAGCTGCAGATGATGATGGACATGGAGAGCACGGTGCTCTGCGCGACGAGCTCCTATGCGCTGCTGCTCGCCGAGGCCATCGAGGCGCGCGGTATCAAGGATCGCATCCACCTGCGCAAGGGCGTCATCGGCTCGGAGCGCTGGAGCGAGAAGATGCGCCGTTCCATCGAGGAGAAGCTCGGCATTGAGGCGTATGATATCTACGGGCTCACGGAGATCTACGGGCCGGGCATCGGCATCAGCTGCGACGCGCATGACGGCATCCATTACTGGGATGACTACATCTACCTCGAGATTATCGACCCGCAGACGGGCGAGAACCTGCCGGACGGCGAGTGGGGCGAGATCGTCATCACGACGCTGCGCAAGGAGGGCGCACCGCTCATCCGCTTCCGCACGCACGATCTCTCGCGTATCCTGCCGGGCGACTGCCCGTGCGGCAGCCGCTTCCCGCGCATCGACACGATCCAGGGGCGCACGGACGACATGGTGAAGATCAAGGGTGTCAATCTCTTCCCGAGCCAGATCGAGGAGATCCTGAGGACGTTCCCCGAGGTGTCGAGCGAGTACCAGATCCATATCTCGCATCTCGAAGGCAAGGACACGATGCGCCTCTATGTCGAGACGAACGGCAGCGTCGATTTCCTCGACCTCGCGAAGCGCATCGCGGAGCGCGTCAAGAGCCGCATCGGTTTCACGCCGCTCGTGAAGGTCGTCGAGATCGGCGTCTTGCCGCGCTCAGAGAAAAAGACGAAGCGTGTTATCGATACGAGATATCAGTAATCCATTAGAAAAACAAAGGATGTACATTCAGAATAGATTCACCTGAAAAAGACTATCGCTTGTTTGAGAGAGACAGAAATCTGATTTTTCTTTTGATGATGTGGCAGATTGTTCCGATTTACAATTGGGATAATCTGCTTTTTTATTGTATAAACGAAGGTAACCGTTTACAAATTGAGAATTTATGCTATAATAATGTTTATGATTTGTCCATTAGGAAAGGACAAATGAGGGAATGGCATGTAGATGGGGACGGGATGCCATTTCGAAGGGGAGTCGCTGCCGGATCCGGCAGGCCGCTTCGGACGCTTGCCGCGCGAGGGGATTGGCGCGGTTTTGCTCGTGGGGGCAGGCCGGTCGGCAGCGATTTTCCAGCAATTTTTTATCAGAGGAGTTTTTCAAATGCAAACGGAAGAAAATGAGTTCATGCAGCACGAGCTTCGGCTGCCGGAGCTCACAGTCCGCGGCATGGTGCTCGGCGCGATTCTCACGGTGATTTTCACGGCGTCGAATGTCTACCTCGGACTCAAGGTCGGGCTGACCTTCTCGTCGGCCATCCCGGCAGCGGTGATCTCCATGGCCATTCTCAAGATGGCGAAGGGATCCAACATTCTCGAGAACAACATGGTGCAGACGCAGGCGTCCGCAGCCGGTACGCTGTCTGCCATCATCTTCATCATCCCGGGCATGCTCATGATTGGCTACTGGCAGGGCTTCGAGTTCTGGCAGACGCTCATCGTGTCGGCCTGCGGCGGCTGCCTCGGCGTGCTCTTCACGATCCCGCTGCGCCGCGCGATGGTCGTGCACAGCGACCTCGCGTACCCGGAGGGCGTCGCGGCGGCTGAGATCCTGAAGGTCGGCAGCACGTCGGGCGGCAAGAGCGGCGGGGGATCCGGCATCCGCGAGATCGCTTCGGGCGGTTTCGTGGCAGGACTCATCACGCTGTTCACGAACGCGTTTCAGGTGCTCGGCTCCCAGCTGTCGCTCTGGGTGCATGTCGGACGCGGCATGACGCAGATGCCGCTCGGCTACTCGACGGCGCTCGTCGGCGCGGGCTACCTCATCGGCATCGCGGCGGGCCTCTCGATGCTCGTCGGCATCCTCATCGCGTGGGCGGGCTTCGTGCCGTACTATACGATGACGGGCACGGTGCCGGATGGCATGACGCTGCAGAAATTCGCGGGCGCCGTCTATCAGGAGCGCGTGCGCCTCATCGGCGCGGGCGCGATGGGCGTCGCGGCTGTCTGGACTCTGCTCATGCTCGCGCGTCCGGTCATCGACGGCGTGCGCGAGTCGCTCGCGGCCGTGCGTATGCCAGACGCGGATAAGGGCAAGCAACGCATGGACATCGACATGAGCGCGAAGAGCGTCGGGCTCGTGTTCCTCGTGACGGTCGTAGGCCTGCTCGCGATCTTCTACGCGTTCGTCTCGCCGGAGCAGCTGCCGGCGGGCGAGACGCTGACGTTCACGGTCGTCGGCGTCGGCGTCGCCGTGCTCATGGGCTTCTTCGTCGCCGCGGCCTGCGCCTATATGGCGGGTCTCGTCGGCACGAGCTCGAGCCCGATCTCGGGCATCGGCATCCTCGCCATCATCGTGGCGTCGCTCGTGATGTACGCGCTCTGCGAGTCGTTCGGCATCTTCGCGCTGCCGGGCGGCGAGAAGTTCGCGACGGCGACGGCGATCTTCACGACGTCCATCATCATGGCGATCGCCTGCATCTCGAACGACAACATGCAGGATCTCAAGACGGGCTATCTCGTCGGCGCGACGCCTTGGTGTCAGCAGGTCGCGCTGCTGCTCGGCTGCATCGTCGGCGCGCTCGTCATCGCGCCGGTGCTGAATCTGCTCTATGAGGCCTACGGCTTCCCGGGCGCCATGCCGCGTCCTGGCATGGATCCGGCGCAGGCGCTCGCAGCGCCGCAGGCGGCCCTCATGACGACGATCGCGCAGGGCATTTTCTCGAGCTCGCTCCACTGGGAGTACATCTACATCGGCCTGGCGCTCGGCGTCGTGCTCGTCGTCGTCGACCGCGTGCTGCGCCGCACGATGCGGAGCCTCTGCCTGCCGCCGCTCGCCGTCGGCATGGGCATCTATCTGCCGCCCTCCGTGCAGACGCCGCTCGTCGTCGGCGCTGTGCTCGGCTACTTCCTCAAGAAGCATCTGCGCGCGCGCGGCGGCAAAGAGGCTGAGCGCGCGGGCAGCCGCCGCGGCACGCTCTTCGCGTCGGGCCTCATCGTCGGCGAGTCCATCGTCGGCGTCGTGCTCGCAGGCATCATCGTCGTCTCCGTCACGAACGGCGGCAGCGAGGCACCGCTCGCACTCGTCGGCAAGGATTTCGCCGCGACGGCTGAATACCTCGGCCTCGCCGTCTTTGCGGCGTTTCTCGTGATTTTCTCCAAGGTTGTGCTCAGCGGCAAGCGCTGAGCCGGTGTCTTGGCTGTGTTCTTTTCTCGCAGGCGCGCTGCGAAACGCCCCGTGATGTTGGCTTTGCGGTTTGACTTCGAGGCGCGTCCTTTCGTACCCTGCAAAAAAGGCGGTCCGCTTTCCAGAAATGGTCAGCGGACCGCTTTTACTATGTAAATCCCCAAGAGCGCAAGCCGCAGGCGCAGCGCGATTGGCTGGAAATCCTCCAAGGACGGGCGCACAATGTCCGCGAAGTGGACGTTTGTGCGTTGAGTTTGCTGCACATCCGACGCACGACATCCGCTGCGCGGATGATTCGTACGCCAAGGCAGGAGCGAGGAAGCACGGCATGGTGCGTCTCCTTTGCTCGCCCATAATATAAAAGAGACCGTGAAGCAAATGCTTTGGCATGCTTCACGGCCTCTTGGAAGTTCAAATGGTGGGGTTAACAAGATTCGAACTTGTGACCTCCTCGATGTCAACGAGACACTCTAACCAACTGAGCTATAACCCCGATGTCTTAACGACAAGACTTATTATAGTGGCAGACATCGTTTTTGTCAACACTTTTTTTGAAAAAATTGCGGCTTTGCTGTAGTCGCGGAACGGACGTGCGGAGATGGCTTTGCTCCGTTCTATCCGCCTGCAAGAGGCGTTGTTGTCTTATGCGATTCTGCGCAGCCAGCATGGAATGCGATGCATCGTTCTGTCGCGTGGCCTTCGTGCTGCGGCTGTTTTGGGGATTTATTCCTACTTATTATTATCTATTAATGTTTTTGCGCTATAATGTAGAGTAAGGAGTAGGATGGCAGAGGTATATAGATTTAAAAGTCCTTTGCCGGTCATGAGGGTCTTATCGTTGGGGGAATCGCTATGCAGCTAGATGAAATCATCAACAAACACAAGCAGGATCTCAATGCCACAGATATGGTCATTTGGAAGTATATCGTGATGCATCGGCAGACGGTGCGTCATATTTCCATTCACGAGCTCGCGCGCGCCTGCTCGGTGTCATCGACGACCATCGTCCGCTTTGCCCAGAAGCTCGGCCTTGACGGCTTCGGTGAGCTCAAGGCCGTGCTCAAGATGGAGGAGGCGACGGGGGAGGTCTACCATGAGGATGTACTGAAAGACCTCGGGAATTTCTATATCCAGACGGGGCAGAAGCTCATGGCGCGCAATTTCGACGCGGCGAGCAAGCTCGTCCACGAGGCGAACCGCATCTTCACGTATGCCTCGGGATATGTGCAGAGCAACGTCGTGCAGGAGCTCAAACGGCTCTTTTTCTATGATAATGTGCTCATCTATGAGATTCGCGGGCGTGAGGAGTTCAATGCCACCGTGCAGAATGTCACGAAGGACGATTGCTTCATATTCGTTTCGTTCTCCGGCGAGTCGCCGAATGTCACGGACTTTGCGCAGCAGCTCCAGCTGCGCGATATTCCGCTCATCTCGATTACGAAGCTGCACGACAATACGCTCGCGAGCCTCTCGACGGTCAATCTCTACGTGTCTCCGGCGCGCTTCCAGCTCTATAAAGAGGATGACGGTCGGCCGCCGTTCCAGTCGATGATGCCGTATTTCCTGCTGCTCGAGATTTGGTATGTCAAGTATCGTATGTATCTCCACCAGAAAGAGATGGAGGAGCCGCAGGATAAGGCGCGATGACAGTACACTCGTATTGATTTTCATAAAATGTAACAAATTGCGTCCTCTGCGCGGACGTGCCCAAAAGCCGCGGAACTATTGATTTCGCGGCTCTTTTTTTGTATTCTTTAGTCATAAGATATCTTGTCTGGGGAGCCGGGAGGCAGGATGCCGAAGGCTGCCAAGCAAAGCAATGATTTAGATTCTCAAACATCAAGAAGCGCTGAATGAATCGGTGCTTCCGCAGGGAACTGCTGAATGGATCGGCGGTTTCGCAGGGGATTTGAAGCAAGCGGTGTCGGTCGCCGCGCCTGGGAAGCGTTCCGCGCGTCGAAGCGGGAACGGGTGCAGGCGCGGGCGGCAGACGCGCGGGCGTCAGGCCTTTATGAGAAACGGAGGTAAGGGAAATGTCAAAGGACCGCGTTATGCAGGAATTGCAGCGGTTTGGCGGCGCGATGTACACGCCGGTCATCCTGTTTGCATTCTTTGGTCTTACGGTTGCAATTTCCATCATCTGCAAGAACACGATGCTCCTGGGCTCGATTGCGGATAAGGGAACTGTCTGGTATGATTTCTGGTATGTCGTAGAGCAGGGCGGCTGGGCTGTCTTTGCGCAGATGCCGATTCTCTTCGCCATCGCCGTGCCGATCGGCTTCGCGAAGAAGGAACCGGGTCGTGCAGCGATGGAATCGTTCATGATTTACATGGTGTTCAACTACTTCATCTCGGCGTTCCTCGCGCTGCACGGCGATTTCTTCGGCGTGGACTACAGCGCCAAGGCGGGCGCCGGTACGGGTCTCGCGATGATCGCGAACATCAAGACGCTCGACATGGGCATGCTCGGCGCGATCTTCATCGCTTGCGTCTCGAGCTACCTGCACAACCACTTTTATGATACTGAGATTCCTGAGTGGCTCGGTATCTTCAAGGGCCCGGCGTTTGTCGTGGCGGTTGGCTTCGCTCTCATGATTCCAATGGCACTCGTGTTCTGCTTTGTCTGGCCCGCCATCCAGCATGTCATCGAGAACTTCCAGTTCTTCCTCAAAACGAGCGGCATCGTCGGCGTCTGGTGCTACACGTTCGCAGAACGTATCCTCCTGCCTGCCGGCTTGCATCACTTCATCTATCTGCCGTTCATCTTCGGCCCGGCCGTCTGCGATGGCGGCATCCAGGCTTACTGGCTGCAGCACCTCAATGATTTCGCAACGAGCGCACATTCCCTGAAGGAGATGTTCCCGCAGGGCGGTTTCGCACTCCATGGTTCTTCCAAGGTTTTCGGTCTCCCGGGCGCGGCGCTCGCGATGTATGTCTGCGCGCGTCCTGAGAAGAAGAAGAAGGTCGCAACGCTCCTCATCCCCGCAACGCTCACGGCTGTTCTCTGCGGTATCACGGAGCCTCTCGAGTTCACGTTCCTCTTTGTTGCGCCGCTCCTTTATGCAGTGCATGCACTGCTCGCGGCAACGCTTTCCGCAACGCTCTATTTCTTCGGCCTCTCCGGCAACTTCGGCGGCGGCCTCATCGACTGCTTCGTTCAGAACTGGATCCCGCTCTTCAAGTATCACGCTGGCACGTACATCATGCAGATCGTGATCGGCGCTGCGTTCTTTTGCATCTACTTCGTCGTGTTCCGTTATCTCATCCTCAAGAACGACTATCCGACGCCGGGCCGCACGTCCGACGACACGGAGGACAAGCTTTTCTCCAAGGCCGAGTATCAGGCGAAGAAAGAGATGGAGCAGATGGGCCTTGCGGGCAACAAGCTCGCGATCCAGGCGCGCGTCTATCTCGACAGCCTCGGCGGCCCGTCCAACATCAAGGAAGTCACGAACTGCGCGACGCGCCTGCGCGTCACGGTCGCGGATCCCGACAAAGTCTCGTCCTCGAGCAAGTTCACGAAGGCCGGCGCCTACGGCCTCGTGAAGAACGGCCACGCGATTCAGGTCATCGTCGGCATGAACGTCCCGCAGGTGCGCGGCTACTTCGACGCGCTCCTCAAGGGCGGCGACGTCTCCGAGATCTCCGCACCGTCCGCACCGACGGCGGCAGCGCCGGATCACGCCGACAAGGGCCTCGCGATGGGCATCAAGGCCTGCGTCAGCGGCCAGCTCATCGATATGACTGAAGTCAAGGACGAGATGTTCTCCAAGAAGATGATGGGCGACGGCGTCGCCATCGAGCCGACGGGTGACACGGTCGTCGCACCGGCGGACGCCGAGGTCACGATGGTCATGGTGGACAGCAACCATGCCGTCGGCCTGCGCTTCGAGAACGGCGCGGAGCTCCTCATCCACATCGGCATCGATACGGTGAACCTCAAAGGTCAGGGCTTCGAATGCTACGTCAAGCAGGGCGACAAGGTCAAGGCCGGCCAGAAGCTCATCAAGTTCGACAAGCAGGTCATCGCGGACGCTGGCTACGCGAACACCGTCATGATGGCCATTACGAACTCTGCGGAATATTCGCAGCTCAAGAAAGCTGAGGATCAGAAAGTCGTGGCGAACGAGACGACCGTCATCTCTTTCTAATAAGCAAACTCTCCGAAACCACTGACAAGCTGACATCGCCTGGTGCCCCGACGCAAGGGCGCGTGGCGGAAGGCCTGTCAGTGGTTTCCTGGGTCTTGTGGAAAGTTATCCAGGAACACAAAAAGAATTTCGAGGATGGCAGCTGTTACAAGATACAGAAAGTGGCTGACGCAAACGCACTCTCCGCGGCCAGGCCGCGGGGGACGGGTGCAGCCGCCGGCGCATCCTTGTGATGGAAGGAATGTATGTATGAAAAGCAAGCTCAAATGGTGGCAGACACATCAGGTCTATCAGGTCTATCCCAAAAGTTTCCTCGATACGACGGGGAGCGGTACGGGCGACCTCCGGGGCATCACGGCGCGCCTCGACTACCTGCGGACGCTCGGCGTTGGGGCGGTCTGGCTCACGCCGATGTACCCGTCGCCGATGGTGGATAACGGCTATGACATCGCTGACTACGAAGCAGTCGATCCCTCCTATGGCACGATGGCGGATATGGAGCACCTGATCCGCGAGGCGAAGCGCCGCGACATCCGCATCGTCATGGATCTCGTGTTCAACCACTCCTCGGATCAGCACGCCTGGTTCCGGGAGTCGCGGCGGAGCCGCACGAATCCGAAAGCCGACTGGTACATCTGGCGCGACGCGAAGCCGGACGGTTCGGCGCCGACGAACTGGCGCGCGATTTTCGGTGGCTCCGCGTGGACGTGGTGCGAGGAGCGGCAGCAGTATTACCTCCACACCTTCGCCGAGCAGCAGCCGGATCTCAACTGGGCGAATCCCGAGGTGCGCAAGGCGCTCTACCGCGCGGCGAACTTCTGGCTGGAAAAGGGCGTGGGCGGTTTCCGCATCGACGCGATCGTCTACATCAAGAAGCCGGACTTCGTCGACGGCGAGCCGGACGGTGCGGACGGTCTCGTGAGCATCCACACGATGACGGCGGATACGCCGGGCATCCTCGACTATCTGCACGAGATGCGCCGCGAGGTCTTCGAGGGGCACGATATCTTCACCGTCGCCGAGGCGAACGGCGTGAGCCCCGAGGAACTCTCTGACTGGGTGGGAGAGAAGGGCGTCTTTTCCATGCTCTTCGAGTTCAGCCATATGGGCCTCCAGTTCCCCGAGGGTGAGGAGATCTGGTGCCGCGCCCAGCCCTGGAAGCTCACGGCGCTCAAGCAGGCGCTTACGGCGAGCCAGCAGGCGACGGCGAAGAACGGCTGGTATCCGATCTTCTTCGAGAACCATGACCAGCCACGCTCCATCTGCCATTACTTCCCGCAGGGCGCGGACCGCGCGCGTGCGGCGAAGGCGCTTGCAACCGTGTTGCTCACGCTGCGCGGTACGCCTTTCATCTACGAGGGTGAGGAGATCGGCATGACGAATGTCGCGTGGCCGAGCATCGACTGCTACGACGATATCTCCTCGCACGGCCAGTACCAGATGGCGCTCGACGAGGGCCACACCGAGGCAGAGGCGCTTGCGGCCGTCCATGCCTACAGCCGCGACAACGCGCGCACGCCGATGCAGTGGACGCGCGAGGTACAGGCGGGGTTCACGACGGGGAAGCCCTGGCTGCCCGTAGAGAAGGACTATCGCCATTGGTGCGTCGAGGCCGAGGCCGAGAGCGAGGAATCCGTCCTTTCCTACTACCGCCGCCTCACAGCCCTGCGCGCGCGTCTCGCTGTTCTCACGGCGGGCGACTACGAGGAGCTCCTGCCGGACGATGAACGCATCTACGCGTTCCGGCGCACGCTCGGAGGGGAAAAGACGGTGACGCTTGTCAATTTCACGCTTGAACCCGTGAACTACGACATGGCGCTCGTCGACGGCCTCACGCGCGCGGATGGCAGCTATCCGGAGGAAACGGAGGAGCCGGGGACGCTGCAGCCGCTCGAAGCCGTGATCTATACGAATTGCCAGAAAAAGGAGTGAGCTCGCAATGAAAATCGCAGCCAGTGACTATGACGGCACCCTTTTCCGCAACGATGAAATCGCGGCGGAGGACGCGAGAGGCGTCCACGCCTGGCGCGCCGCGGGACATAAATTCGGTGTCGTGACGGGGCGCGACTACGGCATGCTCGTGCCGCAGCTCCATCACTACGGAGTGGAATTCGACTACGCGGTCTGCAACAACGGCGGCATCATCCACGACGCTGCGGGGCATGTGCTCCATCAGGAGAAGATTGCCGCACGCGTCCTGCACGCCATCGTGGCAGAGCCGGGCGTGCGCCGCTCGCTGCATTTCGCGTTCTCCGCGCCGGGGCGCACCTTCCTCTGCCATGACCGCGAGGGATCGTGGATCATGCGGGAGGCGGAGCAGTGGGACTTCCCCGTCGTGAAGATCACGGAAGAGGAAATCGTGAAGCTCCCCGACATCCATCAGTTCTCCCTCGGTTACGACGACCCGCGGGAGGCGGCGGAAGTCGCCTCCATCCTCAATGCGAAATACGGCGCGGACGTCCACGCCTATCCGAACCGCGGCAGTGTCGACATCACGCCGCCGGACGTCAGCAAGAGGAACGGCATCGAGAAGCTCAAGCAGGTCATGGGCTGGCAGGGCGCCGTGATCTACGCCATCGGCGACGAGGTGAACGATCTGCCGATGATCGAGGCGTACCGAGGATTCACCGTCGACACGGCGCGCGATGTCATCAAGGCGAAGGCGCGCGCATCTTACGCAAGCGTCGGTGCCATGCTCGAAGCCAATCTCTAAGGAACCGCTGATGAATGCAAGACTTTTACCACTTACAGTTGAGTGAATGTGCGGCATCTATCAATCAGTGCCTCCCTAACGTATGCGGACAGCGCGAAACCTCTCTGAGGATGTGTCAGGCAGAAATGCCGGGCACATCCTTTTTTCTGCCTGCTAGGTGCTGGCTCTGCGGGCGCGACGCGAAAACTCCTTTTCAGTCAGGCCGAACAATGCTAGAATAAGAGCAGACAGGTGCAAAGAAAAGGAAATCGGAGGGATTACACCATGCAAAGCTTTCAATTCAAATGCCCGACGGAGATCATTTTCGGCTGTGGCGCAGAGCTCAAGGTGGGAGAGAAGATCAAGGCGTACGGCGGCACGCACGTCTACATCGTCTACGGCGGCGGCAGCGTCATCCGCTCGGGACTCCTCGCGCGTGTCGAGCGCACGCTGACGGAGAGCGGCATCGCGTTCGACGTACGCGGCGGCGTCCAGCCGAATCCGCTAGTCTCCCACGCGCGCGAGGGCGTGCGCGAGGCGCTGCGCTTCGGCGCGGACTTCATCCTCGCCATCGGCGGCGGCTCTGTCATCGACACGGCGAAGGCCATCGCGCACGGCGTCGCGAACCCTGAGACGGACATCTGGGATTTCTGGTGCGGCCGCGAGAGGCTCACGCGCTCGACGCCCGTCGCCGTCGTCCTCACGCTCGCGGCAGCGGGCAGTGAGACGAGCGACTCCGCCGTTCTCACGAACGAGGAGACCGGCGTCAAGGGCGGCATCAACACGCCGTTTAACCGGCCCGCGCTCGCGTTCATGAACCCGGAGCTCACCTACACCGTGCCGAAGAAGCAGCTCACAGCCGGCATCAGCGACATCCTCATGCACACGCTCGAGCGCTACTTCACGAAGATCCAGGGCAACGAGCTCACCGATCTCATCGCCGAAGCCCTGCTGCGCGATGTCATCGCGAGCGCGCGCGTCGCCGTCCGCGATCAGCACGACTACGACGCCATGAGCGAGATCATGTGGTGCGGCAGCGTCTCCCACTCGAACGTCACGGAATGGGGCCGCTGCAAGGATTTCTCCTGCCACAAGCTCGGCCACGCCATCAGCGCGAAATACGACGCGACGCACGGCGAGACGCTCACCTCCGTCTGGGGCTGGTGGGCGCAGTACGTCTATCAGGACGACCTTCCCCGCTTCGCGCGCTTCGCGGAGAAGGTCTGGGACGTTCACGAGGGCACGGAGGAAGAACGCGCCCGCGAGGGCATCCGCCGCCAGGTCGCGTTTTTTAAGGAGATCGGCATGCCGTGCTGCTTCACGGAACTCGGCATCGGTGTCCTGAACGAGGCCACCATTCACGAGCTCGCGGATGCTGTCACCGCAGGCGGCACGAAAACCGTCGGCAACTTCCACCCCATCGGCCGCAAGGAAGCCATCGACATCTACACGCTCGCGAATCATTGAGGTGCGCGCATAAAATTATTGACCTATTGACATTTTGATTATTTGATGTATAATGGGAGTTGCAGATGGGAAAGCAACCAGCTGCACCTCCTATTCTCTATTCCCCATATAGATACTACATGCAGATAACTGCATGGCGGACACAAGCAGCGGCGTCACGTATGGCCGCTGCTTTTTACGTTTCTCATACAGCGTCAGCCTTGACCGCGAGAAGGTTCCCTCACAATCACCTTGCGCCGCTTGTCCTTCGGCTGTTGAAACGATGGGAAGCACTGATGAATGCAAAGATTTTTCCACTTACGGTTGAATAGGGGGAGAACATACCTTCCTTCAGGAGAAGGGGGGCTGCGTAGCGGTGCACTATGAATCAGTGGTTAAGGACGGCATGCTCTCCCTCCCCTGCGAGATGCGGCGAAGAAAGTCGGCAGGATGGAGGCAGAGCTCCGCAAGGCGGTGATGCTCTGTGTTGGTGGAGGTGCGGTTTCGTTTGCTGGACAAAGCCGTTCCAAATATGCTATTCTGAAAGAAACCGACTGGGAGAATCGGTAAAAAGGGAAAGAAAAGAGGACCATTGTAGGAGGTAGGCTTTATGGCAGAGCAGGAAATTCGCCTGCAGGATATTTTTGACATGGACTTCATCCAGAAATTCCAGGATGATTTCGCGCGGGCGGTCGGCATGACGGCCGTGACCGTCGATCTCGACGGTACGCCGGTCACGCATCCGACGGACTGGACGGACTTCTGCATGAAGTACACGCGCGGCTGCCCGAAGGGCAAGGCTCGCTGCGAGAAGTGCGACGCCGATAACGGCGCGAAGGCCGCGCGCGAGGGACGCCCGCAGGTCTACGAGTGCCACGCGGGCCTCATGGACTTCGCCGCGCCCATCATGCTCAACGGCAAACAGGTCGGCTCCATCCTCGGCGGCCAGGTGCTCACGCAGCCGCTCGACGAGGAAAAATACCGCAGGGTCGCACAGGAGATCGGCGTAGACCCTGACGAATACATCGCCGCCGCGCGCAAGATCCAGGTCGTCGATCGCACGCGTCTCGATCATGCGGCGCAGACGCTCTACCTCTTCGCGGGCGCGTTCTCGAAGATGGGCTACTACCAGCACCGGCTTCGGCAGATGTCGGAGAGCATCAACGACACGACGATGCATGTCTCCGCGGCGATGCAGGAGCTTGCCGCCTCGGCGCATGACGTCGACTCGAACCAGAAAGCGCTCAACACGGAGATCAAGACCGTCAGCGAAGTCGCGGGCAAGATTACCGAGTTCACGCGCCTCATCGAGGACATCGCGAAGCAGACGCAGCTCCTCGGCCTCAACGCCTCCATCGAGGCCGCGCGCGCCGGGGCGGCAGGCGCCGGCTTCAGCGTCGTCGCCGAGGAGATCCGCAAGCTCGCGGAGAACTCCAAGAGTGCCGTTGCGGAAATCCAGAATTTCACGGGCCAGATCGGCCACTCCGTGGACAAGACCGTTGAGAAAGGGGCGAACACCTCGGAGATCGTGAGCCAGCAGGCCAAGGCCATCGAGGAATGCGCGAACGACCTCATGGGACTCTCCGAGACCTCTACGGAGCTCTTCAACCTCGCGCACGATAAATAAAGGAAGTACCGAATGAATCAGTGATTCCTAAAGACTTGTCTGAGATAGGAGCCGTGGTTCTTTCAGGGGCACCGATGCACTCGGCGCCCCTTTTCGTGCGTCTTCAGGTAATTTTCGCAAGAGTGTGCTACAATGATTCCGTAACGACGCCGGGGCTCCCGGCGTTCCTGAGAAAGGGAGGGAATCCATTGCAGCACTCTTTTTTTGGCCTGCGTGACGTCCTGCGGCGGCTGACGCGCCCCGTATTCGCCCTGGGACTGGCGGCCGCGATCCTCCTGCCTGCGCCCCGCGTCTCGGCCGGCGCGTCAGGCTGGGAGCTCGCGGCCTCGGCCATCTCCGGGCTCATTGCCTACAAATCGACACTCGACACGATGCTCGACATCGGCAACAACGCAAACTATCAGCGACAGAGCCTCCTGCAGGATCGGAGCGCGAACGGCACGGACGCGAACGCGTCTGACGTACGCGCCGTAGACAACGTCATGCAGCGGCTCACAGCGGACGGCATGTACGTGCTGCCCGCGAACAATCTGCCGTTTACCTGGCATGTCAACAACAGCGCGCTCTTCAATGCCGCCTGCTATCCGACGGACTACATCTCCGTGAACCGCGGCCTTGTGCGCGTGCTCGGCGGCAATGAGGCGGAGCTTGCGGCCGTGCTCGGCCACGAGATGACGCACGGGCTCGCTCACCACAGCGCCGAGACCTATGCCAAGACCATGGCCGCCTACTATGGCCTTTCCCTTCTCAACATGGCGACAGGCGTCATGGACTGGCAGCAGCTCCAGGCGCTCACAGCTTACTCGAGTGCCAAGCTCTTCACCCTGCCGAAGGAATACGAGGCCGATGAGGGCGGCTTCTACCTCGCAGCGCGCGCAGGCTTCAATCCCGGCGGTGGTGCCGCGGCGATGGCGCGCATGGACGCATATCTGAGCCAGCAGAGCCGCAACTTCGAGGAATACCAGGATCCTGAGGAACAGAAAAGGGAAAACTACAACGATCATCCCGATACGCTGCTGCGCGAGAAGCGTCTGCTCGGCCTGCTCACGGATTACAGCGCCGGGCATGTGACCGTGCGGGAAAGGAAGACCGTCTGCATCGACGGCAAGGAACTGCTTACGGGGCGTTTCACCGCCGAAGACTACGACGACACGGCGGAGAATGCCGACCTGCTGGCAGGCGAGCTCGGCCGGCTCTTCCACGATGAGGCGCAGGTCTCCGGCTGGGGCTTTGTCGCGGGAAAGCCCTGGGCGGACCAGCGGGCGCCGCTCCTCACCGAAGCCGTCGCACGCGAGGGGCTCACGGCAAAGCTCAGCGCGCTCGTGCATGCTGCCTACGCAGGCGAAGCGGCCTCCGGCGCGCGGGAGAAGCTCGTGCAGCGCGAGCAGCAGCAGGCAGCCGAGAGCGAAAAGGCGCGCCAGGCGCTCGAGCATGCGAGCGAGAAGGATATCAAGCGCATGCGCATGAACAGCGATATTTACAGCGACTACGGCGATAGCGACAAAGCCCTCGCGCTCATCGACCGCGCGATCTCCCTGCCGAACCTTGACGACAGGGCGGAGAGCCTCGCCATCCGCGGTCGCGCGCTCGCCGTCCGCGGCGATTTCGCCGCAGCCCTGCACGACGCTGACGCAGGTTGCGCGCAGGACGCGAAGAATGCCTACAACTTCCTCAACCGCGCGGACATCTACTGGATGAAGGGCGACCGTGCCGCCGCACTCGCGGACTGCGCGCGCGCGGCTGAGGCCGATGAGAAGAACCCTTACAGCTATCTCATGAGCGGTATGCTCTACGACGAGCAGGGTGACCGCGCGCAGGCCCTCGCGAGCTATCGCAAGCTCCACGAGGTCGCCCCCAAGCTGCGCCGCATCCCCGATGAATATCTGAAGGAAATCGACCCCGCGGCGCTCGCGCAGATCGAGAAAGAACGCGCCGCAGCCAAGAAAGCCGCAGCGGAGAAAAAGCAGCAGGAGGAAAAGGAGAAAAAAGAACAGAAGCGGGCATAGAGGCATCCCTGATTCCTTCGGCACTCCGTTTTCGCGCGTCTGTACTGTCTTCTCGCCGCCCTGCCATCCTCAGCACAAACGCGATGGAGCGTTTTGCCGCTGCGCCTGCGGTGATACAGCGCATCCACGCAAATCCGGAGCACCTCGTTGCATCAGCGTTTCCTAGAATCGCGTTTGGCAGCACGATGCCCCTGGGTAGAGAGTTGTTTGCTCTTCTGCCCAGGGGCATCGTGCTGTTTTATTTGTGTGGTCTTGTGCATGGGGGCAGGCGTCTATTCCTCGTGTTTTGCATAGTCCTCCCGCCGCTGCGCGCGGCCGAGGGTGCTGTGCTGGTAGCTGTAGCCGAAGTAGACGAGGCAGCCGATGGCGCACCAGACGACGAAGCGGATCCAGGTCTCGTAGGGGAGGTGGGCCATGAGGTAGCCGCAGGCGAGGATGGCGAGCGGGGCGATGAGCCAGACGGCGGGGCAGCGGAAGGTGCGGTGGATGTCAGGCTTCGTCACGCGCAGCACGAGGACGCCGAGCGAGGCGACGGTGAAGGCGGAGAGGGTGCCGATGTTCGCCATCTCCGCGATGACGCCGATGGGCGCGAGGCCGGCGATGATGGAGACGAATACGGCGCCCGCGACGGTCACGATGTAGGGCGTGTGGTAGCGCTTGTGGATTTTGCAGACGTTCGCGGGGACCATGCCGTCGCGGCTCATCGCGAAGAAGATGCGCGCCTGCCCGTAGAGCAGGACGAGCAGGACGGTCGTGATGCCCGCGATGGCGCCGACGCCGACGAGCGCCGAGCCGAGGCGGTAGCCGATGTAGCGCAGCGCGAAGGCGACGGGCTCGGGGTTGTTGAGCTCTGTGTAGGGGACGACGCCCGTGAGCACGCCGGCGACGACGACGTAGAGCGCCGTGCAGACGAAGAGCGAGCCGATGATGCCGATGGGGAGGTCGCGCGCGGGATCCTTGCACTCCTCGGCGCTCGTCGCGACAGCGTCGAAGCCGATGTAGGCGAAAAAGACGATGGCCGCGCCGCCGAAGATGCCGGAGACGCCGAACGGCATGAAGGGCTCCCAGTTCGCCGGATCGACATGCGGCGCCGCGAGCAGCAGAAAGAGGAAGACGGCCGCGAGCTTGATGAAGACGAGGATGCGGTTGAGCCGTGCGCTCTCCTGCGTGCCGTGGATGAGGAAGAAGGAGAGCAAGAGCGTGATGAAGATGGCAGGCACGTTGATCACTCCGCCGTCTGCCGGCACATGCGTGAGCGCGTGCGGGAGGTCGATGCCCGCCGAGAGCATGAGGCCAGTCACATAGCCCGACCAGCCCGAGGCGACGGCGCTCGCCGTGACGGTGTACTCGAGGATGAGGTTCCAGCCTACGATGAACGCGATGAATTCGCCGAGCGAGGCGTAGGTGTAGGTATAGGCGCTGCCCGACGCGGGCACGATGGAGGAGAACTCCGCGTAGGCGAGGCCCGCGAGCGCGCAGGCGAGCCCTGATAGGACGAAGGAGACGGTGACGGCGGGACCCGCGTATTTCGCTGCGGCGACGCCCGTGAGGACGAAGATGCCCGTGCCGATAACGCAGCCGATGCCGAGCAGGACGAGGTCGAGCGCGCCGAGCGACTTCACCATGCCGGAGGTGGCGGCGGCCGTCTGGAGCTGCTCGATGCTCTTGGTGCGAAATAGATTCATACGATGACTTCCTTTCCATAAAACAGACAGCATTCATTATAGTGGACGGAATGAGTGCCGTCAATGGAGAGCGGTCTGGGGAATGGGCGCGTCAATGGCAGGGGGATTGCGGCTGAAAGCGTTTTCAAAACATGAAAACAAAGCGCGCCCGCGCCACTCTATAATGAATACAGAAAGTGAAACAGGGGGCGCATCCTCCGGAGGAGAAAAGGGGAAAGAACCATGAAAGTTGCGATTGCGGCCAACAAGGCCGGCCAGGAACTCAAGGATTGCGTCAAGGCGTATCTTACGAAAAAAGGCTATGAGATGGTGGATTTCTCTGACGATGATATCTTCACGGCGACGACGAATGTCGTCAAGGCCATCCAGGAGCAGGACATCACGCGCGGCATCGTCGTCGATGTCCTCAGAAAGAAGGCCGGGAAATGAGCGCAAAAGAGAAAACGTTCCCTGAGGATTTCATCTTCGGCGGCTCGACAGCGGCCTATCAGGTCGAGGGCACGACGCGCGAGGACGGCCGCGGCCCGTGCTCGTGGGACGAGGACATGGCGCGCCCGGGGAGCCGCTTCACGGCGGATCCCGCGAGTGATTTCTATCATAAATATCCCGAGGATCTCGCGCTCTGCGAGCAGTTCGGCATCAAGGGCATCCGCATCTCGCTCTCGTGGACGCGCATCCTGCCCGAGGGCGAAGGACGCGTGAACCAGAAGGGCATCGACTACTACAACAAGCTCATCGATGCCTGCATCGCGCATGGCGTCGAGCCGTTCGCGCAGGTGGCGAAGGAGATCGACTTCCTCGGCATGAACTACTACTCGAGCCATTTCCTCAAAGCGTGGGACGGCGAGAGCCAGGTCATCAACAACTCGACGGGCGAGAAGGGCACGAGCGTCTTCGCGCTCAAGGGCGTCGGCGCGCGCGTCTCGAACCCCGCCGTGCCGACGACGGACTGGGATTGGCCCATCTACCCGCAGGGCATGCATGACCAGCTCGTGCGCGTGCACCGCGACAGCCCTCGCGCGCGGCGAGGACACGCAGGGCATCCTGCGCCTCGCTGCCGCTTGCAGCACGGCCAACGCCCTCGAGGAGGAAAGCGACTTCGTGCATCCGGACATCGTCCGCGCGCTGCTGCCACAGATCGAGATCGTGCCGATGGCTGATTGATGTCGCGCCCAGTCTGTTCTCATGCGAAAAAAACTGCCCGGGGATGATTTCCGGGCAGTTTTCCTATCAGAGATTCTGCAGAGGAATTTGCCTTGCAGAGCGTCGGCTCCCGCTGACAGCGCAGGCAAGGTGGTGATGGTGAACGGCTCTTGCTGCGGCAGGACATGATGATGGGAGGAAACCTTTGTCCTTTACAAGGTTACAACAACATGGTATACTATAAATGCCGCAAGGTGGTCAGATAAATAATACTTCATCAGTATGGAGGGGATTATTTATGGCAATCAAAACTGTGGAAATGGACCGGCGCGACAGCGCATGCTACCGCAAACTCTTGAAAAGGGGAGGTTTCCTATCAGCCAGCTATCTGTCCGTCTCAGGACTTGATGTGGCGCGTCTCAAGAAACTGGCGCAGCAGGGCAAGCTCGATGCTGTCCGCTGCGCCATCGGCAAATCCATCAGGTGGTACTACCGGGAGCAGCAGGCAGAGCTCGCCCACCTGCGCGGCGAAGTATAACAGAAAACGAACGCTTTGGAATCGACAAGGGGATGTGTCGGTTCTTTATTTTTTCTATGTAAATCCCCAAGAGCGCAAGCTCGAAGGGCGCCGCGCGATTGGCATGGGGCCATAGTACGCCTAGTGGCGCCAGCGACCGGCGATGCCTGAGGCGCTGCGCACCTCATTTATTGCAGCTGAGCCTTCCAGTACTCGAGATCCGGCGCGTTGAGCGGCAGGTCGATGGTCTGGCCGCCCTCGTAGTAGAAGCGGAAGCGGACGGTCTCGGCGTTCCGGATGGCCTTGAGGCTCGCGCGCGGCAACTCGACGAAGAGCTTGTTCTCCGTCTGGAACTTGCCGGCATTTGTCTCGCCGGGCGCAGGGCTCTGCTTGACGGCCGCGACCATCTCCCAGGCGTCGCCGTCGGTGTAGAGGACGGCCTGCGGCAGGAGCTTCGCCGTGTCGTAGCGGCTGTCCCAGAGCGTGAGCGTCGCGCCCTCTAGCGCGCCGCTCTCCGTGTGCGAGCTCTGGAAGTCGATGCGGCAGTAGGCGGAGAGGCTCTCCGCCGTGCGGTGGTCATGGTGGTAGAGAAACGAGTAGCCGAAGACGCCGGCGAGCATGAGGAGGAAGCCGCAGGCGGCGAGGGCTTTTCTGGCCAGTGGTTGCATGGAATGCCTCCGTTTTTGGTGAGTTTCAGATGAAGCAGTATGTCCTCAGATGTGCGGCCGTCAGGGGGCGGCGCGCTGTCTGACGTTTGCGTTTGACGCGGGCGGCAGTCACCATTTCCCCGAGACGATGCTCGCGACCTTCTTCGCGACGTAGCGGAGCTCGGAGAGGTACTGCTTGCGTTGGTAGGGCGAGATGGGGCTGTCGGAGCCGATGCCGATGGCGTAATGCACGGGCTCGTAGCCGTCGATGACGGGCACGGCGATGCAGTAGATGCCGTCCTGATATTCCGCGGCGGAGGTGGCGTAGCCGTCGTAGATGACGCGCTCGAGCTCGGCGCGGAGGGCGTCCGGGTCGGTGATGGTCTGCGGCGTGTAGGCCGTGAGCGTCTCAGCGCGGAGGAACGCCTCCTTTTCCTTGACGGTCGAGTAGCCGAGCAGCACCTTGCCGAGACTCGTCGCGTGGAGCGGCGCGTGCGCGCCCTCCTTCGAGAGCGGGCTGCCCGTGTGGTTGAAGGACTGCTCGGCGCAGAGATAGACGGCGGCGTCCTGCTCCTTGGCGGCGAAGTAGACGTTCTTGTGGAACATGTCGCGCAGCGACTGCAGGTACTCCGTGATGCGGTAGTCGATCTTGCGCGTCGCCTTGAACCGGGAGAACAGGGAGACGGCGGCGCCGCCGAGCATGTAGCGGCTCGTCTCGCTGCTCTGCGTGACGTAGCCGCAGAGCTCGAAGGTCTGGAGGATGTTGTGGACGCTGCTCTTGAGCAGGCCGCTGTACTCCGCGAGCTCCGTGACGCCCGCGTCGGGGTGGTCCTGGTCGAAGTAGTCGAGCAGGTGCAGGGCCTTGTAGAGGGATTTTACTTTCGGGGTGGGTTCCGCGGTCATGATACGTTCCTTTCGCTGAGAAAGCGCTTCCTTGCAGTAGCGTTTCCTAAAATCATATTCATTATAGATGAACTGGCGCGAAAAGGAAAGTGTCCGCGCTCCGCGAAATTTTTCTTGCGTTGTCCGCGGCTTTGTGATATGATGAATGCAATTTCAGTTACAACGTTACAATTCAAACGCGATGAACAGGAAAAGTAGGCATCGGAAGGTCCGAAAGAGAGCCGGGGGGCTGGGAACCGGCGGGCGGCACGATGGTGAAGTTCCCCTGGGAGCGGCTCGCTGAGAGACGATGGTCAGTAGGCGCAGACGGAGCCATACCGTTAGCAGATGGCGCATGTTGCTGGACATGCTGGAGTGTCCCCGCGAGGGGGAATTAAGGTGGTACCGCGAGTTATCCCGTCCTTATTGAGAGGACGGGATTTTTGTTTGGAAAGATGGGAGACGATAGGATGGAGGATCGGGTCATGGGCTACCTCGGCCCGGCGGGCACGCACAGCGAGGCGGCCGCGCGCTGGCTGGAGGCGCATGTTCGCCGCGCGGACGGCGCGCGGCGGCTGCAGCCGTTCGCGGACATCGACGAGGTGCTGCACGCCGTCGAGACGGGCGAGGTAGCGTCGGGTTTCGTGCCCGTGGAGAATTCGCTCGAGGGCGCCATCCATGTGACGCTCGATACGCTCGCGCGCAGCGAGGCGCTCGCCGTCGCGCGCGAGGTCATCTGGCCCGTGCATAACGAGCTCATGGCGCGATGCGAGGCGGGGGCGGTGCGGCGCATCTACTCGCACGCGCAGCCGATCAGCCAGTGCCGCGCGTATCTCGCGGCGCATTTCCCGCAGGCGGAGCTCGTCGAGGTCGCGTCGACGGCGCGCGCGGCGAAGCTCGTCGCGGCCGCGCCGCCGGAGGAGGGGCTCGCGGCTATCTGCACGGCGCGCGCGGGCGAACTCTACGGCCTCTCGCCCCTCGCGCATGAGATCCAGGACAGCATGGCGAATTGCACGCGCTTCTTCGAGGTCGTGCGGCGCGGGACGCCGCCCGCCTTGCCGCAGGAGAAGCTCCTCGTCATCTGCCAGATCGATGGCTCGCGGGCTGGCTCGCTCGTGAATGTGCTGCAGGAGTTCGCCGTGCGCGGCATCAACATGACGCGCATCGAGTCGCGGCCCGCGCGCACGCGGCTCGGCGATTATATCTTCTTCTTCGACCTCGAGACGGCGGCGGGGGAGGCGTGCATCGAGGCGGCGCTCGCGGCCGTGCGGGCGAAGTGCAGCTGGCTCAAGAACCTTGGCGCCTTCCCCGTGCTCCAGGCCTGAGCGCGGCGGAGCAGTATTTTTAGAGCGTATGTTTATTTGATAAAATAGAAAGAGGTATGGCTATGGTTATCATCATGAATCCCGAAGCAACGGCAGAGAACATCAAGGCGGTCATCAGCACCATCGAGGACGCGGGCCTCGAGGCAAAGGTCATGGACGGCGCGTCCCAGCGCATCGTCGGCGTCATCGGCGACAAGCGGAAGCTCGGCGATGTGACGTTCGAGGCGATGGACGGCGTGGAAAAGACGGTCGCGATCTCGAAGAGCTACAAGCTCGCGAGCCGCGAGTTCCATCCGCGCTCGAGCGTCGTCGATGTCGCGGGCGTGAAGATCGGCGACGGCACGCCGGTCGTGATGTCCGGCCCTTGCGCCGTCGAGTCGCGCGAGCAGCTTTTCGAGGCGGCGGATATCGTGAAAAAGGCGGGCGCGCAGTTCCTGCGCGGCGGCGCGTACAAGCCGCGCACGAGCCCGTATTCGTTCCAGGGGCTCGAGGAGCAGGGGCTGAAGTTCCTCGCGGAGGCGCGCGAGCGCACGGGGCTCAAGGTCGTGACGGAGGTCACGACGGTCGAGGCGGTCGACCGCGTGGCGGCATACGCCGACATGCTGCAGATCGGCGCGCGCAACATGCAGAATTTCGGCCTGCTCAAGGCGGTCGGCAAGGCGGGCAAGCCGGTGCTCCTGAAGCGCGGCCTCGCGGCGACGATCGACGAGTGGCTCAACGCGGCGGAGTACATCATGAACGAGGGCAACCCCGACGTCGTGCTCTGCGAGCGCGGCATCCGCACCTATGAGACCTACACGCGCAATACGCTCGACCTCTCGGCCGTCGCGGCGGTCAAGCATCTCTCGCATCTGCCCATCATCGTCGATCCGAGCCACGGCACGGGCAAATGGCGCATGGTGCAGCCGATGGCGTACGCGGCGATCGCAGCGGGCGCGGACGGTCTCATGATCGAGATGCACCCGAACCCGGCGAAGGCGCTCTCCGATGGCCCGCAGTCCCTCACGCCGG
Source organism: Selenomonas bovis DSM 23594 (assembly GCF_000381005.1). Lineage (GTDB taxonomy): Bacteria > Bacillota > Negativicutes > Selenomonadales > Selenomonadaceae > Selenomonas_C > Selenomonas_C bovis. Next base: position 68,422 of record NZ_KB908384.1, read on the forward strand.
AGCACTTCGAGCGCGTGATGAACGGCGTGAAAAAGCTCGCCGCGTTCCTGCGCGAGGAGCAGATCGCACCGATGGAGCTCTGAGGGGGATTGGCGACGAAAGGCGCATGCATTTCGTATCAATCTAAATGATATCCGTATCGACGGATTTCCCTTACAGATGATTTTTTGCTCTGCCGCCCGTAGTTTCAGGGATGGCAGGGCTTTTTTATGCTATACTTAGGAAATATAGGATTCTCTTTTAGAGTGGGAGATATGTCAGATGTGCCAGGGAAAGGCGCATGGAAGGGAGAAAGGAAAGGGATATGGAAATCAAGGGGAGCAGCAGGTGGCTGGCGGTGCTCGTAGGCGCCGCGCTTTGCCTCGAGGCGGCGGGGACGGTGCAGGCCAGCCGTCCCGTCCTGCGCGTCGGCATCCATGATGCGGGGCCGGATATCGGCGTAGCGGATGGGGCGGGCGCTTATCACAGCATCAATACGGACTACATGCAGATCCTCGCGAGTTACGCGGGCATGGACGTCGTCTTCGTCAGGGGGACGGCGCGCGAGTGCGAGGAGCGGCTCGCGCGCGGGGAGGTCGATGTCTTGCCTGGGCTGGTGCGGACGGAGGAGCGCGCCCGGACGATGGCGTTTTCCCATCTGCCGATGGGGCTCGGGTATACGACGCTTTATCTGCGCGGCGGGCAGGCGTCGCTTTACGACGCGCAGACGCCTCTTTTGCTCGGCACGCTCGCGAGCCGGTACCAGAGCGGGCAGCTGCCGGAGCTCCTTTCTGGGCTGGGACGTCCGTATGAGACGGAGACGTTCCGGAATTTCCGCACGATGGAGAACGCGTATCAGGCGGGGAGGCTCGATGGCTATTTCGTCGCCAACCAGGTCATGGGCGAGCAGGATGCGGCGGCGGCGTTCGATGCGAATCTGCTGTATTTCGCCGTGCGCGCGGATAACCGGGAGCTGCTCGCGCGGCTTGACCGTGCGGCGAGCGAGCTTGCGATCGTGCGGCCTATGCTGCTGGAGAAGCTCTACACGCTCTATCGTCGCCAGGATCTGGGCCGGGCGCTTTTGTTCGATCCTGCCGAGCGGCAGTTCCTCGCGGAGCATCAGACGCTGCGCGTCGTCTGCGTGGCGCGGGAGCGGCCCTATGCGTATACGGGAGCGGACGGGCGGCTGCACGGCGCGCTCAAGCGCATTGTCTCCCGTCTGGAGCAGGATCTCGGCGTCAGCATTTCGGTGGAGACGCTGACGGATTCTGAGGAGGCGTATGCGCGCGTCGTGCAGGGAGAGGCGGATATCTGCCTCAATATGACGTGGGAGCCCGGCTGGGCGGCGCGCAAGGGCATCGACCAGACGGAGCCTTTCATGGAGTCTTATTATACGCACGTCGTGCGGCGCGGGAGCGAGGTGCCTGACGCGCCGCGCGTGGCCTGCCTCGACAGCCGCTTCGCGGATACGGTGCTCACGCGGCGGTTCGGCGGGGATAAGCTCTTGCGGGAGACATCGGATGCCGCCTGCCTCGCGGATGTGCGAAGCGGCAGGGCAGATATTGCCTGCATCCGGCAGGAGGCGGCGCAGTATCAGACGATGCGGGGGGATTTCCCGGATCTCGTCTCGACGGAGGCGGTCGTCTACCGGAAGAATGTCGCGATGGGCGTGTCGCAGCAGGCCGATCCTGCGCTCCTGCATTTGCTTGACAAGGAGATCCGCTACATGGGGCCGGATGTGACGGAGGCGTATTTCGTGCAGCAGACGCAGCGGGCCATCAACGACCGGTCGGTTTTTTCGTATTTCTACAACTATCCGCTCCAGATCTTCGGCGGCGTGCTGGCGGTCTTCCTGCTCGGGGCGGCGGCGTTCTGGCGCTACCGGCGGCAGCGGCGCAGGAACGAGCAGCGGCTGCAGGGCATTCTCGACAATGACCGTTATACGGGGCTGCATAATGTCACATGGCTCGAGCAGACGGGCGATGCGCTCGTCAAGGCGCGCGGCGAGGAGGCGGCGCGCATGGCGGCGGTCGTCATCAAGGTCGTGCAGCCGAGCGTCATCACGGCGACGTATGGCAGGGAGGCGCTCGTCACGCTGTTCAAGCGTCTCGGAGAGCGGCTGACGGGAGAGTCGTGGGCCGCGCTCGTGGCGACGCGCACGAACGCGGCGGGTGCAGCCTGCCTCACGCATCCCGTGGAGCGTGAGGATCTGCAGGTGGCGCTGCGGCGGATCCTCGCGGACAGCGAGTATCTGCAGGTCGGACACATGCTCGTGCGCATCCCGCTCGAGGCGGGCGTCTGCTATCTCGGCGCGCCGCCGATGGATCTCAATACGGCCATCAACAACGCGGGGCTGGCGGCGCAGGAGGCGCAGCCGCTGTGCTTCTTCAACAGCGCGCTGCAGCGCGACACGCTGCTGCGGAGCCGCATGGAGAGCCTGCAGCAGCGGGCGCTCGAGCGGCGCGAGTTCCATATCTGGTATCAGCCGAAGTACGATCTCGTGACGCGGAAATGCGTCGGCGCGGAGGCGCTCGTGCGCTGGCAGAGCGCGGAGCTCGGCTTCCTGCCGCCGGGGAAATTCATCAGTCTCTTCGAGAGCAATGGCTTCATCACGCAGCTCGATTTCTATAATCTCGAGCATGTCATGCAGTTCCAGCGGGACTGCAAGGCGAAGGGGCTGCCGGTCGTGCCCATCTCCGTGAACCAGTCGCGGCTGCACATGCGCGAGAAGGGATATCTGCACCACATGCGCGCGCTCGTGGACCGCTATACGACGGAGGGCATCGAGCTTGAGCTTACGGAGACGGCGTTCGACTTCGGCAGCGAGGCCATCCGGGAGCATTCGCTCGCCGTCGTGACGGCGCTGCACGCGCTGGGCTTCGCGATCGATATGGACGACTTCGGCAGCGGCTACTCGGATCTCTCGTTGCTCAACCAGCTGCCGCTCGATGTCATGAAGATCGACCGCTCGCTGCTGCTCGCCTCGGAGGAATCCGAGCGCATGCGCGTCGTGCTCAAGATGATGATCGACCTCGGCCACTCGCTCGGCATGCGCGTCATCTGCGAGGGCATCGAGACGGAGGAGCAGGAGGAACTGCTCCGGAACTGCGGCTGTGAGTACGGCCAGGGATTCCTCTACGGGCGGCCGATGCAGCGCGCCGATTTCGAGGCGTTCCTGCGCGCGCACGCCTGAGCACGAGGATGATGGACAGAATATATTTTGCGGGCGGCTTTGTCTCTTTCGGAGAGGCAGAGCCGCCCGCTCTATGATATAATGGAGGCAGAGGAGGCGATGCAGGTGCGAGATACGATGCTCGTTATGGGGATCTCACGAGGCGCATCGTCCGCATCACGGACGATAGGAATCACTGATTCATTCAGCGTTTCCCTAGAATCCTTTTCCCTAGTACCTGCTTTCAAGACAGCGGAGATACTTTCTGCTATAATAGGGCATGGTTTCGATTACGGAAAGGGTGAAGACATGATTTCCCATCGATTGACCCCGTTGACGGAGAGCGGCATCCTCGCCGCTCTTTCTGTCGTTCTGGGGCTCATGGCGGTATTTTTGCCTGTCCTCGGCATCGTCGCCGTGTTCCTCTGGGCGCTGCCGCTGCTCGTGCTCGTGGTGCGTCAGGGCGTGCGGTTCGGCGTGGCGGCGGCGGTGGCCGCGTCCGCGGTGCTGTCGCTCTTTGCGGGGCCGCTTCTCTCGCTGCGCCTGTGCGTGGCGTTCGCGCCCGTCGGGCTTGTGCTCGGCTGGGGCATCGGCCGCGGCTGGGGCGGCGTGCGCACATTCCTCGCTGGGCTCGCGGCGTCCGTCGTGAGCAAGCTTCTCGCGTTCCTGCTGCTCTTTTTCCTCATGGGCATCGACCCGTGGCAGGCACAGCTCGACGGTCTCACGCAGGCGTTTTCGACGACGCTCTCGATGTATGAGGATATGGGGATCGATGCCGCGGCAGTCGCGCAGTCGCGCGGCGAGATCGAGGCGGCGCTCACGATGATCGGGAAGCTCGCGCCGCTCGTCGTGCTCATCATGGGGCTTTCCGATACCGTCGTGCTCTTCCTGCTCGGCGGGCGTATCCTCAGGCGCCTGGGGAGCGCGGCGCCGCAGCTGCCGCCGTTTGGCGCATGGCGGCTGCCGGTCGGCTTTCTCTATCTTTTCGGCTTCTCGCTCGTCGGCCTCTACTGGGGCGGCACGCGTGAGCTGCCGGCTGTCTACACGGCAGCGCTCAACGCGAATATGGCGGCGATGCTCGCGGGCGGCATCCAGGGACTTTCGCTCCTCTCGGTGCTGCTCGGCCATTTCCGCCTGGGCAGGGGTGTGCGCATCCTCATCTATGTTTTCGTGCTGTTCAACGGGCTGCTGCTCCAGATCGTAGCCTTTACGGGGCTCATTGATATGTTCTTTGATTATCGCAAGCGATTTGCCGGCAGGACCGGCGGGAGGTGAGCCGATGCCTCGCAATCTTTCGGCGTGGGTGGACCTGACGCTGCATCTTTTCATCATGCTGCTGCTCATCGGCCTGCTCTCGTTCTACAATTCCTTCCTCGCGCTCACGGCGTTCGTTGTCTGGGTGTGCCTCGCGCTCTTCGCGAAGGAGCGCTGCCTCGACCGCTCGCGGCGGTTCGAGCGCTACTGCAAGAGCGTCATCGCCAATGTCAACGAGCTCATGAACTACGCGATGGAGCGTCTGCCGCAGGCGATCTTCGTCGTCGACGCGGAGGGCCGCATCCAGTGGGCGAATAGCCAGGCGGAGGGGTTCCTCGGCGCAGCCCCGGAACAGGACGCCGACCTCAAGGACTATTGGCCGAGCATCATCCTCGAGCCGGTCTGGGGCACGGAGGGCGAGTATGTCTTCGCCCATGAGGACAAATACTATCAGGTGAAATACCGCCCCGTGAAGTTCGCCGTGCACCAGCCGGAGTACATGGTGCTCTTCGTCGAGGACGTCACGGGCGTCGCGCGGCTCAAGACGGAGTATCAGGAGAGCCGCACGGTGCTCTGCTACATCCAGATCGACAACTACGATGAGGTCATGCAGCGCCAGTCCGAGGCGGAGCGCACGAGCCTCCTGCTCGCGGTGAACCAGGCGCTCGACAACTGGCTCAAGAACCTCGGCGGCTTCATGCGGCGCGTGTCCGACGACCTCTACATCGCCGTGCTCGAGCGCCGTGCGCTCGACAAGGCGATGGCGGAGAAGTTCGACGTGCTCGACAAGGTGCGCCAGCTCCAGAACACGAACCGCCTGCCCGTGACGCTCTCGATGGGCGTCGCGGTCGCGGAGGCGCAGTCGATGGCGGAGCTCGGCCGCCAGGCGCAGGCGGGGCTCGACCTCGCGCTCGGCCGCGGCGGCGACCAGGTAGCCGTCGCTCTCGGTGGCAAGACGCAGTTCTTCGGCGGCCGCGCGAAGGCGGTCGAGAAGCATACGCGCGTCAAGGCGCGCGTCGTCGCGCATGCCGTGCGCGAGATCATGGAGGGCGCGGACGCCGTCTATGTCATGGGTCATCACAACGAGGACTTCGACAGCTTCGGCGCGGCGATGGGCGTCGCGCTCATGGCGCGGTCGCTCGGCAAGAAGACGCACATCATCCTCTCCGAGATGAACGCGGGCATCGACAAGTTCGAGGAGCTGCTCAAGGGCAAGGAGGAGTACGAGGGCCTCTTCGTCCACGCGGAGGATGTCACGACGCTCGACGCGCTGAATCCCGCGCTCTTCGTCGTCGATACGCACATCCCGCACCTCGTCGCCGATCCGACGCTTTTAGAGCGCGTACAGCAGGTCGTCGTCATCGACCACCACCGGCGCAGCGAGAGCTTCATCAAGAACCCGCTGCTCGTCTACATCGAGCCTGCGTCGAGCTCGACGAGCGAGCTCGTCACGGAGCTTTTGATGTACTTCAGCGACGATATGAAGCTCACGCGCCTCGTCGCGACGGCGCTCTACTCGGGCATCGTCGTCGATACGAAGAACTTCGCCGTGCAGACGGGCGTGCGCACGTTCGACGCGGCGGCCTACCTGCGCAGGAGCGGCGCCGATCCCGTCGTCGTGCGCCACCTCTTCCGCTCGGACTACGAGACGACGGTGGCGCTCGCGCGCGCGGAGGCGCACTCTGTGCTCTACGCGGGCGGACTCATCGGGACGTCGATCCCGGGGCCGCTCGCGAACGCCCAGGTCATCGCGGCGCAGACGGCGGACTCGCTGCTGCGCATCGAGGGCGTGCGCATGAGCATCGTCGTCTTCGCGCTCAGCGAGGACACGGTCGGCATCTCGGCCCGCTCGACGGGCGAGCTCAACGTGCAGGTCATCATGGAGGCCTTCGGCGGCGGCGGCCATCAGAACGTCGCGGGCGCCCAGCTCAAGGGACGCAGCGTCGAGGACGTGCTCGCGGAGGCCATAGAGAAGAGTAAAAACTATATCGAGGAGTTTGATTCAGATGAAAGTGATACTTCAGCAGGACGTTAAGAAACTTGGTCAGAAAGGCGACATCGTCGAGGTCTCGGAGGGCTACGGCCGCAATTTCCTGCTGCCGCGCAAGGCAGCCATCCTCGCGACGGCGGAGAACCTCAACGTCGCGAACGCGAAAAAGGGCTCGAAGGAGCGCAAGGACGCGATGGCGGCCGACGAGGCGAAGCTCATGGCGAAGCAGCTCGAAAAGGTCGAGGTGACGATCCCCGTGCAGATCGGCGAGGGCGGCAAGCTCTTCGGCTCCGTCACGGGCAAAGACGTCGCGGCCGCGCTCAAAAAGCAGGGCATCGACATCGACAAGCGCAAGATCGCCATCAAGGGCGAGGTCACGGGCGAAGGCCTCTACGAGGCCGTCATCAAGGTGCACCCGTCCGTCACGAGCACCATCAAGGTCAAGGTCACGGCGAAGTAAATACGGTCCCCTTGGTGATGCGTCGTTATCCGGCACGTGCCGCGGATGATGGCGCACAGGAACCTTCTCCTCAGGCGCGGCCTGCCAGTGGCAGCCCTGGGGGAAGGGACCGCGAAGCGGTGGAAGAGGTGTGGCACGGCAGGGGCGCATGCCCTTCAGGAAAGAACGACAGCAAGGATAACTATGAGCTTTTGGAAAAATATTTTAGACATACTGCATCAGGAAAAGACAACGGAGAAAGGCGAGGGGCAGCCCTCGTCTTTTGCGCCGTCCGGTGAGGACGCGCCGCAGGCGGAGAAACCGGAGGAAGCGCAGGCAGAGGGCATGGACCCTGTAGAGGCGGAGCTCGACCGCGAGATCGCGGCCTTTTACGCCGTGCTCGTCGACACGATGGGCTCCGACCGCCTCGTACTGCAGGCCGGCAAGCTCGGTGCGCTCACGCTCATGCGCTCGCCGCGCCGCGCGGACCGCGTGCTCGCGCTCGAGCGCATCCTGCTCGAGAACCCGACGCTCGGCCCCGCTCCGCGCGAGGACGAGATCCCGCAGATTCTCTCGGAGCTCTCCGAGCGCATCGCGGAGCAGATGGCGCGCAAGAATGTCGAGGACTCCATCGAGAAAAAGGTCAACGACAAGCTCGAGCAGGAGCACCAGGACTACGTCAAGGACATCCGCCTGCAAGTCCTCAAGGAGGAAAAGGGCGAGACGGAGTCGCCGCAGGACGCGGAGAAGCGCGAGAAGCTCGAACGCATGAACAAGATTCATCTCACGCAGTCCGTCATGGAGCTCTTGCGCCCGCAGAGCTTCGATGAGATCGTCGGCCAGGAGCGCGCGGTGAAATCCCTCATGGCGAAGCTCTCGTCCCCCTATCCGCAGCATCTGCTGCTCTACGGCCCGCCGGGCGTCGGCAAGACGACGGCGGCGCGCCTCGTGCTCGAGGCCGCGAAGAAGAAGCCGCTCTCGCCGTTCGGCGAGGACGCGCCCTTCATCGAGACGGACGGCACGACGCTGCGCTGGGACCCGCGCGACATCACGAACCCGCTCCTCGGCTCCGTGCACGACCCCATCTATCAGGGCGCGCAGAAGACGCTCGCCGACAACGGCGTTCCCGAGCCGAAGCCGGGCCTCGTGACGGACGCGCACGGCGGCATCCTCTTCATCGACGAGATCGGTGAGATGGACGAGATGCTGCAGAACAAGCTCCTCAAGGTCCTCGAGGACAAGCGCGCCTATTTCGACTCGGCGTACTACGACCCGACCGACCCGAAGGTGCCGCCCTACATCCGGCAGCTCTTCGAGGAGGGCGCGCCCGCGGACTTCGTGCTCATCGGCGCGACGACGCGCGACGCGGGTCACATCAATCCCGCGCTGCGCTCGCGCTGCGCGGAGATCTACTTCGAGCCGCTCACGCCCGCCCACATCGTGAAGATCATCGGCAACGCGGCGGAAAAGCTCCACGTCGAGCTCGCGGACGGCGTCGCCGATCTCATCGCGGAGTACACCATCGAGGGCCGCAAAGCCATCAACATCCTCGCGGACGCCTACTCGCTCGCGCTCGAGCGCAGCGGCGAGGACGTGCGCATCGGCGAGGCCCTGCGCGCGGCGGAGCAGGCCGGCGAGGACCGGCAGCAGGCCGCGGCGGAGGCGTTCGCCGCCGTCCAGCTCACCGTGGAGAAGCAAGACATCTACGAGGTCGCGCAGGTCAGCCGCCTCTATCAGTTCGTCACGAAAAAGGCGAAGCAGACGGCGGAGCAGGGCCATATCTTCGGCCTCGGCGTCGCGGGCTTCCTTGGCTCCGTCATCGAGATCGAGGCCGTCGCGTTCCCCGCGCATGAAAAGGGCAAGGGCACGGTGCGTTTCAACGAGACGGCCGGCTCGATGGCGAAGGACTCGGTCTTTAACGCCGCCTCCGTCCTGCGCAAAGTCACGGGCAAGGACATCCACGACTACGACGTCCACATCAACGTCATCGGCGGCGGCAACATCGACGGCCCGAGCGCCGGCACCGCCATCCTCGCGGCCCTCGTCTCCGCCGTCACAGGCAGGAAGATCCGCCAGGACGTCGCCGTCACGGGCGAGATCTCGCTCGCGGGATGCGTGCGCCCCGTCGGCGGCGTCTTCGAGAAAGCCTACGGTGCGAAGCAGGCGGGCATCCGCCTCATGGTCATCCCGGAGGAAAACAGAAAAGACATCCCGCAGGACCTCCTCGGGCTCGACATCCGCCCGGTCAAAACGGCGGAGGAGGCCTTCGCATTGATCTTTTCGCCGGAGGCGTAGGGTGAGTAAGAAGGAAGGAACATCATGCCACTACCCGAGCGGGTTCCCCCGCAGAATATAGAAGCCGAACAGTCCGTGCTCGGCGCCATGCTCATCAAGAAGGAAGCCATCACCCAGGCGCAGGAACTCCTGCGCCCGGACGACTTCTATCGCGAGGCACACCGCATCGTCTTCGAGACGATGCTCGAGCTCGCGGGCGACAACGAGGCCGTCGACCTCGTGACGCTCACCGAGGCCCTGCGCAAAAAGGAAATGCTCGAGAAGGTCGGCGGCATCTCCTTCATCACGGCCCTCGCGAACTACGTGCCGACCGCGGCGAACATCGTCTACCACGCGCAGATCGTCAAGGAGAAATCCGAGCTGCGCCACCTCATCGACGCCGCGACAGAGATCGCGAGCGCGGCCTACGAGGCGACCGACGACGTCAAGGACATCATGGACGACGCGGAGAAGAAGATCCTCGCCGTCGCCGCGAATCAGACGGGCGGCGCCTTCGAGCCCATCAGGAACATCGTCATCGACACCGTCGGACGCGTCGAGACGCTCTACGAGAACCAGGGCGGCCTCACAGGCATCAGCACGGGCTTCCGCGACCTCGACCGCGACACGAGCGGCCTGCAGAAATCAGACCTCATCCTCGTCGCCGCGCGCCCCTCGATGGGCAAGACCGCCTTCACGCTCAACATCGCGACGTATGCCGCCATGCACGGCCACACCGTCGCCTTTTTCTCCCTCGAGATGAGTAAGGAGCAGCTCGTGCAGCGCATGCTCTGCTCCGAGGGCGGCATCGACTCGCAGCGCCTGCGCACGGGCCAGCTCGAGGACGCGGACTGGGATCGGCTCATCAACACGGCCGACCGCGTCTCCAAGGCCTCCATCTACATCGACGACACCGCGGGCATCAACGTCATGGACCTGCGCTCGAAGGCCCGCCGCCTCAAGGCCGAGCACGGCCTCGACCTCATCGTCATCGACTACCTGCAGCTCATGCAGGGCCGCGCGCGCAGCAGCAGCGACAACCGCCAGCAGGAGATCTCCGAGATCTCCCGCTCGCTCAAGGCCCTCGCGCGCGAGCTCGACGTCCCCGTCGTCGCGCTCTCCCAGCTCTCGCGCAGCGTCGAGAGCCGCACGGTGAAAAAGCCGATGCTCTCCGACCTCCGCGAGTCCGGCTCCCTCGAGCAGGACGCCGACATCGTCATGTTCCTCTACCGCGAGGACTACTACGACCAGGAGACCGAGCGCAAGAACATCACGGAAGTCATCATCGCGAAGCACCGCAACGGCCCCATCGGCACCATCGAGCTCTTCTTCCAGAAAGAGTTCACGAAGTTCCGCGATCTCTCGCATATGGAATGAGGCGCTTTCTGGGCAGGAAGCAACGCGCGCTCTCTCTTCGCTGCGTTTGCCGCGCGTGGCCTTGCCGTCAGCGCACCATGCGGATGCTCGCAGCAACGCAGCCGCGGCAGCGGTTTCTGAAAGGAAGACAGCAAATGAAGATACTCGTCACAGGCATCACAGGCCAGCTCGGCCACGACGTCATGGAGGAGCTCGCGGCGCGCGGCCATGAGGCCGTCGGCGCGACGCGCAGGGAAATGCCGCTCACGGACTTTCCCGCGCTGCGCGCCTATATCGAGCGCGTGCGCCCCGACGCCGTCATCCACTGCGCCGCCTACACTGCCGTCGACCGCGCCGAGGAGGAAAAGGAGACCTGCATGATCGTCAACGGCGGCGCGACGCGCGAGATCGCCACCGCCTGCCGGGACATCGGCGCGAAGCTCCTCTACCTCTCGACCGACTACGTATTCCCCGGCACGGGAGAGGACTTCTACGAGCCGGACGACGCGAAGGGGCCGCAGAACGCCTACGGCCTCTCCAAGCTCGCGGGCGAGGAGGCCGTCGAGGAGCTCCTCACGCGCTATTTCATCGTGCGCATCTCCTGGGTCTTCGGCGTGAACGGCAAGAACTTCATCAAGACCATGCTGCGCCTCGCCGAGACGCACGACACGCTCACCGTCGTCGACGACCAGATCGGCTCGCCGACCTACACGCGCGACCTCGCGCGCCTGCTCGTAGATATGGTCGAGAGCGAGCGCTACGGCATCTACCACGCGACGAACGAGGGCGTCTGCTCCTGGGCGGATTTCGCGAAGGAAATCTTCCGCCAGGCGGGGCGGGCGGTCACCGTCACCCCCGTACCCTCGACCGCCTATCCTACCCCCGCGAAGCGCCCGAAGAACTCGCGCCTCAGCAAGCGCTGCCTCGACGCCGCGGGCTTCTCGCGCCTGCCCGACTGGCAGGACGCGCTCGCGCGCTACCTCAGAGAACTCGCGGAATGAAAAAGGGGCTGTCGCACGAAGCATTTTCACCACGCTGCCCGGTCAGGAGAGAGTTTCCTGACGGCTTGGTGGGAAATCCTTTCGTGCGACAGCCCCTTGTCTGCGTGCGGGCGTATGGCCGCGCGATAGCAAGCGACGCCGGGGGAGGCGCTCATGCGGCTTTGACGTGAGCCGCGGATTCTGGGCGGGCCCTGTCTCAGAGCAGAAACCGCCGCGCGCAGAGCAAGAAGAACGCCGCGACGGCGAGGAGGAATGAGAAAAGCTCGACGCAGCGCAGCGGATAGGCGAGATGCAGCGGGACATCGACGACGCGCGGAACATTGCTCGTCAAAAGAGAGATGGCGATCGAGACGTAGAGCAGCTCTACCGTGAGCGACGAGACCTTCGCCTCCGCGAACGCCCGCAGGAGCAGATAGACGCTGACCGCGATGAAGAAATAAGCGACCTTGTCGCCGTGACCGTGAAACCGGGCCATAGGAACACAACCTTTCTATACTACACTCATTCGCCATACCTGTGTCGTTTTCCTGCTAGTGGGGCGGCGCACGAGAGAGGAGTACGCGCATGAAGAAACAAGCAAATATCCTCGCGGCGGCCCTGCTCGCCGCGCTCCTCCTGCTCCTCTTTCCCGCCTGCGGGCATGAGCCCGTGGTAAAGACCGTGCTCGTCATGGACACCGTCGCGCAGCTCACAGCCGTGGACGGCGAGGCGAGAGCCGCCGTCGACGAGAGCATCGCGCTCCTGCAGCGTCTCGACCGGATCGCTGGCACAGGCGAGGAGAGCGACGCCGCGCGCCTCGCCGCCGCCGCGGGGACAGGCGCATGGGTGGAGATCTCGCCCGAGGTCTACGAGATGCTAGAGGCCGCGCAGGATTGGGCCGCGCGCACGGACGGCGCCTTTGACGTGACGGCGGGCCCGCTCGTCGCGCTCTGGGGCATCGGCACCGACCGCGCCCGCGTGCCCGCGCCGGAGGAGATCGCGGCTGCGCGCAGCCATGTGGGCTGGCAGCGCCTCGAGCTTGCAGGCGACGGCCAGCGCGCGCGCCTCCGCTCACCCGGCATGGACATCGACCTCGGCGGCATCGCCAAAGGCTACGCCCTCGACGCCGTGCGGGCCATCTACGCGGCGCACGGCGTCAAAAACGGCATGATTAGCCTCGGCGGCAGCTCGCTCTATGCCCTCGGCAAGAACGAACACGGCGACGACTGGCGCATCGGCATCCGCGCGCCGCGCGGCGAGACAGCGCAGGAGTACCTCGGCATCCTCCCGATCTCAGACGCTGCCCTCTCAAGCTCCGGTGACTACGAGCGCTACTTCGAGCAGGACGGCCAGCGCTACCACCACATCCTCGACCCGCGCACCGGCGCCCCCGCATCCTCCGGCCTCTACGGCGTCACCGTCATCCTGCGCGGCGACCACGCGGGCATGATGAGCGACCTCCTCACGACCGCCCTTTTCGTCCTCGGCGAGGAAAAGGGACGCGCGCTGCTCAAGGCGGCCGACCTCCCCGCCACAGTTCTCTTCATCTCCCCGGACACGACCGCTGCCTACCGCCTCGGCGAAGCCCTCCCCGCAGGCGGTGCATCCCTGAGAAATCTCTTGCAGAAACAGGCGGGGAATGTACGCTGGGAGGATGGAGAATAGGCACTGCGACCGCAGGTGCAGCTTCGGCTGCACCTGCGGTTTTTATCAAGACGCCAGTGTATGAGTGCAAAATTGTAGGACATACACCCATCGGCACGTCCTCGTGGCGCACGGCGTGAGAAAAAGATGGGGACAGCAGGAAATTTCTGATTTCTGGCGAATGAATGACATAGAAATAGGTTAAGCTGTAGAAAGAAACAGAAGAGAAATTTCTTATAGGAAGTGCTGAATTAATCAGTGCTTCCTATAGATACCTTCGAGGAGGGACCTTTATGTCGAGATGGCGCGCAGAACGGATGGGCACAGCATCGCATTATGAAAACGGGAAAACCATAGAGCGATTGCAACGAGCGTTCGACGGCATCGAACGCCCCGCCCCGAAACGCCCGCAAACGCGTGCGGAGCGTCGGCGCCTGCAGCGCGAACGAGACATCGAGGATGCATATATGCCGGATACCTCCATGCAGGACGTCACAGCGGAACGCGACAAGGACGCGGGGAGGACATTCTCCCATAGGCATGGCAAAGAAATGTCCCTGCGAGAACAGCGCGAAGCTGCCGCGCGTCTCATAGACTGCCCGGACGTCATCAACAGGGCAGGCCTCTACGACACCATCACCCTCCGCGATAGTGACGGGGAGGAATACGAGCGGGAACTTGACTTCCCCGAGACCAAGACGCCGCCGATTTTCAACGCCTTCCGCGGCGACTATGTCGGCGCGGTCCATTCGATCGGCGGCTATACGTATCAGCTCGTGAAGGTGAAAAAGGCGAATGGGCGCGTCTATGCGCTCGGGGCGAAGGGGAGAGATGGACAGAAAGGACAGGGGAAGAGGATGAGATGGCGATGATGGGCAGCGTGGAGAGCATGGAACTGCGCGCCGTCGAGCAGGCGAAGATCAGCTGCGCGAAAAAGCATTTCTGTGTCATCAGCGGCGACGCTGTGCGCTACGATGTTGTCGACAGCTACGAGGCGCTGCGTCAGCTCGTCATGAGCTTCTGAAAGGAGCAATCATGAAATGAGATGTTTTTGCAAGACCTCACGTTAGCAGAGAATCTAGGAAAAGGGAGTACGTTTATGACAGGAGAAACAGCTGGGTGTTGGAATTTCCCGGAGAATAACAGTGGACAGGCGAGAGGAATCGCGGATGCTGGGATGGCGACTTTCCAGGGGAACCGGATCGGCGCCCTGGCACGCGAGATTTGTCAGAATTCCTTGGATGCGCTGAAGGATGGCGAAGACGGAGTGACGGTGACATTTGCCTGGCGTAGCGTCCCGAAGAAGCGGATGCCGGGATATGCTGCCGTTAAACGAGCGTTGGAAGATGCTAAGGCCTTTTGGGATACGCAGACAAGCCCGGATACTCAAAATTTCTTGAACGAGGCGGTGCGCAAGATCAATGATCCTCTCGATATGATGGTATTGCGCATGAGTGATGACCATACGACAGGGCTTTCCTATCCGTATGAGCCGAATCGGCTCGATGGCTGGAATGCTTTGACGCGCCTTGATGGCGGTGCGACGAAGGCGGGCGACAGCGCGGGAAGCTTCGGCATCGGGAAGAACGCGCCGTTTGTCAGCTCGTGGTGCAGGCTCGTATTTTATCGCACATTGAACGAGCAGGGAGAGCGCGCGGCACAGGGGATGATGCGGCTGGTTTCTTTTCCGAAACAGGGTGATGCGGATCATTTGACGACGGGCATCGGGTATTATGGCAACCCCCAGAGAAATCTACCGGTGCCGGAGATCCCGGAGCTTGAAGCACTGAATCGGCGTGAGGGAACTGGCACGGATGTCTTTGTCTATGGATTCCAGAGCCCGAAAGACGTCGATACGGAGATGGGCTCCTGGGATGAGGATATCAAGCTGGAGCTTCTTTCTAACTTCATTTATGCCATCTATAGGAACCGTCTGACGGTCGTCTTTGAGAATAACGCGGGAACGCGGGAGATCCTGGAGCGGTCGAGCATAGGGCGTTATGTTGAAAAGTTCTATGCGCGGAGCAAGAAAGCGAAGGTGAAGAACCTCTACAACACGTACCTCCTCCTGCGTTATTCTGAGCGTGTGAATTCTTTTTCAACGCCTTTCCATGGCCTTGGTACCTTGAATCTGCGCTGCTTGAACCAAGAGGGTGAGCCAAGTCTGAACCGACAGGTTCTCGTAGTGCGCAAGTCAGGGATGACGTTGTATTATATGAAAAGCATATCGAAGACGATCAATTTCACTGGCATACTGGAGCTCCAGGGCGAAAAGCTCAATGCGTTTTTCCGGGCGATGGAGAATACGGATCATACGAAATGGGAGGCCAAGCGTCATCCAAGTCCATCCCGGGCAAAGCTTTATTTGAAAGAAATGCGGGATTGGGTGCAGGACAGTGTGATCAGCCTCGTGGATAAGCAGGTAGTCGATGAGGAGGTCGAGGTCAAGGGGCTCAGCTCGATGTTGCAGGAAGGCGCGATGGAACTGCCGCCGACCATCGCGCTTGTGGAGAGTCAGGAGCAGCCAAAGGAGACGATTCAGCCAACGCATTCGGAGTTTGAGGCGGCGCAGCAGCCTGCGCCGGAGCCGAGCAGGGGCATATTGCACAGGAACCAGCCCGCGGAGCAGGGAAAGGAAACCGGTCGGACGAAAAAGACGAAGGGGACCATCACGGAACGGGGGATTCACTCCGTGATGCGGCTGCTCAAGGGGACGCGCAAAAGAAAGAAGAAAACCATGCACAAGGGAGAGGAAGATCCGCAGGGAAAGGATCTCTTGCTGAAGCCGGAGCGCGGAAAATGGCAGGATGTCCCTTTGCAGTCATTGCGCATTCTGAAGCTGTCCGGCAATCACTATCGGTTGCTCTTCGAAGTGCCTGTGCCTGTCAGAAAGGGACGGCTGGAGATTGTCACTGTGGGAGAGAATGGAAAAAGCGTCCTACTGAGGGCGGGAAAGATCCAGTCGTGGACGAATCTGGAGATGGCAGAGGTCATTGATGGGAGCATCCATTTCTGCAATCTTCAGCCGGGCAACCGCGTTAAGCTGGAGTTCTCTTTACTGGCGGAGAAGGAGTATGCCATGGAGGTGCACGCGTATGAAGATAACTAAACGTTTATATGCGTACCCTGTCTTGGCGGCGGATAAGGATGATTATCGGAAGGCAATCTTCTCTGTCGAGATGAGTGAGCACATGGAATTGACGGATTTCGTTTTGCATTTTTCTGTCCAGCTGACCTCGGAAAGTTTGATCCGCATGATTGGACAAGGCGAGGCGGAATACCTGATCCATATCGAATGTTCCAGTACGGCATTCCGGAAGGCGTATCATTTTGCATCGCCGCAGTTCGAGGTGCGGATCCCTTTGGAGAAAATCAACCACATGGTGGAAATCGTGGCGTTTGTCGTGACGAAAAAGCATATTTCTGGCTTCCACAGCGAGGAATGGGTGGATGATTTTTCCGGCTTGCGGTTTGATTTGGAAAAGGGCTCCATCCTGGCCTATCAGAATCTCCCGAATCTCAGCATTGCTAAAAGCATGCATCAATCTGCGGCGCATCCATCTCTTTTCTATATCCGGAAACGGCAGGATGATGGCAGACAGGGGATGCAGCTGTTTCTCGAGGGGGACAAGATCCTGATCAGCTTACTGGAACCGGAGTATCGCCTCTATCAGCAATTCAACAATGACACGGAGATGCAGCCGGTCTTGAACGCGATGCTCATTCTGCCCGCGCTCGTCTATATGTTCGAGGAGCTTGATCAGGAATATGAGGAGGACGCGACGGATAGGCATGATTATACGGGTTGTGCCTGGTATGAGGCGTTAGAACAGTCTTATCGGAGCCGGGGCAAGGATTTTGAGGAAACGTTGCGGGACAGGAATCGCACGTCTTTTGATAAAGCACAAGAAGTTATGGAATTCCCCGTTGTCAAGGCGCTTGCTTCGCTGCAAGCAATCCGGAATGATTTCGGGGACGACGGGGAGGATGACGTATGAAGCTGTATTTCATGAAAAGCACTTCCCTGGGCGTACTGAAGGCGGAGCTGCCGAATGTCTATACGAAGTATTTCACGGAGGCCGATGGTGCATGGCTTATGGATATTTGCGGCGAGGATCCATTTGAGGACGCGGGCATCGAGGTCCCGGATTTTGAGCTGGCTAGCTTGGATGACGGCGCAAGTGCCGGCAGGATCGATCTTGAGAATTGCAAAATCATCTACCGCAATCTCAAAGTGCTCAATGAGACGCAGGCGAGTGATGAACGGCTGTGGGCCGGTATGACACATGGGATGTTCTACTCCTATATGCGGCGGCGCTGGGGTTACGATCGGCGCGCGCCGCAGGACGCACAGAAGGATGTGTCGGAAATTCTGACGCGGTTTTTCTTCCAAGGCGGTGTGCGGAGCGGCTTTTATCGGAATACATTCGCCAAATGCTGGTGGGTCGGGAAGGCGCTCTGTTCCGAAGACAGAAAAAATCCTTTCCACATGTTGGATGTCCTGGGGGATAAGGATTTGAATTCAAAAATCACAGCAATCTTTTACAGTAATACATTTTCTTCAAATCCCGTGATTGTCGACGGCATCATTCGAGGAATAGAACATTTCACAAGCCAAGGGAAACCGTTGATAGAGAAAAAGCATATCCGTCCGGCGATGAGTGCGTTGAATGCTCTGGGCGGCCGGGTTATCCTGGATTGTTTGTCAGCAGAGGAAATCAAGGAGAACTTTATCGAGATAGTCGAGAAGCTCGTACAGGGAAAAGGAACAGCAGCCTTTGGTACTGCCGATGTTGCCGATGCTGGCGATGACGCAGCGGAGGCGGATGACAGCGAGATGGTTATCGAGCCGGTGGAACGCTGCATTGTAGAGGGGAATACAGTGGACTTGCAGGCGCTTGATGGTACAAGGAAGCGTTCTTTTCAGATCAAGATGCGTGATGGGAAAATGCCGACGGTAGCGGCGTCGCTGCTGGGGAAAAAGCTGCATGATGAATTGTCCATCGACGGGCAGGTGTATGTGGTGATCGGTATCAAGTAATGCATCTTGCAATCCAGACATGAAAAACGCCTGCCGCTCGGGCAGGCGAGAGAGTTCCTACTGCCCGGCAGCGCGTGCCGGGCAGATTTTGTTTAGGGAAGCGCTTCCTTAGAAGTAGTGCGCCTTGCGGTGCGCTGCTTTCTTTTTTCGGCGGCGGTCCGAGCCCCTTCAAGCTGCTTGGTGAGGTAGTCGATGAGGATGCGGCTGATGACGTAGAGGGGGAGGCGGCTCGTGGCGTCGACGCTGGTGATGGAGACGTGGTGGTGCTTGTAGCCGAAGACGGCGGCGTGGGCGATGCGCGTGACCCGGACAAGGCCCTCGACTTCGCGCTCCACTGCATGGCCTGAGCCGGAGAGGCTCAGTCTGATATAAGAGAATCAGCAAGCAGATCCTTGGGAACATGGCGACAAGCGCGCTGCTTGCTTTTTCTATATATTCCTAGAGATTTTGCCCGGTGGGGGTTACCGTGGCGAGACGAGACGTTTCCACGAGAGGAAACGGTTACGATTGAAGAAGGAAAAAGAGAATGAAAAAGAAAGCACTCATCGCGGCCATCCTGGCTGCCACGACGCTCTCGGCCACGACGGCGTTCGCGGCGAAGAATCCCTTTAACGATGTACCGGCAGACCACTGGTCGTACGACGCCCTCGCGATGCTCGCGAAGGACGGCGTCATCGAGGGCTACGCGACGGCACGTTCCAGGGCGACAAGCTCATGAACCGCTACGAGATGGCGGAGATTGTCGCAAAGGCTGCGGAGAAATACGGCTCGGTCGGCCTGAAGGACAAGGGCGCCATCATGAAGAAGTACGGCATCAACTGGATCCGCCTGCGCATCTGGAACGATCCTGTGCATGAGAACGGTGGCGGCTATACGACGGCGGAGCGGGCGCTCGCGATGACGCTGCGCGCGCACGCGCTCGGGCTGAAGGTGCTCATCGATTTCCACTACAGCGATTTCTGGGCGGATCCCGGCAAGCAGTGGGCGCCGAAGGCCTGGGAGAAGGACGACGCCAAGAAGGTGCAGTGGGATGTCTATGACTATACGAGGCAGGTGCTCGCCGACTTCAAGGCGGCGGGCGCGCTGCCTGAGATGGTGCAGGTCGGCAACGAGATTACGAACGGCATGATCTGGCCGCTCGGCAAGCTGCCGTCCGCGGATAACGGCAAGACGCTCGCCTCGTTTGTCGCGAGCGGCCTCAAGGCCGTGCACGATACGGACGCGGGCATCAAAACGATGATCCACATCGCAATTCAAGATCAGCCAGCGGTTCACGGGGCTCAAGGACGGCAAGTATACGCTCGCCGTCTCGACGCAGGGCGGCGGCGGCCAGTCGAAGTACAGGCTCTTTGCGGAGACAGGCGGCGCGGTGCAGACGGCAGATATCCAGAATACGAAGTGGAATGAGTGGCATACGTTCAAGATTCAGGACATCGAGGTCGAAAACGGCACCTGTACGGTCGGCGTTGCCATGGAGGCCGGGCCGGGCACCTGGGGCAGCCTTGACAATTTCGAGTTCTATCGCCAGGAGTGACATTCCCTTGTTCAGCGGAAAAAAATAATCTGAAATCGTTTACGATTTCGTATTGACACGCGCTGACCCGCGCGGTACAATACGAATAGAAACAAAATAAAGGGAAGCAATTTCTCGGCGCAGGGATTGCTTTTCTTTCTGGGGATTTTAGAAAACGTTTACAGGAAGAAATAGGAGGCATATCATGGAGAAGGAATTTCTGGCAGGGATGGCAAAGGTATTCGAGGAGAAGTTCGGCGCACAGGCGGAGCGCCGCTATTTCTCACCGGGGCGCGTGAACCTCATCGGTGAGCATACGGACTACAACGGCGGGCATGTGTTCCCGTGCGCGATCTCGCTCGGAACCTACGCGCTCGTGCGCGACCGCGCGGACGCTGTGACGCGCGTCTATTCGATGAATCTCGCGGACAAGGGCGTCATCGAGTTTCCGATGAGCGGCCTTGTCTATGATGCGGCGAAGGACTGGGCGAATTATTTCATGGGCGTCGTAGATGTCTTTGAAAAGGCGGGATACAAGGCGTCGCATGGCTTCGACATCGTCATCAACGGCACGCTGCCGGGCGGTGCGGGCCTCTCCTCGTCGGCATCGCTCGAGGTGCTCATGTCGGTCATTTTGAACGAGGCGTTCTCCTTCGGCCTGCCGATGCTCGAGATGGTGAAGCTCTCGCAGCAGGCGGAGAACAAGTTCGTCGGCGTGAACTGCGGCATCATGGATCAGTTCGCGGTCGGCATGGGCAAGGCGGACTGTGCGATGCTGCTCGACTGCAACACGCTCGACTATCGTTACAGCAAGATCGTGCTCAAGGACGCGAGCATCGTCATCACGAACACGAACAAGCCGCACAGCCTCGCCTCGTCCGCTTACAACGTGCGCCGTGCGCAGTGCGAGCATGCGCTCAATGAGCTCCGCGAGGTGCGCCCGGAGCTCAAAGCGCTCGGCGAACTCTCGAACGAGGCGTTCGAGAAGATCGCCGGCCATATCGCCGAGCAGCTCGAGCGTCAGCGCGCGCATCACGCGGTATTTGAGAACAACCGCACGCTCGAGGCCGTGGCGGCGCTCGAGCGCGATGATGTGGCGCAGTTCGGCAAGCTCATGAACGAGTCACATTTCTCGCTGCGCGATGACTACGACGTGACGGGCCGGGAGCTCGACACGCTCGCGGAGATTGCCTGGTCGCTGCCCGGCGTCATCGGCTCGCGCATGACGGGCGCGGGCTTCGGCGGCAGCACGGTGAGCCTCGTGAAGAACGATGCCATCGAGGCGTTCAAGGAGAAGGTCGCGGCGGCCTATACGGAACGCATCGGCTACGCGCCGAGCTTCTATGTCGCGAGCATCTCGGAGGGGACGCATCGCCTCGACTGAACGGCGCAGTGCGGTTTTCAAACGCTTGTGGCATTTTCCAGAAAAGAAACAGAAATTTTACAGAAAACATCCTAGTAATCCTCTAGTAAACGTGCTAGAATAGAAAACAGATAGAAAGGGAGAGGTCAATATGTCGATTCTTGTTTGCGGCGGTGCCGGCTATATCGGTTCCCATGCTGTGCATCAGCTCGTGGCCAAGGGAGAGGATGTCGTCATCGTCGATAACCTCCAGACGGGGCATCGCGGGGCCATCCATCCCCAGGCGAAGTTCTATGAGGGCGATATCCGCGACGCGGCTGTGCTCGACAAGATTTTCACCGAGAATGATATCGAGGCGGTCATCCATTTCGCGGCGAATTCCCTCGTCGGCGAGAGCATGGAGAAGCCGCTGAAGTATTTCAACAACAATGTCTACGGCATGCAGGTCCTGCTCGAGGCGATGGTGCGCCATCACGTTGACAAGATCGTCTTTTCCTCGACGGCGGCCGTCTACGGAGAGCCGAAGCGCGTTCCCATCATGGAGGACGACGAGACGAACCCGACGAATACCTACGGCGAGACGAAGCGCACGATGGAGAAGATGATGAAATGGGTGAGCCGCGCCGACGGCGTGCGCTATGTGTCGCTGCGCTACTTCAACGCGGCGGGCGCGCTCGATGACGGCTCCATCGG
This sequence comes from Selenomonas bovis DSM 23594, assembly GCF_000381005.1. GTDB lineage: Bacteria > Bacillota > Negativicutes > Selenomonadales > Selenomonadaceae > Selenomonas_C > Selenomonas_C bovis. Next base: position 90,120 of record NZ_KB908384.1, read on the forward strand.
CGAGGATCACCACCCGGAGACGCATCTCATCCCGCTCATCCTCCAGGTGCCGCTCGGAAAGCGTGACCACATCACGGTCTTCGGCGACGACTATCCGACGCCGGACGGCACGTGCCTGCGCGACTACATCCACGTCATCGACCTCGCGGACGCGCATGTGCTCGCGCTCGAGTATCTGCGGAAGGGCGGCGAGAGCAATATCTTCAACCTCGGCAACGGCCAGGGATTCTCGGTCAAGGAGATGATCGAGGCGGCGAAGAAGGCCACGGGCAAGGATATCAAGGTCGAGATGGGCGCGCGCCGCGCCGGCGACCCCGCGCAGCTCATCGCCTCGAGCGAGAAGGCGCGCAAGGTGCTCGGCTGGCAGCCGCGCTATACGGATGTTGAGCAGGTCATCGGCACGGCCTGGACGTGGCATCAGAAGCACCCGGACGGGTATCAGGACTGACCATGACAAACTCAACGCACAAACGTCCACTTTGTGGACATTGTGCGCCCGTCCTTGCAGTAAATCCAGCCAATCGCGCTGCGCCTGCGGCTTGCGCTCTTGGGGATTTACATAGTAAACAATCTATGATATATAAGGGAGGGGCTGTCACATGGAAGCCTTCCCCATAGGGGGAAGGCGGCTTTCGTGCGGGAGCCTCTTTTCGTATGATCCGCGTGGAGAGAAAGGAATGGATGAAGATGTCGATCAATCATGAAATCAATCGCCTGATTCATTTTGCGGTACAGAAGAACCT
>NZ_KB908385.1 GCF_000381005.1 Selenomonas bovis DSM 23594
GTGACCGCCTGTTTCTTGTACTGTTTTTTATGCCATGATTATCGCCAGTGTCAGATGACCGTGATTGAGGTCAAAGAAAACGGGGCTATCCGCACGAAAATGCTTTCGTGAGACAGCCCCCTTCGCTTATGGTATGGCCTCCAGGAACCGCCCTGCGGAAAGAAACGCCTGCCGAATCATGGCGGGCAGCAGGTTACTTCACCGCATGGATATCATCGAAATACATGTGCGAATCCACAGGCGCATCGCCGATTGCGTTGCAGTAGACTGCGAAATGCTGCACGACGGATTTGTCGAACGCCCCGCCGTTCTTGCCCTTGAACTGGCTGAACGGCAGCGTCACGAGCTGCGGCTCCGTTTTCTTCGCGAGCTCTGTGAGATCGACCTCGAAGTCCTCGCCGTTGCTGTTCGTCTGGATGATGAGCTTCTGTCCCTTGCCGTCCGGCGTGATCCAGAACTGAATGGCATTGTAGTCCGACCAGTTGACACCCTTGAGGCTCTTGATGACGCCCGCGTAGCCGCCCTTGTTAATCGTGTAGTGGAAGTCGAGTCCCGCCTCGCCGTTTTCACAGCGCTCCGAGAGCAGCGGCTCCGCCGCGCAGCCAGCGCCGCAGTTCGTCGAGTACGCGCCTTTCAGCAGGCTGCCGTCGCCGTAATAGCTCTCGAAATCAAAACCCTTGATTCCCGGATGCTCGGCTGCATTGTCAATGCCAGACATAATCTGCGCATCAGATCCGAGATAGCGATAGCCGAACCATGCGCCCCAAGGCTTCTGGCCCCACTCACTGCCGTTGTACGTCAGGCGGATGTCGTAGGCCTTGTTCTGATAGTGCTTGTTGCCATGGGAATAAAAACCGGAGAGATCGAGATTCGGGAGAAGTTTGCGCGAGAAGTTCACGCCCACGATACCGAGTGTATCGCCGTTCTCATAAGCATCCGAATGCTTCAGTGCATAGTAGCCGATGCCTGCCGACGTGCGCCCATCAGATCGATACTCAATGGACGTGCCCCAATTATCGAGTGCCAGGCCATGTCCAGTTGCGGAATCAGCACCGCCATTCAGTTCTGCACCGCCGCGGCGGAATGCACTCCACGTGCTCGCAAGATCGCCATACTTCCCATAGACGCGGCCGCCATAGACATGGAACTGCGTCTTGCCATTGTGATAGGAAAGCTTCGCACCCTTCGTACGAGCGTTGGAGATGTAGCCATTCTGCAGGCCAGGCTGGAAAAGGCCGAAAGTCAGGTCTGCGCCTTTGAAAATCGGTCCGGAAGCATTCAGCGTATAGAGCGAGAATGTCACATCGTGCTTATTGTCACTATTCCCTCCATACTGGTCGCCAGCATCACCTTCCAAGGGCTCTTCTTCATTGAAGCCTTTGCTCGTACCCCATTTCGTATCAATACCGGAGTGTACGCCCCAGCCCTGGTCGTTCACTTTGGCATCGAGGCCGAGCCAGAGCTCTTTCTCCCACCAAGCAGTTGATCCCGTGCTGCCAACGCCCCTGCCAATATTGTTATTCATATACTTCTGCGTGAAGGAACCCGACCAATGCACATTGTCGGCATTTTTCTCAAGATTTGCAACTCTCACGCCGAGATTGTTGAGTTCCTCAGCGAACTCCGCGGCGAGCTTGTCGATCGCGCCCTTGCCATGTATTTGACGCCATCCGCTATTTTCTTCCCGCGTTGCCTGCAGACGAGTGTCTGTTCTGAAAGTATACTCTCTTCACCCGCAAGCTTGCAAAGGTTTGCGCCCTGCACGCAAAAACACCTCCACGAAGACACCAGGCGTTTCCTGGCTCTCCGTGGAGGTGTCGGTTGATCTATTCCCAGTTGCTCTGCTATTCTCAGTTACTCAGCGCAGGCATGCTATATAGGCCGGGCTTCAAGATCCGTTTTCAGGCGTCTGCCACCGCCGCAATGGCGCGCACATCCCAGCTGCCGTCGCCCGCGAGATGGAGCTCCTCGTCGTGCTGCGCGAAGAGTGTGGATCGGTGGCCGACGCTGACGATACTAAGTCCCGGCAGGCGCTCGCGCAGGAGGTCGTACATCTCCTGCTCGCGCGGCTCGTCGAGCGCCGAGGTGGCCTCGTCGAGGAAGACCCACTGCGGCTTCACGAGCAGGACGCGCGCGAACGCGAGGCGCTGCTGCTCGCCGAGGGAGAGGATGCGACTCCAGTCGTCCGTCTGGTCGAGGCGGCTCGCAAGCTGTCCGAGCCCGACGTCGTGCAGCGCGGCCTCCATCGCCTGCTGGCTGCCCGCCGCCGCTGCCGTCTGCGGATAGGCGAGCGCCTGCCGCAGCGTACCGAGCGGCAGATACGGGCGCTGCGGCAGGAAGAGGATGCGGCTGCCCGCGGGCAGCGTCACGCGGCCGCTGCCGTAGGGCCAGATACCAGCGAGCGTCCGCAGCAGCGTGCTCTTGCCGCTGCCCGAGGCGCCCGTCACGAGCACGCGGCTGCCCGCGGGCAGCGTGAGCGTGCAGTCGCGCATGAGGCGCCGTCCATCCGGCAATGCGACATCGAGCCCGCTGAGCGCGAGCGCATCCTTGCCGCCGCGTTCGCGCGCGACACCGTCCGTAAGCGACTGCGCCCGTTCCATGTGCTCCGTGAAGCTCGCGAGACGGCGGATGACCGCGGCGAGCTGCGCGATGGTATCGTAGGAATCGACGAAGTAGGAAAGCGCATCCTGCACGCGCCCGAACGCGCTCACGGTCTGCATGAGCCCGCCGAGCTGCATCGCGCCGCCGAAATAGCGCGGTGCGGCGAGTACGAGCGGCACGATGATTGCGAGCTGACCGTAGCCGTTCACATAGAAGTTCAGGAGCTTCGTCCGGCGCATGAGCAGCCAGTAGTTCTGAATCACGCGCGCGAAGCGCTCCTTGAAGCCGACATCCTCTGCTGGCTCGCCGCGGTAGAACGCAACGCTCTCGCTGTTCTCGCGCACGCGCATCATGTTGAAACGGAAATCCGCCTCGAAACGCTGCTGGTCGAAATTCAGACCGATGAGCCGCCGTCCCACGAGATGCGCGCAGAACGTGCCCGCGACGGAATAGAGGAACGAGAACCAGAACATATAGCCGTAGATCGTGAACTCATGGCTGCCGATGGGCACCGTGAGCGCCCCCGAGAGATTCCAGAGCACGACGCCGAACGCCGCGAGCGTCGTGAGCTGCTTGAGGAAGCCGAGCAGGAGCTGCAGCGTCAGCGTGACGAACTGGTTGATATCCTCGCTGATTCGCTGATCGGGGTTATCCGTGTCACTGCCGAGCACCTGCAGGCGGTAATAAACCTGATGCTTCATCCAACCGGAAAGATACCGCTCCGTCATCCAAGTCCGCCACTTGATCTGCAGCATCTGCCGCAGATAGATAGCGTAGACTGCGATGATGATGTAGAGGAATGCGAGTGCTGTGAACTCTCCGACGAGCGGCCAGAAACTCCCTGCCTGGTACGCCTGCAGCGCGTTGTAAAACTCATTGTACCAGCTGTTGATGCGCACGAGCAGATAGACCGACGCGAAATTCAAGCCGATGACGAACGCGAGCAGCCCGCGCGCGCGCCATTTATGTTCCGAGCTCCAATAGCCGCGGAATAGATGCCAGAACGCTCTGGCAAAATTTTTCTTCATGAAGAGCTCAACCTCCCAGGAAACAATTTCCTTATATTATATGCTTTTCCTTACCGTCCTTCAAGGAACTGCTGATTAAATGAAGTGCTCCGGATTTACGTGGATGCGCTGTATCTCTCTAGGAGACAAACTGCAGGCGTAGCCAAAGCTACGCCTGCGGTTTGTCGACAACGAGAGGACAGTGCAGACGCGTGAAGAGGGAGTGCTGAATTAATCAGTGGTTCCTCAAGCAGGAGAACCGCCCGCTCCTTTACGCCGCGGCCTGCCGGTGCTAGAATACTAGAGAAAACACATCGCCATCTAGGAGGGAACTCATGCTCGTCTATCTTTTCGCCCTTTTGCTCCTCGCACTCCTCGTGCTCCTCTACCGCTATCTCCCGAACCGGTGCGCTTTCGCGTGCTTCTGTCTCACGCTCGCCCTCGCCGGTCTCATCACCTATACTTGTTGGCCGGGGACGCAGCCTGCGGCCGAGCTCAGTGAGGAGCAGCGCTACGATATCCAGCAGCAGCAGCAGATTTTCGCTGTCTGGTACGGAACATACCAGAAGAATCTCAAACAGCTCGACCACAACTGGCGCTGGTATCATCAGATTCTCGAAGAATTCAAGGAAGACAACATCAGCATCCAGACGGCCCATGTGCGGCTCAAGCAGCTCGAAGAGGAAGAAAAGGCGCTGACGGCTGCCATCGCGAACGACGCACCGCCACTCGCGCTGCACGATGCCTGCTACGACCTCGCCACGGCCGTTTTCGAGAAGACGAAGGCCTATGCCGCCGCCCAGCAGAATGCCATCACACTCACGCGCGCCGCGAGCGAGCCGCGCTTCCTCCCCTCCGACGACCAGGAGGAACAGAGCCGCGCCCTCCAAACCGTCATGGAGAAAGAGTCCCCCGTCGGATTGTTCACTGCGGGCGAGATCAAAGAGATCCAACAGCTCCTTTCCCTGCCGGAGGGCGAGGGAAGCGATGCCTGACGACCTGAGAAAGTCACAAAGCTACATGCACCAACGTCCACTTTGTGGACATTGTGCGCCCGCCCTTAGAGGATTTCCAGCCAATCACGCTGCGCCTGCGGCTTGCGCTCTTGGGGATTTACATAGAAAAAGCTGCCTCCCAAAAAGGGAAGCAGTTTTTTATCCATGTGAGCCTCACCCACACGTCAGCGGATGCTTACGGAACGGAATACATTCCGATCGCCGCGATGACGTGCGATGGAGAACTCGAACGGACGACCGTCATCGAGAAAGGCGACCTGCGTCACCTCTAGAAGGGGCAGGATCCCCTTGATATCGAGTTCCTGCTTCTCCTCATCCGTCGGCATAACCGCGCGCACCGTGCGGTGCGCCGACTGGATCTTGAGCTTCAGATCTTCCTCGATATAACCGTAAATGGAATGCTCGAGCACCTGCCGCTTGATGCCCGGGATGAGCTGGATGGGCATCTGCGTATACTCGACAACGATTGGTTCATCATCCAGTGAACGTACACGCACGATGTCATAGATAAAATCATCGACACTCATCTGCAACTTCGCCGCGACCTCCTCCTCCGGGTGAACGATGTCAAAGCGCAGGACTTTTGTTCCGACCTTGCGCCCTTTGAAGGTCGCCGCAAAGCCGTTGAACTGATTGGCCATACTGAGTTCTTTGACATCCTCATCCTCAAGGGATTTTACGAATGTCCCAGAGCCCCGGCGCTTGACCACGAGCCCTTCCTTGACGAGCTCGTCGACGGCACGCTTGATGGTGATGCGGCTCACATTGTACTGAGTGCACATCTCTTTCTCGAGGGCCAGTTGTTGCCCAGGTACAAAAACGCCATCCGTGATCTGCTTGCGCAGATCTGATGCGATTGCCTCGTATTTTAGCATGTACGAACCTTCTTCCTGAATCAATGTCGATATTATTATACACGGAATTTCGATAAAATACTATTGTCAGTTCTTATGATTCAGGAAAAGATGTTCAAAATCCATGATTCGCAATGACATCGCGGATCCAATAGCCTGATTTTTTAATGGTTTTTTCCTGTGTTTTGAGGTCGAGCGCGATGAAGCCGTAGCGGTTCTTGTAAGCGTTCGACCAGGACCAGCAATCAATCGGCGTCCAGAGATGATAGCCGAAGCAGTTCGATCCCTCCGCGATGCCCTTGTGTAGCCATTCGAGATGTTCCTTGATGAAGTCGATGCGGTAGTCGTCCTCGATGAAGCCGTCGGCGTTGCGGTATTTCTCCTCTCCCTCGACGCCCATGCCGTTCTCGGAAATGTACCAGGGGATGTTGCCGAGACGATCGCGCACGTTGATGGCGATATCGTAGATGGCCTTCGGATAGATCTCCCAGCCGCGATACGGGTTCATACGGCGGCCCGGCATCTCGTAGCTTTCAAAATGCTTCTCCGGCAGCCAGCCGCAGCTCGCGTCGAACGGCGTTTCGCGCGCCTTCGCGCGGAACGGCTGATAGTAGTTGATGCCGAGGAAGTCGACCGTATGGTTCTTGATGATTTCAAGTTCCTCCGGCGTCGACTCCCAGAGCACGCCGTCCTCCGCGAGCACCTTGACGAGATTCTCGGTGAACGTGCCGTGCACAGCCGGATCGAGGAAGGAATTATTCTTGTAATCCTCCGCGAACTTCGCCGCGGCGACGTCCTCCGGCGCGTCGGAACGAGGGTAGGCTGGCGTGAGGTTCAGCACGATGCCGATGCGGCCGCCGAGCTTCGCGCAGTCGGACGCATGGAATACCTCGATGGCTTTCGCCGAGGCGAGGTTGAGGTTGTAGAGCACCTGGCAGGCTTTCTTCCCGTCAACGAGCTTCGGATAATGGAACTCGTAGAGATACTCGCCCTCGACGACGACCATCGGCTCGTTGAACGTGACCCAGTCCTTGACGCGATCGCCGAAGAGCTCGAAGCAGCGCTTCGCGAAGATGGTGAAGAGGTCGACGACGTGCTTGGACTCCCAGCCGCCGTATTTTTCATAGAGCTCGACGGGCAGATCGAAGTGATGGAGGTTCAGGATAGGGCGGATGCCCTGCTTGAGGAACTCATCGATGACGGCGTTGTAGAACCGCACGCCGTCGAGTTCTACTTTGTCAATAAAATGATATGACAAATTTTAAAATTTTTATATCACCTATCACCGCTTCCCTCGGCGTGCACACATAGGCATCGAAGAGCAGCTGCTTACAAATTTCCACAAAAACATCGGCACGACAGCGCTGTCATGCCGATGTTTGTAATATCTCAAAGCTTGCTGAGGATGATCTCCGCCTGGCCCTTGAGCTTGTAGCGGCCAAGTCCTGCCGGGAGGAAGACCGTCTCGCCCTTGGTGAGCTCTACCTTGTGATCCGCCTCATCCTTGATGACGAGACTGCCGTCGAGGACGGTGAAGCTCTGGAAACTGTCGTCGCCGCAGAAGAGCGCACTCTTGCCGTCGACGGTGATATGGTACGTCGTGAAATACTCGCAGGAAGCGAGCAGGCGCGCCTTCGCCCCCGCGAAGATATCGATGTCGCAGGCGAGCGTCGGATGCGCCTTGGGCGACTCGAGCTTCGTCACGTCGAGCGCTTTCTGCACATGGAGCTCGCGCGGCTTGCCGTCCTTGCCGACGCGGCCGTAGTCGTAGATGCGGTACGTCGTGTTGGAGTTCTGCTGGATCTCGCAGATGAGGATGCCCTTGCCGATGGCATGGAGCGTGCCGCTGTCGATGAAGAATACGTCGCCCTTGTGCACGGGGACGCGGTTCACGACATCGAGGAGCGTGTTCTCCTTGATGCGGCGCTCGAATTCCTTTTTCGTGATCTTCTTCTTGAAGCCGTAAAGCAGGCTCGCGCCCGGCTCGCAGTCGACGATGTACCACATCTCCGTCTTGCCGTACTCCCCCTCGACGCGCTGCGCGTAGTCGTTGTCCGGGTGCACCTGCACAGAGAGGTTATCCTTCGCGTCGATGAGCTTGATGAGCAGCGGGAAATAGGGGAAGTTCTCGACATGCTTGCCGAGAACTTCCTTCCCCTGCTTCGCGAGCCAGTCCTCGAGCGTCTGTCCCGCGGCCTCGCCGTTGGCGATGATGCTCTTGCCGTCCTTGTGGCAGGCGAGCTCCCAGCTCTCAGAGACCTTGTCGAGATCCGTCTTCTTGCCGTACTCTTCCTTGAGCCGCGTACCTCCCCAGATATAGTCCTTGAGCGGTGCGATGAGTTTCATGGGGTATAGCATGATGATCCGTCCTTTCGATACAATATCCTGCGTTATATCAGCGGTCTTGCTTGTTGAGCAGCGCGCGCACGGCGCCGAGCAGGTTCGCGTCGTTGCCGAACTGCGCCGGCCTGATGATGGGGCGGATGCGCGCCACACCAACATCCTTCAAGATGACATCGACGCGCTTCCCGATCTCCTCCGCAAAGCCGGGACGCTCGCTCACCGCGCCGCCGAGTACGAAAATCTCCGGGTCGATGGCATACTGGAGATTGTAGATCGCCATGGCGAGGGCCTCATACATCGCCGATACGGCCTGCAGCGCGTCCGCATCCCCCGCATCGGCGAGTGCGAATGCCTTGCGCCCGTCCATCTCCTCGCGCGGAAGCCCCTTGGCGTCAGCGACGCGCTCCGCGAGAATGCGGGTAGACCCCATATCGCTAAGGATGCGGTGCGAGGCGTCAGAGACCATGTAGCCGAACTCACCGCCGTGCAGGTGCTTGCCGTGATGGATGCGCTTCCCCTTGACGACGGCACCGCCGATGCCCGTGCCGATGACGAGGAAGACAAGATCCTCGTGTTCCTTGCCGACGCCGAGCCACGACTCGCCGAGTGCCGCGCAGTTCGCGTCATTTTCCAGAGCCGCCGACAGGGAGAGGCGGCGTTCCAGTTCCTGACGGATTGGGAAATCATGGATATAGGGAAGCGCACTCGAGCCGCCGATGACGCCAGAGACATCATCCACCGCACCGGAGAAGCTGAACCCAGCTCCCTCGATCGTATAAGCCCTCTGATAAGACGCCGCGACGTTTTCGATCAAGCGGAAGAACGCCTCCTTCTCCTGCGGCGTCGTTTTCTTGCCCTTGGCGAGAATCTTGCCCGTTTTCTCGATCACAGCGTATTTCACGCTGCTGCCACCGATGTCGAAACTCAGTATGGCCATGGTATCAGCTCTCTTTCAAAAAATATATCTTTTTCATATATAGCCTCTACCATTATATACATTTCAAGATTGTTTCGCAAGGATTTTCCATCTGCGCAACGCTCAAGGAACCGCTGATTAAATGAAGTGCTCCGGATTTACTTGGATGCGCTGTATCTCTCTAGGAGACAAACCGCAGGCGTAGCCGAAGCTACGCTGAGGATGGCAGGGCGACGAGAGGACAGTGCAGACGCGTGAAGGCGGAGTGCCGAATTAATCAGTGGTTCCTTAAGGCAACATGCAGGCAAGTCCCCAGGCAATCTGGCTCTCCGCGCCGAGGTTGGCGTTCGGCCCGTCCGGCGTGAGCCCGTCGAAGCAGCCGCCCGTCTCCTCGTCGATGAGAGGAACGCCCGCGAGGTTGCGCCCCGTATACCAGGAGAACGCCGCATCCTCGAAGCGGCGGTACTTGTCCTCGTGCAGCAGGTTCTCCGCCGTGCGGCAGGCGGCGATCATCTCATAGGCCTCGAGGGGCTGCTGGTCGTAGAGTGCGCCCTCCGCCGCGCCTTTCGGCCACCATCCCTGGCAGCCGACGGGAACGAAGATGCCGTCGCGCATGGTATGCGCCGCAAGGAAGTCGAGGGCGCGCACGGCTGCTCTGCGCGCTTTCGCGGCGAGTGTGCATGCCGCATCATCTGCCAGATCCGCCCAGGCAGTCGTCTGTGCTCCGCCGCCCTCCTTCCTCATCCTTCGAACCTCCTCCGGCAGGCGGCTCGCGAGCAAGAGTGCCCAGGGAACGAGTGCGTTGCTGTAGGTGATCTGCGGCTCGAACCACTGCCAGTCACCGTCGCGCTCCGCCTCCCAGGCGGCGAGCAGATGCTCCGTGAGCTGGCGCACGAGACGGGCGAGCGCCTCCTCACGCACCGCGTCGCCCGCGGCGAGGCGGCGCTCCGCCGCGCGGGTCGCCTGGCCGCGTCCAGGACGCGCGAGCGCGAGCGTCGCCGCGCCGAGCAGCGCATACGCCTGCGCCTTGACGAAGTGCAGCCGCCCCGCCTGCGGCAGCGCCACCCGCAGCATCGCGAGCAGGGCCGCGCGCAGCCCCGCGGGCAGCGCTGGAACCGCGCTCGCCGCGCCGAGTCCCCAGACACAGCGGCCGAGCGTATCCTCTGAGCCGACCGCGTCGAGCCAATGCCTGTCATAGCCGAGGAAATTATGGAACCGCCCGTCTGGCAGCTGCGCGTAGCGCAGGAAGCGCGCATAGCGAGCCGCCGCGTCAAGGTAGCGCCTTTCCTTTCGCCGCGCGTAGAGCTCCGCCGCGAGCAGCAGCGCCCGCGCGTTGTCGTCGGCCGAGTAGCCGTGCTGCGGATCCGGCAGGCTGTATTTGCTATGCTGGATGAGGCCCGTGTCATCTGTGAGGGCGAGCAGCGCGTCCGCGCGGTAGACGCCGCTCGCTGCGTCCGTCTGTCTCATGGTATCCTCCCTCCCTGCCGCTCAGCCGACAGCGCGCGCCTGCACCGCCGGCAGGACGGCGCGGAACATCTGCTCATAATGACGCGCGACCTGATCCCAGAACATGCCGCGGCCGAGCGCGCGCATCTTTTCCTCCATCCGCCGCGCCTCCTGCGGATGGTCGAGGATGCGCTCGACCGCCGCGGCGATCGAGCCGGCATCGCGGAACGCCGCGAGGAGACCGCGCCCGTCCGCGAGCATCTCTTCCGCATAGCGGTAAGGCGTCGAGACGATGGCCTTTCCGGAGCCTGCGGCGTAGGCGAGCGTGCCGCTCACCGCCTGATCCTTGCCGAGGTACGGCGTGAGATAGATGTCTGAGAGCGCGAGGTAGTCGACGATCTCCTGTTTCGTGAGGTAGCGGTTGACGAAGCGGACATTCCGCTCGATGCCATACTCGTGGACGAGCGCCTCGAGCCGCTCGCGGTAACGCTCGCCCTCCTGCGCGACGACATTCGGGTGCGTCTTGCCGAGCACGAGGTAGCAGAGCTCCGGATGACGCTTCGCCACCTGCGCCGTCGCCTCGATGCCGTACTCGATGCCCTTGCCCGCGCTCAGGAGGCCGAACGTGCTCATGACGCTGCGGCCCGCGAGGCCACAGCGCTCCTTGAGCGCCTGTTTTGCTGCCGACGGCTTCAACAGCGGCACGCCGTGCGGAATGACCTCGATGCGCTCCCCGCCGATGCCATAGACGGTCTCGAGGAGTTCCTTGCTGCGCGCCGCCATCGTCACGATGCGGCTGCTCAGGCGGCCGAGCTCCGTGAGGATGCGGCGCTGGTTCGCCGACGGCTCGGGCAACACCGTATGAAGCGTCGTCACGAGCGGCTTCTCGAGGGCGCGCGCGAAATCGAGGATATACTCGCCGTCCGCGCCGCCATAGATGCCATACTCATGCTCGATGACGACGACATCCGCTTTGCTCTTGTTGAGGCGCTGTGCCGCGCGCACATAGTCCGCGCGCTCCTGTTCGCGGATGGTGAAGCGCACGCGCAGCCCGTACTGCAGCGGCTCCCGTTCCATCGCCACGACTGAGGGCGCGGCGATGTCCGGCACCTTCTCGAGCTCGCGCACGAGATCCTGCGTGAACGTCGCGATGCCGCAGGCACGCGGCGGATATGTGCTGAGGAATACCAGCCGCAGGTCGTCCTCAGCTGCTGTTTCCTCTTCCTGTATGCTATGATGTTTCCTATCCTTCATAATGCTCTCCTCTTTCCTTCTCAGCCTGCCTGCTCCTCATCCTCCGGCTTGCCCGTGAGGATGGCGTGCGCGTACTCTCCCGCGGGGATGGACGCGTCAGCGACGACGATGGCATCGCGCGCCTTCGTCTCCGGCGCGAGCCGCGCGCCCGGCCAGAGGATCGCGTGATCGACTTCCGCGCCCTCACCGATGACCGCGCCCTCCTCGACGACGGCATACGGCCCGACGACGGCATGTGCCTTGACGACAGCGCCCGGCGCGATATACGACGGCGCGATGATGGTCGCCTCAGGACTCGTGACCGCGCCCTTGCATACGCCGTAGAACATCTTCGAGAGCCCGCCGAAGACCGGCAGTTCCTCGTCGAGCAGGTCGCTGGTGAACGCGAGGTAGTCGCGCGGCGTGCCGAGATCGCGCCAATACGCCTCTTCATGGTAGACCGCCATGCGGCAGCCCGCGGCGAGCAGCGCCGGATACGTCTCGCGCTCGACGGAGACAGGACGCCCCGTGGGGATATGCGCGAGCACAGACGGCTCGAACAGATAGATGCCCGCGTTGATGAGGTGTGAGTCCGTCTCGCCCGGCTGCGGCTTTTCCTTGAACGCGCGGATCATCCTCTGCGCGTCGTACTCGATGACGCCGTAGGCCGATGGATCCTCCACGTACGTCGCCGCGATCGTCACCTCCGCCCGGTGCGCCTTGTGGAACGAAAGCATGCGGCCGAGGTCGATGCCGCTCACGATGTCGCCGTTGAAGACGAGGAATGTGTCGTCGAACTTCGCCGCCGCGTTGCGGATCGCGCCGCCCGTACCGAGCGGCGTCTCCTCGTGCACATAGTCGATCTTGATGCCGAGGCCGCTGCCGTCGCCGAAATAATCGCGTATCTTATCCGGCATATAGCAGGTGCTCAGGACGACCTCGTCGACGCCGAACTCCTTGAGGCGCGCGATATTGCGCGCCAGAAGCGGCTTGCTGAAAATCGGGATCATCGGCTTCGGCAGCTGTTTCGTCATCTCGCGCAGCCGCGTCCCCATGCCGCCAGCCAAAAACAATGCTTTCATCGAAATCTCCTCCTCTTCATCGCAGCGGAGCCGCCGCCCCGCCATGTTGCCATGTTACCGTTTCGCCGCGCGGCGTCCGGACTTTCGGGCGTCGTCTGCTCATGCCTCCGGCACCGGGCAGGTCTTCAGATAGTCGAGCAGCGCCCTGCGCGTCGTGACCGCGAGCGCGATGCAGGTATCGGCGCCGCCGTAGTACATCTTGATCTCATCCGTCGCCTTGTCGTAGACCCAGCCGCAGGGGAACACAACATCCGCCACATCGCCCTTGCGCTCGTACTCCTCGCGCGGGCCGAAGATCCACTCGTCGCTGCGCCGCAACACCTTCATCGGATCCGCGTGGTCGAGCAGCGCGAGTCCGAGGCGGTAGATCGCGCCCGCGCACGTCGTGCGCACGCCGTGGTAGAGCAGCAGCCAGCCCTCCGGCGTCTCGAGCGGCGGCGCAGCGAGGCCGATCTTGTTCGCGTCCCACCAGCCGCCCTTGCGCGCGAGCAGCAGCGGCTCCGGCTCGCCCCAGTAATGCATATCCGGCGACTTCGACACCCAGATATGACAGCCCGTGCCGTCCGTCATCGGACTGACCGGGCGATGGATGAGCCACCATTTCCCGTCGATGCGCCGCGGGAACAGCGCCGCGTCCTTGTCATCCGGCGTCGTGACCGGTCCGAGCCGCTTGAAATGATGGAAGTCCTTCGTGAGCGCGAGCGATACGAGCGGCCCGCCGCCTGAGTACGAGGTGAACGTCACAGCGTACTCCGCAAGCTCCGGCAGATAGGTGATGCGCGGATCCTCGATGCCCCATTTATCCTCGGGGAAATGCTCCGGATCCGCCTCGAGCGTCGGCTCCTCATCAATCTTCCAGTTGCGGCAGCCGTCGGCGCTCACGGCCTTCGTCAGGTGCGACATGCCGCGCCGGTCCTCGACGCGCGCGAGCAGGAGCACCTTGCCGTCATAGAGCGTCGCTGCCGGATTGAACACCGTATTGACCGGGTACGGCCAATCATGCGAAGAAAGAATCGGGTTGTCCTCATAGCGGCGGAACAACTCATCGTACTGCCGCTGGCCATCCCCAGCCAGCTTCGTCTGAAAACGCTTGGACATAGCGCTCACTCCTCTTCTATATTCATAGTTTTATTTTATAGTATATTTTTATTATACCGCTTATAGTCAAAATGTCAATAAGGCGAATAGTCAATCATTTTCTCACACCCCAGAAAGCGCGCTTTCCCCACACGAAGCTACAGGCACAAAACGCCACTTCGTGGACATTGTGCGCCCGTCCTTGCAATAAAAAGGCCGCCCCACGAACCAGCGTTCGTGGAACGGCCGTAATGGCTAATAACTGTGGAAACGCCCCGTCTCAGTGCGCCGCGTGTGCGGCGAGCGCCTTGCGCCGCAGGGCGCGCAGACGGTACCAGCACATGGGCAGAACGAGCATCGGCACGCCGGCCAGCAGCGCGTCGCGCAGATCAGGCGTAAACGCCATGACCACGAGGCAGAACACCTGCGCCCAGATGCCGAAGAGCGTCACATAGGGGAAGAGCGGCGTGCGGAACTTCAGCGCCGCGTCCGCGCCCGTCTTCATGAGCAGGCGGCGGCGGCGGTACTGACTCCAGCAGATGGAGATCCAGGCGATCGCGCCTGTAAATCCCGAGACGGCGAGCAGATACGTGTAGACGGCGGAATCGGGATCGACGCTGTAGAGCAGGATGACGGCCCAGCAGGTGCAGATCGAGAGCAGGATGGCCTTGGACGGCATGCCGTTCTTGTTGATCTCGCCGAGGAAATGCGGCGCCATGTCGAGACGCGCGAGCGAATACATCGCGCGCGCCGCGCCGTAAAGTCCGGAGTTCGAGCAGGAAATCGCCGCCGTGAGGATGACGAAGGCAAAGAACGAGGCAAGCCCTGTCATGCCGTAGTTTGCGAGCGCCGCTGCGAAGACGCTCTCATCGAGTCCCGCCTGATCCCAGGGCAGGATGGAGATGAGCAGCGAAATCGGGATGATGTAGAGCGCGATGATGCGCCACGTCACGTTGCGCACGGCGATGGGGATGCTCTTCTCCGGGTTCTTGCACTCGCCCGCCGCGAGCCCGATGATCTCCGTGCCCTGGAAGTTCACGAGGATGATGACCATCGTGAGGACGATGGACCAGTAGCCGTTCGGCGCAAAACCGCCGCTGCCGAGCAGCACGCGCGTGCCGATGTAGCCCTGATCGCCGATGAGGCCGAGGCAGATGAGCCCCGCCACGACGCTGAACGCGACAAGCGCCACGATCTTGAACAGGGCGAGCCAGAACTCGCTCTCACCGAACTTGTCCACATGGAACAGGTTGATGACGGTCACGAGCAGACCGAAGAGCACCGCCCACCAGAGCTGACTGACGGCCGGCACGAAATTGCTCATGATGATGCCCGCGGCAATCATCTCCGACGGCACATAGGCCACCCAGGTGATCCAGTAGGCCCAGCCGACGCCGCAGGCCCAAGTAGAGGAAATGTTCTCCTTGGCATACATGACGAAAGAACCCGAGACGGGCTTCTCCACCGCGAGCTCCGCGAGACAGAGCATGACGCAGAGCACGATGACGCCGCCGAGCAGATAGGCGAGGATCGAGGCCGGGCCGGCCTTCTCGAGGACATAGCCCGTACCGAGGAAATAACCGCTGCCGATGACACCTCCGAGGGAGATGAGCTGCAAGTGACGGTTCTTGAGCCCCCTGTTCATCTTGTTTTCATTCATGGCGCTTGTAACACAACCTTCCCGCGCTGCACCGATTCGCCAGCGGATCTCCCGCACACCTGGACAGCGCTCTTTTCGTACATCAGGCATTTCAGGAAGCGACGCAGATCGCCCAGTCAGATTCTTTCCTGATGTCTTCTAAAGAATACCACGGAACGATACCCCTGTCTACGAAAAAAACACGCGTGAACATGAGAAATTTTCATTGCCAAACGACGCACCTTTCGCTATAATGAAAGCGTCGTATGAATGATTGTTCATATATAGGAAAGGATGATGCCCCATGAAGAAATCGTACAAGATCGAAGTCGACTGCACCAACTGCGCGAGCCGTATGGAGGACGCCGCGAAAAAAATAGAAGGCGTCAAAGACGCCTCCGTGAATTTCATGCTGCTGAAGATGAAGGTGGAGTTCGAGGACGGCGCCGCACCCGCCGATGTCATGCCGCGCGTGCTCGCCGCCTGCCGCGACATCGAGCCGGACTGCGCCATTGATTTCTAGTATCTCATTTCTCCATAATCGCGTCCACTGAACGGATGCAGGCACTCCGGAAGCCCTCGCGCTCAAGCGCGGCGACGCCACGGATCGTCGTGCCCGCGGGCGAGCAGACATTGTCCTTGAGCACGCCCGGATGCAGGCCCGTCTGGAGCTGGAGCTTCGCCGAGCCGAGCACCATCTGGCTGATGAGGCGGTAGGCGTCGCTGCGCTTCATGCCGTACTTGACCGCCGCGTCGCCGTAAGCCTCGAGAAAGAGGTCAACGAACGCCGGGCCGCAGCCCGTGACCGTGCCGCCGATGCCCATGAGCGAGGACGGCAGCTCCTGCACGAGGCCGACGGAGGCGAAGAGGCGGACGGCCGCCGCGTGCTCCTCCGCTGTGAGCGAGTTCGTCTCCTCGAAGAGCAGCACGCCCTCCGCCACCATCGCAGGCGTGTTCGGCATGATGAACTGCACGCGCGTGCTCGCGGGCAGCACCGCCTGGTAGCGCGCGTAGTCCCAGCCCGCGGCGATGGAGAGCAGCGCCTTGCCTGCGAGCTTCTCACCGAGCTCGGCGACGACCGCCTCGATCTGATACGGCTTGCACGCCATGACGAGCGTATCGCAGGCACCCGCGAGCTCCGCAAGCGACCCCAGCGGCGTAAAGCCGATGGTGGCCGCATTTTTTTTGAGCTTGTCCTGATGCGGGGCATAGGCGAACACATTCTCCTTCGCGATGCTGCCCGAGCGGATAAAGCCAAGCGCAAGCGCCTGCGCCATATTTCCCATGCCAATGAATCCTAGTCTCTCCATGATGTACCTCCTGCACAAATTTTATCTATATTCTACTATAATATACAGCGGTTGGAAAGCGAAACTTTTTCAGTTGACTTTAGGAGCAGGTATTAGTAATATGAAAGCTAGAAATCCGCACATGTAATCTGAAAAGAAAGGACGTACTATGGCTGTACATGTTATCAACGAGGCGCGCCGCTGCCTGCAATGCAAGAAACCGCTTTGCCGCCTCGCGGGCTGCCCCGCGCAGACCAACATCCCTGAGATGATCCGCCTGTTCCTCGCGGGCAAGAGCCGCGAGGCGGGCGCGATGCTCTTCGCGAACAATCCGATGAGCGTCGTCTGCTCCCTCGTCTGCGATCACGAGGCACAGTGCGAGGGCCACTGCATCCAGGGCCGCAAGGGAAGCCCCGTACAGATCTCGAGCATCGAGCACTACATCTCCGACGCCTATCTCGACTGGGCCGTGCTCGAGCGCGAGCCAGCGAAACGCCAGCAGGTCGCCGTCATCGGCTCGGGCCCCGCGGGCATCACCGTCGCCGTGCGCCTCGCGCAGCAGGGCTACGACATCACGATCTTCGAGCGCAAGGACAAGATCGGCGGCATGATGCGCTACGGCATCCCGGAGTTCCGCCTGCCGAAGTCCATCCTCGAGCGCTACCAGACGAAACTGCAGGCGCTCGGCATCCAGATCCGCCCGAACACGACGATTGGCGAGGCGCTCCACCTCGACGACCTCTTCGCGGACGGCTTCGACGCGGTCTTCATCGGCTCCGGCGCCTGGAAGGCGCGCCGGCTCAATGTCAAGGGCGAGAGCCTCGGCAACGTCGCCTACGCCGTCGACTACCTGCAAAACCCTGAGGTCTACGAGCTCGGCGACCGCGTGGCCGTCATCGGCGCGGGCAACTCCGCGATGGATGTCGCGCGCACAGCCGTGCGCATGGGTAGCCAGCATGTGACCATCTACTGCCGCGGGCAGAAGGCGCGCGCGAGCCAGCGCGAGATCGACTACACGCTCGCCGACGGTGTCGAGATCGAGTACGGCCTCGGCGTCGCGGAGCTCACGCCAGACGGGCCGCTCTTCCGCGAGCGCACATTCGACGAGGAGGGACACGTCACGAGCGAGGGCGAGCCCGCCCTCTACCCCGCCGACACGACCATCATCGCCGCGAGCCAGACGACGAAAAGCAAGATCGTCAACACGACGACAGGCCTCGACCTCAACGACAAGGGGCTCATCGCCGTCCACGGCAACGGTGAGACGAGCCGCGCGGGCGTCTTCTCCGGCGGCGACGTCGTGCTCGGCCCCTGGAACGTCATCCAGACGGTCAAGAACTCCAAGCTCGTCGCCGAGGCGATGGACCGCTACCTGACCGCAAAGCGCCAGGGCTGACCGCGCTTCTCTGCAAAGCTACAGGCACAAAGTCCACCTCGCGGACATTGTGCATCGTCCTTACAGTAAATGTCCTTGGCAAACTATAATTTTCATGGCATATCATAGTGACAAAGGAGGTTTTCCCATGAAGGTTTTACTCTTGAACGGCAGCCGCCGCGAAAAAGGCTGCACATATACGGCGCTTTCCATCGTCGCCGAGGCGCTTGGAAAACACGGCATCGATACGGAGATCATCCACGCGCTCCCCACGGATGATGCCGTGAGCGAGGTCGCGGAGAAGCTCAAGACGGCGGACGGCGTCGTCTTCGGCTCGCCCGTCTACTGGGCCTCGCCGTCCGGCGAGATGCTCTATTTCCTCGACCGCCTCGCCGGCAAGGCAGGCGCGCTGCTCGCGCACAAGGCGGGCGCCTGCGTGACATCAGCACGCCGCGCGGGCACGACGGCTACGCTCGACGTGCTCAATAAATACGTCGCCTACCATCAGATGGTCGGCGTGAACGCAAACTACTGGCCGATGGTGCACGGCAGCACCCCCGACGATGTGCGCCGCGACGAAGAAGGCGTCCAGATCATGCGCACGCTCGGCGAGAACATGGCCTGGGTGCTCCAGTGCCTCGAGGCTGGGAAGAAGGCCGGCATCGAGCCGCCCGCTGCCGAAAAGAAGGTCTTCACGAATTTCATTCGCTGAAAGCAGCGGCAGCAGACGGCTGCCACGAAACGGTCGGCGATAGGAACGGCTGATTCATAGCGATTCCTATGGAAATGAAAGCAAAACAAGCAGCGGAGCTGCGGCACATCATCTTTGCCGCAGCCCCGCTGCCTTTCGTATGGTTATAAGGGTGCCGCCCAAGCAGCACCGCAGAAAGGATGATCCTATGCAGGAAGAGAAACTCTGGACACCGGAATTCATCGGCATGAGCGGCAGCAATCTGCTGCTTTTCATGTCGCAATATATCATGGTCGCCGCGCTCCCCATCTTCATCATGGAGACGCTCGGCGGCGGCGAGGTCGAGGCTGGCATGGCGATGACCGCGTTCCAAGCGGGCGCCGTCACCTGCCGCCCGCTCGCGGGCAAGCTCATCGATGCCGTGCAGAAACAGCGCCTCCTGCTGCTCGCGTCACTCGCTTTCCTGCTCATCATGCTCGCATTCTGTTTCGCGCACGCGCTCGGCGCCATCTACGCTTTGCGCCTGCTGCACGGCTGCATCTTCGCGCTCGCGACGACGGCGGCCGCGGCGATGGCTGCCCTCGTGCTGCCGCCCGCGCGCAAGGGCGAGGGCATCGGCTATTTCGCGCTCTCGACGAATCTCGCGATGGTCGCGGGTCCGCTCGTCGGCCTGCTCATCATCGACCACCTCGGCAGCCGCGCGCTCTTCCTCTTCCTCACGGGGCTCGCGGCGCTCACACTGCTCGCGGCGGGCGCGCGCCGTCTGCCGCGCGCGGTCACAGCGCCCGCGCCTCAGCGGAAGCGTGGCTTCTCGCTGACGGATTTCATCGAGCCGCGCTCCCTCGCGCCCTCGCTGCTCGGCGGCCTCGTCTTCTTCGCCTACGGCGGCATCCTCACGTTCATCCCGCTCTACGCGAAGGGCCTCGGCCTGCAGCAGGAGACGAGCCTCTTCTTCGTCGTATTCGCCCTCATCATCATCCTCACACGTCCCCTCATCGGCCGCCGCTTCGACCAGAAGGGGCCGGACGCCACCGTCTATCCGGGCTTCGCCGTCTTCGCGCTCGGCATGCTGCTCTTCAGCCAGGTGAGCGGGCTCGCCCTCCTGCTCGCCGCGGCCGCGCTGCTCGGCTGCGGCTTCGGCGCGCTCTCGCCCGCGTTCCAGACACTCGCTGTGGAGAGCGCGCCGCCCGCGCGCGCCGGCGTGGCAACGGCGACTTATTTCTGGTCGCTCGACATCAGCGTCGGCCTCGCGGCCCTGCTGCTCGGCGGCGTCGCCGCCCGGTTCGGCTACGCGTTCATGTACGGCACGGTCTGCACGCTCGTCATCCTTCTGACCGCCGCCTGCTACTGGCTTTGGCAGCGACATCGCCACCCAAAAGCATCCGCCCGGTAATGCCATCGGAACAACAAAAAGGAGTCCTGCACAAGCGCAAGACTCCTTTTTCCGTTCCCTACGGGGATAGCACTAATGACATAACAGAAGAGCCGCCTCCTGGAGGTTTCCCATGGGGAATCCTGCCAAGAGGCGGCTCTTTCTGCCAGACATCCCAAGGCGTCTCTCTCCCGCGAGAACTTGCCCGCCCTTCTCTGGCTATGCGCTTACACTTTGAACCGCTCGACCTGCGCCTTGAGCTTGTCGGCGCCCTCCTGCGAGGCGTGAACCTTCGCGAGGATAGCATTCGCCTTTTCCGCGACCTGCGTGACTTTCTCGGCGACGGTCGTGTTGCCTGTCGCCTCTTCCTGCGTCGCCTTGGCGATCTCGCCCATGGCGTTGTTCATTGTCGCGACGTCGTCTGCGAGCTCCTGCGACGAGGCGTTGCTCTTGCGCGCGAAATCGCGCAGGTAGTCGGCATCATCGCGGTACTGGTCCGCGGTCTTGTTGATGAGCTCGTAGTCCTTGCTCACGTTCTGTTCCATGAACTGCAGGAGGCCGAACGCGCCCTGGGAGAGATCCTGCACCGAGCCGGTCACGCGGCCCGTGAGCGACTGGATCTTCTCCGCCGTCTGCTGGCTCTGCTCAGCGAGCTTGCGCACCTCTTCGGCAACAACGGAGAAGCCGCGGCCCGCCTCGCCCGCGCGCGCCGCCTCGATGGCTGCGTTGAGCGCGAGCAGGTTCGTCTGCTCGGCGATCTCCGTGATGTCGTTCGTGAGCGCCTCGATGTGGTCGACGACCTTCGCCGCCTCAATGGCCTGCTCGACTGACGATTTCGTGGAGTTATAAACGCCCTGGGCGCTCGCCTGTGCCGCGTCCATCTTCTTCTTGAGCTCGTTCGCGCGCGCGGCGACCTCGTTCGTGTAGCTCTCGCTCTTCTTCGCGTCCTCCGCCGAGGCGAGGATGCTCTGGCTCACGGTGTCGGAGAGGTGCTGGAGGTTCGAGGTCGAGGCCGCCGTCTCCTCCATGCCTGCCGCCATCTCCTCCGTCGCGGCGGACATATCCTGCGCGCCGTCGTTGAGCTCGCCGACGAGGCCCTGGACCTCCTCGACCATCGCGGCGCTCCGCTCCGCCTCCGTGCGCACATCATGCAGGAAGGAGCGCAGGGACCGCTGCATCTTGTCGAGCGCGGCGATCATCGTGCCGATCTCGTCGCGGCGCTCCGCGAGCTCCTGCGACACCTCGCGCGTGAGGTCGCCGTCCGCCACAGCGTCCAACAAATCGACCGATTCGCCAAGCGGCCCGGCGATGCCGCGCGCGATCACCCGCGCTACGACCACGCCGATGACGAGGCCTGCGAGAAGGATTGCGAGGAAAATCTTGATTGTGCGGTCATAGACGACATTGCTCGCCTCGAAGAGCTGCTTGCCCTGCTGTACGTTATCCGGCGTAAGCTCAGAGAGACCCGCGTTGATGGCTTTCGCCTTTTCAAGGTTCTGCAGCAGCTTTGCCTTGTCCTCCGGAGATGTGCCGAGTCCCTCCGACGCCTGGATGCCCGCGAGGAACGCGTCGCTGCTCTCCGCGATGCCCTCAAGCGCTTTCTGCGCGCGCTCGCTGCGGTCAATGTCCTTGATCTTATCCATATCCGCTTGGATGGCTTTCGTCTTTCCCGTCATGTCATCCAGGAGGATTTTCCGATTCTCCTGCGGATACGTCGCAAGCAAGAGATAGTTGATATCGCTCTCGATATATCTCATCTGCGTCGTCGCATCATTGAGATACTGCGTCGTCATGAGATTGTAGTGATACATATCATCAACCGCCTGTTTCGACTGATGATTGGAGAAAATGCCGACCGCGGCCACGATGCAGGTGATGACGAGCATGATAGCGGCGAGCAGCAGAACCTTGATCCTGACACTGAGATTCTTCAACAGACACACCTCCTGCTCACTTCACGAACTGGGCGACATTCGCCTTCGTGATCTCGATGAACGGCACCTTTTCGTCATCCGTCACCTGGCCGCCCTGCAACATCTTCTGCAAGAGGTCTACGATGACGACTGCCGACGCATCCGCATCCTGCTTGATGGTCTGCGTCATTTCACCGGCAGCGACAGACTTCACCGCATCGTCGCTCGCATCGACACCTGAAATGAGGATATCGCTGCGATAGCGGCCCGCCCCCTTCATTGCAGCGAGTCCGCCAAGCGCCATGTCGTCATTGCCTGCAATGATCGCGTCAATCTGTGGGAAAACACTGAGCCAGAGCGTCATGTCTTTCATGGCCTCCGTCTTGCTCCAGGCGGCATCCGTAGAGGCGAGCAGCTCGATATCCGGGCGCTTGTCAAGGCAAGCCTCCTTGAAGCCCTCCCAGCGCTCATGTGCCGCCACCAACGTGGTGTCGCCAAAGAAATAGACGATCTTCGCGCCCTGCTTGAGGTGCTTCGCCATATACTCGCCCTGCAGGCGCCCCGCCTGCCGCTCGTCTGAGTGCACCTGCGCCGTCTTGCCGCCCGCGATGTCGCGGTTCGTCACGAGCACGGGGATGCCCGCCTTGTTCGCCTTCTCGACTGACGGTGTCAGCGCCGCCGCATCGTTCGGCAACAGGATGATGGCCGCCGGCTTCTTTGCGATGACCTCATTCATCCGGTCGATCTGGGCACTGGTATCCTGGTTGCCTTCATAAAAGTCGATCGTAAGACCGCTCTTTTCTCCCGCGGCCCTGACCGCCTCGTAGAGCACGCTCGTAAAGCCCGTCTGCTTGTCATGCGCAACATAAGCAATCGTTTTCCCATCATTGCCACCGCTGCCGCCGCAACCTGCTGCAGCGAGCGCCAAAACACCCGCGCACACGAGCAGGAAAACTGTCTTCCATTTTTTCATGCCAACAACTCCCTCAATTCCATACACTTCATATAATCGCCCCATCACAAACCGCGACTCCCCAACAGCCTGCGGCTCTCCACGGGACATTTCTTTCTTCTTTAGTATTATTCGCTCGAACTTCCCAAAATCCTTCAAACGAAAATAAAAAACGCTGCCTGCATTATCTCCTGCATTAAGGAAACACTGATTCATTCAGTACCCTGTCTTCACGCGCATACAGCACATCCGCGCAAATCCAGGGCACTTCATTGAATCAGCGCTTCCTAAAATCTTTTCATTGATGATTTTTCCAAAATTATATTTGACAAAATCTATTTTATCAAATATAATAAAGCCATACGATATGAAGTAGCCAAAGAAAGTCGGCCGCGTCGAAAAGGACAATTTCTACTGCCGCGGCCAGTTCAAGCTGCTGCACAGAGGACGCCCCAATACGGCAGACATCGAGGACGCCTACGCGTTCGCCAAACGAATCCTACTGAGATAACCGCGCAAAAGGCGCTGGACAGGAGAAATGATGTATGCTATGAAGAAACCAATCCTCCAGAAAGACGTCATCATCATCGGTGCCGAGGAGTACATCATCCATTTCAGCGCAGGCGCCTTCAGCCAGCCGGAGAACTGAGACAGCGTCTCCCAGTGCTTCCTTAAGGAGAGCAATACGAGTATATAGGAGGAAAAATCATGAGCATTTTTAACATCGCCAAAGGAACAGAATTCGAGGATCTCGCACGGAACATGATGCAGGCCGAGGCCAACGGCACGATGATGTACTACGCGCTGGCGCGTCTCGCGAAGGAACAGGGCTACGATGACATCGCGCCCATCTTCATCGAGGCTGCGAACCAGGAGGCCGTGCATGCCGGCTTCTACGCAACGCTGATCGGCAAATACCCTCAGAACTTCTGGAGCCTCGTGCGCGCCCTCGAGAAGGCTGAAACTTGCGGTGAGGCGAAGATCCAGGCCATCGCGGACAAGATGCGCGCAGCCGGTCTTTCGGAGGCAGCCGATGAGATGGAAGTCTTCGCGCGCCAGGAGGGACATCACGGCGTCATGATGCGGGAGATTCTCGACAAATATCCGCAGTTCTCAGAGCCCGCCAAGGCGAAGAAAACCTACATCTGCCCCGTCTGCGGCTATGAGCACGAGGGGGACATCAACGAGGAGCCGGACGACTACGTCTGCCCCATCTGCGGCCAGCCCAAGAGCGTTTTCAAAGAAAAGAAATAAGGAAACATAAGGAGGTACTCTCATGAGCATCTATGATTTCATCGTCAAGACGAACAAGGGCGAGGAAAAATCCCTCGCTGACTACCGCGGCCAGGTTCTCGTCATCGTGAACACCGCCAGCAAGTGCGGGTTCACGCCGCAGTTCAAGGAACTGCAGAAGCTCTACCTGAAGTACAAGGACAAGGGACTCGAGATCCTCGGCTTCCCCTGCAACCAGTTCGCCGGGCAGGAGCCGGGCAGCAACGCGCAGGTGCAGGAATTCTGCCGCCTGAACTACGGCGTCACCTTCCAGATTTTCGCCAAGGGCGATGTGCGCGGCGAGAACGCGCAGCCGCTCTTCCAGTACCTCACAGAGCAGCAGGGCTTCCAGGGCTTCGATCCCGCGCATCCCTATACGGAGATGCTCACGAAAGCCCTCAAGGAGAACTTCCCCTCCTACCTCGAAGGTGACTCCATCAAATGGAACTTCACGAAGTTCCTCGTAGACCGCGAGGGCAACGTCGTCGCGCGCTTCGAACCTACGACGGCGATGTCCGAGGTAGAGGCAGGCGTCGCGGCCTGCCTGAAGACCGCGCCTTAAGGAACCGCTTCCTACCGTGATAACACAGGGCCGGTGCCATGCTCTTCGTGCGTGGCACCGGCCCTGTGTTATGCTTCTTTCAGCGAAGCCCCTCGAGAATCTTATAGAGCTCTGCCTTCATCGCCGTAACCTCCTCCGGCGTGAGAACGACGCCGGACTCCGCCAGGTGGCAGCCCATCTCCTCAGGGACGCTTGCGGCCTTTTGCTTGAGCTTCTGCCCCTTCTCCGTGAGGATGGCGAGGACGACGCGCTCATCCTCCGTGCTGCGGCGGCGCTCGATATAGCCGAACTGCTCGAGCTTCTTGAGCACCGGCGTGAGCGTGCCGGAGTCGAGGTAGAGGCGCTGCCCGAGATCGTGGACGGAGACGGTCTTCTTTTCCCAGATGACCATCATCGTCACATATTGCGTATACGTCAGGCCGACCTCCTTGAGGAAGGGATGATAGGCCGCGACAATCTTGCGCGCGCAGGCGTAGATGGGAAAGCAAAGCTGCTTATCCAGCAGCAGCAGGTCTTCTTTTTCTTTTGCCATAGAGGATTCCTTTCCAGCGCATCAGCGGAAAGTACTGATACGGATTCTTATTTTTATTCTATACTGCTTTTATTTTAGCAAAATAAGGAACGTCCGTAAAGATAATTTCTGAAAATTATATTGTATAAAACTATCTTTGTATACTGACCGCCCAAAACAAAGACGCCGCACAGTCATGTTGACTGCGCGGCGTGCGATAAGGAAGTGAAACAAAACCTCAGGCACTCGCCGTGTCCCTGCGGAAATAATCCTCGACGAGGCGATCCCAGCCGCTCTCGCAGATGGTCTGTTCTCCGCATTCGTCCTGATAGAGTGAAAGGGCGATATTCATGAGGGAGTCGGCGATATAGGCGTCCTCCGCCATGCCGAAAGCTCCGTAGCTCTCAGCGAGCGCTGCGACCTGCGAGGCGAGGCGCTCGCTCGGCAGTGCATCGAGAATCTCGTACATTGCGCGCGCGTACTCCGCTGTCTCCCGCTTGTACGCCTCCGGCGTCCTCGCCGCCGCCTCGATGAGCTGGCGCGTCCTGCTCAGCGCGATGATCCGCACGCGCTCAGCGCGCATTTCCTCTCCCTGCATGATGTTTCCTCCCTGCGTTTTCCGTTTGAGGACTATTATATGGCAGGCAGAGAAAAATTGCAAAGATTATTCTGTATACATGTAAAGGGCTGCCGATGCACGGCAGCCCTTTGACATTATCTGGATGATATTTGCTGTTTTCTACCTATTTAATATAGGAGCCTTTCTCAAACGGCGTAGAAGTTGACGAGCTTTGCGTCGAAGATGCCGTCGAGCGCCTTGATGGAGGCGAGGACTTTCTCGGGGATGTCGTCGTCGATTGTGAGCACCATGAGATTCGTCTCCTGATCCTTCGTGCCGCCGACCTGCATACCGGAGATGTTGATATGGGAATTGCCCATGATGGAGCCAATCGTGCCGATGACGCCCGGGCGGTTGATGTGCGGCATGACGAGGATGCGCGCGTGCGGGTCGACGTCGACGCGGAAGTCGTTGATGGTCACGATGCGTCCCTCATCGCCGAAGAGCGTGCCCGCGACGGCGACTTCCGTATCGCCGGACTTCGCCGTGACGGTGATGAGATTGGCGAAGCTGCCCGCGTCCTTTTCCTTTTTCTCGGAGACTTTGATGCCGCGCTCCTTCGCGAGGCTCGGCGCGTTGACGTAGTTGACCTCGCCCTCCATGACGGGGTTGAGCATGCCCTTGATGGCGGCCGTCGTGACGAGGTTCGTATTGACCTCCGTGATGTCGCCTTGGTATTTGACCTCGACGCTGTCGACGGGGCCTGCGGCGAGCGAGGTGACCGTGCAGCCAAGACGCTCCGCGAGGTTGAGGTACGGCGAGATGACCTTCATGACCTCCGGCGAGACCGGCGCCATGTTGACGGCCGTCGCGACCGGCTCGCCGTGGAGCGCCGCGAGGATGCCCTTCGCGACGTCGACGGAGACGCCGATCTGCGCCTCGACCGTCGAGGCGCCGAGATGCGGCGTGAGCACAATGCCCGGTACGCCGACAAGCGGATGATCCTTCGTGACCGGCTCCTTCGTGTAGACGTCGATGGCCGCGCCCGCGACGATGCCCTGCTTCACGGCCTCCGCGAGATCCTCCTCGACGATGATGCCGCCGCGCGCGCAGTTCACGAGGCGCACGCCCTTTTTCATCTTCTTCATCTGCTCCATGCCGATCATGCCCTTCGTATCCGGCGTGAGCGGCATGTGCACCGTGATGAAGTCGGCGTTTTCGATGACCTCGTCAAACGTCGCGACCTTGACACCGAGCGCCTGCGCGCGCTCCTCGTTGATGTAGGGATCGTAGGCGAGCACGTTCATCTCGAACGCGAGCGCGCGCTTCGCGACGCCCGAGCCGATGCGGCCCATGCCGATGACGCCGAGCGTCTTGCCGCGCAGCTCGACGCCGACATATTTCTTGCGGTTCCACTCGCCCTTCTGCATCGTCTCGTTCGCGATGGGGATGTTGCGGGACATCGCGAGCATCATGGCCATCGTGTGCTCCGTCGCCGCGATTGTATTGCCGCCCGGAGAGTTGATGACGATGATGCCGCGCGCCGTCGCGGCGGGGATATCGATGTTGTCGACGCCGACACCGGCGCGGCCGATGATCTTGAGGTTCGTCGCGCGGTCAATGACCTCCTTCGTCACCTTGGAGGCAGAGCGCACCATGATGGCATCGAACTGCGGGATGATTTCGAGCAGCTCCTCGGCGGGGAGCTTGTCCTTGACGACCACCTCGAACTCCTTCTGCAGGAGCTCGATGCCTTTCGGGGAAATACCATCAGCTGCTAAAACCTTCATTGTCAAATCTCTCCTTTGGTGGACATTGCGGGAGGCGCCGCGCGGCGTCTTATCAAAAAAAGCCCCGCCCCATTGGGGCGAAGCTTCGCTTCACGGTACCACCCAGTTTACATGCAACAATGCAACTCATCTCCGCTGTAACGGGCGGTCCCGTCCGGCTCCTCGCCGACCGCTTCAAGGCGGAACGATCTGGTCGCGCCATCGGCTCGCACCTGCCGCCGACTCTCTTGAGACGTTTCCAGACGTTTCCTCTGCATCGCGCTTTTGCTGTGTATCTTGAATACATTTATTATATGTCATCCGTTTTGAGCCGTCAAGTGTGCGCATGAAAAAAACATCTTTTGTCTGAATGCTTGCTTTTCCCATTCTTTCGCGCTAGAATAGAACAAACTGACAGCCGGAGATTCCACCGTGTCTCCGCTCCATCTCTATTCATACTGAGGAGGTTTTTCCCTTGGAAGCAAATCGTATCTACAACTTCAACCCGGGGCCTGCGACGCTGCCCCTGCCCGTGCTCAAAGAGGCGCAGGCGGAGTTCCTCAATTTCCGCGGCAGCGGCATGTCCATCCTCGAGATCAGCCACCGTGCGAAGGAGTATGCCGCCATGCAGGCGGAGGCCAAGGCTGACATCAAGGAACTCATGGGGCTCGGCGATGACTACGAGGTCCTCTTCATGACGGGCGGTGCGAGCACGCAGTTCGCCTTTCTCCCGCTGAACTTCGCTTCCAAGGAGCATCCGGGCAGCTACGTCCTCTCCGGCAGCTTTGCCGAAAAGGCTTACAAGGAGGCCGAGCATCTCGGCGTCGGCGAGATCGTCGCCTCGAGCAAGGAGGGCGGCTACCGCCACATCCCGACGCAGGACGAGCTCAAAATCGATGAGAACGCCGCCTACGTCCACCTCTGCTACAACAACACCATCTACGGCACGGAGTACCACTACATCCCGGACACGAAGGGCGTGCCCCTCTTCGCTGACATGTCGAGCGACATGCTCTCGCGTCCCATCGACTTCTCGAAATTCGATTTCATCTATGCCGGCGTGCAGAAGAACCTCGGCCCCGCGGGCGTGACGCTCGTCGTCGCGAAGAAATCCTTCCTCGAGAAGAGCCCGGAAAAGCTGCCGACGATGTTCAAGTACGAGACCTTCTTCAAGAAGGATTCCCTCTACAACACACCGCCGGCCTTCAACATCTACATGGTCGGCAAGGTCGCTGCCTGGATCAAGTCCGAGGGCGGTCTCGCGGAGATGGCGAAGCGCAACAAGAAAAAGGCCGACCGCCTCTATGGCGTCATCGATGCCTCGAACGGTTTCTATCGCGGCCATGCGGAAAAAGAAAGCCGTTCGTTTATGAACGTAACATTCAGGCTGCCGAGTGAAGAGCTTGAAAAAACGTTTGTGGCCGAGGCGCTCGCGCAGGGTCTCGGCGGCGTCAAGGGCCACCGCAGCGTCGGCGGCATGCGCGCCTCCATCTACAATGCGATGACCTATGAGGGCGTCGACCAGCTCGCATCCTTCATGGAAGATTTCCAGAAAACGCACGCCTGATGGTCATAAAACGACTATTTTCCTAAAAATAGAAAGCAGTCCAGAACAAGGAAAGAGTTTCTCCACAGAGACCGCTCTTTCCTTGTTTATTTGCGCCTTTTTTTGTATAATAATGTTAGTTATATGCAGGAAAGGGTGATTATATCATGCATATAAGACAGACAAAATTACTCGATATCGTCAACCGCAAACAGAAGGTTTCTGTGACGGATCTCGCGGAAGCGCTGAATGTCTCAGAGGTCACAATCCGCAAAGACCTCACCGCCTTGGAGCAGAAGGGGCTGCTTCATCGGGAGCATGGATACGCTGTCATGAGTGTTTCAAACAAAGCCTTGCATCAACTGTCTTTCAATTATGAACGAAAACGACGGATTGCGGTTCGTGCGGCAGAGTCCGTCAAAAATGGTGAGACTGTCATGCTGAGTTCTGGTGCCTGCTGCACTTTACTGGCCGAAGAGCTCGCAATCCATAAGAACGATGTGACCATCATCACGAACTCCGCGTTCCTAGCTGATTTTATCCGCAAATACCCGAAGACACATGTCATCCTGCTCGGCGGCGACTACCAGAATGATGCGCAGGTGCTCGTCGGGCCGCTCGTCAGGGCATGCGCCTCCCAGTTCAGTGCCGACAAGATTTTCGTCAGCTCGGATGGCTTCGGTGAGCAGGGCTCCATGTCTGCGGACCTCATGCGGGCGGAGGCCATCCGCGCCATGGCGGAAAGCGCCGACAAGATCATCCTGCTTGCCGAGGCAGCCACGCTCGAGCGCAAGAGTCTCGTGCAGGAGTTCCCACTCGATAAGATAGACTGCATTTATACGGATGAACGGCCGCACTGCAGCACGCTCAAGCAACTCGAGCAGCATGGGGTACAGATTGAGATGGCCCCCGCGTCCCCAAGGACTCACACGGAGTCATAACACTAGCAAAAGCAAGACATCATCATAAATAAAAACGCAGCTGCGGAGATGTCCGCAGCTGCGTTTCTTATGGAAGCACTGATACCTTGGGTGCTCCCTTGTATTGTTATTTCCCCAGCGTGATATCCGCCTCGAACATGCGGTTCCACGGGAACGATACCGTAAGATCCGCGAGACCGTCAAGCGGCGGCAGATTCTCCTCTGCGAAGCGGATCAGGAAGCGCCGCGCACGGCTCTCGACTGCCTCGCGCTTGCTGTCGAGACTGCCGTAGACGCCCTCCCCGCGCAGCCAGGCGAGCTGGCGCGCGAGGACGTTGCGCACGTTGGCCTGATAGGCCCAGTCATCGAGATAGCGCGTGAGCAGGAGATCATCGATGGCGTCATCTTTCATGCGATGCGTGAGCATACCCTCGCCGAGCACGAAGCCCGTGCTGTTCGTCGCCGTGTTCCAACCCGCGTAGGCACGGAGCTTGAAGAGCAGTCCGCGCGATTTAAGCTCCTGCATGAGCGCATTGTCGGCGCCGTTCGCGTAGGCGATATCCGCGACGCCGACGGGATAGCCCGCGTTCACATAATCCTCGACGATGCTCGCCATGAACTTCGTGCCCTCGCGCGCCGTTCCGTCGTTCGCGCGGTCATTCGCCTCATACGTCTTGCCATTCGGATTCGTGTTGACCATCAGCACGAAGTCAGCCTTAGCAGGTGCATCGACCGCCATGCCGCCCGCCGCGGCGACGGCATCGGCGATGGACGCACTGATGGGCTCGTCGGAGTAGGATGGGACGGTCGCGCCGCCGCGTCCCCAGTTATAGCGCACGAAGACGAACGGCACCTGGCGCTCGATGTCATTGACGGCACGCGTCAGAAGCAGCATGCCGATCTCATCGATGCCTGCCATGGCCTGATAGCGCGTCTTGCCGAGATCCTTGCCATAGTCTGCAAGGTGACGGCTCTCGAGATGTGTCTGCGAGTACGGCGCATTGTCGTCACGGCCGAGCACGAAATAGTTAAAATCATTTGCGCGCGTGAGGTCGATGAGACGCTTGTTCGCGTCGAAATTCTTCGCGCGGCGCCCCAGCCAATCCGCGAGGGATTTCTGCGGGATGAGCTTCTCGAGGAACGCGTATTCCTTCTTCTCGCGACGCGTGAGACCCTCGACCTCGCTCTTGTCCTTGAGCACAGTATAGCGGAAGATATCTGCGCCGTAGTTCCGATAGTAGCCTGGCTCTTCGTGGCCCGAGGCCTCGCCGGAACGCGGCGTACGCATGATAGAGCCGAAGACGTAGAGCGAGAGCTTCGGATTCTCCTTGCGGAACACCGCGAACCTCTCTGCGCGCGCGAGGATCTGCTCCTCCGTGTACTCGTGCTTGCGCGAGCCGACGAGACTGCCGTAGAGCATGGCGTCCGATGAGATGACGGCCGCTCTAGCATCCTTGGCGTTCTCATCGAGCCACTGCCAGAGCTCGTCTGGATGACCAAGATTCTGACGGCTGCCGAGCAGCTCGTCCGGCGGTACAACCACATCGTAGCCGAGCTTCTCGACGGCGGCCGCCGTCTGCTTATCAGAAATCGGCCGGTTGTCGTGCGGGATGAAGATGATTTTATCCGGCGCTTTCTCCTTGTGGCGCGCGTCCGCGCTGGGCACCGCGGCGAACAGCACGCAGAGCAGCACGCAGAGACATCTGAGCCATCGTTTCATAGGTACCTCCCTCCGTTTCTCTCGTATCACTTCACAAGTTCAAGCAGCGATGCCTTTACATCGTCCGGCACATCGAGCCGCGTCTCGAAGAGGATCCCCCCCTCCTGCGGCGTCGCGCTCTTGATCTCTACCATATCGAGCAGGCGATGGCCTCGCACCTCGGTCTGGCCGAGACGCGAGGCCGCGAGAACGTCGCTGTAATCGACGAAGATTGTATTATGCTTGATCTTCACAGGCAGATCCTCCGGCATCTCGAGATGGCCGACCATGCGCTCTGCCATCGAGAGTGAGATGCGCGAAAAGACCCAGCTCATGAGCCCGTGCTGCGGGATATTCTTCTCTCGCACGCGGAATTTCATATAGGACTTATCCCCATCGTGCACGAAGTCCTCGATGGTGCCTGTAAGCTCGACAGGGCCTACCTTGCGCGTGTCCGCCGTGATCTTCAGACGGCCGTTCGCGAGCGACTGGAGCCTGAGCCCCTTGACAGGCGCCGTGTCGCCTGCGTCCGCGAGCGACTTCGCGATGGCATCGTTCATCATCTCATCCGAGACGAAGAGCTTTCCATCCGCGATTTCCTCGAGTGTCGCACGGTCCCAGGTATCGCGTACCACCTGGATGGCCGGTCCGTAGTCCTTGACAGCCTGTTCGACCTTCGCGATGTCGATTTTCGCGAGCGCCTGCTGCCAGCTTGCCGGCATATCCATAAAGCTACCTCCTCCTTATGAAAGCATGCAGATCGTGTGCCCCGTGTCGTCCCGCCGGGTCTCGCACCGATGAGAGACTGCCGCGTGCCTCAAGCCTCCGCTGCGTCTTTTTTCTCACGGATCTCCTGCCAGAGATCGCGCGCATGGTCGTAGATTTTCGGATCCATGACGCGCAGATTCTGGTCGCCGATGATACGGGAGAGATATTGCGTCGCCTTCTCCATCTCACCGAGCCGATAATAGATGGCACCGATGAGATAGATGACCATGTTGTCCGTCATCGCGCCCTGCGGGTAGTGCTCTTTCATGATGGACTGGTCATAGAGCTCCGCCGCATGCCGCATCGCTTCCTGCTCATGCGCCTCGTCTCCTGCCGAGCGATAGACCCAGCCGAGATGCAGGTAGAGCCCCGCTCGGTGCGCGAGCGAAGCGTCGATGAGCTCCGCATAGTAGATGGCGAGCTTATAGGAGGCGACGGCCTCCGGCACGCCGCGCACCGGTGTGAACTCGAGCGCGAGTTGACGCTTGCTCAGGAACTCGCGGATCTTCTGCTTATTGCGCGCGGGGAGCGGCGTGAGGAAATGCTTCTCGTCCGCCGCGAAGCCGCAGTGCTCGCAGAACCAGATATGATAATAGTAGGGATTGATGCCCTTATAGTGAACGCAGAAATCCTCGTCCGTCTTCTCCGCGATGATCCGCGATTTCAGCTTGATGACGCGAGTTGTTTCACCGCAGATCGGACATGGCTTATCAACGACAAATGTATATTCCCCCATGCATGCATGCTCCTTCCCTAGATGTTCCATTATCGTATCATAGATTCCTTAAAAAGAAAAGAGCCGTGCGCTCGCACAGCTCCTTCCCCTTGCGCTGATGACCTATGAGCCATCGCACAGAGCACATGGTTCTCGGTGACGTATGTCTCGGACCGTATGCCACGCCGCCGTCAATAGCGCCCATACTCCTCCGCGAGCGCACGAAGCGCCTTCGCGTCGAGCGCCATGAGGTAGTCCGGCTTCAGGCACCACTTCCAGTTGAGACCGATGGTGCCCGGCGTATTCATTCGTGCGCGGCTGTCGAGGCCGAGCAGATCCTGCATCGGCACGATGGCCAGGCGCGCGCGCGACGCGTAGGCGAAGCGGATGAGCTTCTTCGTGACGTCCTGCGGGTTTTCCTTGTCCGCGCCGATAAGCTGCGCGACGGCTGCCTGCGTCGGCTCGTTGATGTCCTTCGTGAACCAGCCGACCGTCGTGTTGTTATCGTGCGTGCCCGTGTAGATGACGCTGTTCTCCGGCGCGACAAAGCCAATGCGTCCCTTGTCATTGAGGAAGAGCGTGAAGTGAAGCACCTTCATGCCCGGGAAACCGCAGTCGTCGCGCAGCTTCTCGACCTCGTCGGTGATGATGCCGAGGTCCTCCGCCACGATGGGCAGGTCGCCGACCGCAGCGCGCACGGCATCAAAGAGCTCCTTGCCCGGCCCTTTTACCCAGCGGCCGTTGACGGCGGTCTTCGCCTTGCCGTCGATCTCCCAGAACGCTTCGAAGCCGCGGAAGTGGTCGATGCGCACGATGTCGACGAGCGAGAAGAGCTTGCGGAAGCGCGCAATCCACCAGCCGTAGCCCTCGTCCTTCATCGCCTGCCAGTTGTACTGCGGGTTGCCCCAGAGCTGGCCCGTCGCGCTGAAGTAGTCGGGCGGTACGCCCGCGACCGTCTTGGGCGTGCCGTCGATGTTGAGGTCGAAGAGCGGCTGATGCGCCCAGACATCGGCGCTGTCCTGCGAGAGGAAGATCGGCATGTCGCCGAGGATGCGGATGCCCTTCTTGGCCGCGTAGTCGTGAAGACGCTGCCACTGCGCGTCGAAGAGGAACTGCATGTATTTCGCAAAGCCCACATGCTCCTCGAGACGCGCCGCGAGTTCTTCGAGGGCCTTCGGCTCCCTGCGCTTCACGGCCTCTGGCCATTTCGTCCAATCCTCATGCTTGAAATCGGCCTTCGCCGCGACGAAGAGCGCATAGTCGTCGAGCCACGCCGCCTCTCGCGCGCAGAACGCCTGGTATTCCGGCAGTTCCTCACCGCCCGCCTTGAGGAAACGCGCGTACGATTTCTTCAGGCACTTGTGCTTGAACGTCCAGACGCGCGTGAAGTCGACGAACGAGCCGCCGCCCTGGTAGAGCACCTTCGTCTCCGCGGCCTGGAGCCAACCCTTCTCCACGAGGTCGTCGAGGTCGATGAGCATCGGGTTGCCCGCGAAGGCCGACGGCGACTGATAGGGCGAGTAGCCAAAGTCCACGGGGCCGAGCGGCAGGATCTGCCAGACCTTCTGCCCCGCCTCCGCGAGGAAATCGAGGAACGCATAGGCCTCCTTGCCGAGGTCGCCGATGCCGTATTTCGTCGGCAGGGAAGTCGGATGCAGGAGCACGCCCGCCGCGCGCTCGTAGCGCTGCGACTCGACCTGCTCGCGCAGCAGCATGCCGTGCAGCGGCTTCACTGTCACCGTGACCTGCCCGCGCACGACATCGTAGCGGCGCTCGGGATGGAACGCGTCGACGAAGGCGCCCTCCGCGAAGTCGCCGACATCGAGCGTCACGGTCCTTTCCTCGCTGCGGTGGCGATTGAAAATCGCGATGTAGGCATCGTTTTCCGCCTTCGCCCCGAAGACGTCATGACCGCTGCGGATGAGGCGCGCGAACGCGAGGAGATCGCCGTCGCCATAGAGCGGCAGGAGCTCGCCCGTCTGGAGCGCTGTATGCTCGTTGCGCTCCTTGATATAGCGGCGGTACCGCGACTGCACATAGGTATCGCCGTGCTCCCAGTTGTAGGGGCGGCGGTTGTAGGGATCCTTGAAGCCCTGCATCGCAATCTCGTCGCCGTAGTAGACGGAGGGAACGCCAGGATACGTCATCTGGAAAAGCACGGCCATCAAGAGGCGCGCCGTACCGAGATTATAGTGGTCGTCATCCATGTGGTAGCGCGACTGCTCGACGGCCGGCATGCCGTCGTAGAACGGTGCCTCGCCGAGGAACGTGAGCGCGCGCACGACATCGTGACTGCCGATGAGGTTCATCATCGCGTAGAAGTTTTCCTTCGGATAGTTCTCGCGCAGGCTCTCCATGCGGCGCATAGCGAGGCCGCCGTCGATGTAGCCCATGAGGAAGTCAAAGAGATGCTTGCGCAGCGGGTAGTTCATCGCAGAATCCATCTCGTGGCCGCAGAGGTACTCGCGCTGCTGCCCATAGGCGACCTTGTGCGAGGCGTCCTCCCAGACCTCGCCGATCATCACGGCGTCGGGATCCGTCGCCTTGAGCTCCTTGTAGAACGCCTGCGAGAAGGACGCGGGCAATTCGTCGATGACGTCGAGGCGCCAGCCGCTGATGCCCTCGCGCATCCAGTGGTGGAGCACGCTGTCCTCGCTGTGGATGATGAAGTCCATGTAGGAAGGTGTCGTCTCCGTAACATCGGGGAGGGTGTTGAAATTCCACCAGCACTCGTAGTCGTTCGGAAAGTTGCGGAAGTTATACCACTCGTAGTACGGCGAGTCCTTCGACTGGTAGGCGCCGACCGTATCGTACTGTCCCTGCCGGTTGAAATAGCGGCTGTTGCTGCCCGTATGACTGAACACGCCGTCGAGCAGGATGTGCATACCCTGCTTCTTTGCCGTATCGACAAGATGGCGGAAATCCTCGTTCGTGCCGAGGATCGGGTCGATCTTCAGATAATCGCCTGTATCGTAGTGGTGGTTGCTCTCAGACTCGAAGACCGGGTTGAGATAGATGGTGTTGATGCCGAGTTCCTTGAGATATGGCAGCTTCGACTCGATGCCCCGGAGGTTACCGCCGAAGAAATCATAGGCGACGATTTCCTTTGTATCTGGGTCCTTGTAGTAGCATGGATCGTCCTGCCAGGAGGCATGGTAGACCGCGCCGCGCTTCTCGATGAGCTTATCGCCTACCCGGCAGAAACGGTCGGGGAAGATCTGGTACATGACGGCGTGCTTGAACCAGTCCGGGGTCTTCGCACCCTTATCGTAGACGGTGATCTGAAAAGACGGCGGTGCCTGATCGTAGAGCGCGCCCTCGCCGCCGAGCTGTTCCTGATTGTTCCCATAAAACTGCGTGCCCGTCGAGGTCACGATGATGAAGTAATACCAGAGCAGGCAGCCCGTCTCCGGCATGGGAACCTTGGTCTTGTAGAACTTCTCCTCCGCCTCCATATCGGCGTCCGTCGTGAGCGGGTAGAGCTTTTCGCCCTTCCCCTCCTGCCAGAGGCGCAGCAGCACCTGGCGGATGTCCTCGCGCGTCTTGAGTCTCAGCCCCAGCTGCAGGATGCTGCCGGCCTCGACAGCCCCGATGGTGGAACGGTAATAGATATTCTGGGAATTATGCTCTGCCTGCTCTCTCTCAATCATGGCTCTCTCCCCTTGTCTGGAATGAATTTCTTCCTTCGTATCCTGGTGCAGATCATGAACTTCCATGAAGAAAGCCCGGCAACAAGTGCCGGGCCTTCTGACCTGGCAACTTTTTACTTTGCGGTCAGTCTTTTATAGAGTGCTTCGTATTCTTTTGCCGAACGCTTCCAGCTGAAATCAGACTGTACGGCGTTGAGCTGGATCTTGTGCCAGATCTCATAGTTGCCGTAGAAGCTCAGCGCCCGCTTGAGCGCGTACATCATCTCATGGGCATTGTAGTTATCGAAAACGAACCCATTGCCCTCCTGCGTATACTTGTTGTACTGCTGGACGGTATCCTTGAGGCCGCCCGTCTGGCGCACGACAGGAATCGTACCATAGCGCAGCGCGATGAGCTGGCCGATACCGCACGGCTCGTAGTTCGACGGCATGAGGAAGATGTCCGCACCTGCGTAGATGCGCTGCGCAAGCTCGTTGGAGAAATAGATGTTGACAGAGACCTTCTTCGGATAGCGCCATGCGAGGCCCTTGAACCAGTCCTCATAGCGCTTCTCACCGGTGCCGAGCACGACGAGCTGGATGTCCTCATGCTGGAGAATCTCATCCATCATGCGCACGACGAGGTCCATGCCCTTCGGCTCGACGAGACGCGAGACGATGGCGATGAGAGGCACCTTGCGGCGCTCGGGCAGGCCGAGCGACTTCTGCAGTTCCGTCTTGTTGTCGAGCTTGCGATCGAGACTCCCCTCGTCATACGTCTCAAAGATGTACTTGTCCGTGCGCGGATTGTAGACGTCATAGTCGATGCCGTTCACGATGCCCGAGAGATCCTGCTCGCGGCTCCGCAGCAGGCCATCGAGATGCTCGCCGAAATACGGATACTGGATCTCCTTCGCGTATGTCTTCGATACCGTCGTAACAGCATCGGCATAGATGATGCCGCCCTTCATGAAGTTCACGGCATCGTAGAACTCGAGATCGCCGTTGTTGAAATACTTCCAATCGAGGCCGAGCACATCAGGCATGACATCCTTCGGAAAGACGCCCTGATACTTGAGATTGTGGATGGTGTAGACGGTCTTGATGCGCTCGTAGCGCGCATCCCCCATATGCTCGAGCTTGAGAAACACATTCACGAGTCCCGCGTGCCAGTCATTCGTATGGATGACATCCGGCCAGAAATCCATCTCTGGCAAGAGGTCGAGCACCGCGCGGCTGAAGAAGGAGAAACGCTCCGCGTCGTCGTCGTAGCCGTAAAACCCTTCGCGATTGAAATATTCCTCGTTGTCGACGAAGTAATACGTCACGCCGTCGAGCTCGTACTTGTCAAGGCCGACGTATTTCTTGCGCCAGGCCACGGGGAGCTCGCCGTCATAGACGTGCTCCATCGCGTTCCTGTACGCCTCGGGAATCTTGCCGAACTTCGGCATGATGACCCGCACATCCACGCCATCGGCCTTGAGTGCCTTCGGCAAGGAGCCTGCAACATCTGCCAGTCCCCCCGTCTTGGCAAACGGCACAGCCTCTGCTGCAACATAAAGAATCTTCATCTCACACATCCTCCTCACTCATTCGCGGCCTGAGCTGCCGTGTTCCTCCTTGTCGTCCGCGTCGTGCGCTTGCGGGCAGTCTCTGTTGCTTCTGTTTGCTCACTCTTTTCCGCTTTGTCCGCCATCTTTTTCGACGCTGCGCGCGTGCGCTTCACGAGAGGCTTTTTCGCTGCCGTTTCCCCTGCGTCAGCTGCCTTCTTGTGCGTCGTACGCGTGCGCGTTTTTTTCTCTGTATCTTTTGCTGCTGCCTTTTTTGCGACAGCAGCACCGGCGGTCTTTTCCTCTGCTACCGGCTTGGCAGACTTTGTCACCGCCCGTTTCTTGGCCGTTTTCGCGGTCGTCTTAGCGCTCTTGGCTGTCTTGACAGTTCTCGTCGCCTTGGCGGACTTTGTCGTCTTGGCGGCAGTGCGGCGCTTGGGCTTTGCCGCGGCGGCAACCGTTTTTGCCTCGGATGCCTCCTTGCTCTCGCCCTTGGCCTCGACCTCCTCAGGGACAGATGCACCCCCACGGCCCGCGGCGGCCGTGCCGCGCAGGCGCAGGTAGACGGTCGCGAGCGGCGGCACCGTGAGTGCGATGGACTGCGAGCGATTGTGCCATGGCACGTCCTCACTCGCGAGATCGCCGTTCTTCACGCCGCTGCCGCCATAGGCCTCGTCGTCACTGTTGAACACCTCGTAGTAGACGCCCTTCTTCGGCACGCCGATACGGTAGCCATGACGCACCTCCGGCGTGAAGTTGCAGACGGCGATGAGGAAGTCGTCGCCATCCTCCGCCTTGCGGATGAAGGAGATGACGCTGTTCTCATTGTCATCGGGATCAATCCACTGGAAGCCGTTCCAATCGAAATCGACCTGCCAGAGCGCCTTGTTCTCGCAGTAGAACTTGTTGAGCGCGCGGCTGTACTCGAGCATCTTCGTATGCATCGGGTATTTCTGCACGAGGTGCCAGTCGAGGCTGTCGTCGTACTTCCACTCGATGAACTGCCCGAACTCGCCGCCCATGAAGAGCAGCTTCTTGCCCGGATGCGCCATCCAGTAACCGAAAAAGGCGCGCAGGTTCGCGAACTTCTGCCAGTAGTCGCCCGGCATCTTGCCGATGAGCGAGCATTTGCCGTGCACGACCTCGTCATGCGAGAGCGGCAGCACGAAGTTCTCGCTGAACGCGTACATGAACGAGAACGTGACCTTGTCGTGGTTCCACTTGCGGTAGATGGGATCGAGGCTCATGTACTTGAGCATATCGTTCATCCAGCCCATGTTCCACTTGTAGTTGAAGCCCATGCCGCCCATGTAGACGGGGCGGGAGATCAGCGGCCAGGCCGTCGACTCCTCCGCGATCATGAGCGCCTGCGGATGATACTTGAACACCGTCTCGTTGAGCTTCTTGATGAAGTCCATCGCCTCGAGGTTGCCCGTCTCGCCGTATTTGTTCGGCGTCCACTCGCCGTCCTTGCGGCCGTAGTTGAGGTAGAGCATGTTCGCCACGGCGTCGATGCGCAGCCCGTCGATATGGAACTCCTCGAACCAGAAGAGCGCGTTCGAGATGAGGAAGCTCTGCACTTCCGTGCGGCCGTAGTCGAAGTTCGTCGTGCCCCACTCCCAGTTCTCCGCACGCTGCTCGTTATCCGACTCGTAGAGCGTCATGCCGTCGAAATGGCGCAGGCCCTGCTCATCCTTGCAGAAATGCCCCGGCACCCAGTCCATGATGACGCCGATGCCCGCCGCATGCGCCTTGTCGACGAGGTAGCGGAAATCGTCCGGCGTGCCGTAGCGGCTCGTCA
This sequence comes from Selenomonas bovis DSM 23594, assembly GCF_000381005.1. Taxonomy (GTDB): domain Bacteria; phylum Bacillota; class Negativicutes; order Selenomonadales; family Selenomonadaceae; genus Selenomonas_C; species Selenomonas_C bovis. The sequence continues at coordinate 40,108 of NZ_KB908385.1, forward strand.
CCGCGTAGTAGCCCGTCGCCTGATAGCCCCACGAGCCGTCGAAGGGATGCTCGCAGAGCGGCATGAACTCGATGTGCGTGTAGTGCATCTGCTTGACATAGTCAACGAGCTGATCCGCGAGATCGCGGTAAGAGAGATACTCGCCGTCGAGCGTCCGCCGCCACGAGCCCGCGTGCACCTCATAAGTGAGCATCGGTCGCTCGTAGCTGGACTCCGTCTTTTTTTCTTCCTGCCAGGCTCCATCCTGCCACGCGTAATGGTTGAGGTCGTAGAGACGCGACGCCGTGTTCGGCTTTTTCTCCGCGTAGAACCCGTAGGGATCCGCCTTCATGATGTGCGGACCGCCCCACTGTGGCTCAATGGCGTACTTGTAAATGTCGCCCTCCTGCAGTCCCTCGATGAAGACCTCCCAAATCTCGCCGTCGCCGATGCGCTGCATCGGATGGCGGCGCGTGTCCCACTCGTTGAAATCGCCGACGACGCTCACGGATTTCGCGTGCGGTGCCCATACGGCGAAGCGCACACCATCCTTGCCGTCCTGCGTCATGAAATGCGCGCCGAGCATCTCATAAGCGTGATAGTTCGTTCCCTGATGAAAAAGATACAGGTCGAACTCACTCAAATCTGATGTCTTCATAGGACTCCCCCCTGCTTCCGTCCCCAGACAACGGAACATTCATCTGTCATATCATCATACCCAAGAGCCGTCAGCCTCGGCGATACCGACAGCCAGCGGCTCCCTTGCCGCGCAGGTATCCCGCGCGGTACATCTCCTTTGGCGGCTCAGCCGATGACGACCGGCTTGACCTGCCAGATCTCCTTCGCGTATTCTTCAATCGTGCGATCGGAGGAGAACCCGCCGGAATTCGCGATGTTAACAGCCGAGCTCCTGAGCCAGTGATAACGATCCTTATAGCGGCGATAGACCTCCTCATGCGCCTTCGCATACGCTCGAAAATCCTTAAGGATGAAGAACTCATCATTTTCATGTACAAGATAGTCGAAGAGCGAGTGGAAGTCACCGTAAGTACCGTCTGTAAGCTGATCGACCACGAAGTGCACATCCGGGTCGGTATTGTACTCATCCCACGCAGAGTAGGTGCCCGTCGCGTAGTAGTTCAGGACCTCCTCCGCCTTGAGCCCGAAAATCACGCAGTTCGCATCGCCGCCAACCGCCTCGCGAATCTCGACATTCGCGCCGTCGAGTGTGCCAAGCGTGATCGCGCCGTTCATCATGAACTTCATATTGCCCGTGCCCGAGGCCTCCTTCGATGCCGTCGAGATCTGCTCAGAGACATCGGCCGCCGGATAGACGAGCTCGCCGATGGAAACACCGAAATTCTCGATGAATACGACCTTGAGCGTCTTATTCGTCTCTGGATCGGCGTTGACCTTCGCCGCGACGGCGTTGATGAGACGGATCGTCTCCTTCGCGATGAAATAACCGGGTGCCGCCTTGCCGCCGAAGAAATACGTCGTTGGCAGCATCGTGAACGTCTTGTCCGTCTTGAGCCTGTGGTACTGGTACATGATGTGCAGGATATTCATGAGCTGGCGCTTGTAGGAATGGATGCGCTTGACCTGGATATCGAAAATCGTATCGGGATCCACGCGAATGCCGTTGTGCTTCTCGATATAAGCGGCGAGCGCCGTCTTGCGGATTTTCTTGATTTTTTCTAATTCCGCGAGGAACGGCTTGTTATCTACCATATCGTTCAGGATATCCATCTGCTCCGGATGGCGGTGCCAACGGTGGCTGCCGATCGTCTTGTCGATGAGCGCCGAGAGTTCCGGGTTCGCGCCCATGAGCCAGCGACGGTGCGTGATGCCGTTCGTCTTGTTGTTGAAGAGGCGTGGATTGTACTCATAGAAATCATGCAGAGTCGTCGACTTCAGGATGTCCGTATGGATCTTTGCGACGCCGTTGACACTGTGGCTGCCGACGATGGCGAGGCGCGCCATATGAACCATATCATCCTGGATGATGGAGAGCGCATGCACCTTGCCCTCGTTCTCCGGATAGCGCTCGCGCACATCGATGAGCCAGCGGCGGTTGATTTCGTCGACAATCATGTAGATACGCGGCAGCAGCGTCTTGAACATCTCGACCGGCCACTTCTCAAGAGCCTCCGGCATGATCGTGTGGTTCGTGTACGCCATCGTGTTCTTCGTGATGGCCCACGCCTCGTTCCACTCGAGCCCCTCCTCATCGACGAGGATGCGCATGAGCTCTGCGACACAGAGCGCCGGATGGGTATCGTTGATGTGGATGGCGATCTTCTTCGCGAAATCGTGGATGTTGAGCCCCGCCTTCTTGTAATGGCGCACGATGCTCTGCACACCGGCGGAGACGAGGAAGTACTCCTGGATAAGACGCATGCGGCGCCCGTCGTAGGTGCTGTCGTCCGGATAGAGGAACTGCGTGATGGACTCGACGAACTCACGGTACTCGCTCTTCTTCTTGCGCTGCTCCTTTGTGAGCATGCCGTAATCGGAGAAATCACGATTGACCTCCGCGTTCCAGAGGCGCAACGTGTTGACCGTACTGTTATGATAGCCGACGATCGGCACATCGTAGGGCACAGCCATGACTGTGAGCGGATCCTCATAGACGACTTGAAGCGAGCCATCGTCCATCTTCTTCATGTAGGCGTTGCCGTTGAACTTGACGTCGATGGCCTTATCCGGCTTGCGATACTCCCAGGCGAAACCATTCTTGAGCCAGTTATCAGGGATCTCAACCTGGTTGCCGTCGACGATCTTCTGCTCGAAGAGGCCGTACTGGTAGCGGATGCTGCAGCCATGTCCCGGCAGGCGGTGCGCCGCCATAGAGTCGATGAAGCAGGCCGCGAGGCGGCCGAGTCCGCCGTTGCCGAGTCCAGCATCCGGCTCCTCCTCATACGTCTCACTCAGGTCGATCTTGAGGCCTGCGAGCACATCCTCCACGGCATCCTGGATGCCGAGGTTCATGAGGTTTGACTTCAGCAGGCGGCCGAGCAGGAACTCGATGGAGAAATAGTAGACCTGCTTTTCTCCCCGCTCCATATACGCACTATTCGTCTTGATCCAATTCTCCGTAATGAACTGCTTCGCTGTCGCAGCCACGGTCTGGTAGACTTCGTTCTTGGTGAGCTCGTTGATCTCCCGCCCCCACATCACATGCGCGGCATTGATGAAACGGCGGCGGAGCGACTCCTTGAGCGCCTCATACTCTCTATCCTTGCGAACGTCCTTTTTCTCCCTTGCCAAATGAAACACTCCCCACTTGCTGATACAAAAAACGTAGAAGACCGCCAGGAGCCATACCTCCCAGCGGCCCATGTCTTTAGATTACCACGTTTTTCGTCACAATCAAAGGGTAATTCGGCGCTCCTTTGAGCCATTTATCCTTAGAAATGGTAACATTTTTGTCACAAATTACATTCTCGACGAGCGAGCCATCCTGGATGTCGCCTTTCTGCATGATGATGGAGTTCTTGATCTTCACGTCCTTGCCGACGGTCACGCCGCGGAAAAGAATGCTGTTCTCCACCTCGCCGCGGATGATACAGCCGTTCGCTACGAGCGAGTTCCTGACCTCCGCCGTCTCCTTGTACTGCACGGGTACCTCATCCTTGACCTTCGTGTAAATGGAGTTCTCGCCCATGAAGAGTTCCTCCCAGACCTCCGGCTGCAGGATGTCCATATTTGCCTTGTAGTAGGCCGCCGTAGAGTCGATGTGCGCGACATAGCCATCATGTTCATAAGCGTAGATCGTATACTCGTTCGCACGGCGGATGATGCCGTCCATGAGGAGATCCTGCCCGCCGTGCTCGTAGGTATAGCGCACCATCTCGACGAAAACCTTTTTCTCCATGAGGTAGATCGAGAGCGAGACCTTCGAGCCGTCGTAGACGGCAGGCTTTTCGGAAATATCCTCTACGAGCCCATTGTCCGCTGTCTCAAGCACGACGTTCTTGCCGATGGACTCCTCTGCCGCCGTATGATAGACCATCGTGATGTCCGCCCCCGTGTTCTGGTGGAAGCGCAGGACGGGATTAAAGTCCATATTGTAGACGAAACTGCCGCGCGCGAGCAGCACGTAGCGCTCCTTGCTGTGCTCGATGTAGTCGAGGTTGTGGTAGAAATTCTTGAGATCCCCCTTGCGCTGATCCTCGTCGTCCTTCGCATACGGGAGGTAGAACAGCCCCTCGTGACGGCGGGCGAGATCCCAGTCCTTGCCCGAGCGCAGATGGTCGAGCACGGAACGCGGCTCGTCCGGAAGCATGATGCCGACGTTCCGTACGCCGGAATTCACCATGCTCGAAAGCGCAAAATCTATAAGGCGGTACCGCCCCGCGAAAGGAATCGACTCGACCGCTCTTTGATCCGCGAGCTCGCGGATCAGGCTTTTCTTCTCCTGAAGATCGACAATTCCCATGACCGTTTTCAATGTCGTCACCCCACTTAGAAATCTCATCCTCACAGCCGACGCGGCTTGCTCAGCCCGCTTGCTTGGAACCGGCTTCCGACTGGACGGACTCGCCCTCCGCGACCACCGTGATGGCTCCCTTCGCGCCCTCGACGCGCGCCTCCGCCGCGATCTCGCAATTCTGCGCTACGATGGCGTAGTCGACAACGGCGTTCTCCCCAACTGTCGTATAGGGCATGATGACGGAGTTCTTGACCTTTGCGCCCTTGCCGATGCGCACGCCGGGGAAGATCACGGAGTTTTCCACCTCGCCGAGCACCATCGACCCCTCGCTGACCATCGAGTTCTTGATCTTGGCGTCCGGACCGACATAATGCGGCGGCATCGAGGCGTTCGACGAATAGATTTTCCACTCGCCGTTGAGCTCGAACGGCGGCTCATCCTGCAAGAGATCCATATTGGCCTGCCAGAGGCTCTCGATCGTGCCGACATCCTTCCAGTAGCCCTCGAAAGCGTAGGAGTAGAGGCGCGCCTTGTCCGCGAGCATCTTCGGGATGATGTTCTTGCCGAAGTCATGACTCGACGTCTCATCCTTCGCATCCTCGATGAGGTATTTCTCGAGGAATGCCTTGTTGAAGATATAGATGCCCATCGACGCGAGATTGCTCTTCGGCTGTGCTGGTTTCTCCTCGAATTCCTCGATGCGGCCCTCTTCATCCGTATTCATGATGCCGAAGCGGGGCGCTTCCTCCCACGGCACCTCGATGACGCCGATGGTCGCCTCGGCCTTGTTCTTCTTGTGTGCCTCGAGCATCCAGGAGTAATCCATCGTATAGATGTGGTCGCCCGAGAGGATGAGCACATACTCTGGATCCGCGAGATCGATGAAGTTGAGGTTCTGATAGATCGCGTCCGCCGTGCCGCGGTACCAATCCGCGCCCTTGTCGCGCGCGTATGGCGGCAGGATGAAGATGCCGCCGTCTTTTGTGTCGAGATCCCACGAACTGCCGGAGGCCAGGTAGTTATGCAGTTCCAGCGGGCGGTACTGTGTGAGCACGCCGACCTTGTCGATGCCGGAGTTCGCGCAGTTGCTGAGCGGGAAGTCGATGATGCGATACTTGCCGCCGAACGGCACCGCTGGCTTCGCGATGTTCTTCGTCAGCGCTCCCAGACGGCTTCCCTGGCCGCCCGCCAAAATCATTGCCAAGCATTCAGTCTTTCTCATAACAATTACCCCCCATGGTATCAAAAGCAATGTGCTGCGGCACATCGTTTTCTGCACCTTTACGAACATGGACATCTTTGACACTATCAAAGCAGATGATGCGTGAAAAGTACACACATCTTTGCAAATATTATCAAATCCAGCTACATTCGTTCACATTCTGTTACATCCATCGCTGCATCATCTCGTAATTTTCTGTCAATTGCAAAAATCACGAAGAAAGATACCATCCCGCGGCCTCTCAGAACCACCCCAACAGATGATACATGCCATCCTGAAAATGTCTCTGCATTTCCCTTTATGTTTTTATATTTCTACAATGACCGAAAATTTCCTTCTTATTTTCTATAAAAAATTATCGTCTTCGCAAAAATATACGAAAATTAAATAGAAGGCATAGAAAGCCTGGCGCAGAGACGCAGCGCCGCTTCTGAGGGAATCATCGCCGACATCCCGCCGTTCCCGTGCGACAACATGACTCCATATCGACAAAAATCCCGCCGTGCAGCCGAATTGCTTCGGCTGCACGGCGGGATGATTCCTCTCAGGCGACGGTATGCGCCAAAGGATCTTTTCCGTACTGGTTGTCCCCCTGCACGCCCCGCAGAGCCATGAGACAGATTTGGAAAACCATCGCAGCAAGGCAGACGAGCTCATAGGCGACGACCGGCGCGCTGTCAGGCTCGAGTCCCTCGAGGAAGCGGCCGGCAACGCTCTGCCCCAAACCGTAGACGAGATAGACGACACCGATGGTCTTGCCATAGCCGAGATCGTGCAGACGCCGCACGACGAGCGTGTAGACGGCGACCGTCTCGAGCACGGAGACGGAGGACGTGATACCTGCCGCCGCGGTCTTGTCGCCCGTCGCGTAGAAAACAATAGAATAGACGAAGAGCGCGAGGATGAGGCAGATGACAGAGACCGCAAGGAAGCGCTCAATATAGCGCCTGCGGTTCAGCCTGCCCTCGCAGCTGAAAAATCCCCGGCGGATGTTCTCCATCGTGATGTCACTGCGCGTGATATTGTAAAGTGCCATAGGTTCTCCTTTATGCAAAGCCCTCAGCTTCGGCGTATTCCTCGACGGCCGCGCGGCAGACCGCGCTCACAAAGCCTTTCTGATAGAGGTTCGCCATCATCTTGCGCGGCTCAGCACTGCGTTTATACTTGAGCGCGAGCACGCGCAGTGCCGCCGCTTTCTCCCGCTCGTAGGTATCCGCGGGCACGCAGGCCTTGACGAGTTCGCTCGGAAAGCCGCGCTGCAGGAGCTTCATGACAATCTGCCGCACGGAGCTGCGGCTCTCGTTGTAGAGATAGGCGAACTGGCGCGCACAGGCGTCCGCGTCGTTTAGGTAGTGCTTCTCGACGAGGCGCGCAATGGCGGCCTCTGTCTCCTCCTCTGCGTAGCCCTTGCGCAGGAGCTTTTCCCGCAGCTTCGCGCTGCTATGCTCCTGGCGTGCGAGGAGGTCGACGGCATACATGAGCGCGGTCTTTTTCGCGCGAGGCTTCCTCGCGGTCTTTGCTTCCGCCGCCTGCTCACCCGGCAGCATTTCACTCATCATGTGTCACAGCGGCTGATGCCTGCGCCTTTTCCTGTTGCTGCCCCGTCGCATCTTCCGCCGGCTGCTGGCTCTCGATGAGCTTCGCGCGGATCTTGCCCTCGATCTCTTCCGCGAGCTGCGGATTGTCCTTGAGGGACTGCTTCGCGTTCTCCTTGCCCTGTCCGAGACGGTTGCCGTCGTAGGAGAACCAGGCGCCGCTCTTGTCGACGATCTCGAGCTCGACGCCCATATCAATGATACTCGAGAGTTTCGAGACGCCCTCGCCGTACATGATGTCAAACTCCGCCTGCTTGAACGGCGGCGCGACCTTGTTCTTGACGACCTTGATGCGCGCGCGATTGCCGATGATCTCCTGCCCCTGCTTGAGCGTGTCGATCTTGCGCACGTCGAGGCGTACAGAGGAGTAGAACTTGAGCGCGCGGCCGCCCGTCGTCGTTTCGGGGCTGCCGAACATGACGCCGACCTTCTCGCGGATCTGGTTGATGAAGACAACGACGGTGCGCGTCTTGCTGATGATGCCCGTGAGCTTGCGCATGGCCTGGCTCATGAGGCGCGCGTGGAGGCCGACGTGGCTGTCGCCCATCTCACCCTCGATCTCCGCCTTCGGCACGAGCGCCGCAACGGAGTCGACGACGACGATATCGATGGCGCTGCTGCGCACGAGCGCGTCGACGATGTCGAGCGCCTGTTCGCCGCTGTCCGGCTGTGAGATCAGCAGGTTGTCGATGTCGACGCCGAGCTTCTGCGCGTAGACGGGATCGAGCGCGTGCTCCGCATCGATGAAGGCCGCGATGCCGCCGTTCTTCTGTGCCTCCGCGATCATGTGCAGCGTGACGGTCGTCTTGCCGGACGACTCCGGGCCGTAGATTTCAATGATGCGGCCGCGCGGAACGCCGCCGACGCCGAGCGCGACATCGAGCGGCAGGATGCCCGTCGGTATGACCTCGATATTCATGTTCGCCTTGGCGTCGCCGAGGCGCATGATGGCACCCTTGCCGAAGTCTTTTTCAATTTTCTTCAGCGCATTGTCCAATGCTTCATTTCTGTCCATATTTCACTCTCTTTCTATCCTATCAGAGATAACGGATGTATACGTAGACGCTCGAAATCGCGACCGTGAGCACCATGACGGGAAACGCGATCTTCATGAAGCCGAGGAAGGAAATCTGCTTGCCGCGCTGCGCCGCCATCGAGGCAACGACGACGTTCGCGCTCGCGCCGATGAGCGTGCCGTTGCCGCCGAGGCAGGCGCCGAGTGCGAGGCTCCACCACATCGGGTCGAGGTTCGTGAGACCGAGCTGGCCCATATCCTTGATGAGCGGGATGAGCGTCGCGACGAACGGGATGTTGTCTATGAACGCGGAGGCGAAGGCGCTCATCCAGAGGATGAGCATGGCCGTCGCGTTGACGCTGCCGTTCGTGAGCTTGATCGCCTCGACGGCGAGCATCTTGATGACACCTGTCTCGACGAGCGCGCCGACGAGCACGAAGAGACCCGCGAAGAAGAAGATGGCCAGCCACTCGACCTTCGAGAGGACCTTCGCGATCATCGACTCGTTGCGCGTGTAGGTGATGAGCAGCAGCAGTCCCGCGCCAGAGAGCGCAGCCGTCGCCGTCTGCAGGCCGAGCGTACCGTGTAGCACGAACATCGAGATCGTGACAGCGATGACGAACAGGCATTTCTTGAGCAGCGCGGGATTCGCGATCTGGCTCCGCTCGTTGAGGCGCATGACCTTCTCCTGCAGTTCCGGCTGCGTCTTGAGCGCCTTCCCGTAGATGGCGATGAGCAGCGCTTCGACGACGATGAAGATGAAGATGCAGAGTCCCGTGAGGTTCCAGACGAAGTCCATGAAGTTCAGGCCGACCGCGCTGCCGATCATGATGTTCGGCGGATCGCCGATGAGCGTTGCCGTGCCGCCGATGTTCGAGGCGAGGATCTGCGATATGAGGTACGGCTTGACATCGACCTTGAGCTGCGCCGTGATGCTGAACGTGATGGGCACGGTGAGGAGCACCGTCGTCACGTTGTCGAGCAGGGCCGAGCAGACCATCGTGAGCGCCGAGAGCGCGACGAGCAGCGCAATCGGACGCGCCTTGACCTTTTTCGCCGCCCAGATGGCGAGGAAATTGAAGAGCCCCGTCTCACTCGTGATGTTGACGATGATCATCATGCCGATGAGCAGGCCGAGCGTGTTGAAGTCGATATGGCCGATGGCTGTCTGCTGGTCGATGACGCCGCAGAGGATCATGAGCATCGCGCCAAAGATGCCGACAATCGTCCGGTGAACTTTTTCCGAAATAATCAGCGCGTACGCCGCCACAAAGATGATGACGGCGATCGTCGTTGTACTCATCTCTTACACTTCCTATTCCTTGAGGAACCACTGATTCATTCGGCACTCCGTCTTCACGCGTCTGCACTGTCCTCTCGCCCTCGACCATCCTCAGCGTAGCTTCGGCTACGCCTGCGGTTTGTCTCCGAAGAGTACAGCGCATCCACGTAAATCCGGAGCACCTCATTTCATCAGCGGTTCCTTGACTTTTCCCGCAGGGCGTCCTGGCGTCCTGTGTCATAATGCCGCATTTTCAGCGTTATTTTTCCTTATATTTCGGTGTGATAAGGATGGTCTCCCCATCCTTTTTGACCTTGTAGGTGAACTTCGTGACGCCCTTCATGGCGAGCTGGAGCTTCAGCTCCGTGAGCGCCTTGCCGAGATCCTCCGTGAGCTTCGGCGTGAAGCCCGCGCGCCCGAGCTCGGCGGGCGGCTCGATGCCGGCCTGCGCACGCCGCCGCGCGTCGGCGGCCTTCTCCGCCTGGAGGAACTTGTCCTCCATCGTCTCTTCCTCCACCCAGTCCCGGAACATATCCTTGTCCGTGAGATTCTTCGGTATCTTTGGCATTGCTGTCACTCCTTCCGAGACGCCTGTCTTATTTTTTCTTCGCCTTGGCCCAGCTGTCGCGCAGGCCGACGACGCGATTGAACACGAGGTGCTCAGGCGTCGTATCGGGATCGACGACGAAGTAGCCCTCGCGCAGGAACTGGTAGTGCGTCCCCGCCGCCGTATGCAGGAGCGACGGCTCGACGAACGCATGCTCGATGGTTTCGAGCGAATGCTGATTGAGCGCCCCGATGAAGTCCTTCGGCACGTTACCGTCCGCATCCGTCTCGATGAGGTAGTCGTAGAGACGCACCTCGGCGTCAAGTGCCGTCTTTGCGGCCACCCAGTGGATCGTGCCCTTGATCTTGCGGCCAGCCGTCTTGCCACCCGTCTTGGAGTCGGGATCTACCGTGCAGCGGAGCTCTGTGATGTTGCCATCCGCATCCTTGACGACTTCCTCGCACTTGATGATGTAGGCATGCTTGAGACGCACCTCGCCGCCCGGCTTGAGGCGGAAGAACTTCTTCGGCGGCTCCTCCATGAAGTCCTCCTGCTCGATGTAGAGCACGCGCGAGAAGGGCACATAGCGCGCGCCGCCGTGCATCGGATTGTTGTCCGCGCGCAGCCACTCCTCCTTGTCCTCAGGGTAGTTCGTGAGTACGACCTTCAGGGGATGCAACACGGCCATCACGCGGTCGGCGTGCTCATTCAAGTCCTCGCGCACCGCGTGCTCGAGCATCGCAACATCGACGAGGCTGTTCGCCTTCGCGACACCGATCTCCTCGCAGAAGCTGCGGATGGCGGCCGGCGTATAGCCGCGGCGTCGCAGGCCGGAGATGGTCGGCATGCGCGGATCGTCCCAGCCGCGCACATAGCCCTCCTCGACGAGTTGGCGCAGCTTGCGTTTGCTCGTGACCGTATTCGTGAGATTCAGGCGCGCGAACTCGATCTGGCGCGGGCGCGTCATCGGATCGAAATCGAGCGCATCGAGCAGCCAGTCGTAGAACGGACGGTGTTCCTCGAACTCCAGCGTGCAGACAGAGTGCGTGATGCCCTCGATGGCATCGGAGAGCGGATGCGCGAAATCGTACATCGGATAGATGCACCATTTGTCGCCCGTGCGGTGATGATGGGCATGTGCGATGCGGTAGATGACCGTGTCGCGCATGACCATGTTCGGCGAGGCCATGTCGATCTTCGCGCGCAGCACCTTCTCGCCGTCCGCGAACTCGCCCGCCTTCATGCGGCAGAAGAGGTCGAGGTTTTCGCTGACGCTGCGGTTCCGGTACGGGCTTTCCTTTCCAGGCTCCGTGAGCGTGCCGCGGTAGGCCTTGATCTCCTCGGCCGAGAGGTCATCAACGTAGGCGAGACCTTTCTCGATGAGCTTCTCCGCGAATGCGTAGAGCTGGTCGAAGTAATCGGAGGCATAGAACTTGCGATCTCCCCAGGAAAAGCCGAGCCACTTGATGTCCTCCTGGATGGAGTCGACGTACTCCGTGTCCTCCTTCGTCGGGTTCGTGTCGTCAAAGCGCAGGTTGCAAAGGCCGCCGTTCGCTTCGGCCAAGCCGAAATTCAGGCAGATGGATTTTGCATGCCCCACATGAAGGTACCCGTTCGGCTCCGGTGGGAAGCGCGTATGGATGCCCTCCGTGTATTTCCCGTTCTTCAGGTCTTCCTCAATCGCATTCTGTATGAAATTTACCATGATGACAATAACCCCTTTATTGAGATATTCTTTCTATATCAGGGAGGCGATGCTCCCGCACAGCCATTTCGCAGGACACAGGCACATCCTCCTGCGCGCATTTCGCCGCCACATAGGACTTGACGCGCACGAAGCCAAGCGTGAGCTCTCTGCCGTGCGGCAGGGCATGGATGACCTTGTCGATGTAGCCCTTCCGCGCGATCTCGCGCATCGTCCAGCTGAAATAGATGTCGTAGACCCAGAGCAGGCGCACGACCTTGCGGTCGCCGTGCGTGCGGATGGCGTGATAGTCGGCCTGCCGCCCCTCGACGAGCGCGCGCACGAAGGCGGGGCTCACATCCTGGCTCCGCAACGACGCGACGAAGTTCGGTGCCGCCTCCGCGCCGCTCGCGGAAAGATATGGCGCGAGCACGCGGTAGATATCGAGCTTGTCCGCATCGCGCAGCATCTTCGCAAAGAGGAGAGATCGCGCGTCCTCCGTCGGCTCGATGGCCTTCTTGTTGTGGTTCTTGATGGCGAAGCGCACGAGCGCGCGATCCTCCGCAGCAAGACGCCGCATGAGCGGCAGCTCCGCGAGCACCTTGAGCGCGAGCGCCGCGTGATCCTCTGACTGCGCGTCGTTGAATGTCTTGTAGAGACTGTATTGGCGAAACCGCCCGACATCATGGAAGAGTCCCATAATCTCCGCGAGCTGCCTCCCATGCGCGTCGAGCCCGAGATGTTTCGCGAGCGCCACCATGTTCGCCGTCACATAACCCGTATGTGTTTCCTTGATGAGAATGCCCTGCATGACTTCCTTGTCCGCCGTGTAGAACGACTTCATATAGGCCGTCATCCAGGTATGCATTTCCCGCAATAACTGCTGCAAAAAGAACGCTCCTTTTCCGCCAGGAAAGCGCTGAATGAACCAGTGAATCCCCCGGGCATTCCGCCCTCCGGTATTGCCGCGCAGACTGCACCGCTATACCGCCTATTATACTACGTTACTCTTTTCGCGTCTATGCTTCGCGCGCATCCTCGTCCCGGCATCGCCTCACACCATGCCAGCTCCGGCGGCGCTTCCTCAGCGCTACCAGAGCTCACGGCTCATCTGTGGCAGGCGGCGCGAGCAAGCCCGCGCGTGCGAGCGCCGCGCGGATATCCGTCACCGCCGCGTCATCTGGTGCCTCAATCGTATGGAGATGCACACCATCCGTGAGCAGGGAGAGCGGCGGCGCGGCCATCTCCTCCATCTGCCGCAGGAAGGCCGCCACGTCCCTGCGGCTCTCTAGCATGAGATCCGCGCGCAGCTCGCCGTAGACGGGATGCGCGACAACCACATCGCGTACGCAGGCGCCACCGTCGACGATGATATCGAGTTCCTCGCCCATCCTCGCCGCCGTGTGACAGCAGGCAAGCGTCGCCATCACCCCCTGCCTCTCCCGCCGCGGCAAGAGATAGCCGCGCGGCGTCGCGAGAATGGCTGCGCCCTCGGCGCGCAGGATGCCGATATCCCCCACGATGATCTGTCGGCTCACGCCGAACTTCCGCGCGAGCGCGCTGCCCGTCAATGGTTGCTGCGCCTGCGTGAGCAAGGCGTAGAGCTGCGCCCGCCGCTCCTCCGTCGTCATGGAAAATCCCTCCTCATCAAAAAAGCTCCGAGGAAACCTCGGAGCTTGTCTGCAAATGGTGCGTCAGGGGGGATTCGAACCCTCGACCCACGGCTTAGAAGGCCGTTGCTCTATCCAACTGAGCTACTGGCGCGGCTGGTCGGGATGACAGGATTCGAACCTGCGACATCCTGCTCCCAAAGCAGGCGCGCTACCAAACTGCGCTACATCCCGGTGATCGTTGGCTGCATAAATCACAACGAATATTATACACATTCAAAAAGATGATGTCAAGAAAGGACTGTCACAAGCAAATCCGCCCTGTGCACCACCTGCTTCCCTTACCGCCCACGCGGCAGTTCTGAACGCAGTTTCGTCTCAGACGCGCCGCCGTGCCAGCCGGGGCACCTTGGCAAACCGCGCCTGTCAGAGTCCCCATCTCCTCAGCCGTCACTCCCCACGAGCTGGCGGCGCATCATCTCCTGCATGAGCTCGATGGCACCGCGCCCGACGCCGGTCTCCCGGGCGACATCTGCAGGCGACCAGCCTGCGAGGAGCAACGCGCGCACATGTGCTGCACTTGCACTCGTGTCCTGTACACTTTCCGCCCCTTGCGGCGCAGTTGTGTCCTCTGCTTCCTTCGGATGAACAGCCTGCGCGAGATGCGCTGCCTGCTGGATCGCCTCCGAGGACGCCCGATAAGTCGCAGGCGCGGTTCGCCCCTCGAGCTGCCGCTCTTCATCGCGCGCGATGGAATGCCTGAGGACGCTCGTGAAATCATCAGCATCGACGCGCTCGACAGGCGCAGGCAGTGCCGCGCCGCGCGCCGCCGCAGCACCGGCCGCCGCCGCCCGCAGCTCTCCCATGAGCTGCGAAACGAACTGTTGCTCGCGCCGCGCCTCCTGCTCAGCCGCCCGCAGTTCCTCTGTCTGCGCGTCCAGCGACTGCGAGAGCGTGTGCAGTTCCGTCAGGCGGTGATCGAGCGTATCCGCGCGCCGGTCAGCCTCCCGGATCAGCGCCTCCAAGCGTTCGACATGCTCGCCGAGACGCCCGATGATTTCGCTGCCGGAGCGCTCGAGTTCCTGCTTGAACTGCAATGTAGAACGCTCTATGTCTTCCTGCTCTTCCTTCTGTCGATAGGGCAGCTGCTTGCGCCGCTGAAGGAACTTCGACAGGCCGACAAGGGCCGCGCCCACAAGAATCAGAAGCGCCATAAGGTACGTCATCAAAATCATCAAACTCCCATCACGTCAGGAACGGCCGCTTGCCAGGCTAGCGATGCGCAGCGAACCGCTCCATACTGCAACGATGCGGAAAGAACCGCTATGCCTCGAGAAAATATCGTCGCGCAACGTTTGTCACGCCTCGGCGCAAATGCCAAACAGAACCAGCTTGCGGAAGGAACGGCATTCTCCTTCCGTCGACACGCATTTCCTCAGCGTACCATTTTCTCGGCGTATTTTTCAAAGCGAGATATCGAGGTGGTGTCCACGCGCAGGATCGACGGCGAACGCTTCCTCCTGCGCCTCATCTTGCTCTTCTTCCTGCCTGTCCTGCCGGCCGCTGTAGCCACCCTGCCCACGTTGCCGGTCGGGATTCTCCTTGATCTTCCCATCCTCGGCATGATTCTTCGTGCGGACCTGTGTTTCCTTCCGTTTGGCATCCGCCTTCTCGCGCAGCGCCTCAAAATCCTGTTGCATGGCGGATGCCTGGTTGAGGTTATGTTGCACCTGCTGGGCATCTGAGACGCGCGGCACTACCATCTGCATGCTGAGCGGCGTGACATCCATACGCCATTCCTCCTTCTCCTCTGCGCGCTGCTCCCACTGCGCGCAGCCGCCTGATCCTGCATTGGCTGCATCAATAAGGACCGATGGTCACCTCATCATCCTGCACAGTAAGCGTGCAGCCGCGCGCCTCCGTCTGGAAGCTCCGCTTGATGGAATTGACAGAGACACTGACGCCAGGATAAATGATATCTGCGACGCGAATCTTGCCGTCTTCCATCTTTCCGAGTTCCTCTTGCAGTTCCTCTATGAGCTTTTCCTCGCGCTTGATCTTCCCCGCAAGAGGAAACTGCGAGCGCGTGAGCGCCGCAATCTGCGCGATGCGGTTCTCTGGCAGACGCGAAGTATCGATCTTGGAGAACGTATTGAGCATCTGCGTGATCTGCGAGAGGCGCTGCTTGTCCTCCTTGTACTCGCGGCATGCCTGCTGATAGCGCTGCGAGAGTGCGGGATTCACGCCGACGACAAGCTTCGTCACGACGAATGCCTGATTGCCGACGACCTTCGCGCGAATCTCCTCGCCTGCCGCGATATAGCCACCTGTAATCAGGCCGCGGCGATCCTCGACAACCACCTTCTTACCCGCCTTGATGGTTGAATGCAGGACGGCGTCAGCGATGTAAATATCGCGTCCGGCCTCCACGAGCGCATTCTCCGCAAACGCAGCGCGGACATCTTCCTTCGCAGTTATCTTGCCGCGCCCCTGCCCCGTGATACCACCTGAGATGAATACGTTGCGTCCCTCGACATCCGCCCCGCTCACAAAGCCTGAGACCTCGACATCGCCCGTCGCCTTGACGACGAAGCCGGCGTCGATATTGCCAGAGACCTGGACACTGCCCACAAAATCTATGTTGCCCGTACCTACACCGACACTGCCGGAAATCGAGAGATGCGGATCGATGCCGATGCGCTTGCCGTCCTCAACGATCTGACCGTCGATGAGCGCGTAAATCTTGTTCTCCTCACGAATCTCTGCGTTTTTCCCGACCGTGAGCGGAATGGGCTTGCCGTTGCGCGCCGGTACAGGAAAACCGAAGACATCCTTGCCTTCCTGCCCATGCGTCTGCGGAATACGCTCCGCAAGCAGCTGGCCGGCCTTCGCGAGCACGAAGAGATTCATATCCTTATAGTCCACACGATCCGACTCGATGATGCGCGGGCGTCCCTTATAACTGAGGTCGTATTTCTTCTCGATATGGGCGTCTGCTCCATTGACTGGCGCTACGCCGCGCGCTGCGACGAAACTGTCGAGTGACTGCGCTCCCTTTTCGATGGCAGCCTCATCGATACCGTAGACAACGCCCTTCTCCTTGAGCGCCTGCCGCACCATGTCGGCTGTGGGACAACGCGTGCCTTTCTTGAGGTCGAATCTGATGGTCGCCGTAATCTTGTCACGGCTGACATCGACATCGATGCCCGCATATTCCTCCGCGGCATCATGTGTCGGCAAGATGGCCTTATTGTTGACCTCAGCTTCGCTGGCAATCCCGTCGCTGCTCACGACGCGGCTCGAAAGTTTGACCGGCACGCCGTCTGCCTTACGCACCGTCTTGGCCAGCGTCAGGATATCATAATCATCGACTCCGTAGTCCGCGAGTATCTGCCTCATGTCAGAGAGCTCGTAGAGAATGGAGCTTCCCGTCGTCGGGCAGACGGTAAAGTAGACACCATCCGGACGAAATTCAAACAAATAACCTGCCTTTTCACTGCCTACGGCGGGGTAATGCTTTTCTTCCTCCATGAGTGACCTACCCCCTTTCTGATGTAGCACATCATCCTTCCCTCTACAGCGTCTTGTCCGCATTGTGCAGCTACAGAAGGTTCGCCTTCATGCGGGCCAGCGAGCCGCGCAGTCGGAAGACCGCCTTCGAGTGCAGCTGAGAAATCCGCGCCTCTGTAAGATGCAGGATCTTGCTGATTTCCTTGAGCGTCAACTCATCATAATAATAAAGCGAGACGACGATGCGTTCCTTCTCGGGCAGCCGGTCAATAGCCGCCGCCAGTGTCTCTTTGATCTCCGTCGCTTCAAGTTGCGCGCTCGGGCCACCGTCTTCTGCAGCCTTTTCCCCGCCGCCCGCCAGATAATCATCGAGAGGAATGAGTGTTGCTGCACCGAGTTCACGGAGCATCACGCGGTACTCTTTTTCGCCGATGCCCATGCGCTCGCGAATCTCCTCGTCGGTTGCCTCTCGGCCCAGTTCGCTCGCAAGCTGGGCTGAAACATCGCTGTACTTGCGGATACGCTGACGCATCGTCACAGGCATCCAATCCTTCGCCCGCAGGTAATCGAGCATCGCGCCGCGGATGCGTACACCCGCATATGTCTCGAACTTGTTCCTGCGCGTCGGATCGTAGCGCTCGATCGCATCGAGCAGGCCGAAGAAACCGCTCGACAGCAGGTCATCACGATCCACATGGCTTGGCAGACCGATGGCCAGCCGCCCCGCCACGAGACGCACGAGCGGCAGGTAGTGCTCGATGAGCGCATTGCGCTGCTCGATGTCTTGCTCCTTCTTATAAGACGACCAAAGGGCTTCGATATCCGCCACAGCTTTTGACGCCGAAGACGCCTCTTGGCTCACAGTCTCTCCCATCTCTCGCACACCTCCCCTGCTGCATAGAAACCGCGTAGAAATTCCTCTAGCACGCACCCTCAGAAATGCAAGTCAGAATCCTTGCGTAGACAAGCGCCGCGGTCGGCATGCAGATGAACCAGCGATTCTCTAACATATTCCCTAGTGTTTCCCGTCAGCCAGCTGTCTTTCCTTCTTCCGGTACCGTCTCTATATGTGTCAGTCCATCCGCCGTGAGCGGCTGAAACGAGGCTGTCTCCGCGTCAGATATCTCCTCTGCCTCCTGCTGCGGTGCGGGGCGTTCTTCCGGCGCGCCATCGTCCTCCTCAGGCGCATCGGTGCGCTCCTCTGCAGCAGCAGATGGCGCAACGTCTTTCTCCGGCAATTCCAGATTGCGATCGAAGCCCACAATCCCCTTGGCCTCCAGCAGGAAGAGCACGAGCCAGGAAACAGCCCCCGCGAGGAAGAAACCGACGAGGCTGCGCAGGAAAACCGTGCTGATGCGCGCGTCACTGACAAGCGCCGCAAGGAAGACGACGAGCGCCGCAATGACAGCCAGCACGAGAGACATACCTACCTTGAACAAACTTCTCACCTACACATTTCCCAAAGCCGACAGCGCTCCGCGCTCCAGTGATTCCGTGCGTGGAGGCTGAAGGATGCCCCATCAGATTTCCTTTTCGCCCTTATCGATGGTCTTGACGTGATAGCTGCCGCTCTCGAGATTGATGGAGACCGTGCGGCCATAGGTGCCGCCCGTATCCTCAGCGACGATGGGGATACCCAGCTGTCCCAGCACTTCCTTTGCGGCCGCGGCATTGCGCGCGCCGACGCGCATGATATCCGTCGCATTCGCGAAAGCAAACATCTGTGCACCCCCCGCCATCTTTGCAACGAGACGTTTTTTCACCGCTCCGAGCGCGAGGACATCCTTCAACATGAGTGGCAAACCT
Source organism: Selenomonas bovis DSM 23594 (assembly GCF_000381005.1). GTDB lineage: Bacteria > Bacillota > Negativicutes > Selenomonadales > Selenomonadaceae > Selenomonas_C > Selenomonas_C bovis. Next base: position 58,793 of record NZ_KB908385.1, read on the forward strand.
GTATCAGCGAATTTGGCGGGGTTGTCAGATGGACGTGCCTGCTTGCTGTCCGGCAGCATGATATGCAGGAGCCCTCCGACCTTTGCCTGCGGGTCGTAGAGGGATATGCCGATACAGGACCCCAGTCCATAGCTGATGATCGTCGCTGGACTGCGGCCGACTTTGTAATCGGCCATCCCAACCCTGATTAATTCGGCCATGTCATTCAACTCCTACTGCTGCGATTAGTGTCTCCAGAGATCCGGGATCCGGTACGAGGAAGAAATGGCCGTTGATGCCGTCGTCCTCCGCGAGGAACTCCGTCTCCATGACGAGTGCCTGATCGCCCATCTGTCCGAGCTGAACGAGTACGACATTCAGGATCGCGCCTGCCATATCCATTGCCAGTGCCGGTATTGACGGAAGCATGGAAATCTGCGTGAACGTATAGAACGCATTGAGATACGCTCCCGAGAGGATGTTGCCGATCTCCATGAGAGCAGACCCATCCATGTAGTCGAGTTTCACCGTCTCTCCATGCTTCTTCCCCATGAGCGTATCCACGAGATAGTAGGCGCTCTTCTGCGGCAGCAGGAAAAGGATGTTGCCTGGTGCCTTGCCGTAGACGCGCAGGAAGATACCGACGACGATCGCATCCGGGCCGCCGACGAGGTCAGGCACCTGGTCGAGCGGGACCATCGAGACGCGCGGCACATTCATATCGATACGCCGGTTGATGATCTGGGAAAGCGCCGTGGCGGAATTGCCTGCGCCGATGTTGCCGATTTCGCGCAACGCATCGATCTGAGCGGGGGATAACTTGATTTCATCAGACATAGAACGACACCTCATCTATACACTGGCTCATTTTCCTTCTTTAGGCAGGCCGATGATCTCCTCCAGGTTCAGCATAATGATGAGCCGTCCGTCAATGTTGCCGATGCCGCTCAGGAAGCGCGTGAGCTCCTTGCCGTTGATAGCCTTCTTGGCATCGATGGGTTTCGCCGTGAGCGTGAGAACCTCTGTAACAGCGTCGACGAGCATGCCGACATGGAGGTCGCCCACCGTGACCGTCACGATGCGCGTATCCTGCGTATACGGCGTCTCCTCGAGACCAAGACGCTCCTTGAGGTCGATGACCGGCAGCACGCTGCCGCGGAGATTGATGACGCCCTTGATGAAATCCTGGGCAAACGGCACACGCGTGATGTCCGTGAGATTGCGGATCTCCTGCACATTGAGGATGCTCACGCCATACTCCTCATTGCGGAGCTTGAAAGCAACGACCTGCAGGCTTTCCTCGGTCGCGACGTTATTGTTCTCGTTGTTAGCCATGTTGTTACCTCCCCTTACTGCATCATCGTGGCGACATCAAGAATGAGGGCGACACGGCCATCGCCGAGGACGGTTGCACCCGAGAACATCTTGAGTCCTGTGAACAGGCTGCCAAGCGTCTTGATGACGATCTCCTGCTGGCCGATGAGATTGTCGACGACGATGCCAGCTTTCGCATCGCCTGTATGTACGACGACGACGAAGGTTTCATCGGAGTCCTTGACATGCGGGACCTGGAGCATCTTCTCCATGCGGATGATCGGAATGATCTCGCCGCGCAGGACGATGACCTCCTTGTTCTGGACGGTCTTGATCTCGCTCTCCTGGATATTGATGGTGCTGTCGATGGAGCCGAGCGGGATGGCGTACATCTCTTCCTGCACCTTGACGAGCATCGCCTGGATGATGGCGAGCGTAAGCGGCAGCTTGATCTTGAAGACAGAGCCCTCATCGATCTTCGTCTCGACATCGACGTGTCCGGAGAGCGCCTCGATCTTGCTGCGCACGACATCCATGCCGACGCCGCGGCCAGAGATGTCAGAGATGTGGTCCGCCGTGGAGAAGCCCGGCAGGAAGACGAGGCGCACAGCGTCCGCGTCGTCCATCTTGTCGGCTTCCTCCTGGGAGATCATGCCTTTCTCGACAGCCTTGGCGCGGATTTTCGCGGCATCGATGCCGGCACCGTCATCCGTGACCATGATGACGACATTGTTGCCCTCGTGGCGCGCGATGAGGCCGACCTCGCCTGCACGCGGCTTGCCTTTCGACTCACGCACATCAGGCTCCTCGACGCCGTGGTCGCAGGAGTTGCGCAGGAGGTGCATGATCGGATCGCCGATCTCATCGATGACGGTACGGTCGAGCTCTGTCTCCTCGCCCTCGATGGTAAGGTTGATTTCCTTGTTGAGTTCTTTTGCGATGTCGCGCACCATGCGCGGGAAACGGTTGAACACCGAGCTCACCGGCACCATGCGGACTTTCATGACGATATTCTGGAGGTCTGTCGTCACGCGGTCCATCTGCTCGAGCGTCTCTGTGAGGTCCGCGAGCCTGTGCGTCTGGCCGATCTGCTCGAGACGCACCTTGTTGATGACGAGCTCTCCCATGAGGTTCATGAGCGTGTCGAGCTTCTCGATGTCGACGCGCACGGACTGGCTGTGATGTACCTTCTTCGCAGGAGCAGCAATCGCCTTTTTCGCTGGCGCAGGCGCTGCCTTCTTCGCAGTCGGCGCGGGCGCTGCAGCCTTGGGCGCAGGTGCAGCAGCGGTAGCCGCTGCCGCTTTCTCCTCCGCCGCGAGGTCGATGACATTCGTCTCGACCTTGGAGATTTCGGAGATAGAGTTCACGGCGTCCTGCACGGCTTTCTCCTCAGCAACCGTGATGATGATGACATCGAAACTGTGGTCGAACTTCTCCTGCTCGAGATTCTCAGCGCTCGGCACGGATTTGATGACATCGCCGAGCTCGTCGAGTGCGTTCATGACCATATAGGAGCGCGCGGACTTCAGCAGACAGGTCTCCGCGAGTGTCACGCGCACGTGGATGGCCTGCATGCCCGTCTCTCGCGCCTGCTTGATGACATCCTTGTCGACGTCTGTGAGCTCGATGGAGATCTTGTTTTCCGCAGGTGCTGCGGCAGCCGCAGCCGCCGGTGCAGCCGCCTGTGCCGCGGCCTGATCCGGCTTCGAGATCGAACTGAGTTTCTTGACGAGGTCGGAGACATCGACGACATCCTCTGCCTCGCCGTTGCCGACGCTATCGATCATCTGTCCGAGCGAATCGACGCACTTGAAGAGCGTGTCGATGATATCCTCGTTGAGCTTGAGCTGTTCCTTGCGGATGAGGTCGAGTACATCCTCCATCTCATGCGTGAGCTCAGCGATCTTGTTGAAGCCCATCGTCGCCGACATGCCTTTGAGCGTATGCGCGTTACGGAAAATCTCATTGACGACGGAGGTATCCTCCATATTGTCCTCAAGGCTCAGGAGTCCATCGTTGAGCGACTGCAGATGCTCGTGCGACTCGTCGAGGAACATGTCCATGTACTGATTCGTATCCATATTTGTACTCCCCCTAAATTTATCGTTCGACTGCGGCAACAATCGCACGTGCGATGTCAGTGACCGGCCGGATCTCATCAGCGAGTCCGGCGTCTACCACGGACTTCGGCATACCGTAGACGACGGAAGTGCTTTCATCCTGGGCGATGGAATAGCCGCCCTCGGCCTTGATCTTCTTCATTCCTTCTGTGCCATCCGAGCCCATCCCCGTCATAATGACGGCGACGAGACGCCGCCCGATGGGAGCTACGGAATCAAACAGCACGTTGACTGCCGGCCGATGGTTCCCAACGGGGGGATCCTGGCCGAGCACGATCTTGCGCGCGCCGCCGCTCACGCTCACGCGCATATGATAATTCCCCGGTGCGATATAGACACAGCCGGATCGGATGATATCGCCATCCTCCGCTTCCTTGACATGGACAGCGGACAGGGTATCGAGCCGCTGTGCCAAGGATTTCGTGAATCCCGGCGGCATGTGCTGGACAACGACGACACCGCAGGGCAGGTCTTTCGGCAACCGCGTAATCACGCTCTGGAGCGCCTGCGGTCCTCCGGTCGACGTGCCGATGGCCACGAGTTTCCCGCCAGCTGCTGGCGAGGCCGTCTCTACAGGCGGCGTACCACGCGGCGTAAGCACCTTGGCACGCGGCTTGAGAAGCGGATTCTCTCGCTTGCCCGAAACAAAAGGTGATGTCTGCCACCGCGGCGTTCCCCCTGGCATTTCATGCGACGCGTGCCTCGGCAGATCAATATGCCGCATGACAGGTTTCTGCTTCTCGCGTTCCTTTTCCGCGCGCGCGCTCGCCACGGCTGACCTGACATTCGCTTTGGCCGCCGTACGGCATTTCGCGAGGATATCCGCCTCGATCGTATCGATGCGGGAAATCGAGCCGCCCGCCTTCGAGATGAAATCAACAGCGCCTAGCGAGAGTGCGCGGATGGTCTCATCCGTTCCTTCCTTCGTCAAGCTCGAGAGCATGACCACAGGCATCGGATGAATCTCCATGATGACGGCGAGGGCATTGAGCCCATCCATGACCGGCATCTGCACATCCATCGTCAGGAGATCCGGATCATACTGCTTGACCTTCTCGATGGCATCCCTGCCGTTGATGGCCGTACCGACGACCTCGAAGTCCGACTGTGCCGCGAAAAGATCCGATAATACCTTCCGCATGAACGCAGAATCGTCAGCAATCAATATTCTGATCATCCAGCCCACCCCTTAGAAAACCACTGCTGTATCCGTCTCCGCAGATGTGGAGGCTCATGCAGCCAGCGGCCTTAGATGCTTCCATTGAGTCCCTTGGCAATCGCCCGGCGCTGCTCACTGAACAGGTAGCGCACGATCGCGTTGAGCGTGCGCCGTGACAGATGCTCCAGGAACAGGCCGACATGGTAGACGGCATGCTCCTCATCGAGCATCACGCACTGACAGCGGGCCACACGCCCCATGATTTCCAAAGTACCGACATTCGGGATGTCGAAGATCTCGAGCGCCATCTGGCTGTCCACTTTGACCGCCTGCGACATCACGATCGCGATGCCATTGCCCGAGAGATTGAGAGAGCGCGTCTCTATGGCATCGCCAATCGATCCATCCTCCGCGACGAGCCGCGCACGGACGCGCAGGTCGACGCGCACACGCACGAACTCGCGGTTCTGATGCCGCTCGACAGTCTCCGGACGCGAAACGAGCCAGACGGGAAGCCTCCCATCCTGACGCGCCGTGCCGAGATATGTCGCGAAGAAACGATAACGGCATTGCTCTCCCACCGCCAGTGCATACACCTTGCTGCCCTTGCGCGGGATGACGGGCACACGCTGTTTGTTGACGGGAAGCGCCACCGCAATCCTCTCGGGCGTGAGATCCTCGATGCGGCTCGTATAGCGCTCGTCATCATTGTCAACGAAGAACTCCAAGCGCTGCCCTATCTTCAGAACATCCTTTGCTTTTATTATTTCGCCTGCCATGGGAAAGCTCCTCCGTGTTTAACGTGAAAAATGAAAAATTTGCTGCAAAAATCCTCTCCAGCCTCTTCGCACCGCCATCGTCGTTCCGTAGAGAAGGCTGTCTGCCATCGCCCGCACACAGCGTGAGGCGATGGCCTCCGGCTGAAAAATCAAGAACGGCATCTGGCGGCGCACGGAGCGCATGACAGCCGTGTCCTCGTAGACGTAGCCGAGGCAGCCGACATCGAGTTTCAGGAAGCGCGAGGCCGTCTGCGTGAGCTTCGCGACGACATCGCGGCTTTCCCGCTCGTCGTAGACGCGGTTCACGATGAGCGAGAGATCCGGCTCCGGTGCATACATGCTGTACGCCTTCATGACCGCGTAGGCATCTGTGAGTGCCGTCGGCTCCGGCGTCGTGATCAGCAGGACCTGATCTGCCGCAAGGATGAAGTCCATGACATTCTTGCCGAGTCCCGCCCCTGTATCGACGAGGATGATGTCCGCGAGTTCTCCCGCCTCCATGAGCTTTACGAGGAGCTGTCCCTTTTGTGCGCCGTCGAACGCCTGCGCTTTCTCGATGCCTGAACCGCCTGAGATATAGTCTACCCCGTAGGGCCCATGCACGAGAACATCGGCGAGCTTGGTCCCATCCTCGAGCAGGTTGAGCAGATGCTTCTTCGTCGAGGAGCCGAGCACGACCTCGACATTTGCCATTCCGAAATCCGCATCGATGACGAGAACGCGCCGCCCTTTCATGCCGAGCGCGATGGCGAGATTCACCGTGAGATTCGTCTTCCCGACGCCGCCCTTGCCACTCGTGACGGCGATGACGCGCGCATTGTCCCTGACCGGTGACTGCACCGTCTCGGGTCTCTTTTCCACCAGCTTCCTAAGCCGCTCTGCCTGGTCCATATCATTCCCTCAGCAAGAGATCCGCGAGCGCTTCCGGCGTCGCGGGAACAATATCATCTGGCACGCTCTGCCCGTTTGTCAGGAACGAGAGCGCGACCTCCTTCTGATACAGGAGATTGAGAATCATGCCTACGCTCGCCGTCTCATCCGTCTTGGTGAATACGATGCAATCCGGCTCGCAGACGGAGAATTTCTCAAGGATATCCGCAGCATCGCGGTTCTTCGTCGTCGCGCTCATCACGAGATGACGCTCGATGCGCGGATTCGCCGCGAGAAAGTCGACAAGCTCCTTCATCTGGAACTCGTTATGCTGGCTGCGCCCCGCCGTATCGATGAGGACAAGGTCCTTCTGCCGGAACTTGTGCAGCGCCGTCTGGAGTTCCTGAGGCGTATAGACGATCTCGAGCGGGAGTCCGATGATGTCTGAGTAGGTCTTGAGCTGCTCGACAGCGGAGATGCGGTAGGTGTCCGCCGTGATGAGCGCGGCGTCGACGCCCTGCTCGAGCACGAAGCGCGCAGCGATCTTCGCGAGCGTCGTCGTCTTGCCCACGCCCGTCGGGCCGATGAGTGCGACGATGCGGCAGCCGTGCTGGTTCAGCCGGATGCCATTCGCAAATGTCATATGTGCCTTGAGATAGTCCGCGAGAACGGCGTGCGCCTCCTCTGTGAGGCTGTCCCGCAGCGTCTCGCCGGCCGCGGCAGCGCCTGCAAGATCCTTGAGAATGGCCTCGTCGACCTCCTGCTCCTTGAGCGCATCCTGCAGCGTGCGCACGCCCGCCGGCTGCTCCTTGGCCATGACCTGCGCGAGCAGACTCTTCATCTGCGTGAGCTCAGCCTGGAGATCCTGTATCTTCTTCGCGTCTGCCATCTGTGCCTCGCCGCCTGCCTTCTCTGACTCTGGTCCATCGCCTTCTACAGCGCGGATGTCCGTCTGCTCCGCCCGCGCGTCTGCCTTGATGATGCGAGGGTTTGTGTTCTCCTGCTGTGCGAGAGACTGCACGAGTGCATCGAATCTTTGCTGCGCCGCCCGCTTCTCCTCAGCCGCCTGAGCTGCCGCCTCGCTGACGGAACGCGCCTTTCCCGCAGACGCTGCCGTCGGCTGCGCCTGACGATACTGCTGCATTGCCTGGCTGGTTCGCGCGGGCGTGACAGGAGGCAGTTCACTGCCGTCAGGCCTGGAGACGACATCGAGCTTCTTCTTCGCCCGCGGCTTCTGCGCGGCCGGTGCATCTTCAAGCGCTGCCGTAACCTCTACGACCTCTTTGGCTCCGATGCCGAGGATACCACCCTCACGGTATTTTTTTGTGTGGAGGATGACAGCATCTGCCCCCAGCTCCGCCTTGACCTGCTGCATGGCTTCCTTCACGGTCGCTGCCTTGTATACTTTGATCTGCACTTAGATTTTCACCACCCCAAGAATCTGAATCTCGACGCTTTGCTCGATCTCCGCTTGCGAAAGCACGATGATGCCTGGCACGGAACGCTCGACGAGCTTGCGGAAATAGAGGCGGACGGCCGGACTCGTGAGCACGATGGGCTGATAGCCCATGTTCGTGAGCTTCTGCAGCTCGTTGTTCAGCGAGTCGATGAGCTTCTTCATTGAGTCTGGGTCGAGGCTCACGTAAGAGCCGCGGTCCGTGCGCTGCACGCCGCCCGCGATGCGGTTCTCGAGCGCCGGGTCGAGCGTCACGCACGGCAGCTGACCATTCTGCACATTCGCCTGCGTGATCTGGCGCGCCATCGCGTGGCGCACGTACTCCGTGAGGATCTCCGTGTCCTTCGTCGCGCGTGCGTAGTCGGAGAGCACTTCGAAGATCGTCTCCATATCGCGGATGGAGATCCGTTCGGCGAGAAGGTTCTGCAGAACTTTCTGCACCTCGCCGACGGTGAGCAGGTCGGGAACGACCTCCTCGACAAGCGTCTTGTTCGTCTTCTTGAGGTTGTCGACGAGGTTCTGAGCCTCTTGTCGACCGAGAATCTCGGCCGCATGGCTCTTGATGACCTCCGTGAGATGTGTCGCGAGCACGGAGACGGCGTCGACGACAGTGTAGCCATTGAGCTCCGCCTGCTCACGCTCGCTCTCCGGAATCCAGAGTGCCGGCAGGCCGAACGCAGGCTCCGTCGTCTCGATGCCCGGAACTTCCTCGAACACTGTGCCGGAATTCATCGCGAGGTAATGGTCGAGCATGAGCTCACCCTTGGCGATCTCGACGCCCTTGAGCTTGATGATATAGGCGTTTGGTTTGATCTGGATGTTGTCGCGGATGCGGATGGTCGGCACGACAAGGCCGAGCTCGAGCGCGCACTGGCGACGGATCATCACGATGCGGTCAAGCAGATCGCCGCCCTGCCCCGTATCGACGAGCGGGATAAGGCTGTAACCGATCTCAAGCTCCATCGAATCGACCTGCAGAAGAGAGACGATGTTCTCCGGCGAGGTCGCCTTCTTTTTCTGTTGCTGCTGGACGGATTTTTCCGTCTTCGCCTCCTGCGCCGCCGTCGCCGCCGTGCTCTGCTTCAGCGCGCGGCCGATGAAGAAGCACAGAACAGCCAAGACGGAGAACGGGATGCCGGGCAGGCCGGGCACAATGGCGAAAAAGGCGAGCACGCCAGAGAGGATGAAGAAGATACGGTCATTGCGGAAAAGCTGCGAGACCATATCCGCGCCGAGATTCCCTTCCGCGCCCGCACGCGTGACGATGAGGCCCGTCGCCGTCGAGATGAGCAGCGCCGGAATCTGCGAGACGAGGCCCTCGCCGACGGTGAGCAGCGTATACTGCTGGAGCGCCTGCAGCGCGCTGAGATTCCTCTGCAGCATGCCGATGACGAAGCCGCCCGAGATATTGATGAGCATGATGACGATGGCCGCGATCGCATCGCCCTTGACGAATTTCGAGGCGCCGTCCATCGCACCGAAGAAATCCGCCTCGTGCTGAATCTTCTCGCGCCGTACCTTCGCCTGAGCATCCGTAATGGCGCCCTGGTTCAGGTCGGCGTCGATGGCCATCTGCTTGCCGGGCATCGCATCGAGTGTGAAGCGCGCCGAGACTTCAGCGACACGCTCCGAACCTTTCGTAATGACGATGAAGTTGATGCCGACAAGGATGATGAATACGATGAAGCCGACGACAGGATTGCCGCCGACGACGAAATTGCCGAACGCCGTGATGACCTCGCCCGCGTAGCCATCGAGCAGGATGAGACGCGTCGAGGAGATGTTGAGCGCGAGACGGAAGAGCGTCGTCACGAGCAAGAGCGACGGGAAAATCGAGAGATCAAGTGCCTCCTTGTTATAGATGACCGACATCACGACGAGCAAAGCAATCGTGATATTGAGGCAGATGAGGAGATCGAGCAGCAGCGTCGGCAGAGGAATGATCATCATCACGACGATGATGACAATAGCGACCGCAATGAGCACATCACTATATTTCTGAATGAAGCTGCCCTTGCCGAACACGCCGGCCGTCGCAGCAATCTGTGGTGCAGCCATAAAACACTCCTTATCTCCAAACACTTCGCAAACCATGCGCACAAACCTGCTGAAAGAGCACGTATGCCCACGCTGACCGCAAAGAGCCGCCCGGGGCTCCTAGGTATCATCAACTATGATGCCCCACAGGCACCGCCTTGCCTCAGGCCCTGCGACGCCGATGTTTCAGTCGATAGACATAGGCGAGCACCTCCGCCACCGACTGATAGAGTTCGCGCGGCACGCTGTCCCCCACCTCGGTCGAAGCATAGAGCGCCCGTGCGAGCGGCCGATTCTCGACAAGCGGCACATCATTTTCCCTGCCGACGCTCTTGATCTTCTGCGCGACGAAATCCGCGCCTTTCGCGACGACAACAGGCGCCGTCATGCCCTTCTCATACTTGAGGGCCACCGCGAAATGCGTCGGGTTCGTCACGATGACATCCGCCTTCGGCACCTCCTGCATCATGCGGCTCATCGCCATCTGACGCTGCTTCTGACGAATCTTCCCCTTGATTTGCGGATCACCCTCTGTCTGCTTGAACTCGTCCTTGACCTCCTGCTTCGTCATCTTGAGGTCCTGCGTCGTCTGCCATTTCTGATAGCCGAAGTCGAGCACTGCCAGAACGAAGATCACGCCGATGACCTGAAATGCGAGCGTAAAGATGATCTCTGACATCTTCGCGAGCGACGTGCCAAGGTCATAGAAGATGAACTGGGGCATCGTGAAAATCTCATCTTTAAGATAATTATAGATGAAAAAACCGATCACGACAATCTTCAGCACAGATTTCACAAGCTCCACGAGCGAGCGTTTCGAGAACATGCGCCCGACGCCATTGATGGGATTGAGGTTGTCGAATTTCGGCTGAATCTTCTCGGCGCTCACATTGAGCCCCACTTGGAAGAAATTCACGGCGAGCCCCACCACCATGACCGCGAGCATGATGGGCATTGCCGTCTTCACGAGGATGACGCCCATGCCGATGAACAGCTGGATGACGTTCTCGACATCGACATTCTGGTTCAGATGACCGAAGATATAGATCGTATACCCCGCGATGTTCGCATAGATCTGCTCCCAGAGCGCCTTGATGACGAAGAAGCCGATGAGCAGCACGAATGCCGTGCTGAGTTCCTGGCTCTTGCCAACCTGGCCCTTCTTGGCGGCGTCCTGGCGCTTCTTCGCTGTCGGCTCCTCGGTCTTGTCGCCATCAGCAAAGCGCTGCAGGGAAAAATGGAAGCGCGCCTGACCGCGCGCGAACCGCTCCTCCCTACTGCAAAGCCTGCAGGGCAATGGATATCTTTCCATACATTTCATTGAACAACACATCCAGGAACATCACATAGAATGGCAGCAGCATCGAGAGCACGCCGACGCCGACCATGAGCTGGAGCGGAATGCCGACGACGAAGATATTCATCTGCGGCATCGTGCGCGCGAGGATGCCGAGCGCGACATTCACGAGCAAGATGGCGAACGTGACAGGCATGGCGATCTTCATGCCCGTCACAAAGATGCCATTCGTGAAATCCACGAGGAGCATCGTAAGCGACAGGTTCGGCTGCATGGCTGCAAGCGGCACCATGCGGAAGCTCTCAGCAAGCGCGGTGATGATGACGTGATGGCCATTCGTCACAAGGAACACGATGATGCCGAGATTATAAAGAAGACTTCCGATGAGCGGAATCTGCTGACCGGAAGTCGGGTCCATGACATTGACAACAGCGAACCCCACCTGCATGTCCATCACCTTGCCGGCCATATGGATGGCAGAAAAGCAGACATAGGCGATGAAGCCGATGAGCCAGCCGATAAAAAGCTCCGCGAGCACCGATCCTGCGAACGCCCAGACAGACGGCGGCGCAGCCACCGTACCAAGCCCGTCCACGACGGGGAACAGCACGAGCGTGAATGCAAAGGCCGCTGCCGCGCGTATCGTCACAGGGATGTTCAGGCTGCCGAAGAAAGGTGCGATCATGAAGATGCCGCTGCACCGCGTGAGCATGAGCAGGAAAACCGCCGCATGATCCTGGGCAAGCGTAAAGAAATCCATGCCTCACACCTCATCCGATATAACTTGGCAGATTCACGAGCATGTTCGTCACATACTCCACCATGATGCTGAGCATCCACGGTCCGAAAATCAACACCGCCACGAAAACGGCGATGATTTTCGGGATGAACGCGAGCGTCTGCTCTTGGATGGACGTCGTCGCCTGGAAGACACTGACAGCAAGACCGACGATGAGGCCGAGGCCGAGCATCGGTGCCGAGACGAGGAGCACCACCATGAGCGCCTCCTGTCCGAGCTGTATCACGAGATCCCCCGACATGCGACTTCCTCCCGAACCATGAATCTACTTAAAGCTTACGATGAGTGACTTGATGAGCAGATGCCAGCCGTCCACCATGACAAAAAGCAGGATCTTGAATGGCAGCGATATCATCGTCGGCGGCAGCATCATCATGCCCATGGACATGAGCGTGCTCGCGACGATCATATCGATGACGATGAACGGGATGTAGATCATGAACCCGATCTGGAACGCCGTCTTGAGCTCACTGATGATGAACGCCGGTATGAGCGTGAGCGTCGACACATCCTCCTGCGACTCCGGACGCTCCGCGTCGGAGAGATTGACGAAGAGCGCGAGATCTGTCTCCCTCGTCTGCTTGAACATGAACTCCCGCATCGGTGCGGCTACGTTCTCCACCGCCTGCTCCTGCGTGATCTGTCCTGCAAGATACGGCTGAAGTCCCTGCTCATTCGCCTGTCCCCAATATGGCGCCATGATGTAGAACGTCAGGAAGAGGGACAGCGCGATGACCACCTGGTTCGGCGGCACGTTCTGCGTGGAAAGCGCATTGCGCAAAAAACCGATGACGACGACGATGCGGACGAAGGAAGTCGTCATGATGAGGATGCTAGGCGCGAGCGTGAGGATGGTCAGAAGCGCCATGATCTGAAGCGTCACCGAGACATCCTGCGGGCCATTTGCCTGCCCGATGCCGATGTTGACACTTGGGACAGCAGGTGCCGCAAGCGCCGTCTGCGGCAGAAACGCCAAAAGCCCCCATGCAATCAAGACGCCAAGGGCAAGGACATATCTCCGACCGTTCAAAAACGACAACTCCCTCTCCACTGCACCATCACGATAAAACACCTGCGAACTTCACTTGCGGAAACGCGCGACGAAATCCGAAAGCGCGCCGAGCTGCGAGGAAAAGAGCGTACCGTCGAGCTTTTCCGGCAGCACGGCACTCGCCCGCTCCAGCGCCTCGATCTCCTCACGGTCCTTGATTTCCGCCAAAAGCGATACATTCTGCTCAGTCACGCCGAGCAAGAACGTCCGTCCCGCGAGCTCAACGACGCAGGCCGAGCTCTTCGGCCCCAGCGGCAGCTGAACGAGCACGCGCCCGCCGCTCTTCATCAGCGACCTTCCGAACCTGCCGCCCAAGAACTTCGCCACGAAGTACGCCATGGCGAGCACGAAAGCAAAGATGACGAGGAGGCTCAGGAGATACGCCAGCGTCGACCACCAGGAAACAGCCGTCGGCTTCGGATCGGCATTTTCATACTCCGCGAGATAGCCGGAGGAACTGCCGGCATCCGCTGCCAGCCCCACGGAGGGCAGAACAAAGAAGCAGATGGCAGCAAGCACCGCCATCCACATCCAATTTTCCTTATTCATCAGCCAACTGCTTTGCGTACGGCCTCGAGCACACGATCGGCCTGGAACGGCTTCACGATGAAGTCACGCGCGCCCGCCTGGATGGCCTCGATGACCATGGCCTGCTGACCCATAGCGCTGCACATGACGATCTTCGCATTCGGGTCTACCTTCTTGATTTCCTTGACAGCGCTGATACCATCCATCTCCGGCATCGTGATGTCCATCGTGACGAGATCCGGCTTGAGTTCCTGATACTTCTCCAGTGCCTTCATACCATTCTCCGCCTCGCCGACAACCTCATAGCCGTTCTTCGTGAGGATGTCCTTTACCATCATTCTCATAAAAGCTGCATCATCAACAACCAATACGCGTACTGCCATGTTTCATCTCTCCTCGTCAATAGAAAAATATCACGATTGTCTATTCTCTCTGTACTTCACCAAGAAGCTCCCGCGGGCAGAGCCGCCGACAGCTCCTCATACAAGGGCGGACGCACAGCAGCCGCAGACGGACACCTGCACGCACGCCCCATGTATAGCTTCATTATAGCGAAAACTACCATTCTTGCCAATAGCGCGCCTCACCGTAACTTTGCTGCCCGTTCTGCGGGACTTGCAATATCCGTGATGCGCACGCCGAAATTCTCGTCGATGACGACGACCTCGCCTTTCGCGAGATACTTGCCGTTGACCATGATGTCCACCGGCTCGCCAGCAAGGCGGTCCAGCTCGACAATGGAACCGTTTGTGAGCTCCAGAACCTCCTTGATGGACTTGCTCGTGCGACCGAGCTCCACCGTCACCTGTAACGGCACGTCGAGGATCAGCCCGATGTTTGCGTCGTTGACTGGCACAGGCCCGCTCGCAAGCGGCGTGAACTGCACCGGCTGGACAGGAACGCTGGCCGCTGGCTGCGCCATCTGCGGCGGCGCGTAGTTCTGCGGCGGCACTGCATACTGAGGCGCTGCATACTGGGGTGCTGCCGCTGGCTGTGGCGCAGGCGCAGCCGGTGTGGGCGCGGGAGCCGGTGTGGGCGTAGGCGCCGGTGTGGGCGCGGGCGCCGGTGTGGGCGCGGGAGCCGGTGCCGGCTGCGGCGCCGCCGCTTCCTCAGCCGCGCTGCCGCCCATCAACGACTCCACCATCTCCTTTGCCACATGGACCGGCAGGATCTGCATGATCTCGCTGTCGATGAGCCCATCGACCTCCATGCGGAACGAAACGCGCACGACAGGCTCATCCTGCCCGACGATCTCCGTCACTTTTTCCTCTGTACCGAGATCGATCAGGTTGACCTTCGGTGGAGAAATATCGATTTTCTTATTGAACATCGTGGAGAGCGAGGTCGCCACAGTGCCCATCATCTGGTTCATGGCCTCACCGACAGCGCTCATCGCGATCTCGCCGATGTTCGTGTCTGGATTCGTGCCGTCGCCGCCCATCATGAGGTCGGCGATGATGGCGGCGTCATGCGCCTGGATAGCCAGCACATTATTGCCATCGATGCCCGTCGTATAGCCGACCTCGACAATGAGGTACGGCAGCGGATAATGCTCCTTGATGATGCTCATCGTCGCCACAGCGACAGACGGCGTCGTGATGTTGACCTTATGTCCCAGAAGAACAGACAGCGTCGTCGCGGCACTTCCCATCGAGATATTGCCGATTTCTCCGAGCGCGTCCTTCTCTGTATCCGTCAAAACACCTGCGAACTGAGATGAATCATCTTCCGAGGTATCTCCCGCCGGCGCCTCCTCGGCTGCAGCCGCTGGAGCGGCCTCAGAAGCCGCGGCGTCGTCCGCCGACTTATCGTCTCCGTCCGCTCCCGCAAGCCCGCCATTCAAGAGGGCGTCTATCTCCTCTTGCGAGATCATATCATCACTCATCCGTATCTTCATCTCCTTCGTTTATGATTCTCGTAATCTGCACGGCCATGTTCTTGCCCGCCGTACCAGGGCGGCACTTGAACTTCGGCCGTTTGCCGACGAGTACCGGCAACTCATCCTTCACCTTGGTATCGAGCTGCAGCACATCGCCGAACCCCAGTGTGAGAAACTCTTGTATGGAAATATCGAGGCGCCCGAGCTCCACGATCATGGGAACGCGTGTGCGCTCGATCTTCTTCTGCAGCATCTCCACCTGCTCCGGATTCGCATCCTCCTTGGAAACAGAGGACGCCACCCAGAACGTCGTCGTGAGCTTCGACATGATGGGCTCGAGGACGAGATACGGTATGCAGATATTCATCATGCCCTCGACATCGCCGATCTTCATCTGTATGGTGACGATGACGACCATGTCGCTTGGCGGCACAATCTGCGTGAACTGCGGGTTGGACTCCGTCGCCTCCAGCTTGGGGTGGAACGCGCAGACATTCTTCCACGAATCGCGGAAATGCTCCATCGCCGTATCGACGAAACGCTTCATAACCGTCTCTTCGATATCCGTGAGCACTCGCGGCTTGATGCTCGCCTTGCCCTCCCCGCCGAACACGCGGTCGATGAAGGCGAACGCAATCTCCGTATTGACCTCCATGATGATGTTGCCCTTGAGGGGCGGCACGGCAAGGATACTGATAACGCTGGGGTTCGCGAGCGATTGGACGAACTCCTGGTATGTGAGCTGCTCGACGGACGCCACCTCGACATTCACGATGGTACGCAAGTGCGTCGAAAGATACGTATTGAGCAGCCGAGCGAAACTCTCATGCAGCATGTAAAGCGTGCGGATCTGATCCTTGGAGAACTTGTCAGGTCGTTTGAAATCGTAAACCTTGACCTTTTTCTGCTCTTCATCTGCCTTGACTTCCTCTGCGGAAACCGTACCGTCAGAAAGCGCAGACAGCAGTTTATCTATCTCGGACTGAGATAAGACTTCATCTGCCAATCTTCGTCCCCCTTTCTGCTCTTCTGCGGTTTTTCATTACTGGAGCAGGAAGCTCGTGATATACACGTCATAGACCGATCCCTGTCCGAGCTTGTCATTGAGTTCATCCTTGATCTTCTTCTTCAACTCGTCCTGCTTCGTCGCGTCAAACTCGTCGAGCTTCGAACTTCTGAGAATCTGCATCGTCGTATCAAGGATCTTCGTCTCTGCCATCGGCTGAAGCTTGCCATCATCGGTGAGGTTGTCCTTCTTGCCGGGGTTCATCTCCAGCACGATGCCAGCCTTGAGGTATTTACCTGCCTTGACACCGCCGACATTGACCATGATGCCTTCCTTCGCATCACCAAGCTTCACGAATTTCCCGGGGTTATGATGCTCGCTGACACCTGCCTCACTGGCCGAGTCTGCCATCATCTTCGTCGTGACAAAGAACGAAATGCCCGCCGCCAGCACGAGGCCGACGAGTACCAGCACCACGACAAGGATAATGGGTGACTTTTTCTTTTTCTCCTCCGATGCAGGCGCCGGATCCGCTGCCGACTCCTTTTTTTCCTCAGCCATCTATCCATCCCTCCATTACTCTATTCCCTATGGCTCTCCTGGAAACATTCCTCCGAAACGATTTTCCAGCGGACGCAGCTCCCTAGAACTGATGGAGTGCCCGGCGGTATTTCATCACGCGGCGCACGATTTCATCCATCGGCTCGTCAACGATAAGCTTCTTTCCATTCGTGAGCGTCACAACCGTATCTGGTGTTTCCTCAATCGTCTCGATGATCTCCGCGTTCAGGACGAACTCCCCTTTCTTATTCGTCTTGGAGTTGAACTTCGTCAGTTTGATCATACCTTCATCTCCCCAATTCACCATACTAATTTTCATAATTCGTCACGCGGGAGCATTTTCCCTTTTTTCAGGAAAGAAAAATCCACAAAATTTATCTTTGCAACTACCTATGAAACTCTTTCAAGAATACCGCACCCCTCGCTGTTCGTCAAGCGCTTCGGGACGATAAACCTAGAAAGAATGGGCAGGACGTATGGATTCCGCGCACATAAAAACCTCCCTCGGAGGAGGGAGGTCACAAACTAGAATCAGCGTTTCATATTGATGAGCGTCTCGAGCATCTCATCGCCCACCGTGATAATCTTGGAATTGGACTGGAAGCCGCGCTGCGTGATAATCATATCGGAAAACTCGTTCGCGATGTCGACATTGGACATCTCAAGCGCGGACGGCGTGATCGTGACGCCGAGATCTGAGGCCGTCTTGACATTCGCCGTACCGGAGTTGTTCGACTCCTGATAGAGGCTGTTGCCCGTCTTCGTGAGACCGGAGGCATTCGTGAACTGCGCGACCGCGACCTGCGCTTCTGTCTGCTTGACGCCGTTCGTGTAGGTGCCCGTGATAGTACCCGAGCTATCAACGGAAACACTTGAAAGTGTTCCGGCGGCATTGCCGTCCGTCGTGCCATTGATCGTACTCTTCCCTGCATACTGTGTGATCTTAGAAAAGTCAAGCGTCACAGCCTGGGATGCATTCGAGCCATTTTTCAGTGTCAAAGTCGCTGTTCCTTCGCCACTATTATACTTGCCGTCCGTCTGGAATTTGAGCGTTACTGCTTTATCCAACTTCACAGTTGTTGTAGAACCATCTGCTTCTGTAATAGATGGTTCTACACTTAGCGTCCATTCATTTCCGTCCGCAGTCGCAGTTCCCGTGCCTGTCTTGGTTTTGGTAAAGTATACCGGAACTGAATGAGCTACCCCGAGGCTGTCATAGACGGTCAATGTCGTCGTCACAGGCAGGCTTTCGCCTACTGTATACGTTCCGTTTTTCGTTTCCGTGACCGTCGTGCCATCACTGAGCTCAATGGTCGCAGACTTCGTCGTTGTTCCATCGACAGTGACCGCTGTCGTCCCCCCATTCACTTTCGTGATGGTAGGCACGCTTGCATTCAGGTTATTTGCGTATGTTCCTTTTGTCGTGGCCGCAGCTGCCATGCTCTTGCCGGCCGGAATCGTGATATTGCCCACCGCGCTCGACGTATTGAGCACACCGTCCGTCGCTGTCCACCCTTGCACATAGAGACCGCTGCTCGGCAGGACGTAGTTGCCCTCAGAATCGAATTCAAATGCGCCATCACGCGTGTAGTACGTCTGATTGCCCTGCTTGACGACGAAAAGGCCGTTGCCGGAGAGGCAGAGGTCGGTGTTCTTGCCCGTCGACTGCACGGAGCCGTCGGTAAAGAGCAGGTCAATGCTCGCAACACCCGTGCCGAGGCCGATCTGCTTGGGGTTCGTGCCGCCGAGATTGTCCTGCGGCGCGGAGGCGCCGGAGAGCGTCTGCGAAAGCGTGTCCGCAAATGTCGTGCGGCTCGATTTAAAGCCGGTCGTATTGACATTCGCGATGTTGTTGCCGATGACATCCATGCGGGTCTGGTGGGATTTCAGGCCGGATACACCGGAGAAAAGGGAACGCATCATGATAAGGTACTTCCTTTCTTTCCTCATCGTGATGCAGCAATGCGTGTGGGGCGCGTCTGTCGTTCGGCGTCCCGGAGTCTCCCGTAGGTCCAACTCTAGAGAATTGCTGCACTATCGATGTTCGTTATGATATTGTCTTTCGTCCTGCCATCCATGGCGGTGATCACTGTCCGCTTCGGCACACTCACCACGAAGGCTGTGCCGTCAAGATAGACAAGTGACTCGCGGGCTCCTTTCCCTGCGAGCTGGTCAACGGCCGTGCCAAGCCGTGCAAGCGCCTGCTCGCTGAGTGAGATGCCCCGCTCGGCAAGCCGCGCTTTCGCGTGCGCGGAGAAGGCGACCTGGCGCTTCGCAGCGGAGAGCATATCGCCAAAGCTCGCCGCCTGCGGCTGCTGCACCGCCGGCCGAGACCTGGTCCCGGCGCGCTGGATGGGCAGGAGCAGCTGGGAATCGAAATAAATCTTATCAGCCATCTGCTGTCCCTCCATTATGAAATTATCTTGCGGCGCTGTATTCAGCTGGCCGCAGTACTGTTCGTGCTGCCATCACCGACGCGCGTGATGTCGCTGATGACGACCTTGTGCGTCGTGCCGTCTGTATCCTTTGCGATGACACTTGGGGAGCCGTCGGAGATGCTGACGCCCGTGACCGTGCCCTCGTAGGTGGTCTTCGTCGTCTGCGCTTTGCCGTTGGCATCGGTAACAGCGTTGCCGTCCGCATCCTTCACAGTCTCCGTCGTCGTCCACTGAAGCTTCTGCCCGATCATCGAACTGAGCTGGCCCACGAGCAGGCTCGAGTCGATGTTGCTCACAAGCGTGTTCGTCTTCTCGAGCCCCTCGGCGACGTTCGTCATCTGCTCGAGCGCTGAGAACTGGGCAAGCTGGGCAACGTATTCACTGTTGTCCTGCGGATCGAGCGGATCCTGGTACTGCATCTGCGTCACAAGCAGCTTCAGGAACGCGTCCTTGCCAAGCGCATCATTGGCTGACGTTGTCGTCGTCGCCTGCTGCTTGGCATAATCTTCCGCCGTATAGGTCGTGCCGTTTACCGTGACGGTATTGAGCTTATTCGCCATGCATGGTTCCTCCTGTCAAATGCGGTAGTCTACGCCATCCGTGGCGATGCTTCCTTCCTGTGCGGCCAGTGCCGCTGCGAGCTCCTGCCCATCCTCGAAAGCCGCCGCGCTCTCACGCGTCGTGTGCTGGCGCTGTCTTCCCTGCTGGAAGGCCTGCTGCTGCCCCTGATCCTGCGGCAGCCCGCCATCCGCAAGGCCTGCATAGACGCCGACGTTATCGACTTTGAGTCCCTGGTTGTTGAGCTCCTGCCTGAGCTGAACGAGCGTATTCTCGATGATGGTGCGCACCTCTGCGTTATTCGAGTGGAACGACGCATTGACGGCACCATCTGTGCCGACGGAGACACGCAGTGTCAAGTCGCCAAGATGCTCCGGTTTGAGATGGATGACCATCTCCGTGTCCTGCCCGCGCTGGATGAGGCGCGCCTGATCAACAATCTGCTTCGGCACCTCGTAGTCTGTCTGCGGCATCGCCTGCGGCGCCGCCGCAGCTGCTGGTTCCGCCTGTGCGAGCGTCTGTGAGAAACTCATGACGCCCGTTGCGCCCATCGTCGACGCATCTGTCGTCTGCTGCGTCGGTGGCTTGTCGATTGCCGCCTCCTCCGGCAGCTGCGGCAGACCGGTGCCTTGCCCAAAGGACTGGGCAAGCGACTGCTGCTGCCCCTGCTGGAGCAGCGAGCCGCCGTCATCCGGCTGCATGGCCGCTGCTGCGGGCTGCACGGGCTGTGCGCCATCCACCTGGATCTGCGTACCGAAGAGATTGGCAAAGTCGCTGACCTGCACGGTACGCTCCGGTGTCTGCGCAGCCGTTCCCGCCGTCTGTGCGGCTACGGTCTGCCCCACCTGCACTGTCTGCACGACAGCCTGCGTACTGGACGCCGACTGAACTGCATCAGAAAGTGCCGGCTTTGATCCTTGTACAACGCGATCTGTCGCAGGAAGCTGTGACAGGAGATTTGCTGCGATGTCGTTTTGCCTCTGCCCGCCTGCAGGCAGCGAAGCTTCCTGCGCGCTTGCCGCAAGAGACGCTACTTTCCTAGCGGGCTGCTGCGCATCCTGCCCTGCCACAGATACCGCTGCACTCTGTTGTGCTTTCTCCGCTGCCGGGAAGGACTGCCCCGCAAGCATCGCGAGCAGCTTTTTCTGCGCTGTTCCCTCGGCTGTGTCCTGCGGCAAGAGTGTCTGCAGGGAATCCGTCACAGATGGCTCTCCTGCTGTCAGCAACTGTGCAGCTGTCTCCTCAGGTGCGGCCGCCTGCTCCGGCGCGATTGCCTCAGCAGCCAGGAACGCTGCGAGCACGCTGCCTTCGGCACTCTCTGCCATGGTTTTGTCATCTGCCTCCGCAGCCTTGCCTGACGGCTTGTCCGGCTCCTTGGCCTTGACCTTGACGCCCGTCGCCTCCGCTACCGCAGTCTCCTGCGCGGCGGCCTGTTCCTGCGGCGAGGTGCTGCCTGCGGTCTCCGCCTTTGCGGGCACCGCGTCCTGCGACTGGGTCTTTTCCAGTGCGCTGCCGAAGCTATCGCCACCCTTGTCGCCGGCCGTATCTTTCCCCTGTACCCGGGGGAACTTTGCTGTGCTGCCCGCAGCCGCTGCCTTGGTGGTTCCCGCCTGTGGCGTAGCACTCATAATCTGGGTCGTATTCACGTTTTCACCTCCTACATGGATATTATCGTCATTTCCGTGGGAAACTTAAGGAAGCGCTGATTAAATGAAGTGCTCCGGATTTACGTGGATGCGCTATATCTCTCTAGGAGACAAACCGCAGGCGTAGCCGAAGCTACGCTGAGGTTTGTCGACAACGAGAGGACAGCGTAGACGCGTGAAGACGGAGTGCTGAATTAATCAGTGCTTCCTTAAGGAAGCGCTGATGAAACGAGGTGCTCCGGATTTACGCGGATGCCCTATCTCTCTAGGAGACAAACCGGAGGCGCAGCGGCAAAACGCTTCATCGCGTTTTGGCTGAGGATCGTCGAGGGCGACGAGAAGACAACGAGGACGCGTGATGACAGAGTGCTGAATCCATCTGCGCTTCCTCGATCTGCTTCCGCAGGAGGAATCAACAGGCGCAATCAGTTGCCTGCAGCAGGCTGCTCGCCGCCTGCTGCGCCCTGTCCCTGCTGTGTCATCTGCTCGACATCACTTGGCGAGGTGAGCTTCTTCTGCTTGCCTTCGTACATGATCTTCGTGAGGCGCGCGGTCTTCGATGCCTCGAACTGCGCGAGAATCTTCGCCGCCTGTCCCTCGTCCATGCGCTGGAGGATGGCGATACAGAGGTCGTCGTCGAGTTCGTCCATCGCTGCGGCTGCGTCAGCGGGCTTCATCTCGTTATAAAGGCGCGCGAGCTTCGAGACGCGCTTGCGTTCCGCCGCCTCGCGTTCCTTCATCTGTTTCTCGATTTCCTTCTTCGTAAGCGTTACTTTTTTGGAGTCTTTCTTTTTGTCAGGATCAGGCTTTACATCCTCTGCAGGCTCGTCCTGCATCTCCTTTTCTGTCGGCGCCGGCTTGACGAAGTACTGCCCGATGATTGGCAGGTTGTAGAGACCGAGCTTTTCATTTGCCTCCTGTGTGTCGAAGATGCGCAGGTAGATGCCGAGCGCAAAACCGCCGATAATCAGCACCAGAAGCAGGAGGAGGATCAAGCATATCTTGAGAAAACGCCGTTTCTTGCTCGGCTTCTGCTGTTCTTCGTCCATCGTTTCGTCACCTCAGATATTAGCGATATAGGTCCAGGACCTTGCTGACATAGTCCTGTGTCTCTCGGTAGGGCGGCACGCCGCCGTAGGCCTTGACAGCTGCGGGACCGGCGTTGTAGGCAGCGACGGCCTTCCTGACATCGCCGCCGAAGGCATCGAGCATTTCGCGCAGATATTTCGCGCCGCCCTCTACGTTCTGTTTCTCGTCATAGGGGTTGACGCCGAGGCTCGCCGCCGTGTCAGGCATGAGCTGCATGACGCCGATGGCACCAGCTGGCGATACTGCCGACTGGTCGCCGCCCGACTCCGTCTGGGCGACGGCACTCACGAGACGCGGGTCGACGTTGTATTCGCGCGCGGCCTGCTGCACGAACGCACTGAGATCTGCATCCGCAGGCGGCAGGTCGGAGACGGCTGTCATGCCTGTCCCCACATTGAGAGTACCCGCCTGCTTCGGCGATGCTGTCCCCACACTTTGCCGATCTGCGGCTTTCGCTGACTTCGCCTGCTGTGTCTGCGCCTTTGCTGCCGCATCCTGCGTCTGGATAGCGCGTGCGAGCGTCTGCCCGAACGCCGCGCCCGGCACCTGCTGCAGCTGGCCGAACTGCTGCTGGATAGCTGCGATGCGCTGGCGCACATGGGCGATGTCTGTCATATTGATCATGAAGCATCCCTTGCCTTTCCGTTCCTCATGTAGAGCTGCAGGCCGATCTCGTCGAGCGCTTTCTGCTCCTCGGCCAATGCCTGCGCCTTGTACTCTTGATACCGCTTCTCCTTGAGCTGCTCGATGCTCTTGAGATAGCTCATGACCTCCATAAGTTCCTTGAGCCGTTTCTGTCGCTCCGCCTTCGCCGTGAGGACGATCTGCTGCTGCATCTCGATCTGCTCGCGCTTCCAGGCGAAGAAGCTGTGAAAATCCATGAGACGGCCGACCGTCACGCGCTTGCCCTCTTTCGATATAGCTTCGTAGTCGCGCTGGCCGCGCTGCATCTCATCGAGCAAGATCTGCATGTGCGCGCGCCGATCCTCGAGATCGCGCGACGCCTTGGCGAACGCGACCTCCGCGTCTTCCTTCTTGCTGCGCGTGACGCGCAGGAGTGTCTCGAGCTGGAATCTGAATTTCTTCATTGCGCATCACCTGTCGGCGGCGCGGGCACAGCGCCTGTGATTGCCTCGAGCTTCTTCTCGGTCTCCTCGTAGGTATCGACCTCGAAGATCCCCTGACAGAGGAAGTCATTGATGGCGTCGATCTTTGCGATGGCCTCATCGATCTTCGCGCTCGAGCCCTTGACATAGGCACCGATGTGGATGAGGTCCTCCGCATCGCGGTAGACGGCCATGAGCTGGCGCATGCGCTGCGCCGCCTGGAGGTGCTCCTTCGATACGACCTCATTCATGACGCGGCTCACGCTCGTCATGATGTCGATGGCGGGGAAATGGTTCTGCGCGGCGATATTGCGTGAGAGCACGATATGACCGTCGAGGATGGAGCGCACGGCATCAGCGATCGGCTCGTTCATATCGTCGCCGTCGACGAGCACCGTGTAGATGCCCGTGATAGACCCTTTGTCACTCGTGCCCGCGCGCTCCAGGAGGCGCGGCAGCATCGCGAAAACGGACGGCGTGTAGCCGCGCGTCGCCGGCGGCTCACCGATGGTGAGTCCGACCTCGCGCTGCGCCATCGCGAAGCGCGTGACGGAGTCCATCATAAGGATGACCTTGTGCCCCTGGTCGCGGAAGTACTCTGCAATGGCCGTCGCCGTCATCGCGCCCTTGATACGCACGAGCGCGGGCTGGTCAGAGGTCGCGACGACGACGACGGAGCGCTTGAGGCCCTCCTCGCCGAGGTCGCGCTCGATGAAGTCGCGCACCTCGCGGCCGCGCTCGCCAACGAGCGCGATGACACTGATGTCCGCCTCGGTATTGCGTGCAATCATGGAGAGCAGCGTGGACTTGCCGACGCCGGAGCCCGCCATGATGCCAATGCGCTGACCGTCGCCCATCGTGATGAGGCCATCGATGGCACGCACACCGACGTAGAGACTCTCGTGGATGCGCGGCCGCGTGAGCGGCGCGGGCGGCGGTGCCTGCAGCGGATATTCGCGTTTCGAGAGGATGGGACCCTTGCCGTCCATGGGATTGCCGAGGCCGTCGAGCACGCGTCCGAGGAGCTCCGGACCGACCTTGACCTTGAGCGTCTTCTGTGCGGAGACGACTTCGCAGCCCGGACCGATGCCCTGCATCTCGCCAATGGGCATGAGCATGACAAATCCCTCCCGGAAACCGACCACCTCGGCCGGTACGGGCGGGACGTTGGGGAAATGCGAGGAGACATAGCAGAGCTCACCGACGCTGACCGTCGGCCCCTGGGACTCGATGACGAGGCCGATGACCTGCGTGACCTTACCCGTGAGCTTGACGGAGACAGCGCCCGCGATGGCATCTGTGAACTTCTTGATATCCACGCTCTGCTTCATGCCTTCACTTCCTGTATCGCCTGACGGATGAGCTCGATCTGTGTCTGGAGCCGCGCGTCAACACTGCCATTCGGTGTCTCAATCACGCAGTCCCCCGGCGCGAGGCTCTCATCTGAGACAATGGTAAGATCCGCTCCAGCCCCCTGGAGGCGGCTGCGAAACTCATCGCGCGCCATGAGCACGAGGTCGTAGACGGCGGGTGCGACATGGATGGCAATCTCCCTCTGATCCTTGACCTTCTCGAGCGCCTTCTGCACGAGCGGCAGGATGACCTGCGGCACGTCGATGAAATGCTGCGGTAGGATTTTCTCAACGACGGCGAGCGCGATGCGCGTCACATCGTCCTCCGCCTGCGCGAGATAGTCTGCCGTCGCATCCTTGGCGTCGCGCAGAGTCTTTTCCGCCTGCGCATTGGCCGCCTGGATGCTCGCCGCCATGGCCTCCTGCGCCTGCTTCTTGCCCTCGGCCTCGCCTGCGGCGTAGCCCTCCGTGTGGCCTGTCTCGCGTGCCTGCGCCTTGAGCTCCTCGCATTCCTGGCGCGTCTCCTCGAGCAGGCGTTCGCGCTCGTTTTGCGCCTCCTGCTTCAGGACTTCGCTCTCTGTCTGCGCGTTTCGCAAGAGCTCGTCTGCCTGCTGCTCCTTCGCGGCAATCTCGGCGAACATGCGCTGCTGCGCCTCTTCGTCGAGGCTGCCCGCATGCTCGACGTCCTCCGCGACGGTCTTCGGCGGCTCCGGTGCACGGATGACCAGCGGACGCTCACGCCACTCAGCCGCCTTGATAACCTTAGACAATCATCTCGTCCCCCTTGCCGCGGGAAATGACAATCTCGCCCTTGTCCTCCATCGTGCGGATGACGTTGACGACCTTCTGCTGCGCCTCCTCGACATCGCGGATCTTGACAGGGCCCATGAACTCGATCTCTTCCTTGAGCATGTCAGCAGCACGCGAAGACATGTTCTTGTAGACCTTGTCCGCGACCTCTTTCGGCGTCGCCTTGAGCGCAAGCGAGAGGTCTTTCGTATCGACCTGGCGCAGCACGAGCTGCAGCGAGCGGTCGTCGAGCATAACGATATCCTCGAACACGAACATGAGACGTTTGATGTCCTCGGCAAGCTCCGGATTGTCGACCTCGAGGTTCTCGATGATGGATTTCTCCGTCGTGCGGTCGACGCGGTTGAGGACCTCGACAATGGATTTGACACCGCCTGCCGAGGTGAAGTCCTGCGTGACGAGCGACGAGAGCTTGCGCTCGAGCACGCGCTCGACCTCGCGGATGACGTCCGGAGAGGTACGGTCCATGACCGCGATGCGCTTCGCGACATCCGCCTGCTGATCCGGCGGCAGGGACGAGAGCACCGTCGCCGCCTGATCCGGCTCGAGATACGCCATGATGAGCGCGATGGTTTGCGGATGTTCGTTCTGGATGAAGTTCATGAGCTGCGACGGATCGGTCTTCCTCAGGAAGTCGAACGGACGTACCTGCAGGCTCGTCGTGAGGCGGTTGATGATGTCCATCGCCTTCTCTGCACCGAGCGCTTTCTCGAGGACATTCTGCGCGTATTCGAGGCCACCTGTCGAGATATAATCCTTGGCCATCGCCATCTGGTAGAACTCGCTGATGACGGCGGCCTTCTGCTCCGCGCTGACCTGCTTGTGATTCGCGATTTCGAGCGTCACACGCTCGATTTCATCATCATCCATGTGCTTGAAGAGCTTCGCGGAATACTCAGGCCCGAGCGCGATAAAGAGAATCGCCGCTTTTTCCTGGTTCGAGAGCTCTTCCTCTTCACTCGTCCCATACATATCCGTTGCCATTTATTCATCCTCCGAAAGCCAAGTCTTGATGAGCATTGCAACCTCGGCTGGTTTCTGGTCGATGAGCTCTTGCAGCTGCTGCTTCTCAGTGAGCTGGCGCTGCTCCTCCTCGGAGAGCTCGTCCTCGTCGACCTCGCCGGCGGCGACGGCTGCCGCACGCTCCTCGGCGAGGCGCTGACGCTCCTCTTCGGCCTCGCGCGCAGCCTGCTCTGCAGCTTCGCGCTCCTGCTGTTTTTTGCGGCGGTACATCATGACGCCTCCTGCGATGAGCGCGAGCAGCAACAGAGCGCCCGCGACCTCCGCGTAGAAGATGCGGTCCTGGCGGTCTTTCTCCGCCTGCTCCTCAGCCGCCTGCTTGTCCTTCGCCTCTGTACTGAACGGCAGCGCCTCGACACTGACCGTATCGCCGCGGTCCTGGTTGATGCCCGCGGCGGAGGAGACGCTGCGCAGCAGGCTGTCCTGCTGCGACGCGGTCACATCGTCATTGACGAGCACGGCGACGTTGAGTCTGCGGATAGAGCCCGGCGAAGCGATGACCTTCTGCTTCTCCTCATTGATCTCGTAGTTCTTCGTCGATTCCTTTTTCTCATACTGCGCGTTGGAATTTCCGTTCTGCGCGACATAGCCCGGCACGTTCGACTGGACGCCCGCGGCACCGCCCGGCTGTGTCGAGGTGCCGTTATACGTCTCGTTCGAGTCCTGCTGGCTGCGGATGATGCCGGAATCATCGACGACTGGCGTGAAGGTCTGCTTGTCCGTCTGCTTGTCGTCGAAGTCGAGCTCGACGCTCACGCGCGCGACTGCACGGCCCGTGCCAAGCGTCTGGTCGAGCAGCGTCTGCAGGTTCTTCTGGATGTCGTCCTGAACCTTCTTCGTCATCTCGAGCTGGGTAAGCGTCTTCGCGCCTACGCTCTTTTCGTCGAGCTCATCGGGATCGTTGAGGATCTTGCCCGTCTCATCGACGATGGTGATGTTTTCCGACTGCAGTCCCTGCACACTGTGCGCCGTGAGATTGACGATGCCCTTGATCTCCTTCTTAGAGAGCTGCTGGTTCGGCTTGAGCATCAGCATGATGGAAGCCGTCGCCGGCTTTTCGTTCTTCTTGTAGAGGCTGTCCTCCGGCAGCACGATATGCACGCGTGCCTTCTGCACGGCGTCGATCTGCTCGATCGTGCGCACGAGCTCGCCCTGGAGCGCCTGCAGGTAATTGACCTTGTTCTGGAACTCCGTGACGCCGAGCTTGTTGTCGTCAAAAATCTCGAATCCCTTCTGGCCGCGCGGCAGTCCCTCCGTCGCGAGATTCAGCCGGGCCTCGTGCACCTTGCTGGCTGGCACGAGGATGGTCGTGCCCTTCTGTCCTTCCTGCACCTGGTACTCGACCTTCTGCTCCTTGAGCTTGGCCGCTACCTCGCCTGCGTCCTTCGTCTCCATATTCGTAAAGAGCGGTACCATGTCCGGCTTGCTGCCATACCATACGCTGATGCCGATGATAGCGATCAGCACGGCGAGGACAGAGCCGAGCACGATGTAGCGCTGCTTCTTGCTGTATTTATGCCAAAGCTGCAGATAACGCTGTTTCCAATCTGCTTTTTCTGCTTTGTCTGCCATGTTCTCAATCCCTTCGCGCTTCTATCATGTATGATCAGGCGGCTGCCCTTTATACCTGCATCCGCATGATCTCCTGATAAGCGGAAACCGCCCGGTTCCGCAACTGAAGCGTGAGCTGCAGTGCGATGTCGGCCTTCTGCGCAGCGATGACGACCTGAGAGACATCGTCTACCTGCCCGGCGGCCAGCGCCGCATTCCAGCGATCCGAGTCAAGCTGCAGCTGGTTCGTCTCCTTGAGCGCATCTTTCAGGTAGTCTGAAAATCCCTTCGTCTCCTCCGCGCGCTCCGTCTCTCCCAAATGACTCTCCGCGCTCATTTGCACAGGGCGCACGGGCGTCATCTGCAATGCCTCTACCTGCATCCCTCTGTCACCTCATTCCTTTTCACTTGCCAATATCGAGTGCCTTCATCGCCATGCTCTTCGCCGCGTTGATGGTCGTCGTGTTCGCCTCGTAGGCGCGCGACGCCGTAATCATATCGACCATCTCCGAAACGATGTTGACATTCGGACGTTCCACATAGCCCTGCGCATTCGCATCCGGATTGCCCGGGTCGTAGACAAGCGGCCCCTGCGTGCGATCCGCCTCGATGCCGACCGCGCGCACACCGTCGCCCGCCTCGAGCTTGCTCATGGATTTCTTCAGAAAACTTGAAAAGCCGCCCCCTGTCTCGCGCGGCTCAAAGACGACATAACGGCGGTGGTAGGCGCCTCCCTCCGCCGTACGCGTCGTATTCGCATTGGCAATATTATTGGATATGACATCCATGCGCAGGCGCTCCGCCGTCAGGCCGGAAGCCGCTGCGTCAATGCCCAGAAACATACTCATTGCTATCCCTCATTCCCCCGAGCAGCCTCATGACTGCCCGCTCGTGATGACGTTCTTCAGCTTGTTTACATAGCCGCCAAGTTCCGTCGCCATCGCATTATAATAGAGCTGGTTCTTCGCAAGGCTCGCCATCTCGATATCGATGTCGACATTGTTGTTATCGACGCGCATCGTCGTCGTATCATCCTCCTGGATGGAGGCCTTCGCTCCGCCGATCATCCCGACCGGCAGATGACGGTCATGTGTCCGCACGAGCGGCAGTCTGCCACTGTCATCCATGCCGATTTCCTTGGCGAGCAATTCTTCGAAAACGACGTCGCTCTTCTTGAAATTCGGCGTATTGACGTTGGCGATGTTATTGGAAATGACCTCTTGTCGCAGGTTCGCCGCAGCGAGTCCGCGCCCGAGGTAATTGAAATTCGGCGAATTCATGATCTGTTCCAGCACCTTTTGTTACGCCTCCCCTGCATATCATTATAATTTTATCTTTCTACGCTCCTGAATGAACTCCTTCAAATTTTATCACTTTTTTCGTGATTTTAGAAGTCCCACTCTGTGAATTTCCCGTATCAGCGAAAAAGGTCCTAGAAAACGGCACGCTAGACGCGACGCACGAACGTCCGCTTCGTGAATCTTGCAGACACGTCCTAAACGTGTCACCAGCTCAGCGGGCTTCCCTAACCACATAAAAAGGGGCTGTTGCACGTATCAACAACGTGTAGCAGCCCCTTTTAGTTTGCAAAAAAATGTTGCCAAGGACTTAAAAATCCTTGGCAACAGGCGTAAAATATAGATATGCAAAATCAAATTTTACAAGGAGATTATACATCCCTCGGCGGAAGTTTTCAACTCTGCCTTCCCTTAAATTTTGAATTTCAAATTCCAAAGGATGACCCGGTCCGTCTGCTACGCCACTTTGTGGATGAAATGGATTTATCCGCACTTTACCAGACATTCTCTCAGGC
>NZ_KB908386.1:0-3349 GCF_000381005.1 Selenomonas bovis DSM 23594
CTTAACACTATAAAGAAAAGTGGTTCCTTTTTCTATATCCACTTTGAGTTTACACAAATGATTTTACACTATCGAGTATCTTTTTGGTGAGCATACATTCCCCCGTACGGTGTGTTTTTTAGCCGAAAATATCGTACAGGAAAATGTATGCTTTTTCAATAGTTATAAGGGATGGGAAGAGTTAGTTCCCCACACATTCTGATGGAGTGCCGTTTCTTTCCTGTATTTCATATATGAAAAAACCGGCCAGACACACGTCTGACCGGCTGTATTCGCATGGTGGCGGCACAGAGATTTGAACTCCGGACACTGCGGGTATGAACCGCATGCTCTAGCCAACTGAGCTATGCCGCCAAGTGGTGGGCAGGGATGGATTCGAACCATCGTAATCCGAAGATGACAGATTTACAGTCTGTTCCCTTTAACCACTCGGGCACCTACCCATGCCTTGCGTTGCAAGAACAAAATATATTATACCGGAGCGAGGTTGCTTTGTCAACGGGGAACGACGTAAAAATGCAAAAAAAGGAATCACCAGCTGCGTGGTGACTCCTTGCATTCTCTGTTATGCGATCTGCGCGTGGCGGGAAACCGAAACGGTAGGCGGTATGCCTACGACGTGCCGGACACCTCTTCCACCGCTGCGCGGTCCCCCTTCTCCTTAGGAGAAGGTAAATAAGAAGTGCCTAGCGCCAAGGCTGCATGCCAAATGCCGTTTCCGCCGCTGCACGATGCCAAACTTGCTGAAATCATCGCCGCCGAACTCAACTGCGGGCCAAGGCTGCTTCCGCCGCTGCACGATGGCCTCACGCCTCAGTGCTTGCGCATCCAGATGGGGATGTCGGGGAGGTCAATCTTCGGCGCTGCGGGCTGGACGGGGGGCTGGGGCGCGGCGGCGGAGGGCTGCTGGCCTGCGGCGGTGGCAGCGGGTGCGGTGGCTGCGGCCACGGAGGGCTGGACGCCGAGCTTCTCCGGCTCGTCGAAGCCCGTCGCGATGACGGTGACGCGCACGGTGTCGCCGAGGGTGTCGTCGATGGCCGCGCCGAAGATGATGTTGGCGTCGACGTGCGCCGCCTCCTGGATGGTCGTCGATGCCTCGCCGACCTCGTACATCGTGAGGTTCTCGGTCGCGCCCGTGATGTTGAGCAGGATGCCACGCGCACCGTCGATGCTCGTCTCGAGCAACGGGGAGTTGACGGCCGCCTTGGCGGCGTCGACGGCGGCGTTCTCGCCGGAGGCCTCGCCGATGCCCATGAGGGCGGAGCCGGAGTTGCTCATGATGGTCTGGACGTCCGCGAAGTCGAGGTTGATCATGCCCGGCGCCGCGATGAGGTCCGAGATGCCCTTGACGCCCTGGCGCAGGACATCGTCGGCGATGCGGAACGCCTCCATGACGGAGGTGCGCTTGTCGACGACCTGGAGCAGGCGGTCGTTCGGGATGGTGATGATGGTGTCGACGTGCTGCTTGAGCGCCGCGATGCCGGCCTCGGCACGCTTGCGGCGCAACGGTCCCTCGAACGAGAACGGCTTCGTGACGACGCCGACGGTGAGCGCGCCGATCTCCCGTGCGCACTCCGCGACGACGGGTGCCGCGCCCGTGCCCGTGCCGCCGCCCATACCGGCCGTGACGAATACCATGTCGGAGCCGCGCAGGGCCTCGAGGATGTCATCGCGGCTCTCCTGGGCGGCCTTCTCGCCGATCTCCGGGCGCGCGCCGGCACCGAGGCCGCGCGTGAGTTTCTCGCCGATCTGCATGCGCTTCGGCGCCATCGCATGGAGGAGGGCCTGGGCATCCGTATTGACGGCGATGAACTCCACGCCCTGCATGCCGAGGGAAATCATGCGATTGACAGCGTTGCTGCCGCCGCCGCCCACACCGATGACTTTGATTTTTGCGAATTGGTCGAGTACGTTATCATCTAATTCAAACACCGTCGAAACCCCCATGCTTTACTTGAAATCACTGATCGAGCTGACACCTGCTCTGACGCCCGCCGCGCAGCATGCCGCGGCGGAATACTCTCGCGCTGCCGCCGAGGAGCGGCGCGCCTGTCCGCACTGCGGGTATTTACTATGTAAATCCCCAAGAACGCAAGCCGTCAGGCGCAGCGCGATTGGCCGGATTTACTGCAAGGACGGACGCACAATGTCCACAAAGCGGACGCTTGTGCATGCAGCTTTGTCTATCAGCGCATCCTTTATCGTATTGCAGTCATACGTTCAAAGACTATACACCTTCATAATTTTACCATGAATCCACGCGGTTTGCCATAGGTTTCAAAAAAAAGTTCCCCCTCCGCGCGCTCATTCGCCGCCGCGCACGCCGCGGCCGTCGAAACGCGGCACGAACTTCGCATCCGCCGTGCGCCCTTCCTGGACGTAGCAGCGCGTGATGCCGAGGTCGAGCGCGTGCTCGACGACGCTCTCGTACTCAAAGGTCGTGAGGCGGCGGCCCATGCCCTTGTGCTCGGCGGCATGGTAGAGCGGCGTGTACTGGTTCATGAGGGAGATCTGCACGCTGTCGCCGAAGTTCTCATGGAGCCAGTCGAGGATGCGCATGCTCTCGTGGCGGTGGCCCGGCAGCACGAGATGGCGCACGAGGACGCCGCGCCGCAGGCTGCCGTCAGGCGCGAAGTCCACGGGGCCGACCTGGCGCACCATGGCGCGGATGGCACGCGAGGCATAGCGGAAGTAGTCGGGCGCCGCGGAGTATTCGCGCGCGGAGGCCTCGTCGATGTACTTGAGGTCCGGCAGGTAGACGGCGACCTCGCCCGCAAGCATAGCGATGGTCTCCTCTGTCTCGTAGGCGCTCGAGTTGTAGACGACGGGGAGCGTGAAGCCGCGCGCCCGCGCGATGTGGAGCGCCGCGAGGATCTGCGGCACGTAGTGCGTCGGCGTCACGAGGTCGAGCGTCGCGGCGCCGCGCGCCTGCTGCTCGAGGAAGATCTCCGCGAGCCGTTCCTCCGTAACCTCCTCGCCCTTGCCGCCGTGGGAGATCTCATGGTTCTGGCAGTAGCAGCAGCGCAGGTTGCAGTAGGAGAAAAAGACCGTGCCCGCACCCTTGCCGTCCGCGCCGCCCGTGAGGCATGGTTCCTCCCAGGGGTGGAGCGAGACGAGGGCGATGCGCGCCCGCGCGCCCGCGCCGCAGTAGCCGTGTGCGCGCGTGCGGTCGACGCGGCAGCGGCGCGGGCAGAGGGTGCAGCTCGAGAGCGCGGCGAGAGATAGAGGATTCGTTGTCATGGGCTGTTGCTTCCTTTCCTAGCAAACTCAACGCACAAACGTCCACTTTGTGGACATTGTGCGCCCGTCCTTGCAGTAAATCCAGCCAATCGCGCTGCGCCTGCGGCTT
>NZ_KB908386.1:3449-86344 GCF_000381005.1 Selenomonas bovis DSM 23594
ACAAACGTCCACTTTGTGGACATTGTGCGCCCGTCCTTGCAGTAAATCCAGCCAATCGCGCTGCGCCTGCGGCTTGCGCTCTTGGGGATTTACATGTAAAACAAAGTGCGAGGCGGGACACCTCTTCCACCGCTTCGCGGTTCCCCTCCCGGGGCTGCCACTGGCAGCCCGCGCTGACGCGCCCCCTGAGGAGAAGGTATGTTCTCACCCGCTCAGCAGTAAGCGGAAAAATCTTTGTATTGATCATCCTTTCCTGAAAGGCTCCAGTGCCCCGTTCCCCTTTCATCTGTCCGCGAGCTTCGCCGCGTCGAGGATGGGGCCGTATTTCGCGCGCCACCAGGAGATGCTGCGGATGGCGTTGATGTAGTCCTGCATGGCCTGCTGGTCAAGCTCTGGCGCGGGACCGTCGTCCACGGGCTCGGGCACGAGCGGCACGGTGTCCGCCTTGCCGATGGCGTGGCGCGTGATGAAGAAGCCATAGTTGACGCCCTGCCGGTTCCCCGCCGTGAGGCTCGTACCGAGGCTCATGTAGGAGAATCCCTTGGGTGCGATGAGCTCGAGCAGCGTCGGCACGGCGTCGATCTGGCTGCCCGCGCTCTCCGGCGAGAGCGTGCCCTTGTGGATGCCGCGCCCTGTCACGATGAAGGGGATGCCGTAGCGCTCGTAGGTCGTGGGCGTTTTCTCGATATTATAGCGGTCGGCGTGGTCGCCCATGACGAGCACGAGGCTGTCGGGCCAGCGCTCCTTGACGGCATGGATGAAGCGCGCGAGCTCGCGGTCGGCGTACCAGTAGTGGCCGAGCTCCTTGAGGAGCGCCTCGTCACCGCGCGCCGCCGCAGGGAGCGCCGCGCGCGTGCGCTCCTTGTCGAAGCCCTTCGCCTCGACGTCGACGTCGTAGGGCGAGTGGTTCGATGCGTTCAAAATGACGTTGAAGCTCGGCGCGTCATCCAGCCCCGCGAGCACGCGCTCGTAGAGCACCTCGTCCTCGCAGCCCCAGACGCTCCCCGGCACATCGCCGAAGTCGCCGCGGCTGTAGAAATGCGCAAAGCCCTGCGCGCGCGTGAACGCGCCGATGCGCTCCCAGGTCGCGGGGCCAGCGTACCAGAAATTCGTCTCGTAGCCGAGCGCCGCGAGCTGCGGCGCGCTCGCCGTCGGATACGGCGCGGCGAACGCCTCGGGCATCGTCGTGAGGTAGAGGTTCGCGTCGGCAAAGCCCGTCACGACACCCGTGACGGCGGAGACGGTGCTCGCGCCGTTCGGCAGGAACGTCGGGCAGTAGTCGCTGTCCTCCTCCGCGATCACGGCGCGCATGCCGTCCGCGATATGGAGCTCCTTGTATTTCTCGAGCAGCGGCCAGTTCGCGTAGCTCTCCGAGAGGATGAGGAAGACATGCGACGGCCGCTCCGCCGCAGGGCCCGCCGCCTGGTGATGCAGGTAGTCGTCGAGGTCGTCGCTCACGGGCTCCATCCCCGCATGCAGCGCCGCGAGCGCGCGGATGTCGTCGACGGTGAAGTCGAGCCCGTTGCAGGCGAGCATGCGGTGCTGGAGCACATAGCCGCGGTGTACGGCCTGCAGGTTGTCGAGGATTGCCTCGTTGAGGAAATCATCGCGCGTCACGCCCGCGTTCTCCCAGTCGACGGCCGTCTGCCAGCCGAGGCTGCCGCCGAAGACAGAGAGCAGGCCGATGAGATAGCAGACGCCGAGCGCGAGCGCGCGCACGGCGAGCCGGAGCGGCCAGGCGAGGCGCGCGGCAAACGCGAGCCGCGGCCCGCGCCACGCGAGCACGAACAGCGCGAACAGCCGCCAGAGCACATAGGCGAGCAAGAGCGCGCCCGCGAGCCGCACAGGCAGGTAGAACTCCTGCACGAGCGAGAGGAAGAGCGCCCAGACATCGTCGTTCGCCGCGTTGAACATCAGCTGGCTGAAATTCGTATGGAACTGCCGGTAGTAGGGAAAGCTCGCGACGTAGAGCACCGAGAGCACGATGAGCTCCGCGCCCGCTGCCGCCTTCCAGCAGACGTTTTCTATCCGCGGCAGGAGATAGTGCGCGAGCGCGCCCGGCACGAGGGCGACGAGCGTGAGCGCGCCCGCCGTCTGGCACGAGAGGCGCGCGCCGCGCACGACGGCCGCGAGCACATCCGCCGCGCCTGTACCCGCCCCCATGTATTCCTGCATCCAGCCGAGGAAAAACAGCCGAAAAAAGAAAAGGACTGTAAGGTAGAAGAGCCATACCTTCAGTCCTTTTCTCAGCAAATCATCGAATGTCTCCCAGGCGAAAACCGCCGGCCACCTCATGGCAGGATGATCTCCACGCCGTAGTCCTCGGCCGCCTCGCAGATGTCCTCCGCGGGCTTCGAGTCCGTGATGAGGCCGGAGAGCGTATCGAGGCTCGTGTAGTTGTAGTTGCCGTCCGAGCTGAGCTTGCGCGCCTCGGCGACGACGTAGGCGCGCTTCGAGACGCGCACGATGGCCGCCTTGTTGATGCCGTCCTCGATATCATACGTCGAGACGCTGTTCTCCTTCACATCGACACCGACCGCGCCGACGAAAGCGATGTCCGGCTTCAGGCGGGAGATGAAGTCGAGCGTCATGCCGCCCCAGAAACCGTCGCGGCTCTTGTTGATCTTGCCGCCCGCGAACACGAGGCGGATCTTCGGGTTGCGCGCGAGCACGACGAGGATGTCGATCATGTTCGTCACGACCGTCATGTCGCGGTCCGTCTTCACGAGCAGCTCGGCGATCGCGAGGTTGCTCGTCGAGATATCGAGGAACACCATGTCCTTCTCATGGATGAGCTTCACAGCCGCCTGCGCGATGCGGCGCTTCGCCTCGACATCCGTGTTGCGGTGCTTGCTCACCTCGAGCATGTGCAGGTTCTCGCGGCGCACGACCGCGCCGCCGTAGGTGCGCTTGAGCTTGCCCTGCTTCTCGAGCGCGCCGAGGTCCTTGCGGATGCAGTCCTCGGTGACTTTGAACATCTCACTGAGATCCTTGACGCGCACCTTGCCGTCGCGCGAGAGGAGATTCAGGATGGCTTCCTGTCGTTCTTCCAAAAACATCTTGCGTCACTCCATTGATTGAAATACTGAGAACTCTTCTAGCCAAGGTATTGATTCATCTTGTTATTAAGTGACATTGTACCTGACATATTACAATTTTTCAAGTCCTTTCCCAAAAAATCGGCACAAATTTCAGCAAAGATAAACAATCGACGCAGCACCCCGGAAATCACGCGCAAACAAAAAGGAATGACACCCAATCCTGCCTTCCCCTATCGCCTCAGGAAAGGTACGGAATGTGCATCATTCCAGAAGGCCGCCGTGAGGCAGCCCCCGAAACGTCTCTCGTGCTCAGCGCACGAAGACGACGTTTGTCTTGTCGAGGAACCCGGTCGCGCCGTTCTCGATGAGCACGCGGTTCGCGTCCGCCGTCGAGAGCACGGGGTTCACGCCGCCGTCGAGGCGGATGGCACGCACGACAAGCGGGTTGCTGCCAGCGCGCGCGGCGCGGCTCAGATCGCTCGTGTAGCCCGCCATGCCATTCGTGACGACCTTATCATAGTCGAGGTTCTTGTAGCCGTAGATGGGCTGGCCGAGATCGTTCTTGATGACCGGGCTCATCGCGGGCTTCAGGCCGAGGCCGGAGCAGTCGACGATGAGGCCCGTGTAGCCGCCGATGGCCTGCGCGCCCGCGGGCGCCGCAGAGGCCGAGGAGCCCTTGGCGCTCGTCGCACCCTGTGTGACCGTCGTGCCCGCCGCGGTGCCGCCGAGCGTCACATCGACGTGGACGCTGCTCGGCACGGACGGCGCGACGGAGGCGACCGGCGCGGGCAGCGGCTCCTTCGCCGCCGTCTGCGGCAGGACCGCCGCGGCGACGGACTTCGTGACGCCGAAGAGCGGCACCTGCATCCTCACCGTGTAGCCCTGGCCGCCCTCGACCATCTTCTCATCGACGATTCGGGCCCCTTGCACGAGTGCGCTGACGTTCGTCTTGATGACGTCGCTCGATACGGCCATATCCTCGACCGTCGTCGCCGCGTCGACCTGCACACCCGCGATCTGTTCGGCGATCTGGCGGTACGCGTCGACGACGGCCGCACGGCGCGCCATCATGCGGGCCTGCACGGCGTTGCGTGCGTTCGAGGGCGCGACGCCCGTGCCCTCGACCTCGATGACGGAGCTCTCCCAGTCCGTCCCTGCCGCCGCAAAGGCGCTCGCGCAGCTCATGATGAGCAGCGCGCAGACAAGGGACAAGAGCCGTCCCCCAGCAATCCATTTCCTCATGTAGAAAACCTCCCTTTTCTCTCCCTTTGTCCTTATTATCGGCATTTATCGACAAAAAGTAAATAGTTTCCTTTCGGCGACCTCTTCATTTCGTTCCAGCGGGCCGCCCCAGCGCCTGCAGCCGCTGCCGCGCGCGCTCGCGCAGGCGCAGGCTGCGCGCGAGGAGCATCTCGTAGACGGGCGCGCCGCCCGCGATCTCCGAGACGAGGTAAGCCGTCATCGAGACGAGGATGAGCGGCAGCAGGTGCGCGAACGAGCCCGTCATCTCCATGATGAGCACCGTCCCCGTGATCGGCGACTTCACGACGCAGGCGAAGTACGCCGCCATGCCGAACACCATGCAGTCCACGGCAAGCTGCGGCGCGAGCAGGCCGAGCAGCACCGCCGCGCGCGCGAACATTGCGCCGCCGAGCGCGCCGAGCACGAGCATCGGCAGGAAGATGCCGCCCGGCACGCCCGAGCCGAAACAGAGCATCGTGAAGAAGAACTTCCCAAGGAAAAGCACGAGGAGGAAGAGCAGGCCGTAGTCCTCCCGCACGAGGCTGTCGACGAGCGGGCTGCCGCCGCCGAGAATCTGCGGCAGAAAAAAGCCCGCCGCGCACGAGGCAAAAAGCGGCACCACAGGCTTCGCCCGCTCCGGCAGCGACAGGCGCTGAAAGCCGTCGAGCGAGGCCGTGAGCGTGCGATTAAACGCGAGCGAGAGCACGCCGACGAACGCGCCGAGCAGGACGAGCGGCAGGAAGAACGCCCCCGTCGCCACCACGGGCACCTCGCCCATGTGAAAGACCGGCGCGAGGCCGAAGAACTCCTGCGTCACCGTCGTCGCCGTCACCGACGCGGCCACCGCGCCCATGAGCACGAGCGGCGAAAAATCCTTCGTGAGCTCCTCGAGGCAGAAAATCACGCCCGCGAGCGGCGCGTTGAACGCCGCCGCAAGGCCAGCGCCCGCGCCCGCCGTCAGGAGATAGCGGTCCTCGCCCGGCGCGCGGCGCGCGAGCCTGCCGACGCCCTGGCCGAGGCACGCGCCAAGCTGCACGCTCGGCCCCTCGCGTCCGAGCGACAGTCCCGCGCCGATGCCGAGCACCGCGCCCGCGAATTTCAGCACGAGCACGCGCGCCCAGTTCATCTGCATCTCGCCCGCGAGGATGCCCTCGATCTGCGGGATGCCCGAGCCGGACGTCATCGGCTCCGCCTCGAGGATGCGGTAGATGATATAGCCGATGCCCGCGAGCGCGAGCAGCCAGAGCGCCGTAAACTCCCACGGTGCCTGCGCGAGCCACGCGTAGAGCCGCGGCAGGATCTCCTCCGAGCATACGAGCAAATAGCGGAACGCCGCCACGACGAGCCCCGTGAGCACGCCGATGAGATTCCCCTCGAGGAACAGCCGGAGCTTCAGCCGTTCCGGCTGCGCAAGCCACGCGAGGAGTGCAAGGAACTTTGCACGCAAAGAAAACATCCTTTCCGTAAGGAATCACTGATTCATTCAGCGCTTCCATAAAAAAGAGGCCCGGCGGGCAATGCCCGACCTGAGCCTCTCATATCCTTATTCCGCCGTGAACGGCAAGAGTGCGATGTTGCGCGCGCGCTTGATGGCGACCGTCACCTGGCGCTGGTGCTTCGCGCAGTTGCCCGAGATACGGCGCGGCAGGATCTTGCCGCGCTCCGTAATGAAGCGGCGCAGCTTTGCCACGTCCTTGTAATCGATATGCTCGACCTTGTCCACGCAGAACGTGCAGACCTTCCTGCGGGGCCTTCTGCCTCTGTCACGTCTCATCAATCTGTTTCCCTCCAATCAAAACGGGATTTCTTCATCAGGGATGGACGGTCCGAAGGAGTTGTTTGCCTGCGGCGCCTGCTGCTGCGGCGCAGCGTTCTGCTGATAGCCGCCCTGCGGCATCGGCGCGCCGCCCTCGCGCTGCGGGCGCGAGCCCATGAACTCGACCTCATTCGCGACGACTTCCGTCACATAGCGCTTGCTGCCATCCTGTGCGTCGTACGAGCGGACCTGCATCCGCCCCTCGACGAGCACCTGGCTGCCCTTGATGAGGTTGTTTCCGCAGACTTCCGCGAGGCGCTCCCAGACGACGATGGGGATGAAATCCGCCGTCGGCTGGCCGTTCGCCTCCGCATTCCTGCGGCCGAAGCGACGATCCACCGCAAGCGTAAACGATGCGACGGCCTTGCCGCTCTGCGTGTAACGAACCTCCGGGTCACGCGTCAGACGCCCGGCTAAGATAACCTTGTTCATGGCAAATCCTCCCAGACCTTCAATATCAGTCCTCGTCAGCTCTCACGATCATGTGCTTGAGGAGCTCGTCCGTAATCTTCATGACACGGTCGCACTCCTTCATGCATGCCGGCTCAGCCGTCACATAGAACAGATCGTAGAAACCCTCGGTGTTGTCCTTGATCTCATAGGCAAGACGCTTCTTGCCCCAACGGTCTTCCTTGTCAATCGTGCCGCCATTGTCGGTGATGAGCTTGCTGAACTTGTCGATGACAGCGTTCACAGCCTCTTCCTCCAGCGGTTTCACGATAAATACGACTTCGTACTTTCTCACGAAATCACCTCCTCTTCGGTCTTTGGCCCTCCCCCGTAGAGAGGGCAGAGTTTCTTCTGTCGCTTTCGCGACTAGAAAATTATATCACGCGGCAAAGAAGTTTGCAAGGGAAAATCTCTCACCGCCTAGTACAAAAAGGCGCCCGCCGCGCCTGCTCCGGAGGGCAGAGGCAGCGAAAGCGCCTTTCGATGCATCGATCAATATTTGAATTTCTGCAGCGACTCCGAGAGCTCCTGCGCGAGCTGCGCGAGGCTGTCGCTCGCCGTGGCGATCTCGCCTGCCGACGCGCTCTGCTCCTCGCTCGCAGCCGAGACGCTCTCCATCTCGTTGACGACCTTGCCGCCGTTGCCCGCGATATTTTTCGTCTTCTCCTGGACGACGCCGGTCTGCGCGCCGACCTGACGGAGCTCGCTCACCATGGTCTGCGCGCGGTTCGCGACGCTCTCCGCCGCGCCGCGGATCTCGCCGAATGTCTCCTTGAGCTGCGCGACCGCCGCCGTGCCCTCCTGCACGGCCTGGCTGCCGGACTGCATGGAGGCGACGGCTGCCTCGGTATCGGCCTGGATGCCCGTGATGAGATCCGTGATCTGCTGCGCCGCCTCCTGCGAGGCCTCCGCGAGCTTGCGCACCTCGTCGGCGACGACGGCGAAGCCGCGGCCGTGCTCGCCCGCGCGCGCCGCCTCGATGGCCGCGTTGAGCGCGAGCAGATTCGTCTGCTCGGCAATGCTCGAGATCGTCTCGACGATCGTGCCGATCTCCTGCGAGCTCTTGCCGAGCTTATCGACCGTATCGCGCGAGCTGTTGACGACCTTCTCGACACTCTCGATGTCCGCGACGGCATCCTCGACGCGCTTGCCGCCGTCTACGGCGCGCGTGTACGCCGTGCCCGCGTCCTCCGACACGGCATCCGCCGTGCTGCCGAGACGGTTCAAGGAGTCGAGCGTCTCGGCAACGCTGTCCTGAGACTCCGCAACGTACTGCTGCTGCTCCGCCGAGGCCTGCGCCGCGTTCGTCACCGACTGCGCGACCTGATCGGACGCCTGCGCGCTCTGATGCGCGCTCGCCGTGAGCTCCTCTGAGGAGGCCGCGAGCTGCTGCACCGTCTCGTTCGTCTTCTTCATGAGCGCGCGCACGGTCTTGCGCATCTCGGCGAAGCCGCGCATCATATCGCCGAACTCATCGCCGCGCGTGATGGACGCGCCCGTATCGCGGAAGTCGCCGTCCTGCATCTTCTTGCAGGCCGCGTTCACCTTTTCAAGCGACTCCGTGATCTTCTTCGTCGTGATGATGCACGCCGCGATGAGGATCACGAGCACGACGAGCACGATGATGACGATATTGCGGATGACAGCGCTGACCTCCTGATCGGTATTCGCCTTGAGCTCGACGGCGCCCTGGTGCTCATCCTGCGTGAGCGCGATGAGTTTCTTGCCCATCGCGGCCGCCTGCTTCGCGCCGGTATTGCTGTAAAGACCAATCGCCTCGTCGTATTTCCCCTCGAGCGAGAGCTTCGCCACCTGGTCGAATGTCGCATGGACGTTCTTCCACTCGCTCTCGACGTCCTCCATGAGCGAGTTGCTCTCATCGTCGTCGACATCAATGGCATTGTAGCCCGCGATCGCGTCGTCGACCTGCTTCGCGCCCGCCTGATATTTCTGGTTCAGCTCCTGCAGACGCGCGGGATCATCACGGCACGTCGTCATGATGATGACCATGCCCTGCGCATAGCGCATGCCGCTCATCGCCGAGCCCGCGTAGTCGATGCCCTTGACGCTCGACTCATACATCGTGTTGAGATCGCCGCGCACCGTATTCAGGCCGAGATAGCCCGCGATGCTCACACCGAGCAGCCCGGCCACCGCGATGACGCCGAGGACTGCCATCTTGAATACGACCTTCAGATTGTCCATCCAGCCCATAAAAACACTCCCTTACTCTCTTACACAAATCATACCAAAACCCGGATCAAATGCCATGTCCCATCGCATCGCCAGGAGCGGCATCAGGCCGCACAGCCCGCGAGCCACCGGCGAGGCACAGCACAGGCGTCATCCCACCAACGCAGACCTGCCCCGATGCGCGCGGCATCCGCGCCCATGAAGGCGTTCGTCCGAAGCACGCCGCCCTTCCGTATACTGGAATAATTCTCCCCTAACAGGAGAAATCCTGCTGCTTTTTTTGAAAAAATTTCAGTCAATGCGTCATTTTCTGCGCCGCCTCACCACGGATGCTTCGTTCGCCAAAAAGCGGGCTGGAGCATCGCGAACAGCGTGAAGATCTCGAGCCGGCCGAGCAGCATCTCGAAGCAGAGCAGCGCCTTCATGCCCGCGGGTAGCGGCGCGAACGTGCAGGTCGCGCCCGCGATGCCGAACGCCGGGCCGACGTTGCCGAGCGTCGTGACGCTGATGCCGACCGCGTCGAAGATCGGCACGCCGAACGCCGTGAACGCGAGCGCGAAGAGCGCGATCGCCATAATGTAGAGGAAGAAAAAATGCCCGACGCGGTGGAGGACGGAGACCGGCACCGTATGGCCGTTCAGCCGCACGACGTGCAGCGCGCGCGGATGGAGTTTCGCGAGAAAGACATTCGCGCTGCTCTTCGCGAGCAGGACGACGCGGCTCACCTTGAGCCCGCTCGCCGTCGAGCCTGCGCAGCCGCCGATGACCATGAGCGTCAGCAGCACGCCCTTCGAGAGTGCAGGCCAGCGGTCGAAGTCCGCCGTCACGAACCCCGTCGTCGCGAGCGACGCCACCTGGAACACCGCGTAGCGCGCCGCCTGCGGCAGCGGCTCGCCGCCCGCGAGCACGAGGTTCGCCGTCACGAGCAGCGCGGCGCATGCGAGGATGGCGAGATACACCCGGAACTCCGTATTGCGCCGCAGCGCGCCCGCGCCCTTTTTCCACACCTTGTAATAGAGCGCGAAATTGCCGCCCGCGATCACCATGAAAAGCGACATCCAGCCCTCGATCCAGACGCTGTCAAACGCCATCGCGTTCGCGTCGTACGTCGAGAAGCCGCCCGTGCCGAGCGTCGAGAGCGCGTGGTTCGCCGCCGTCACCGCGTCCATGCCGCAGAGCCAGTAGATGACGGCCGCCGTGAGCGTCAGCCCCGCATAGAGGCGGAACAGCGCGCCCGTCATCGACTGCAGGCGCGGCATCACGCGGTCATGCGTCGGGCCCGTCGTCTCCGCGTTGTACATGTAAACCGTGCTCTGCCCCGCCTGCGGCAGCAGCGCGATGAAGATGACGATGATGCCGAGCCCGCCGAACCAATGCGTCATGCTGCGCCAGAAAAGCAGGCTTCGCGGCATCTCCGAAAGCGAGGTGATGACCGTCGCGCCCGTCCCCGTGAAGCCCGACAGGCTCTCGAAAAACCCATCGAGGAAGCCGAGGCAGCCGCCGAGCACATACGGCAGCATCCCGAGCCCCGCGCCGATGCACCAGCCGAGCCCCGTGATCGCGATGCCCTCGCGCATCGTGATCGCGCGCACCTCGCGCCGCGCGTGCGTGACGAGCACGCAAAAGAGCGCGAGCGCGAGGCCGAACGTCAGGCCGAACGCGCGCAGCGCCTCCCCCTCGCCCCAGAAAAGCGCAAGCGCGCACGGGAGGACGAGCACCCCCGCCACCGCGAGTGTCAGCCGCGCGAGCACGTAAAAGACAACGCGCAGATCCATCCCGCGCCTCCTTTCCGCCAAACCTTACCAGCGCCGCCGCAGCCGCTCCCCGACGAAGCACGCGAAGAGCAGCGCGGAAAAAATCTCCACGCGCCCCAGAAGCATCAGACCGATGCAGACAGACTTCCCGAGCACCGATAGCCCTGCAAGATCCGTGAAACCGAACAGCGCTGCCGTATGCCCCGTACTCGTGAGACACCCCGCCGCGAGGCCGAGCGCGGAGAGCACCGGCACCCCCGACGCCGCCACTGCGAGCGTCCCGGAGAGCAGCACCACCACCGTGAGGAAGAAGAGCGCGAGCAGCCGCCCCACCACCTTGTCCGGCACCGGCAGCCCGTCGAGCCGCACGCAGACCACCATGTGCGGATGCAGCGTCCGCCGCAGCTCCTCTGCCGTCATGCGGCCGAGCACGAGCAGCCGCACCGTCTTGAGCCCGCCCGCCGGCGAGCCGAGACACGCCCCCGTGAACGCGAGCAGGAACAAGAGATACCGGTCAAAATCCGGCCACCCCGCCACTGCCGTCGACGAAAACCCCACCGTCGTGAAAAACGACACCGCCTGAAACAGCCCGTGCC
Organism: Selenomonas bovis DSM 23594; assembly: GCF_000381005.1. Lineage (GTDB taxonomy): Bacteria > Bacillota > Negativicutes > Selenomonadales > Selenomonadaceae > Selenomonas_C > Selenomonas_C bovis. The sequence continues at coordinate 14,542 of NZ_KB908386.1, forward strand.
GCAGCGCCTCCCCCGCCGCATACGTCTGCGTGAGGAAAAGATGCGCGCCGATGAGCAGCCCCGAAGCCGCCGCGATCACGAGCGCCGCCCGCAGCTCCGCATCGCGCACGAGCAGGCCCAGGCTGCGCCGCGAGATCGCCTTCCAGTAGAGGAGGAAATTCCCGCCCGTCACGAGCATCATCAGGCAGCCCGCCACCTCGAGCGCCGGGCTGTCGTACGGCTGGAACGCCGCCGTCAGACTGCTCCCCGCCGTCGAGATCGTGAGCATCGCGAGCAGCAGCGCCTCAAACGGCGTGAGCCCCAGGAGCGCGAGCACCGCGAAAAAGAGCGCCGTCAAACCGCCGTAGACGAAAAGCCCGCGCCAGAGCGCGAGATGCATGCGCCGCCAGACAGGACTGAACGCGACGCTCTGCCGAGCCGTCAGCGTGATGCCGAAGCAGCCGCTCACCTGCGGCAGCACCGTCACGAGCATCACGACGAACGTCAGCCCGCCGAGCCAACTCATCAGCCCATGCCAGAGCAGGAGCGACGGCGGCAGCGCCTCCGCCGCGGGGAAACAGGAAAGCCCCGTCGCCGTGAACGCCGCCATGCTCTCGAAAAACGCCGCGAGCGGCGCGAGACGCCCCGAAAGCACAAAAGGCAGCGCGCCGACCGCTGCGAGATACAGCCACGCGAGCACCGCGAAACAAGCGCCCTCCCCGAGCCGCAGCGGCCGCCGATGCGCGCGCCCCAGCCAGCAAAAAAGCGCCCCCGAGCCGAGCGCCACGAGCAGCGGCACGCCGAACATGACGAGCCCCTCGCCCTGCGCCGCGACGGCCTCGCCCTTCCCCGCAAACGCCAGCACGCCCCGCACTCCGGAGCCCACCGCCAGCGCATCCCGCGGCGAAAGCGCGAGCGGCGGCAAAAGCGCAGCCGCCAGCGCCAGGGACAGACGGCTCATCAGATACCAGAAAATCTCATACCCCTGCCGCACAAACCCACCTCGCAATCATCGCCGCTCCGGCCATCCCATCGAAACAACCGGCTCACGCTCATATCAGCCGTCCGCATACGATCGTTCGCACACATCGTACCAACACAGACAATGCGTCTCTCCTATCCCCTCGGGCTGCAACCTCATCAAGACATCTCCGTAGCTTCGAGGCAGACACCTCTTCCGCCATCGCTACGCTCGGCACCTTCTCCTGAGGAGAAGGTCGATAAAACCGCCTCAAACAATCTCCCGCCACGAACAAACCATCGTTGCTTCACTCGCCTCGAACAACCTCCCGCCTCGAACAACCCCGCGTACTTTCTTTCCCGCCTCCCCCGTCGGCAGCGGGGCGGTTGGTGCCGGGCAGCGAACGCAGCGCGGAACTTATTCGGAGGCTCAACGAGCGCCTATCCCGCGCCGGTCGCGCTAAGCGCGACTAGGCGTACTTGCGCCCATTCCAATCAGCTGCGCCCTCCGGGCTTGCTTCTTGGGGGCGCAATGCAGCCGACGAGAGCGAAGCGCGGAGTGAGTCGCACGCGGCCTGCCGTCCTGCGCCTCGCCCCCTATTCTTTTCCTTTGAAACACCTCATGACTTTCTTCGCGAACTGTGTCTGCACGAAGAGGATCACGCGGTCGCCGGGCAGCAGCACGGACTCGCCGTTCGGGATGACCGCCGCGCCGTCCCGCACGTAGGCGCAGACGAGGCACTCGCGCGGCAGCTTGGCCTGCATGAGCGGCTTGCCCGCCGCGGGCGCCCCCTCCTGCATGATGACCTCGACCGCCTCCGCCTTCGCCCCCTCGAGCAGCGACACCGACACGACGCCGCCGCGCCGCGCGAACGCGAGCACCTCGCTCGCCGAGAGCAGCCGCGCCGAGAGCACGACATCGACGCCCACCTTCTCCATGAGATCGACATACTCATTGCGCGCGACGCGCACGACCGTCTTGTCCGCGCCGAGATGCTTCGCGAGCAGCGCGAGCATGAGGTTCAGCTTGTCGTCCTCCGTGAGGCAGACAACGACATCCGCCTCCGCCACGCCCTCCTCGAGCAAGAGATCGATATCCGTGCCGTCGCCGCAGATGGCGATGCCGTTCCTGAGCTTTTCCGCCATGCGCTGGCAGCGCTCGTGCTGCTTGTCGATGACCTTCACCTCGACGCCCTGCCCGTCGAGCATCGTCGCGAGCGCACGCCCCGCGCGTCCCGCGCCGATGACCATCACGCGGTGGATGCGCCGCGCGTCGCGCTGCACGAAATTCTGGCTGAACTTCTCGATCTGCTCCGGGATGCCGATGAAATACGCATTGTCATGTGGCAGCAGATAATCGTCGCCGTGCGGGATGATCATGCGGTGGTCGCGGAAAATCATCCCCGCGAGCACGCCCGGCGGCAGCTCGATATCGCGGAGCTGCCGCCGCGCAAAAGGCGAGCTCCGCCGCACGCGCGTCTCGAACAGCCGCACCTTCCCATGCGCGAAATCCTCGACATTGAGCGCTGCCGGCGTCATGAGGATGCGGTTGATCTCCGCCGCCGTGATGAGCTCCGGATTCAGCATGAGATCGATATCGAAATTCTCCTTGAGATACTCCTTGGCCTCGCCCATGAACTGCATATCGCGGATGCGCGCGATCGTATGCGCGATGCCGTGCTTCTTCGCGAGGATGCAGGCGACCATGTTCACCTCGTCGCTCGCCGTCACCGCGATGAGGATATCCGCGCCGCGGATGTCCGGCTCGTTCATCGTGATGGGGCTCGCGCCGTTCGCATGGATCGTGAGCACATCGAGCGTATTCTTCGGCCCCTCGAGCTGGTCGGCATCCTGATCGACCACGACGACATCGAACGCCTCCTTCGACAAAAGCTCCGCAATGCTGTACCCGAGCTTCCCCGCCCCGACAACGACAATCCGCACCATGACCGCTCCTTTCCCCGCATTCGTATGATTCCTAGTATACGATAGGCGCTATGTTTTTTCAACCCAGCGGCCAGAGCGCCTCATACTGCATGCAAAAAGAGCTGCCTGCAGTTCCTCGGTCTGCACCGATTCCCTGCGGGCAGCTCTCGCCCCTGACAAAACAAGAAACTCTTTATCTTTCTCCCAGCATTCCCAACACAAGGAGGCTGCTTACTGCAGCAAGCTCAGGACACTGCTACCGTTCTGGTTCGCCTGGGCGAGCATCGACTGCGCCGCCTGCAGGAGGATGCTGTGCTTCGTGTAGGCGGTCATCTCCTTCGCCATATCCGCGTCGCGGATGGCCGACTCAGAGGCCTGCGTGTTCCGGCTCGACGTGATGAGATTGTCCGCCGTCATGCCGAGACGGCTCTCGATCGCGCCGATGGTCGTGATCTGGTCGAGCGCCTTGCGCAGGGAGTTGTCGATGAGCGTGAGGGAGGTCTTCGCCTGATCGACGGTCTTGACGCTGAGCTTGCCACCCTCATCGTCTGCAAGCCCCATCGCGCGTGCGTGGATGTCCGAGAGCGCCACGCCGATGTTCTGATTCGCGCGCGTGCCGAGCTGGAACATCAGGCTCGTGTGGCGGCTGAACGTCGGCCAATGCACGGTGAGACCGCCGTCGTACATCGTCGTGTCGCTGTCCGGAAAGTACCAGAACGCGGCCGAACCGCCCTCAGGCACGATGTCCTCGCTCGTCTTCTGCTCGCGGCTGCCGCCCGCGTCGTAGCCGGTCGCCGCACCCGTATCGTCATTGTCGAGGTCGATGCCGCAGCACTCCTTGTAGAACGCGTCGGCATTCGCATACGCGGTCCGATCCGCGACGAAGGCATCCTGCAGCCCCTTGAGCGTCGCGCCCGGCACCGCCGCGCCGATCGCCGTCTCGAGGCTCTTGCCGCCGCCATTCATGAGCGCCGTCATGAAGCGCGCCATCGAGCCCTCGCCGCCCTTTTTCTCCACGTAGCGCAGGAACGCGAACCCGCCGGCATAGGGCTGCTGAGTATTCGTGCCGCTGCCGTTCGCGAAAAGTCCCTGATAGGCCGCCGCGTCCATGCTCCGCAGCGTCTGCGTGCGCGTATCGTCCGCGCCCTGCGTGAGCTCCGCCATGCCCTCGACGATATAGAGCGGCATGTCGGCGAAATCATCGATATTCGCCGACATCACGGCATGCGTGAGCTCATGCGCGAGCACGCGGTCGAGGTAGATGGCGCTCGCGCTCGACGACTTGCCGTTGACGTTCGTCGTGTCGAGCTTCGCCGTGCTGCTGTCATAGTAGTTCAGGTTCACCGTCAGCGTGAGACCGGTCGTATGACTCCCGACATACGAGCTGCTCACGTACGCGAGCGCGTCCGCCTGCGCGCTGCCCGCCGCCTCATGCTTCAGGATCACGTCCATCTCCTTCGGCTTCGTATTCGCCTCGTTGAACCGGATGCCGTACGACTGCTCGATGAGCGAGAGCGAGTTCGGGATCCACTCCGTGTGGAGCGCCTTGATGATGGTATCCTGCGCCGTATCCGCGCGATCCGCGCTACCGTCGAAGAGATAGCGCCCGTTGAACTGGATGCTCGCGTTCTCATCGACCTGATCGATCTGCTGGTCGATCTCGCGCTGGATCGTTGCGCGGTCGGCGTCGCTGTTGTGGTCGTTTGCTGCATCGAGCGCCTTCTCCTTGATCGTGCGCAAGACATCGATGGTCGACTGCACCGCGCCCTCCGCTGTCCGCATGAGGCTGCTCGCGTTCTGCGCGTTCGCCTTCGCCTGATCGAGGCCGCGGATCTGCACGCGCATGCGCTCGGAGATCGCGTACGCCGACGCGTCGTCACCGGCACCGCCGATTTTCCGGCCACTTGCGACTTTCTTCAGATCTTTCACCAGCTGCGACGAATTTTTATTGAGCGTATGGAGCGTCTCTGCCGCCGCCATATTGTGCATGATGACCATTGCCATATCAAGATAACCCCCGTGTCCATTGCCAAAAACGACTCCTTTCTTTATTTATCGACTGCACGCTTTCGCGTCTTAAGGAATCACTGATTAATCCAACGCTTCCTTAACCGTAAATTTTCCTCAGCTACGCTTGCGGAACACCAGCCCGCGAGCGCCCGCACCGCCGCCTGCCGTCTCATGCGCTTGATACGCGTAGAGCGCCGCCCCCAACAGCGCGAGCAAAGCCACGAGCCCCACGACCTTTTTCCTACCCTGCATAACCCTGCCTCCCCCTGTAAGCTGGTATTATGGGCTCGCGAAAAATCATGACATGTTCATGATCTTGTTTGCGTCTGCGAATTTGTACTTGTGCAGCATGAGCGGGCGCGGTCGAGAGTTCGCTACCTGTGGATAAGTGCGCCTTTTGGACAGGAAATTCCTATTCGAAAGGGCATTTGAAGGGATATGGAGACGTATTTTCGCGATAATTGGGTCTAATTATCGCGTAGTTGTATATAGTAATAGGTGTGTATTCGATACATGCCTATTAATCAGTGGTTCCTTAAGGAACCGCTGATTAAATGAGGTGCTCCGGATTTACGCGGATGCGCTGTATCTCCCTAGGAGACAAACCGGAGGCGTAGCGGGCTACGCTGAGGATTTGTCGACGACGGGAGGACAACGCAGACGCGTGAAGACGGCGTGCCGAATGAATCAGTGGTCCCTTAAAGCAAATAAGCGATTATTTTCGCTTTCCCTTCGAGACCAGCGGGTATATGAGAGAGGGTATTTGGGGGACGACAAAAATCGTACCAAACTATCACGGGAAGCATACAGTCCTGAGGAGTATTATGGACAGAAACGTCCCGGATGAGTTTTTCCTTGGCAACGATTTATCAAAATGGGATTATCAAAAGGGACCGAAGCATATTCTACGCAAATCGGCAAATGGTCATCAATATATGTATTCGGAAAGGCCAATCGCTTTTCCAGACCCCATCGACAGGCCAGCACGCACCATGCTGACGAGCGAGGCGACAACAAATCGCAGCACCCATGTCATCTGCGATATCGACCGCAATGAGTTGCGCTTGCTGACGCCAGAGGAAGCGGAAGCTATACAGGGATTCAAAAAGGGCTGGACAAATACTGGAATGAGCAAACGGTTTCGGTATTTTTGCATGGGAAATGCGCTTGTGACAGGATGCGTTACTGTTATGGGAGTGACGTTAAACCGCATTCTGGCAGGAAAAGCGATTAAAAAATTCCTATGTGGAGACCTTCGCGTTGCTAGACGATTTTCGCAAGAAAAACGGGATTATGCAAACAACACTTGCCACTAGTAATCCAGCTTCTGTCGTTGTGGATGATTTGCCCAACATTGATACCTGTAGTTTAGCCGCAGAGGAATCTTATAAGCAACTTCGCAATGTCTACTATCGTCATGCGCACTTGCGCCAAATCAAGGAGCAGTTGACGAGCCATCAACAAAAAGATATTTTAGATGCACTGGACACCGAAGAAGCCAGCCTGTTGGCTTCGCTACGATTAATCCACGTTGATTGTCAAAAAGAGGAATCATTGCGACTCTTTTAGTGATCTGCTGCAAATCCCATCTAAAAATAGCGGGTACCCAATGACACCTTTTCGCTAATCTTTATGCATCCATCCCGAAGATTTCTGCAAAAATCATGGCGAGATCTTCGTCATCCGTCGTGGTTTGCTCCATTCTCTCGTCGTTAATGGCATCAAGCATAAGCCTGTTCTTCTCTTCGAGACGCTGATAAACTGTTTGGTCAAGAGACACCATGTTTCCTTGGAAATCAAACGCCTCCATCATGTAATAGTATTGTGTATATTGGCCGGCAGGAAGACCCAAACGATGAATACGGTCTTTTGATTGCAGCATATGAACGAGGTTGTAGCTATATTCCAGATATACCGCATCATGGCATACATCATGGAGCGACACTGATTCCGCAAGCGTGTGAGGATTGGTAACTAAAACATCCAACCTGCTACCATGAAAGTCATTCAGAACATTTTCACGCGTATCCATCTCGGTACATCCATCTATGGATTCAGCGCGGATTCCACGATGCAGCAATTCTTCTTTGACCTCTCTGATTGAGCGGCGAAAGATACACCAGCAAATCGCTTTCTTTCCATCAGCCACAAGCCTCACCAATTTGCGAAGGCAGGCATCCATTTTAGTGGATATTTTAGGGCATTTACTGACAAGTTCGCTAACTTCTGTTGAATAATCCTTGAAATCAATATCCCCGATGTCTTCTGCTTCAAAATCAAGGATTTCCATCAAATCTGATGCGTCGATACTGTCCAGAAGCATTCTGGGATTCGATTCCAGTTGCAGCACACGAATAAACCAAAGAAGCCTGTTGCTTCGGTGATAGGCTTCTTTTAGTATATAGAATAGCCTATTCTCTATATTGCTCGCTTGCACATTGCATTCTATATCCGGATTTGCTGGAGGAACTTCGAGCTGCTCTTTCGTTGTCCTGCAGTAGAAAGGTTTCAGTTTGCGATTGATATCCTCTTTTTCTGTTTCTGTCGGATTTTTCAACTCACTTTGGCGATACCCAAAGAATGCTCGATATTCATTTGGAAACATCAGGTGAAGCATATTATAGATGTCCACATACCCGTTAGGGATAGGCGTTCCCGTCATTACCGTGACATAATGAGCAACTTGCGCTATATATAACGCGGATTCGGCTCGTTTTCCATTGATTCCTTTGATTTTGTGGACTTCATCGAAAACCAGCATGGTGTCTTGCCTGGATACCAAATCTCGTAAATCTTGTTCCCAGTTTGCCAGGCTTTCATAATTGAACAGGAAAAGATTGTATTCTTCATAATGGTGACGAAGAGAAAGTTGCTTTTGTTCCCTATCCTCCCAAGCGTTATCATGCAAGTTGAACACTCTTAATTGCTGCTTTTTGCCAAAGCAAGCACGAAATTCGTGTTGCCAGGATCCAAATGCATTTTTCGGGCAAACGACGAGAATGCGTTTCATGCCAACTTGCTCTTGCAAAAAAGCGAACATACCAAGCACCGATGATGTCTTGCCAGAGCCGGGGACTGAAAAATTCCCGCTCTTTATCATCATTGTCATGAAAAATGCATCCCACATCTGGCGGCTTTCTAACCGCCTTTCTAAAGAGGAACTGACAATTTCCCTGAACTGTTGGAATTTGGGCAGCATTCTCTTGTCGTGCCGTTTGATGTCTATCCCCAACGTAGAGCGTTTTTGAATATGAATCTCCTGGCTTTCGATGAATTCACGGAGCCGATTGGTCATGGCATAACGATAGCCGTAATCTAAACGTGGAATTTTCATATTCAATATGCTGTCAATCTTTTTGTAGTCAATATAGGTAAGGCCGTCTTTGAAATAAATCATCCCAGGCTTTGTGCTTTTTATATACTTGCGCAGCCTAGTCCTGACAAAGCCCCGGTCGAGCAGATACTTTCCGCCATCGCCAAGATTCATATGCAAAATCAATCGTCCATTATCAAAATCAAGAATGCAAGCATTCTCCAGCAAAAGGATGTCTTCTTTTATCATTATTCCCTTGTCGTGCCTCATTATTTCTTGCAATACCACGTCATCAATCTCTCGTACGACAACGTCACCATAACCGCCCTTCCAATATGCATCAAAAATGCGTTGGCTCTTATTGATGCCGCGCGTATAAAATCCATTCTTGTCCAACCAACTGCATACTACGCTAAACGATTCATGATTTTGTCGCATTGCCGCAACGGTTTCATTATTAGATCCGGTAAACTTTATGCGGTTCCCTGCAGCATCAGACAGTATGCCGAATTTGTCGTGGAATATCCCCTCCCTGGTAAAGGCAACTTTTATATCAAGGCATCCCATTGCAATCAGCCGCGCCAGATTCGACAAGCCTTTTTCAAGGAATATGTTGCCATCTGTCTGCAGAGATTCCAGCAATTCCTGTCTGACACGGCTCCTCACGGCATAGCCAACCCGAATTTCTTCGAGTTCTTCCTCGGGTATCTCCTTTGAAACTACCAATCGATATTTATGTCCCATGCCTGCAAAATATTCCACGCCTGTTGCATAGATTGCCAAGGCTCTCGCAGAAAAATAAGCACTGGCACGGTCATAGCTTACCGCCTCCATTAACACTGGATTGAAAAACGATTCAACGACATCGTCTTCAGTGGTATAAAACGAGTCAAACTGGAGGTCAGTGAACATCTGCTTTCCCCTTTAAATCGTTAAGGAGTTCTATCAGCTCATCTGCCTTTCCGCGTATGTCCTGAAGTTGCGTTTCGGACAATTTGGAAAATATATTCGTGTCCAGCTCTGCAATCGCATCAATCGCTTTGTCCAAGACATGAGCGGCCTGTTCTCGGTTCGCTGTTGCACGAATACGTTCGTCGTATTTGTCCGTTGTCTGCAGCGCCTCTCTGGCAAGAGCGGATTCGCGTTTCATGCTTTCCAGTTTTTCAAAGCGAACTTTCTCTTGCGCATCTTTGCTGTCACTGATTTGATCTGCGACTGTTTCCGCGATATCCATCTGCTTTTCGACGAATTCTCTTCGCTGACGTTTATCTTTCAATATTTTTTTGATTTTGCGCATATATCTCGTCATGTCAGCTTTGGGGGCCAAGGCTAAATTCGAGAATATGATTTGTTTCACGTCTTCCTGCTCATCCTCGTCTTTTTCACTCTTGATGATTGGATATATTTCTCGCAAAGGACCATCCAGCTTCTCTTTTCTGGCAATATAGAACTGAAATGGGTGCTGGATGAAATCAAGATACTCCACCATTAATTGCGCTATTTCAAGGTCTTTGTTGACCTCCTTGAGCGGCTGGTTGATGCTTTTTGCATATTCGTCCGCCGTCAGCAGTTTGTTCCTTACGACATCATTATACAAGCCCGCCAGACGATCGATTGGATCGTAATCGACACGTGCCTCTTCGCCATGCTGAACCATCAGCTCAAGCATCTTGATATGCTTGGCATCACGTTCCATGTTCTCGGTCAGGATTACAGTCTCGAAAAAACCAAATTTTGCAGGATTCTTACGGTTAAGTCTGCGCAAGCAGGTGAACCTGCGGTTCCCATCCACGACGCGTCCATCGCTTAAGGTAATGCCCGCTTCACGTTGATCAACCAATTTGATGTTGTTTTCTGTCTGTTCAATTTTTTCTGGATTGCTGGCAACGATGAATTTCTCGATTTGATCGTTATACGCTTCAATATCATCCCGGCTGATATCCTGTCCGTTGTGTTCAGAGCGATATTCTTCCAGCCATGTTGCAATACGGTCGTTCTGGTCATTATAAAAGAGTGCGTCCAGGCGCACACGATATACTGGATAGGGTTTCGTTTTCCCAGCAATCGTCAGCTTGCGGGTCATTTCCGTTCTCTCAACCAATCCGCTAACTTCGTCTGTCAATAGGTTCATCTGTCAAACCTCCTGAAAATACGCATCGTAATCACGATACAGTTTATGCATAATGCTATTATAGTACAAATCGTTCTCTCTTTCCGCAGCGATTTCTATCACCACATGGTTATCCTTATATTCCATACCATATTCTTCACGGAGCATATCCATAAAATCATCAATATCAATCGATACCTCATGCTCCATGACATCCGCAATAAATCCTTCCATCGATATTGTGTCTGCGCCACTGTAAAACAGTCTTGTGTTTCCGTGCCTTAATGATTGGAATGCTCCGCTGAATCTCAAAATCGACATCAGAAAATAATCATCGAATCCCAAGCAATCAACAGACGTCTTTCCGCCTTTAGCACGAAAATAAGAAATTGTAAAATAGGATTCTTCCATAGCGGCTTTGACCTCATAGGCAACTGACACAAGTCTTTCTTTCGTCCATCCTTCCTTCTCCAAACGACTAAGCATAATAAAATGGTTTGGTGCAAATTCTATGGCCTGTAACTTCTGTTGCATAGGCCAAATCCACCATGTCCTGATGTTCGTGTCCGCTTCAGTAAACTCAATTATTCCGCGTTTGTTGGCAGTATAGATGAACGCTTCTCTGAAGCTTGAAAAATCTTTTTTATAAATCGTTTGGTCATTTGCTACATACCCCAGTTTATCCAAATTATAGCGGTTTAAAATATCCGGGGAATCAGGGCACACAGCATTAAATATCTCTTTTGCCATCAAAAGGCTATAATACGGCTGTGTCAATGCCATGGATAAATTTTTTAGGTCTTCTTCAGATGCTTTCTGAACGGCAATAGAATAAGTATCACCTTGTAAATATTTTTTTGCAAAACAAGCATAATTGGCGAAAAAAGTTGACTTCGGAATTCCATATTGCTCTCCATAGTACGAAGCAAATTCTTCTTTTGTCGCTTCACCAAGTTCCCGCAAGGCTCCAAGCACTTGCCGCTCCCGGTTCGCATTCCCAAAAGCCAGAATTGGCATCCTGCATACGGACATACGCATTTCCTTTGCTGCGGCATGGCTTACTATTTTTTTCAGAAGATTGTGCAGCTCATAGGCATCCTTCAGGCCGTATTCCTCCGCCACATCGGGATACCTGTCAAGGAAATACTGCGTCCCAATCTCGACATCTCTGCCAGCCAGCTCCTCAAAATGAAAATCTCGCAGCAGCACCTTGGCATCGACGTCTCGCGTGTCGTAAAAACGAAAGATTTTTCCCTGCTTCCACAACGTGCAGGGGCTTCTGCTCAGTGCCACTTCCCCATAACGCGCCGTCAGGGTAACCCTCTCGTCCTTGTCACAATCTAGCATGAAAAGGAATACGGCATACTTTTTGTAAAAATCTTCAATCCCAATATCCTCCTCACAATAGTGCGACAGGAAATAGTTCAGGAAACTTTGCCTGTTTATCGGCAAGTATGTGCCATCCACATTGACGCAATCGGCATATGCGGCTTTTTTCAGGAGAATGGCAATTTTTTTGCGGTAGCCTAGCGGTATATTCTCGTCCCGCAAGGAATCGGCAGGACTCTTTTTGCGGCTTCCTCCGTACCTATGCGCCAGATAATAGTATCCTGTTGCGTCGACGCCAAAGGCATTTCGCATCTCATCAGGAGAAAACGAATACTCGTAAAAGACCTCGCAGAACCTGTCCTCATAGAGCGCATGACCCTTCCTGCGGATTGTCCGGATTGCCTTCGCCTCTATTTGCCTGACCCTTTCCCTCGTCACCGCCAATTCGCGCCCGACCTCTTCCAGCGTGGCATTGCCTGACCTTCTCGCGAGAACTAGCCGCTCCCTCTCCGTGAGATCCTTCGTATGGGCGATGTACTCGCGAAACGTTTCCCGCATCTTGACATAGCCCATGTTGTCCTTCTCAACGAAGCCTTCCTCTGTCAGGTCGCGCAGGGTGGCACCTAGAGGGAGATACCCTGCAAGCCCCCATGGGAGCTGTGCACCGATTTCCTGCTCAATCTCGTCATAGGGGCAGGGCCAGTCCCGGTCTGTCACCGCGCATATCGCCTGCCGGACGGCCTCGGCCATGCACTCTGAGTCGCCGATGGCACGTAGGAACGGCTCGTTCGCCGTGATTTTCTCTGCCGTGTCCCCGAAGGGGGCCAGCTGTTCCTTGCCTTGCCGCAGCACCTCCAGCAAGGCAACGCAAAGTTCGTTCCTCGCGCCGCCATGCTTTTCCTGGAAGGACAGGACATCGGCAATCAACTGGCTATAAAGCCCCGTCCTTCCCGATTGTCCTTCCACATCGATTACAGCGCGGCTGCCGTATCTTTCAAGCAGCTCTCCCTGTAGCCGTATGATTTCCCGCACAGATTTTTCCCCTAGGTTTCGTACGCTTCGCCAGTCGCTTTCCCTCACACCGAGGAAGGACGCCAAGTCCACAATCCGCTTTTTCATCTGTTGGCTGCGCACGATGCCGTTGAAGGAGCGTACGGACAGGTTCGCTTGGAGAAGGCTCAGTAGCTCGTCTCGGCGAATATCAGGGAATCGCGTCTCGCTGGCGGCATCCATGCCGGATTGATAACTTTTCCCTTCACGCCAAGCGGCAAGCATGGCAGTGGCGTTCTGGCGCAGACGCTCTTGAAACGCCATGATTTCCTTGACCGTCTTTCGCCCCAGATTGCGTACCCGATACCAGTCTTCCTCTTCCATCGCGAGGAAAGTCTTCACGTCTGTGACCTGCCGGCTTGCCTTGATGCCGTGCACAGCGCGCACAGAAAGATTCTCTTTCAGAAAAGCGAAGAATTCCTCCCGTCGCGGGCTGTCATCTGGAAGGGGGCGAGAAACACCTTCTTGCGTCGCTTTCCCTTTTGAAAAGTCCATACTGACTATGCTAGGTTCAGCCAATGCCCTAACCAGCACAGATGGTTCGCGAGATTTGTCCTCTTCCTCGGCCCGTTTTTCTGCAGATTCATCATCGATGTCTTTTATCAGCGAGGCAACCTCTGCGAGAACTTTCTTGTACTCCGTCGGGTTATTCTTATATAATTTCACGGTATCGATAAACAACCGCGTCGGTTTCGTATAAAGCGATTTCCCGCTCCAAGCAGATTCCATACTTATCATTTGGGAAGCAATGCCACTTCGAGATCGATATGAATCATCAATCGTTAGGCCAGAGGAGACAGCCATCTGTCTCAATTTTCCCGAACAATCTGCAATGGCCTCTGAACGCGTCATTTCTCCATTGACGTATTGCAAGTAGGAGTTTAAGAGAGCAACTGCCTCATACTTGGTGAAAGGAACGTTTTTGGATTTTGCCACGCCTCGTATCACTTCCTCTGTATCATACGGCATTTCAGTAACAATTTGCTTTCAAAAATGGAATCTCCTTACGTTTGACGCGAACCCCAAACAGCATGATCGGATACAAGAAAGACCGAACCTGACGGCTCGGCCTGGTCTCCAAATGATACCATCTGGGCAACTCTGTTACGCATATTATATCGAGCCTTGTTGCGAAATACAAGAAATTTCTGCACTGGGCATATTTTATGTCTTTTATGTTTTCGTATCCTTTTCGACGCTCTGTGCCTTTAATCCTGCTTTTACCGCAAAAAAGCCGTCATACCTGCCTTTTCCTCTTGCGGAACAAGAATTTGCGGGTTTTGTCAACTTCATCTCGATACAACGAACGAGATGGCTATAATAAACCATGTTGGAATAAATATTCCATTTAGAATCAAAGGAAGGAGGAACCGGCTTGCGCACAAAAAACAAGGCCAACTTTCGCCTGCTGGAGTCCTTTATCGACGGCTACCAAGAGAAACATGGGATTTCTCCCACGACGAAGGACATTTCCCGAGGGACAGGGCTTTCCACCGGCACGATTTCCCGCTATCCGCAGTATATGCGGGAACAGGGGATGATTGACTACCAAGGGCACAAGGGTTTTGTCACCCGCAAGATGCGGAAGATGCGGGACGCGACGGAGCTGGTGCCGCGCCTCGGGAGCATCGCCTGCGGCATCCCGAAGTTCGCCGAGGGGAATATCGAGGAGTATGTGCGGCTGCCGATAGCGCTTTTTGGGAGCGGCGATTTTTTCCTGTCCGGCAAACAGGGAACCATCAGGGGAATTTTCCATTCCCAGCAGATGGTTTTCTGTTTGCCGGATTTTTTGTGCAAAAAATTCTGTCGACCGTTAAGGAACCACTGATTAATGCAAGGATTTTTCCGTTCTGCGTCGAAAGCAACGATAAGGGCATTGGAAGGGATATGGCGACGTATTTTCGCGATAATTGAGTCTAATTATCGCGTAGTTGTACATAGTAAACTCAACGAACAAACGTCCACTTTGTGGACATTGTGCGCCCGTCCTTGCAGTAAATCCAGCCAATCGCGCTGCGCCTGCGGCTTGCGCTCTTGGGGATTTACATAGTAAACTCAACGCACAAACGTCCACTTTGTGGACATTGTGCGCCCGTCCTTGCAGTAAATGACACGCGAAGTCATGCTCGACGCCCTCGAACACGACTACAACGACCTCATGAACCTCGGCGAAATCTACGGCGCCCGCGGCGTAGAGGCAGCCATCGACACCATCCACCTCTACGAGAAAGCCCTCGAGCTCGCCTACGCCAAGACTACCGACTACGGTGAGGAAAGCGAGCACTAATTACAACTTTCGAAACACAATCGAGGGGACGATTACAGAAAATCGTCCCCTCGATTGTGTTTGTCGAAAACCACTTTCAAGATTTCTCACGCGATAACGGCATAGGCAGACCTACTGTCCAAGCCCCTGTCACCCTGGACCAGCAAAAAATCCAGAAAAGAAAAAAGGCATACAGGCCACCCTTGTCGAAACAAGCAACGTACAAGCATCCATTCCACGGATATCGTGCGCCCGTCCCGGGATACTTCCCGCCGATTACTCCGTGCCCCGATTATCATAACAACATATCGTCAAGAAAGAAGGCTGCTCTAGAATGCGCGAAGATTTATATGACAAGACAAGTCCGACGGATATAGAGGCATACGGCAAGAAGATGATTGGAAAAACTATGCGGCAGATATATAAGTCACGCATTGACAAGGAACTAATCCACGACAAGCAAGAGGGCTATCTATCCTCCCATGAGGACAAGAACTACAAGGGCGGCATCGGCAACCTGATAGAGGAGTGCTGGTTCGGATATGCGGCCAATTCGGATGCTCAGGCAGATTTCTCCGATGCAGGCGTCGAACTGAAGGTCACGCCGTATATGAAGACCAGCCATGGATTCCGTGCCAAAGAGCGCCTCGTACTGACGATGATCAACTATATGGAAATCGTCAAAGAACGCGATTTCGAACACAGCCACCTGTGGGAGAAAGCGCAGCTCATCCTGCTGGTATGGTACCTGCATGCAAAGGGTATCAGCGATATGGACAGCACGGTGGATTTCGTACAGCTCTTCACACCTCCACCAGAGGATCTCGCAATCATACGCAGCGATTATCAGAAAATCATCACAAAAATCAAGGCCGGCAAAGCCCACGAACTCTCAGAAGGTGACACTTTGTATCTGGGTGCCTGCACGAAAAGCTCTAATTCCAAGGTGAGGCGTCAGCAGCCGTTCAGCGATACAGAGGCAAAGCCCCGTGCGTTCTCCTTCAAAAACAGCTATATGACCTATATACTCCTGCACTATATCATGCCCGGGAAACAGACATACGAACCGATTGTCAAGGAAGGTCAGCACATCGCCAACTTCGAAAGATATGTCACTGATAGGATTGCCAGGTATCGGGGGGCCAGCATTTCTAATCTAGCTGCCCATTTCCAAATTGCCTCACACGCCAAGAATATTCCGGCGATGCTGGCTTTCCGTATCCTCGGTGTGACAGGGAACAACTGCGAGGAATTCGAAAAAGCAGGCATCGCCGTCAAGACCATCCGCATCCAAAGGAATGGCCGTATCAGAGAGAACATGTCATTCCCGTCAATAAACTATCGAGAACTTGCCAGGGAGAATTGGGAGGATTGCACATTCGGAAACTATCTGCGTAATACGAGATTCTTCTTCGTAATATACCACGAGGATTCGGATGGGGAATATCGTCTGCAAGGAGGGCTGTTCTGGAATATGCCAGCCAAAGACCTGGAAGGCGATGTGCGCGCGGTGTGGCAGGAAACCCACGACATCATCAGTAGGGGGCAACTGTCACTGACGTGCAGCAGGAACGGCACGATCATCAACAACCTGCCGAAAAAAGCAAACCATCCGATATCTCACGTCCGGCCCCATGCCAGGACCCGCGATGATACCTCCCCTTTGCCCGAAGGAACGCATATCCATATAGGAAAAGGCGTCGCCTGGAGCAATCCGGATGCTTATACAAAACATTGCTTCTGGCTCAACAACAACTACATCCTGAGACAAATCAAGCAGGCGGGAAACTGATAGCTGCGAAATCTCCAGCAGTCACCGGAGCAGCCAGATAGCCCGCAACATGTGGAGCATACACAAAAAAACAAGACCTGTCTGCAGCCTTGTCTTACTGTGTAAATCCCCAAGAACGCAAGCCGCAGGCGCAGCGTGATTGGTTGGATTTACTGTAAGGGCGATGCGCAATGTCCACGAAGTGGACGTTTGTGCATGTTGCTTTGTGTATAGGAAGTCATTCTTGTTCTACAATCTCGGCAAGCAGCCTGCCCATCCGGGTGATGCAGCCGACGACCAGAGCATTTCCCATACAGAAATATTGGAAACGATCCGTCATCCCTGTATCAGTCCAATGCTCAGGGAATCCTTGTATCTTGTTCGTTTCATTCGGAGTAAGCAGACGATACCGCCCTGTATCGAGATCGCGGACCACATGTGTACTGCGGTTCGTCGTTCCCTCGCTGGTGAGCATGGTCCGGGCCGGCCGATCCACAGGGTCCGGATAAGCAATCGGCCCCTCCGAGAACGTATATTTATGACCGTTCCTCGCTGTTCTCTCGATATGCTTGGCACCTTTGAGGTATTTGAATTTCTCCAAGGATGTATCGTCAAGATAATACTTTTCATCGACACCGTGGTCCATGATATCTCTCAGCAACACATGCGGCCCGTGGTAATCCGGCTCCGCCTTCGCTGTGAACAGCATGCCGTCTGTCATATAACCAGCCGTATCGAACGCGAAGCCGAACGCATCAGATATTGCCAACAAGTCTTGCGTGCCAAGTTCGCCCTGATGCAACGCCCCGCACGGCGCAATCGGAAACACCTGCGCGAAGAAGCCATCCTGATGGATGACCCTGTCTGCGGAAGCACCATGCATGTACCGCCCATAGACCGTATCATTCCGATAGGCAAAGATGAACGTGCGGCGGCGGCGCTGCACGAACCCATAGTCCGCGGCGTTGACAACGCGCCATTCGACACTGTATCCTAATGCCCAGAATGATGCCAGGATGATACCGAAATCGCGCCCCCGTTGCTTGCCCGGCGACTTGAGAAGCCTGTCGACATTCTCCAGCAGTACGAACGGCGGATGTTTCGCAATCAATACACCCCGTATCTGCCACCACAGCACGCCCTTCTTGCCCTCGATTCCCTTCGCTCCGGTACGGGCCACCGAGTAGTCCTGGCAAGGAAATCCGCCAACCAGCAAGGTATGATCCGGGATGCTTGCCTTGTCGACGGTGCCTATATCCTCATTGACATAGATATCCTTCTTGCCGAAATGAGCGCAGTAGCAGTCGAATGCGTCCTGGCGCCTCCTGCTCGGTTCCCACTGGTTCGCCCATACAGTATCCCAGTTTGCATCGGCGGCCTCGAGCCCGACGCGGAAACCTCCGACTCCCGCAAATAGCTCGCATACCGTCTTATCCATATATGGGGCCTCCCTTCCCTCGCTCTTTTCACGGATCTCATTATAACACGAACGCCATCATCGATCAAGGTCGAATTCCCAAAAGATCTGACCGCAATCAAATGTCCCCGGATAATCAGACCTGCGGTATCTGATACATCTTCCTGAAAGGAGGTGACGCCTTTGGACGTGCTCACGAAAGAACAGCGCCGGAAAGCCATGTCCCGCAACCGTGCCAAAGACACACGACCGGAAGTGCGTCTTCGCAAGGCGCTCTACCACCAACGGCTCCGGTACCGCAAGAATTACCGCAAACTCCCCGGAACGCCGGATATCGCCCTGACCAGGCAGAAGATAGCAATCTTCGTCGACGGTGACTTCTGGCATGCCAGAGGGCACGAGACGCACCCGGGAGAGCAGGTCACTACCAACAAAGAATACTGGGTCAAGCACCTATCCCGCAATGTCGAGCGCGACCGCGAAGTGACCGACACCCTGACCGAACAAGGCTGGCTCGTGCTCCGATTCTGGGAGTCCGACATCAAGCGCAATCTCGAGGCCTGTGTGAATACCATCTTGGCCTATGCGCGCTGACCATAGGAAACCACACTCTCCAGGCGACGAACCAGCTCGTCTCCGAGTGAAGCTCCCCCAGAGCTGGCCCCGCGATGCACCCGATGCCAGCGGCGCGCCAACGCGAGGTCGCCTCAGAGCGAGCGCACGCCCATCGCGTGCAGCAGCCAGCGGCGCAGGACGTGGACGTGGTTCTGCTCCGTGTTCTTCGCGGCGTAGAGCAGCGTGACGTTGTCCTCCTCGAGCCAGCGGCGGCATTCCTGCGCGAAGGCGTGGGCCGGCGCGCTGGCCTCGAGCTCGTCGAGGTAGGTGGCCGCGAAGCCCTCGAAGGGGAGTTCTCCCGCGTGGTAGAGCTTCCGCAGCTCCGCGGACGGCGTGATTTCCTTCGGCCAGGCGGCGAGTGCCGCCTGGTCTTTTTTCACACCGCGCGGCCAGAGGCGGTCGACGAGGACGCGCTGGCCGTCGTCCGGAGCGATGTCATCATAGATGCGTTTCATGCGCAGTTCGTACATAGAGGATGCTTCCTTTCTTATTCTGGGCTGCTACTTCCTTCAGCGCTTCTAAAAACTGACAGGCCCTGCGGCAGGCGCGGGCGGTGCCTGGGCCGCGGCTGCGCCTCATGAGATAACACACATTCCCCGCAGGCGTCTTGCTCAGCCGTCCTGCCTGTCAGCCCAGTAGGCGCGCAGGAGACTGAGGACGAAGGCCTGGCAGGCGGGGCCTGTGCCGAGGTCCCACGGATCCTGATTCTTCAGGATGCTGTTGGAGATGATGCGCACGTCGAGGAAGGGCACGCCGAAGGACTGCGCAATCTGCGCGACGGCGTCGCCCTCCATCTCCTCGCAGGCCGTGCCGTAGAAATCGTGCAGGAAGCGCACGCGGTCGACGGCGCAGTTCCAGCTGTCCGAGGTGCCGATGGTGCCGGTCACGACGCGCCCCCGGCGGTAGCTCGCTGCCGCCGCCTGCGCGGCGGCGAGCAGCGCCGCGTCCGCCGCGTGATAGACCTCCTGCGTGAACTTCCCGGCCTGCGCGTCCCAGGCGAAGACGCCGAGCTGCTTGAGCTCCTCCATCGGCGCGCCCGCGCCCGCCGCGCGGTAGCGGGACTGCCAGGCCGACTCGTTGACGGTGCGCGCGCCGAGCACGATGTCGTAGACCGCAAGCGCCGGATCATGCGCGCCTG
Organism: Selenomonas bovis DSM 23594; assembly: GCF_000381005.1. Classification (GTDB taxonomy): domain Bacteria; phylum Bacillota; class Negativicutes; order Selenomonadales; family Selenomonadaceae; genus Selenomonas_C; species Selenomonas_C bovis. The sequence goes on from NZ_KB908386.1 coordinate 34,426, forward strand.
CCGTGCCCTGGCTGATGATGGCCGCGGGCTGGTAGCGCTCGATAGCGAGCGCCGCGAGCGCCGCCGCGTTCGCCATGCCCCACTGCGTCTCGCTCACGACGACGGGATGGCCGTCCACGAGGCCGCGCACGCAGCGCCAGGGGCCGAACGGCTCCTCCTGCGCCTCCGTCATCTGCTCGATGAGATCGGCGGTCTCCACCTCCATCGCACCTTGGATGACGACGGGCTGTTCCTTCATCGCTGATTCCTCCCTTTCGCAAATGCCCTCCGCGTACTGCACGGCACGGCATGTTTCTTTTTTGATTATACGTTCCAGCTGCATGAGTTGCAAGGTGCGTAGTTGCGTTACATCTGTCTGAAATCAGAAGATTTTTTTTGCTCCTATCGGTAAAAAAATAATTCAGCTATTGATTTTCATTCTCATCTATGCTATATTATATCCAGGCTTTCGTTAGAGGATGTTGTTCCCATCGTCGCACGGGGCAGCGCCCTCGAAGCTCTCCTACTAATATAATACACAGCGAAAAACCAGGCATCTGCTCAATGCCTGGTTTTTCGTCGTTTCGCGCAAGGTCAATCATCGTCAGGCAAACTACACAAGGTTCCTGCCTGTGTGCGATAAATTTACAAAATGACTGGATTTTTATACAGCGTTCTGCTATGATGTAAAAAGTATCGCCCATAAGGTATACAAGATATAAAATTCTTTTATATAACCATTGTGTAGCATTTCTAGGAGGGAATGGTATGAAGTCTGACATCACCATCAAGATGGCCAGATGCAAGGGCTGCGGGATCTGCGTGGCGTTCTGCCCGAAGCAGGTGCTCGCACTCGACGAGCTCGGCAAGGTGCACGTCGTAAAGGGAGATGACTGCATTGCCTGCGGCCAGTGCGAGCTGCGCTGCCCGGACTATGCGATTTTCGTTGATAAAGCAGGGGAGGCGGCAAAATGAGCAAGGCAAGACTGATGCAGGGCAACGAGGCCTGCGCGGAGGGCGCGATTGCCGCGGGCGTGAATTTCTTCGCGGGCTATCCGATCACGCCGTCGACGGAGATTGCCGAGACGATGGCGAAGCTCCTGCCGAAGACGGGCGGCAAGTTCGTGCAGATGGAGGACGAGATCGCGAGCATGGGCGCCATCCTCGGCGCCTCGCTCGCGGGCGCGAAGGCGATGGACGCGACGAGCGGCCCGGGCTTCTCGCTGAAGCAGGAGCTCATCGGCTATGCGGCCTGCGCCGAGATCCCCTGCGTGCTCGTCGATGTGCAGCGCGTCGGCCCCTCGACGGGCCAGCCGACCGCGCCCTCCCAGGCAGATGTGATGCAGGCGCGCTGGGGCACGCACGGCGACCATCCCATCATCGCGCTCGCGCCGTGGAGCGTGCGCGAGACGTATGACGTGACGGTCATGGCCGTGAACTACGCGGAGCGGTTCCGCACGCCGGTCATCCTGCTCATGGACGAGGTCGTCGGCCATCTGCGCGAGAAGGTCGTGCTCCCCGACCATGTGGACGTCTACCCGCGCCGCCAACCGAAGAAGACGCGTGCCGAGGGCTATGAGCCGTTCACGCCGGACGAGGATCTCGTACCGAACGTCGCGGATTTCGGCAAGGGCTACCACATCCATGTGACGGGCCTCATCCATGACGACACGGGCTTCCCCGTCGGCAGCCCGGCCATCACGGAGCAGTCCATCCGCCGCCTCCACGAGAAGATCGACCGCGCAGGCGAAGAGATCATCCACACGGAATGCTCGTTCATGGACGACGCGGAGTACGCCGTCGTCGCGTTCGGCGGCACGGCGCGCACGGCCTACGAGGCAGTGCGGGCGGCGCGCGCGCGCGGCGAGAAGGTCGGCCTCGTGCGCCTCATCACCATCTGGCCGTTCGCGGACAAAGCCATCGCGGCGCTCGCGCAGAAGGTCAAGGGCATCCTCGTCGCGGAGATGAACTACGGCCAGGTCGTCGGCGAGGTGCGCCGCGCGGCCGCGGGCGCCTGCCCCGTCGAGCTCTGCGGCAAGTACAACATGCAGGCGTTCGAGCCGCAGGAAATCGAGACGGCCATCGACCAGTTCATCGCTGGCTTGAAGTAAGGGAGGAATCATCATGGAAAGAAGCTACGAGAAATATTTCCGCCAGAACCGCCTCCCGCACCTCTGGTGCCCCGGCTGCGGCAACGGCATCGCCATGAAGGCCATCGTCGAGGCCATCGAGAAGAAAGGCCTCTCGCAGGACAACACGGTCATCGTCTCCGGCATCGGCTGCTCCTCACGCGCGTCCGGCTACATGGACTTCGACACGCTCCACACGGCGCACGGCCGCGCCATCCCGTTCGCGACGGGCATCAAGCTCGCGAACCCGGAGCTCAACGTCGTCGTCATCACGGGCGACGGCGACTGCACCGCCATCGGCGGCAACCATTTCATCCACGGCTGCCGCAGGAACGTCGACCTCACGGTCGTCCTCTTCAACAACAACATCTACGGCATGACCGGCGGCCAGGCCTCGCCGATGACGCCACTCGGCAAAAAGGCGACGACGGCGCCCTACGGCTCCATCGATCGCCCATTCGACGCCTGCGGCCTCGCCGAGGCTGCAGGTGCGACCTACGTCGCCCGCTCGACCGCATACCACGAGAAGCACCTCGTCGACATGATCGCAGGCGGCTTCGACAACAAGGGATTCTCCTTCATCGAGGCGATGGTCCAGTGCCCGACGGCCTACGGCCGCAAGAACAAGATGGGCAGCCCCGCGAACATGCTGAAATGGATGCGTGACAACGCCGTGATGAAAGCCGCCTGGGACAAGCTCCCCGACGACAAGAAGACCGGCGAGAAATTCCCCATCGGCCTCTTCTACCAGACGACCGCCACGGACTACGACACGGCCTACGATGAGGTCATCGAGAGAGCAGGAGGTGCGAAATGAGAAAGCAGCTTAGATTCTCAGGCTCCGGCGGCCAGGGCGTCATCACCGCCGCCATCATCTTCGCCGAGGCGGCCGTCGCCGAGGGCAAGGAGGCCGTCCAGTCCCAGTCCTACGGCCCGGAGGCGCGCGGCGGCGCGTCGAAGGCCGAGGTCATCATCGACGACGCGCCCATCTACCATCCGCACGTCGAGGTACCGGATCTCGTGCTCGCCATGACGCAGAAGGCCGCGGACAAATACTACAAGGATCTGAACCCCGACGGCCTGCTCGTCCTCGACGAGGAGCTCGTGCCCGAGGTGCCGGACTTCCCGCACGTCGTGCGCGTGCCCATCACGAAGCTCGCCATCGAGGAAGTCGGCCGCCCGCTCTTCGCGAACATCGTCGCGCTCGGCGCGCTCGTCCACCTCACGGGCCTCGTCTCGTTTGACACCATCAAGGCATCCGTCGCCCACCGCGTGCCGCCCCACACTGTCGAGCAGAACATGAAAGCCCTGCAGGTCGGCTGGGACGCCGTCGAAGGGAAATAAAAGAAAGGCTCCAGCCTGCCGCGCATCCATCGCGCGGCAGGCTGGAGCCTTTTTATTCTGTGCGTACCTCCGGCAGGGCGGGCGCGGCTTGATCTCAGCGATCCGTGCCGTCCTGCGCCAGCATAATATCCGGCGTGACCGTCGCATCCTCACCACCATCGGACAGCGCCGTTTCTGCCGCAGCCTCTCTCGCCGCCCCGGTGCGATCCACACGCGCCGAAGCGAGATTTGCCAGCGCGACCACGAGGCAGAGCACCGCGAGCAGCAGGACAGCGATTCCCTTTTTCCTTGTCATGATGCCATCTTCCTTTCCTGTTCTTCGCAGCGCCGCTTTTGTTTACATCCTCATTATGCCACAGGCGCGCCCGCGGGAAAAACGGAGAAATCTGATATATCCATCGGAAAAACCGATGATTAAGGAACCGCTGATCAATTCTGCGCTTCCTTAGAACTGTTGCCCCATGCTACAATGAAAAGGATCACGGCCCAGATGCAGCCGTCATTCCCAAAGAAACACGGAGAAAGCCGCTGCTCCCGAACGAAAGGAATCCTTCTATGACACTCCTTCAAATGCGCTATTTCCTCACGGTCTGCCGCCTGCAGAACATCACGCACGCCGCGGCGGAACTGCATGTCGCGCAATCGACGCTGAGCCAGGCGATGCAGGCGCTCGAGGAAGAGACGGGGCTCAATCTCTTCCTGCGCACGGGACGCCATATCATGATGAGCCAGGACGGGCAGCGCCTCGCGCAGAAGCTCTCCCGCCTGCTCGCGCAGGTCGACGCGGTCGAACGCGAGGTGGAGGACATGGCGCACCGCCACCAGCGGGTGCGCATCGCCATCCCGCAGCAGCAGGCGGCGTTCCTCATGCCGCGCCTCCTGCGCGTGTTCCAGCCCGCCCATCCCGAGATCGTGCTCGACGTCATCGAGCCCTACGGCATCGAGTCGGCGCGCCTCGTGCGCGATGAGAAAGCGGACATCGCCGTCGTGAACTCCGACGAGCAAAGCCTGCCGGAGCTCCGCTACCGCCGCATCGCCTCGCATCCCATCTGCCTCACTGTCTGGGAGGGCCATCCGCTCGCGGCGCGCGGGCACATCTCCCTCGCCGAGGCCGCCCGCATCCCGCTCGCGATGCTCTCCGAGGAGTTCTATGTGACGCGCTGCGCGCTGCGCGCGATGGACGCGCGTGGGCTCTCCCCCGACGTGCGCTATTTCTCCCCGCATCTCTCGACGCTTTACAGCCTCGTGCGCCAGCGGGCGCTGCCCGCCATCCTCTACGAGCGCGCCCTCGCCGAGCTGCCCGGCCTCGTCGCACTGCCCTTCGACGAGGATCTGCGGCTCACGGGCACCATCCTCACGAAGAAAAGCCGCCAGTCCACAAGGGATCAGCGGCTCGTGATACAGTTCATCGCGCAGCAGCTCGCGGCTGCGGGAGACGGGGAGGAAAAGGCTCCCTGAAAGACAAAGCTCCTTGGGGAATGCGTGATATCACGCATTCCCCAAGGAGTTTTCAGCAAGGATCCGCTCATGAATAGAGGGACTGCTCTTTTATCAAAAAAGGAGGAAGACGCATCAGCGCGGGATGCCAGCGACCGCCCCGGACGTGCCGAACGCAAGGGCAGCGGCAGAGGTGTGCGGACTCAGACCATGTTTTCTGGTACGATCCCCCGCCGTACAACACCTCTTCCACCGCTTCGCGGTCCCCCTTCTCCTGAGGAGAAGGCTATTTCACGGCCATTTCGTCGTTCGATGCCTCTTCGAGCGTAACGGGAGGGGCACGACCGTCGCTACGCCATTGATCCGAACACTTCATCGTTCGATTCCTCTTCGAGCGCAGCGAGGCACCTCTTCCCAATGAGAAAGGTATTATTCACAGCCCCAGCGATAAGCGCTACATAGGAACAGATCCCTGAATGGGCCCCTCAATGGAACTGGATGGCGTCGAGCTCCCAGACGCGGCCCGTGACGCTCTCGATGGGCGCATCGGCGGTGACGCTGAGCTCCGGGGCGATGTTCTTTTCCGGGAAAACGTTCCACGTCGCCGTCTCCTCGCCGTGCTCGAAGAAGGCCTCGACGACGGTCTTGTCGACAAAGAGCTGCAAGGAGAGCGTCTGATCCGTGAAGAGCTTGAAGCGGCGCACGCCACGGCCGCCCTTTTTCATGCCGGTGCGGTCAATGGTCATGACCTGCGACGCGCGGTCGTAGGTGAGCGTCGTGCGCTCGAGACCGTAAGCGAGCGTGACCGTGACCGTCTGCGCCGCGCCGAACGTGAGGTCGAGCAGCACCTCCGCGCCGTCGCCGAGCTCCGCGCGCACGCCCGGCGTCTCCTGCGCGTCAATGTCGACGGCGCTCTCCGCGATGCGCAGCGCGCGCAGCTCGCGCGCGGGCTGGGAGAAGAGCTTCCCCTGGCGCAGCGTCAGCACGCGCGGCAGGGTGAGGCTGTGCATCCAGCCCTTTTCCCGCGTCGGATAGGCCGCCTCCTCGTCCGGCATGCCGATCCAGCCGATGAGGATGTGGCGTCCCTCGCAGGAGAAGACCTGCGGCGCGTAGAAGTCGAAGCCCTTGTCGAGCTCCTGGAAGCGCCCGTGCATGAGCTCCATGCTCTCGAGCGAGAGATGGCCCACGAGATAGCCGGACTGGTAGCGGTTTTGGTATTTATACTCCTTCGCCGCGAGGCCCTGCGGGCAGAAGAGCAGCGCGTCGTAGCTGCCGAAGCGCAGGAGATTCGGGCACTCCCACATGTAGCCGAAGTCCTTGTACTTCGTCGCAATCTCGCCGCGGCACGTCCAGCCCCGCTCACCCTCGTCATGGTAGACGAGCACCGTGCCAGTCTCGTCCTCGCGCTGCGCGCCGAGCACGAGGTAGCGCTCGTCGTGGCGGTAGAATACGTAAGGGTCGCGGTAGTGGCCCGTGTAGCCCGCGGGATTCGTCGGCAGGATGATCTCCTCTTTCGCGATCGTCCCGTCGTCCCTCAGCGTGCCGAAGCGCTGCGCGGGCGTGCGCACGCCTGCCGCGTCCTTCGCATTGCAGGTATAGAGCACGCGGACACGCCCGCCCTCGACGAGGCCGCAGCCGGAGTAGCAGCCGTCCTTGTCATGCGCGTCGCTCGGCCACATCGAGAGCTCCGGCACCGTGTAGTGCACGAAGTCGCGTGTCGTCGTGTGCGCCCAGCTCTTGTGCTTGTGCTCGCAGCCCAGCGGGTTCCACTGGTAGAAAATGTGCGTGACGCCGCCCGCGTGGACGAGCCCGTTCGGGTCGTTGATGAGCCCGAACGGCATCTCGAGGTGGAACCGATTGTGCCAGCGGTCAGTGAATGGCAGCGCCGCCTGCACCGCCGCGTCGATGGTCCCCTTGTCGATCGTATCCATACTATGCCCTCCGATATCCTATCTCTGGAAAAGCGCCCCGCCGCACGGTGCCGCGCGGACGCGAGCCGCCCTTCCCTCCGCCTTGCGGGGGAGCTTTCATGAAGAAAGAGGAACCCTCCAAACCGCGCGGGTTCCTCTTCTATTATACGTGATTTCGTCCGTTTCTGTAAGCCATCTCGCGGAATGTGTTCCCTTTTCAGTCCTCCTCCGGACGGAAAAAGAGATACGTCAGCGCGAACGCGACGGCGAAGCCGACGACATTGACGAGGATGTACGCGCCGAGATGGTCGAGATAGAGCAGCGTGCCCGGCAGAACCGTGATGCCCATGCCCGTGCCCGCGAGGTGCAGGAAGCTCGCAAGACCGCCCGCGCAGGCGCCGCCGACGAGCGCGTAGAGGAACGGCTTCATGAGGCGCAGGTTGATACCGAAGATGACCGGCTCCGTGATGCCGAGGAACGCCGGCACGATGGACGAGATGTAGAGGGCGCGCTTTTTCTTGTTCTGCGTACGCGCCGCGACGGCAGCCGCCGCGCCGCCCTGCGCGATGATGGCGCCCGTGATGATGGCGTTGAAGGGATCGACGCCCGTCGACGCGAGCAGCTGCACCTCGAGCGCGTTGAACACATGGTGCACGCCGAACACGACGATGGCCTGCTGCAGGCCGCCGACGACGAAACCGCCGATGCCAAACGGCAGCTGCAGGAACGCGGAGACCGCGCCGAAGATTGCGAGCTCAAGCGTATGCATGATCGGGCCGACGATGAGCAGGCCGAGCAGCATGGAGAGAAAGAGCGTGAGGAACGGCGTCACGATGAGGTCGATGACGTCCGGCACGATGGTCTTGAGCTTCTTCTGCAGCTTCGCGGCGAAGATGCCGAGCACGAGCGCTGGGAGCACCGAGCCCTGATAGCCGACGACGGGCACCTCGATGCCGAAGATGTTCATCGGGATGGGCTGCGCCGTACCGCCCGCGATTGCGTAGGCGTTCGGCAGCTCCGGCGAGACGAGCATGAGGCCGAGCACGATGCCGATGACCGGCGTGCCGCCGAAGCGCTTCGTCGTCGACCAGCAGACGAGCGCCGGCAGGAACGCGAATGCCGTATCCGTGAGAATGCGGCTCATGCGCAGCACGTTCTCGCTGAACTCGAGCCCCAAGCTCTGCGCCGCGCCGCGCAGGCCCATGAAAAGACCGGTCGCGACGAGCACGGGGATGATGGGTACGAAGACGTCGCCGAGCGTGCGCGAAATCTTCTGCACGAGCGACATCTGCGCGTAGGCTTCCTCCTTGTTGCTCACGCCGGAGAAATTCGTCCCCCTGACGAACTCCGCGAACACCTTGTCGACGAAGCCCGTGCCAAGGATGATCTGGTACTGCGCCGCCGCGAAGAACTGCCCCTTCACGCCCTCGATATTCTCGATGGCCTTCTCATCGATCTTGCTCTTGTCATTCACGATGAGGCGCAGACGCGTCGCGCAGTGCTCGGCGTTGCGGACATTCTCCATGCCGCCGACGTACTTCTCGATGAGCTTCGCCACGCGCTGCTCGTCGGGCAGGTCGTCAAAGGAATGATCCTCCGCGTCCGCCGCCGCGGCTGCTCCGCCAGCCGCGGCCTTTGACGTGATGCTCTGCCCGCCATACTCCACCGTGATGTCGCCGAACTCCGCGGCGTTCGTCACGACGACCGGCGTCGTCGTATCGTATCCGGCCTCGCGGATGGCCGCGGGATCGAACGTCAGGAGCACCTGCCCCTTCTTCACCTTGTCGCCCTGCGCGGCCTGCGCTGTGAAATGCTCCCCGTTGAGCTTCACCGTATCCATGCCGACATGGATGAGCACCTCGACGCCATCCGCAGATTTCAGACCGATGGCATGCTTCGTCTCGAAGAATACTGTGATTTCGCCGTCGAACGGCGCGACAACCTTGCCCTGCGGGTTCCTCACCGCGGCGCCGCGTCCCATCGCCCCGGTGCTAAAGACCATATCCTTGACCGCGCTGAGCGGAATCAGCTCGCCCTCGAGCGGGCTTGTCAGCCGAATGTCTCTCATCTCGCTACCTCCATCTTGCTTGTTCAGAAACCGCTTTTTCTCTCAGCGGCTCCTCCACTCCATGTATGAATCCCCTATGAATGTGGTATCAGTTCCACACTCATATCTTAGCAACTCCGTCGCGTTTTGTCAATATCCGTCAGAGAAAATCCTGCGCGCAAAAATGCTGCACGCGCCAACAAATGCGCGTGCAGCATCGCATCTATATGCCTTCCTTATTTCCCGCAGGCCTCGGCAAACGACTTGCCGAGCGCCTCGCAGGCCTTGAGATCCTCATCCGTCGGCCCGTTCTCGACGATGAGGCCGTCAGAAAAGAGCTTCGCGCCCGCCTCGCGCGTGCGCTCCGCCCACGCCTCCATCCAGGCGCCGCCGCCCCAGCCGTAGGAGCCGAAAAGCGCGACGGGAACGCCCGCGAGCTTTTTCTCCGCCAACGCGAAGAACGGCTCAAAGCTGGACTCCTCGAGCACCTCATCGCCCATCGCCGGACAGCCGAAGAAGAAGCCGTCATAGCTCCCCATCTCCTCCGGCGAGAACTGCTCCACCTCGAAGAGCTGCGCCTCCGCGCCCGCCTGGCGCGTGCCTGCCTGAATGGCCTTCGCCATCTCCTCCGTGTTGCCCGTACCCGACCAATAAACGATCGCTGTCTTGCCCATAAGAGCCTCCTTCCCGCGACGCCAGCGCGCCGCACACCCGCGGCCTTCAGACCGCGACAACCAGATCCTCGAACCGCTGTCCTGCCATGAGCTTGACGCAGAACTCCTCGGTGCACGCGGCGTAGCGCGCGAAGAGAGCGCGTGCCTCCGCCTCGTCGCCGTAAACCTTCCAATAACCGCTCAGCGCGAACCGCTGCCCGCGATGCTCGATGAACCCCGCCACATCGCCCGGCGGATAGCCGAGGAAAAGACCGATCTCGTGCGGGAACGTCTTCTGCCTCTCGATGCGCCGCGCGAGCTCCTCGAGCAGCGCGCCAAGCGGCGCCGCGCCATCGTAGCCGCAGCGCTCGAGCAATGCGCGCGCCTGCGGCTGCTTGAGAAACCGCGCGAGCGCGCGCGCCCGGTAGAAAAGCAAGAGCACATATACCTCGCCCTCCGCGAGCCGGCGGACCGTAATGCCCTTGCAGCGAAAGCAGGGCGCGTACGACGCGAGCAGCGCGTCGAAGTCCTCGAACCGATCCTTCCGGAACGAGAGCAGCACCGCCGGCTTCACGCCAACAAGCAGCGGCGCCCCATGAAACCCGAGCAGATGCTCGAACGCCTGTTTCCCCATGCCATCCACTCCCTTCGCTTGTATTATAATGCAAACGATTCTCATTTACAACATGGAGCGGCAAAATTTTTTTGCAAGGCGCCCGCCCTTCGTCCGTCTATGATATAATACCTCTGTAATTCTTTTCTTGCCGTGCCGGATGCGCTTGACATCCTCGGCACGCTATGCTATCATTCAAAACATATCACGATGGTATGTTTATAAACGAAGGAAGTGAGCCCTATTGATCAAGCTCTCTCATATCGTCAAGACGTACGACAGTCCCGCGGGCCCCGTGCACGCGCTCAAGGACATCAGCCTGGAGGTCGCGCGCGGTGAGATCTTCGGCATCATCGGCCTCTCCGGCGCGGGCAAATCGACGCTGATCCGCTGCATCAACATGCTCGAGCGGCCGACGAGCGGCACGGTCGAGGTCGACGGACGCGACCTCACGGCCATGAACAACCGCGAGCTGCGCGCCGTGCGCAAAAAGATCGGCATGATCTTCCAGCATTTCAACCTGCTGAGCTCCGCCACCGTCTACGACAACGTCGCGTTCCCGCTGCGCCTCGCAGGCACGGCGGAGGACACCATCCGCGCGAAGGTCACAGATCTCCTCGGCCTCGTCGGTCTCGCGGACAAGGCGCACCAGTACCCCTCGCAGCTCTCCGGCGGCCAGAAACAGCGCGTCGGCATCGCGCGCGCGCTCGCGAGCGACCCGAGCGTGCTGCTCTGCGACGAAGCGACGAGCGCGCTCGACCCGCAGACAACGAAGGCCATCCTGCGCCTCATCGCCGACATCAACAAGAAGCTCGGCCTCACGGTCGTCGTCATCACGCATGAAATGCAGGTCATCAAGGACATCTGCGACAAAGTCGCCGTCATCGACAAGGGCGTCATCGCCGAACAGGGCACGGTATTCGACATCTTCACGGAGCCGCAGCAGCCCATCACGAGGGAATTCATCAGCGTGCTGCTCTCGAACGACCTGCCCGCCGCGTTCCGCGGCAGCGCCGTCACGCAGGAAAAGACGCCCGGCAGCCTGCTGCTGCTGCGGCTCACATTCCTCGGGGAGAGCGCCGACGATCCGGTGCTCGCGGGCATGATCCGCAAGTTCCCCGACGTCGAGACGACGATGCTCTTCGGCACGCTCGACCAGATCAAGGAGATGCCGTTCGGCCGCATGATCGTCGGCCTCACGGGCCCGGACGAGAGCGTCACGGCCGCGCTCGCCTATCTAAAGGAAAAGGATCTCAAGGAGGAGGTGATCGGCTATGCAAAGCGCCATGATTGACCTGCTCATGAAGGCCCTCGGCGAGACCGTCTACATGGTCGCCGTCTCGATGGCCGTCGCGACGGCCATCGGCGTGCCGCTCGGCGTGCTGCTCTCCACGACGGGCAAGGGCGGCATCCTCGAGGCGCGCGTGTTCAACAAGACGCTCGGCGCCATCGTCAACGCCATCCGCTCCATCCCGTTCATCATCCTCATGGTCGCCATCATCCCGCTCACGCGGCTTCTCGTCGGCACGGCCATCGGCACGACAGCGGCCATGGTGCCGCTCATCATCGCCGCCGTCCCCTTCATCGGACGTCAGGTTGAGACGAGCCTCACGGAGGTGCCCTACGGCCTCGTCGAGGCCGCGCTCTCCATGGGCGCGACGCCGCTGCAGATCATCCGCCGCGTGCTGTTGCCGGAGGCCATGCCGAGCATCGTCGCCCAGCTCACGACCGTCATCATCAGCCTCGTCGGCGAGTCGGCCATGGCCGGCGCCATCGGCGGCGGCGGCCTCGGCGACCTCGCCATCCGCTACGGCTACCAGCGGTTCCGTCCCGACGTCATGATTGCGACCGTCGTCATCCTCATCATCCTCGTCCAGCTCGTCCAATTCGCCGGCAACCTGCTCGCGAAACGGCTGAATAAAAAATAAAGGTTATATAAGGAGGCATTTTCATGAAAAAAGTATTTGCTCTCATCGCAGCGCTCGCTTTCTCCGCCCTCGCCCTCGCGGGCTGCGGCAGCCAGCAGAGCGCATCCTCAGGCGCCAGCTCCGCCGCGTCCGGCGCGAAAACGCTGAAGGTCGGCGCGACCGCCGTGCCGCACGCCGAGATTCTCGAGGCTGCGAAGCCGCTCCTCGAGAAGGAAGGCATCACCCTCGAGATCGTCGAGTTCAACGACTATGTCCAGCCGAACCTCGCGCTCAACGACAAGGAGCTCGACGCGAACTTCTTCCAGCATGAGCCGTACCTCAAGAACTTCATGGACGAGCACAAGGAAGTCAAGCTCAAGAACGCCGCGGGCATCCACATCGAGCCGATGGGCGTCTACTCCAGGAAGATCAAGAAGCTCGATGAGCTCAAGGACGGCGCGACGATTGCCATCCCGAACGACCCGACGAACGGCGGCCGTTCCCTCCTGCTCCTCGAGAAAGCCGGCATCATCAAGCTCAAGGAGGGCGTCGGTGAAAAGGCCACGGTAGGCGACATCGCGGAGAACAAGAAGAACATCAAGTTCCAGGAAGTCGAAGCCGCTCAGGTGCCGCGCACGCTCGACGACGTCGACGCGGCCGTCATCAACTCCAACTTCGCCATGCAGGTGAACCTCGATCCGACGAAGGACGCGATGTTCATCGAGGACAGCACGAGCCCCTACGTCAACATCATCGCCGTGCGCGAAGGTGACGAGAACCGCCCGGAGATCCAGGCGCTCATCAAAGTCCTCCACAGCGATGAAATCAAGCAGTTCATCACAGAAAAATACAAAGGCGCCGTCGTCCCGGCTTTCTGAGCCGCCGACAGCGCAGCCATATGAAAAGCTCCGCCCTTCCCTGCGAGGAAGCGGCGGAGCTTTTCTATATGGAGCGTTTTGAGGAGATCGCACCGCAGTTTGCACACGTCAGGCGTATCCGATCTCTGGCATCAAATGCTTTGTATACGTATACGATGAGACTCTTGACACAAGTTACTTTTATCTAGGCCCTAAAAACTTAGGGGTTCGTTGTAAAATGAAGTTGAACAGTTCATCAAAAACAAAAATACATAGCAACGTCCTATGTTAAAATGGTTTTGAAAATAAACGAGAAACCGTGCAGACGCGCGAAGACGAAGCGACGAATGAATCAGTGTTTCTTTTGCTCTCTGATGAGCCTAATGATGCACGGGCAGTCAGAAAAGAAATCACTTGGTGCAACAACTCCTGCCCGCGATGCCCTTCCAAATGCTATCCGCTGCTGATATAATGGAAACAGCAAAGGAGGAACTTGCGATGAGCTCACCGGCGATCAAGGAGGCGATGACGGCCTCGGAGTGCTATGTCATGAATGACAAGTCCTATCAGGAATATCTCGCCCGAGAGTCCGCCATCCTCGACTATAACAACGACGTCCTCGGCAATCGACGCCTCGGAAGAGAAGAGGGGCGCGCGGAGGGGCGCGCGGAGGGGCGCGCACAAGGACGCGCGGAAGGACGTACCGAGGGGCTCGATGCATTTGCGGCCTTGAGCCGCAGCCTGCTTGCGAAGAAGCGGTACGACGATCTTGCGCGCGCTTCCTCAGACGCGGCCTATCGGCAGAAACTCCTCACGGAACTGGGCATTGAATGAAGCGAATACAACGGGGCTGTTGCATCAGTGAAAATTCACTCTTGCAACAGCCCCGTTTTTGATGAAGTGCAGATGAAGAAACCGCTGATCAAATGAGGCATTCCGGATTTGCGCGGATGCGCTGTATCTCTCCAGGAAAAACCAGAAGCACAGCGGCAAAACGCTCCAACGCGTTCTCACTGCGGATTGCAGGGGCGGTGAGAGACAACGCCCCTGCGTCATGGGTTCTCCGCCGGAGCAGCCGCTCAGCGGTAGAAATGCTGCGGATACTCGTAATACGAGCGCAGGCGGATCTTGATGATCTTGCCCTCGCGCACGTCAAAGCTCAGCTCGTGGCCGATCTCGCTGCCGTAGCCGTAGTAGAAATACGTCGTCGTATAGCCGTTGTCCTTCGCGGCCGTCGTGAGCTTCGTCGGCATGCCGTATTTCTGCGTGAGGATGCTGTCGCTCATGCCGACCTCGATGCCGGCGGGCGTCGCGATACCGTTCGGCGCGATGGTCGAGACTTCGCTCACGCCGTAGTCCTGGCCCGTGTAGCCGCCCTGATGGAACCGCACGCCGAACGTGTCGCCGTAGGTATAGGTGAGCCACGCGCCATGACCGCTGACGCTCGTCGCCGCCTTCCAGAGCGCGACGACCTGGCTGGGAGAATCATGGATGTGCACGCGCCCGAGCGCGACCTGCACGGGCGCGAGCGTCCCGACGATGCAGGGTGCTGTCGCCGTCTGCGGCGTCACCCATGGCACGATGTCCTCCGGCGTCGCCGCGGAGACACTCGAAAGGCCCAGCGCAGACGCAGCCAGCGCAACGGCCAGAATCTTCTTCCATTTCATAAGCCCACTCCCTTTGTCTGAAGCCCGCAGACACGCGGACCGGTTCGTCCTTACGGAAGCGCCGCTGCCCGCAGCGCTCCTTTCCCATGTTCTTTTATTCGCTTTTTCTGCGGAAATTCCTGCCACAATACCAAAACAGCCCAGCCACCAGGTACATTTCCCGGCGACTGGGCCTTTTCTCTATGCGCGCTGGCATGCAGCGCCTATCTCAGTGCATCATGTCCTGCCGTCCGCTGCCCTGCCAGGTGACAAAGGGCGCGTAGTCGATGCCGAAGAAGCGCAGGGCCTTGCCGAGGATCTGATCGACCTGCTGCTCGACGGTCGTCGCGCCGCTGTAAAAGGAGAGCATCGGCGGCACGATGGTCATGCCGAGATCCGCGGCCTCCTTGAGGTTACGCAGGTGGAGGCGCGAGAGCGGCGTCTCGCGCGGCACGAGGACGAGCGGACGGCCCTCCTTGAGGCAGACATCGCCCGCGCGCAGCAGGAGGTTGTCGCTGTAGCCCGTGACGAGGCCTGCGAGCGTCTTCATGCTGCAAGGAAGGACGAGCATGCCGAGCGTCTCGTAGGTGCCGCTCGCGATGGGCGCGGCGAGATCATGGCTGTCGTAGCAGACGTCAGCGAGTGCCTCGACCTCCGCGCGCGTGAGCGCCGTCTCCGCGCGGAAGTTTTCCCAAGCTCCATCCGTCGCGACGAGCTGCGTCTCGATCTCCGGCCGTCCCCGCAGGGCGCGCAGCAGGCGCGCCGCCATGATGACGCCGCTCGCGCCGCTGATGCCAATGATGAGGCGGCGGGGCTGCCCGTCCCGCGTCATGCGAGGTTCTCCAGCAACATATCGCCCACGGTCGGATAGACGGCGCGCGCCGCCTGCTTCATGAAGTCCGCCGCCGTCTCGACGGTATAGCCGTGATACCGCTCGATGGCGGGGAGGTCGTTCTTGTCATCGCCGATGACGAAGAGATCCTCCGGCGCGACCTGCCAGCCCGTGACAGCGAGCAGGCGCGCGATGCCTGCCGCCTTGTCCGCGCCCTCCAGATTGAGGTCGAGATAGTTGCGGTTGATATTGCCCACGAGCTGCGGGAACGCATCATGCACGGCGCGTGCGACCGCCTCCGCGGCCTCCGTCGTCTCGCACCGCATGCTGAGCTGCACGACGCCCGGCATGGCCTTCGCCTCCGCGAGCGTCACCTCCGGCATTACACCGATGCCGAGCTCGACATCGGGATTCGGCCGCAGGCTGAACGTCTCGCGCTCCGTGATGATGAGCAGGGGATCGCTCCCCTCCGCGAACTGCGGCAGAGAGAGCACGCCCCTGAGCACATCCTGCGGATAGACGAGACTCGCGAGGATCTCCCCCTTGCCATCGACGATGACCGCGCCGTTGTTGCAGATGAGGAAATCCGGCGCCAGCGTCTCGTACTTTTCCAGTTCGAGCCCGATCAGCCCGATGCCGCGCCCCGTATTGATGCCGAACTTATGCCCGGCGGCCTGCCATTTCCTGACCGCGGCGAGATTCTCCTCCGGCACGACCGCTCGGACGGGACAGAACGTCCCGTCAAAATCTGTTGCTGCAAGTTTCATAAAAACCCTACATCCTCTCCAATTCCCTGACGGCGCCCCCATCGCCGTCACGATCTCAGCCGACGACGCTGTGTTCCGCGACGGCGCGCGCGTCGAGCAGCGCCTGCTGATAGCCCGCCTCATAACCTTCCGCCGCGCGGCTCTCCGCGTAGTCGCGCAGGAGCGTCATCATGTCGCTGAGCGGCTCCTCCGTCCAGTCGCTCAGCGCGAAGAGCTCGCCGAGCTTGTTGATGCACGCGAGCTCCTTGCCCTGCGTTTCCTTCGAAATCCCGATGCCTGCCTCTGCTGCTTTTCGATCCATTCCGCTCATCCCTCCGTACAGAATCCATGCATTCCCCGCGCGCCAACGGCCTGGCCGCGCACGAAGCCAGCGGCGCGCAGTCTCTCATCCGAAGCGCCGCCGCCAGCGTTCAATGATACGAGTATAGCACAAGAAATTTTTGAAAAACAGTCTTGAAATTTCTCCATCGCCGTTTGTTGCCGACGAACGCTCAGAGACAAACGCCCGCGGGCACACAAAGCTACATGCACAAACATCCACTGCGTGGACATTGTGCATCGCCCTTACAGTAGCTCCAGCCAATCACCCTGCGCCTGCGGCTTGCGCTCTTGGGGATTTAGCTAGCAAAAGGGCGGCCGCATCTCCTGCGGCCGCCCTCCCGGTGCGCCGAACCCCGCTCAGCAGCGTCCTGCTGCTGCCGCACAGGTATCACGCAGCACCGCCGGTGATCTGGATTGTATGTCCCTGCGCCTCCGCCGCCGCTGTCTTCGGCAGATGCACGGAGAGGATGCCATCCTGGTACGACGCCGTCGCCTTGCTCTCATCGATGTTATCGATGTAGAAGCTGCGGCTCATACTGCTCGTGCTGCGCTCGCGGCGGACGTAATTGCCCGCCGCATCCTTTTCATCATTGCTCTGCTCGTTCTTCGCGGCAATGGTCAGATAGTTATCGCGATAATTCAGGGAGATATCCTCTTTCTTCATGCCCGGCAGCTCCGCCGTGAGATCGTAGCTCTCGCCATTATCCTTGACGTCGACCTTGAATTCCGGCGCGCGGAAGCCCTGCATGAACGGCTCATCGAAGACATTCATCAGACGGTCGAAGACATTCTCATCATTGCTCACGCTGCTATCCGAAACAAATGGAACCAAACCAAACATCATCAAGATCCCCTTTCTATGTCTGCCGGCTCTGAGCGCCGGCGAAAGAAGCTACTGCCCATCGGCAGCGGCTTTCTTGTTTGCCATGTGTCAGGCTCCGGGGAAGCTCCTCGCGGACCCTTTCCTCGCTCCCTCATCCTCCTGACAATCTTTATACTACGCCTAATTAGTCAAAAAGTCAATAGGTCAAAAAGAAAAAATATTTCCCCCGACTGTGCCTCAGGACATGATACATATCCCCCCCAAGAAACGAGGTGCCCTGAATTTGCGTGGATGCGCTGTATCTCTCTAGGAAACAAACCGCAGGCGTAGCGGCAAAAGGCTCCATCGCGTTTTGTACTGAGGATTGTCGAGGGCGAGAGGACAGTGCAGACGCGTGAGGACGGAGTGCTGAGTGAATCAGTGGTTCCTAAAATAAAATAGCATAAGCCTCCCCCGTCTTGTATAATGAAAAGCAACGAAACATCAGATCATCCAGGGAGGGAATCGCATGCGCATCCGGAAGCATCACGTGCTCGGCACGCTGGCCGCGCTCGCGCTCATCGTCCTGCTCGCGCTCGAGGCGCTGAGCTACGGCGCGGCGACCATCTTCAACGAGGTCGCCGCGCATCAGGACATGCTGCGCGGCAGCGTGCGCGTTGAGAAGCTCTTCGCGCACATCAACGGGCACGTGCGCTTCGAGGGGCTCGTCTGGTCGGACGAGGCGGGCAACCCCGTGCTCATCGTGCCGGAGGGGAGCTTCTACGTCAAGCCCCTCGACGTGCTCTCAGGCCGCCTCTCCTCGCGCTCCATCACGCGCCTCGAGCTCACGGACGCGGCGATCTCCCTGCGCATCCGCAAGGACGATACGGGACGGCCGCGGCTCGACTTCGTCACGCCGTCCGCCGAGTTCTTCGCCCTCATGGCAAAGGACGCGCCGCGCAGGAAGCGCAAGGGGCCGCCGCTCTCGCCCGAGGAACGCAAGGCACGCGCGGAAAGGGCGCGCGAGGCGCGCGAGGCGCAGCTCACGGCCCAGATCGCGAACTTCAACCGCGAGGGACGCCGCCTCGACCTCGATCTCGTGCTGAAGCACTGCAAGGTCGAGGTACTCTACGAGAAGCGCCACTACCTGCTCGGCGGCGCGCAGCTCACGGCCGCCCTCCACTCCGAGGGCGTGTCGCAGATCGATTTCTCGACGGGCGGCTTCGGCGGCACGATGGTTGGGCGCGGCATCTCGCTCAAAGGCACCATTGACGCGCGTCAGGAGCCCGTGCCCGAGATCAGCCTCGCGCTGCTCGCGAGCGAGGTCGATCCCTCCTCGCTCGGCTTCGGCATGAACATCCACGACAAGATGACGCTCACGGCGCATTTCACCGGCCCCGTCACGCATCCAGACGGCACGGGCACCGTGAGCCTGCCGGAGCTCAACCTGCCGGGCCTCTCGTTCACGAACGTCGAGGGGCGCGTCACCTACCAGGGCGCGCGGCTCGACTTTACGGACGTCACGGCAAGCGTCTACGGCGGCAGCTTCGCCGCGCGCGGCACCTACGACCTCGACGCGCGCACGTACCACCTCGAGGGCCACGGCGAGAATCTCTCCGCCGCGCAGGCGCTGCCCGGCAAGCATCTCAAGTGCCTCGTCGCGCTCGACATCGCCATCGACTCGGCGGGCAGCGCGCGAGAGACGGTGACGAGCGGCAGCTTCGTCTCGGGGCCGGGCCGCTACCACCTCATCGTATTCGACAAGCTCTCCGGCCGCTTCACCGACCGCTACCACGACCTGCAGTTCTACGACGCCGACATCGAGATGGCCGGCGGGCATATCAAGACGGACACGTTCCGCATCAAGGACAAGAAGCTCACGCTCGCGCCCATCGAGGTCTACGACGCGGACGGCCGCCTGCTCATGACGTATGACAAAGACGACTGAGCGGGCGCGCCGCCCCGGGCACCCTCCTTCCCCGGCACACAAAGGCAAAAACCGCGGCTGACAGCCCCAGACAGGCTGCCAGCCGCGGTTTTCTCTTTGCGCCGCCCGCGCTCAGGCCGGCTCCTTTTCCTCTACCATGACGACGTAGTAGACCTCGCCGTAGTAGGCGCTCGCCCGCTTGCGGGCGAAGACGAAGACGTATCTGACCTCGCCCTCCTTCGTGCGCACACGGCAGCGGACGTAGGCCTGCCGCGCCTCCCCCTTTGCCGTCTGCGAGCGCACGGACGCGATGGTCTCCGTGCGGTCCCCGGGATAGAGGATGCGCACGACATCCTTCTGCGTATACGCCGCGAAATCATCGAGATCCGTGCAGTCCAGGAGGCGGAACGCCTCGTCGTTGGCATAGAGAACCTTGCCGTCCGCCGCGCTGCAGACGATGATGGCCCCGGGCAGGTTCTGGCTGATGTCGCGCAGGCTGAACGAGAGCTTCGCGCGGTCGACCTGCTCCTGCTCCGCCGCATAGCGGCTGAAGCCGTTCTTCCCCTTGAGCTTCGTCGCGTAGAGCGCCGCGTCGGCGTAGCGCATGAGATCGTGCAGGCTCTCCGCCTGGTCCGGGTAGCTCACATAGCCGATGGAGAGCGTGAACGAGCGCTCGACGCCGCCGTAGAGATAGTGCTGCGGCGCCTGCGTGAGCTCTGAGAGGAGCCGCTCGGCCTGCGCCGCCGTCGTCGCGGGGAGCAGCACGGTGAACTCGTCGCCGCCGTTGCGCGCGACGAGCGCCGTCCTGCCGAAGAAATCGCGCAGCCGCCGCGCGAGCGCCCGCAGCGCCTCATCCCCCGCCGCGTGGCCGAGCAGGTCGTTGATGAACTTGAAATCATCGAGATCGAGACTGATGAGCACGGCCGGCGTCCCCTGGGCCTGCGCGTGCCAATCCTCGAGCGCCCGGTCGATGCCGAGCCGGTTGAGGATGCCCGTGAGACCGTCGTTGAACGTGAGGCGGTGCAGGCGCGCGAGCGTCTCCTTGAGCGAACTGACCGTATGCTGGAGCACGCCTGCGAGCTTGCCGACCTCGTCGTCGCTCTCCACATGGATCTGCACATCGAGGTTGCCGTGTGCAATCTCACGCGCCGCGCTGCTCAGGGCCTGGAGATGGCGCGTGAGGCGCTGCGTGAGCACGAGCGTGATGGCGGCGAAGAGCAGCAGGCAGAAAATGAGGATCGCGACAAGCTGGAGCGTCGCCGCGCGCGCCTCCGCCTGCACCTCATGCGTCGGTGCCATCACGAGCAGCTCCAGTCCGTTGCGCAGGCTGCAGGTTGCGATATCATACGCCGTGCCGCCCACCTGATAGCGTCCGA
Organism: Selenomonas bovis DSM 23594; assembly: GCF_000381005.1. GTDB lineage: Bacteria > Bacillota > Negativicutes > Selenomonadales > Selenomonadaceae > Selenomonas_C > Selenomonas_C bovis. Next base: position 54,973 of record NZ_KB908386.1, read on the forward strand.
GCGCGTCCGTGGCGGATGTCGCGCCGTGGCTCACATCCTTGTCGATGAGCTTCGCGCCGAGATGATCCTCTGACACGCCCTGCGGCGCGTCGATATGGTAGTGCGTCTTACCCGTCGCGTCCGCGAGGAACGCGTAGCCCGTCTCATAGACCGGCCGCCGCTCGAGCAAGCGCAGGATCTCCCCGAAATCGAGATCCACGCCGACGAGGCCGAGGAACGTGCCGTCGCGATAGACAGGCACCACATAGGAGATGAGCATCTTCCCCTGCGCGATGGAGTAATAGGGCTCGACCCAGTGGCCGTGCCCCGTCTCTGCGGACTTGGCATAGAGCGTCAGATCCTGGCTGCTTTCCGGCAGGAACTCGGACGCCTTGTACCACTGCCGCTGGTGGAACGGCGAATGCTCATCCTCGCGCACATACCAGACGCCGTCCGCCGCGCCGCCCGTCAGGTTCTCCGCGTAGTAGGTATAGTAGGCGCGCGCCTCCGGCAGGGAGAGCAGCGTATCCCGCAGGATACGATCCAGACCCGCCGTGAACCGCGCGCGGCGCGCCCCGTCCCAGAGCGCCCCCGTCCCCGCGCTGGCACCGCTCACGAGGCCCGTCGCCGCGAACGAGACGACATCCTCCGTCTGCACGAGCTTCAGATCGAGCTCGCTGCGATAGAGCTCCGCCGTGCGGTTCATATTGTCGACCTCCTCGCGGCTCGTCGCCCGCGTGAGCGCCGTGAGACTCACCGCGCCGACGGCAAGGCCGAGCACGCAGAGAGAGCTCAGGCAGAGCGCGAGGAATTTGCTCTTGATGGAATGAAACATAAAATATGCCCCGCCTTTCGTATCCCCCAACCTAGTAAAACACGGCCACAAGTTCCGGGTTTCTCATTTATGGGAGTATTCGCGAAAGGCGGGGCATTTTCCTGCCTCGCCGGGAAAAGTCAGTGCGCCGCTGCCGCGCCCATCAGTCCACCGACCCGGTCTGCACTTTCCGCGGCGACATCGAGCTCCGCGCAATCGTAGACGACATGCGAGATGCGCGTCGCAAAAATCCCGCCGCCCCAGGCAACGGACTCCCCTCCGTGCCCAGGGTGGCGGGATCTTTGCGGCGCGATGTCTCAGGGCCGCTGCAGGAGATTGAGCAGCGCGCTCTCTCCCAGCGTGCTGGCCGCCTGCGCCATCTGCGCCATGCCGCTCGTCTCCGTGCGCGTGCTCAGCACCGCGGGCGTCTGCTCCGGGTTCGCGCTGCGCGTCTTCGTCTCCGAGACGATGCGGTTCCCCTCGTAGACCGTGACGAGCACCGAGCCGTCGGAAAGCACCTGCGTGACTGTCGTCGTCTGCGTGTCCTTCTCCTCGCCGCTGCCCGCGGGCTTGCCCGCGCGCATGTTCTTGAGCAGCGCGGAGAACGAGTCCTCCGCCGCCCGGCCGCCCGTCCTCGGTGCGGCGCTCACGGCCCAGACCGTCTTGCTCTGCTCACGGATCTCATCAATCGTACTCATAGCTCCTCCTTCCCACATATTTCCTTCATCCATTATATCGAAGGAAATATATTGGGACTTAAGACCGCCGCGGAAAAGAATTTCCTCCTTTTTTCGCAGCAACGCCAGCGGAGAAGCGCCCGCGCCTCAGCGCCCCGTCTGCCAGCCGAAGCGGCGCGCGAGCAGGCGCGCGAGTAAGAGGCCGAGCACGCCCGTCACGATCTGCGGCCAGCTCATCATGAAACCGAGCACCGCGGCGAGCGGCGCGGGCACGGCGAGCAGATGGAGGACGAGGCGCGTCCCCGCATAGAGCAGCGCCGCCTTGAGGACGGGCGCCGCGAAGACGGCGCGCCCCGGCAGGCAGGAGACAGCGAGCTGGAACGCCATGTTGCCGAGCGCCACGACGGGCACGAGCGGCAGCAGGGGCAGCTGCCCCTGCAAAAACGCGCCGACGGGCAGCGCCGCGCCGATCACGAGCGCCCAGCGCGTGCGCGTCTCCCAGACGGCCGCGGCCATCACCGCGTTGAGCAGGCTGCCGATGAAAAACATCTGCACCGGCCCCGGGATCATCGGCAGGAAGAGGCGCAGCCCCTGCAGGAGGACCGCCAGCGCGAGGAACAGCGCCAGATGCAGCCAGGAACGTTCCATGCGCTCACCTCCCCCCGCTCTGCCGCGTCGCCGCGCGGAACTGCCGCGGCGTCTGCCCCGTCGCGCGGCGGAAGCATTTCGTGAAATAGCTGATGTCATGGAAACCCACGCGCGCGGCGATCTCGCTCACTTTCGCGTCCGTCGCGAGGAGCTGCGCCGCGGCCCGCTCGAGGCGGTAGTCCGTGAGATAGCGCATCGGCGAGGTGCCGACGGTCTTGCGGAAGCTCCGCAGGAGGACGCTCTCGCTGCAGGCGGCGAGGCGCATCAGCGTCTGGTTGGAGATGTCCTCATCGTAATGCGCGGCCAGATAGTCGAGGAGCAGCTTCATGCGCTCCATGAGCGTCTCATCGAGCGGCGCGGCCGGGCAGGCGGCGAGGTTGCCGCAGATGAGGTGCATGGCCCGCGAGAGCGCGTAGCGCGCCTCGATCGCGTAGCCGTCCGCCTCCTGCACGATGGCGTCCCAGGCGCGCATCATCAGGGCGGCGACCGCCCCATGCCAGGGGCGGCTGCCGCCGAGCAGCAGGAAGGGCAGATCCTCCCGGCCGCAGAACGGCACGACGAGCTCCTGCCAGTAACAGGAATGCGGCGAGCCGCCGATGACCTCGGGGTGGATGACGAGCGAGCGGAGGACGCTCGCGCCGCCCGGCACATGCTGCACGGCATGCAGCACGCCCGTGTTGATCAGGACGCCCGCGCCCTTCTCGAGCGTGCGTTTTTCCGTGCCGACCTGCACGGTGACCGTCCCCGCCGTCGCGAGGATGTACTCGAGCTCCTCGTGCCAGTGCATCGGCACGTTGTCGACCGCCATGTCGTCCTCGTAGCAGGCCACGGGAAAGAGCAGATCGCCGTGCTGCGTCTGCTCCTTCAGCCTCTGGTCGGTATGTACGTCACAAATCTGGATGGCCATATCTATCTCCTTTCCAAGGAAATCGCTGAGATATTCGATGCGACGTTCCCTGTTCGCCGCTTGCCAAGCGAGAGCGATGATTCCTCAAGAAAAGGAGCCCGCGAAGCGGTGCCTTTTCACGAGGGATGCTCCCGCGGCCGCCGGCCGCGTCAGCGAGCGTTTGCCGGCGGGCCAATCTGACGGTTTTCTACCAGAAAATAGCCGGAAATCTTCTGGAAATCTCCTCTTCCTGACGGTATGATGATAGCACAGATGACAAAGGAGGACAATATGACATCTTTACTGCTCGCCGTGATCTACCTCGCCTTCATCAGCCTCGGCCTGCCGGACTCGCTGCTCGGCGCCGCCTGGCCGGCCATGCAGCCCTCGCTCGGGGTGCCGCTCTCCTACGCGGGCATCCTCTCGATGATCATCGCGCTCGGAACGGTCGTCTCCAGCCTGCAAAGCGACCGGCTCACGCTCCGCCTCGGCACGGGGCGCGTCACGACCATCAGTGTGGGCATGACGGCGGCCGCGCTGCTCGGTTTCTCGCTCTCAGGCAGCTTCTGGCAGCTCTGCCTCTGGGCCATCCCCTACGGGCTCGGCGCAGGGAGCGTCGACGCCGCGCTCAACAACTATGTAGCGCTCCACTACAAGAGCCGCCACATGAGCTGGCTCCACTGCATGTGGGGCGTCGGCGCGACCACGGGACCGTATATCATGGGGATCGCCCTCGCGCGCGGCGCAGGCTGGAGCGCCGGCTATGCCACCATCGCCGGTCTGCAGGTGCTGCTCACGCTCCTGCTCCTGCTCAGCCTGCCGCTCTGGAAGTCGCGCCCAGGCGCCAGGGAGACCGCGCCAGCGGCTGCTCCCGCGCGGGAACAGCGCAAGCCGCTCTCCCTTGCCGCCGTCCTCGGCATCCCGGGCGCGCGGGAGATCATGATCGCTTTTTTCTGCTACTGTGCGCTGGAACAGACCTGCGGACTCTGGGCCAGCAGTTTTCTGCATCTCGGGCACGGGATGACAGAGGAGCGCGCCGCCGGGCTCGCCGCGCTGTTTTTCCTCGGCGTGACCGCCGGGCGTGCGGTGAGCGGCTTCCTCACCATACGGCTGAGCGATACGCGCATGATCCGCCTGGGGCAGCTGCTCCTGCTGATCGGCACCTCGCTGCTCTTCCTGCCCGCGAGCGCCTGCGCCCTCGCGGGGCTGGTGCTCGCAGGTCTCGGCTGCGCGCCCATCTACCCTTGCGTCATCCACGCCACGCCGAGCCATTTCGGCAAAGAGCTGTCGCAGGCCGTCATCGGCGTCGAGATGGCCGCCGCCTACATCGGAACGATGCTCATGCCGCCGCTCTTCGGCGTGCTCGCGAACCACATCGCCGTCACGCTGCTGCCGCTCTACCTGCTCGCGCTCCTCGCGCTCATGACCACCATGACCGAGCGGCTCGAGCGCAAGACCGACCGGCGCGCCCGGCCATGACGCTATCATATCGCATCAGCTTTTTACAATATCACATGGGTTTCTATCAAAAATTTTGATGGAGTGCCTTTTCTATCGGTGCGCAGGAAAAAAGCCCGCAGGCAGGGAGCGGCTTTCGCTGTTCCCTGCCTGCGGGCTCTATAGTTCTTGCTGACGAGTGTGTGGACGTCCGTGATGTCCGCGCGAAGGAGATGTTCCCGGCGGCGTCACTCCTCTTCCGCCACCGCCTCGACTGCTTGCAAGAGGCCGATATGCTTCATGACTTCCTCGACTTTCTGCACGTCGATTGGCTTCGAGGCGTAGGCGTCGCAGCCGAGCTTGAAGGCTTCCTTGACATAGTCGACGTCTGAGATCGCCGTCATCATGATGATCTTCAGATGGTCTTCCGGCGGGGTCGCGTACTGCTTCTCCAGGCCGCGGATCACCTTCAGCGTCTTGAGCCCGTCGACTTTCGGCATCATGATATCGAGGCAGAGTAAATCGTAGGGTTCCTGGCGCTTGATGGACTCGAGGTAGAGGTCGAGCGCCTCCATGCCGTCCACCGCGACGTCACAGGCACCGTATTTCTCCATCGCTTTCTTCAGGAATGCCCGCGATAGGCGGTCATCCTCCGCAATCAATATCTTCATTTCCGCTCCTCCCTCTTGGTCCGATCGCTGCCGGATAGTTTCTTCTCGCAATACGCCATCAGGTCCTGGACATCGTCCTCCTGCACGGGGATCTGCGCGTTCCAGGTCTCGAGGATCGGGTCGCCCCGCAGCTTCGGATTGATGAAGATGCCGTGGCGATCGAGCTCCATGCCGCCGTTCTCCGGCTTGGAGAATTTGAGGATGGCGTTGATGCGGTGCAGGAGTTCTCCGGCACTTGTCTGCACTTCCTGCAGGTATTCCCTCTGGCACTCCGTGAGCTCTGTCTGAAAAAGCAGCGTCAGCATCCCGTTGATCCCGTTGAGCGGCGTGCGAAGCTCGTGCCCCATGTTCACGAGGAAGCGGTCTTTGACACGCGAGGCTTCCACGGCTCTCTGGCGCGCGTCTTCCGCGTCCGCACGGTCCTTTTCCGCGCGCATCTCGAGCTGGCGGAGCTTCGAGATGTCGCGCAGGATGATGGAGCAGCCGGACACGCCGCCGTCCATGTCGCCGACGGGCGAACACGTTGCGGAGAGGTAGACTTTCTCCCCGCCGCGGAAGATGCCGATGTTCCGCGCGAGCCCCGCGGCCCGCCCCGTGCGGATGACGCGCGGGATGGGACTGGGGTACGCCTCGCCGGTCTCCACGTTGACGAGCGGGCAGACCGCGGAGAACCGTGCGCTCTCCGCCTTGCCCGTGACGCCGAGGATCTTCTCCGCCGCGGGATTCATGAACTGGATCTCCTCCTCGCGGTCCGTCAGCAGAATCCCGTCGCCGATATTTTGCAGGAGCCCCTGCGCGACCGGATCATCGAGCTCCCGCCTCTCTTCGTTTCGCATCTGATTATCTCCCTTCTTGCTCCTCTGATGCCATCCCTAGCGCTCTGCGCCCGGGCCCCGGGCGCAGAGCGCGGCGATCGCCGCGGCGACCGCGGGGAGCGGCAGCTGCCGCTCGACGGCACCGGCCTCCCAGGCGGCGCGCGGCATCCCGTAGACAACGCTCGTCGCCTCGTCCTGTCCGAGCGTGCGCGCACCGCCCTGCCGCATCGCGAGGAGGCCCCGGGCACCGTCGTCCCCCATCCCCGTCAGCAGGACGCCGAGGCTGTCCGTGGCGAGGCACTGGTCCGCCACAGACTGGAAGAGCACGTCGACGGACGGGCAGTGCCCGTTGACGAGAGGCCCCTCCTGCACCGAGAGGCAGATGCGATCCCCGAGGCGCCGCACGCGCACATGCCGGTCTCCTGGCGCGATGTAGATATGGTTCGGCGCGAGGTACTCCCCTTCCCGCGCCGTATGCGCCGTCAGGCGGCAGTCCCGGTCGAGCCTCCGCGCGAAGAGCTCGGAGAATCCCGGCGGGATGTGCTGCACGATGACGATGGGCGGCAGCGGCGGGACGAGCTGCGTGAGCACCGCCGCGAGCGCCTCCGTCCCGCCCGTCGACGCTCCCATGACGATCAAGCGGATGGAATGCGTCCTCCCGTTTCGCACGGTCTGTCCGCTCGCTCCTTTTCGCGGGCCTACCGTATACCGCGGCAGGGCGCCGCCCGAGGACATCGGCGTCCTCGGGGAGCCCTGCACTCCCGCGCGCGCCGCGGCAAGGCTGGCATGCCCTGCGGCCGGCACGGCGGTGTGCGCCGCGTCCACGGGCTTCCGGTAGACGGAGGGCTGCACGTAGAGGAAGGGCGCCATCTCGCAGTCGACGGTCTCCGCATGCCCGACGAAGAGATAGCCGCCCGGCACGAGCCAGTCGTAAAATTTGCGTACGAGCTCTGTGCGCGTCTCCCGGTCAAAGTAGATCATGACGTTCCGGCAGAAGATCACATGAAAGGGCTTTCGGAATGGGAACACGTGCGTCAAGAGGTTGAACGGGCGAAAGACGATGCTCTGCCGCAGCGCCTCCACGGCCTGCCGCTGCCCGTCGCGCCGCGAATGGAAATAGGCGCACTGCCAATGCTCCGGGAGCGCGGCGACCGCGTCCGCCGCATAGATGCCGCGCGCCGCCTGCGCGATGACCTCCTCGGAGAGGTCCGTCGCGAGCAGGGAGGTCTCCCAGCCCGCGCCGCGCAGGGAGAAATACTCCGTCAGGAGCATCGCGAGCGTATATGCCTCCTCTCCCGTCGAGCAAGCTGCGCACCACGTCCGTACGTCCTGCGTGCGCGCCGCTGCCTGCGCGATCCACGGCAGGACGACGTCGCGGAAATACCAGAAATGATCCTCTTCGCGCAGGAAATACGTATGATGCGTCGTGATCGCCTCGGAGAGGAGTTTCCGCGCGCGCCCCGTCGTGTCCTGCCGGAGCCACGTGAGGAAGCCTGTCGCCGTGCGGCAGGACGCCGGGAGCCTCTCGTCCTCATGCTGGAACAGTTTGAACAGACGGGATTCCAGGAGCACTCTCTTCTCGGGCGGCAGCTGTATGCCAAACGCCTGCTGTACGATCTGCGCGTACGCGGCGAAACATGCCTGGTCCATCCTGCCCGCCTCCTCACATCTCAGTATTTGCCGAAGCCTCCCGGGAGGTACGGTTCCTGCGGCGGACGGTGCTCGCCCGCCGCCTCCTTCGGTGCAGGTGCTCCGACCGGATTGGTCTCCGGACGGGCGGCCGGTTCTGCCCAGCGCTCAGGGAGTCCCGTCAGGCGGAATTTCCCTGCCGTATCTTTGAGACTTGCCGCCTGTGCCGAGAGCTCTTCGCTCGCGGAGGCCGCCTGCTCGGAGGTCGCCGAGTTGCTCTGGACGACCTGCGAGACCTGCAGCACGCCCTGGTTGATCTGCTCGAGTGCGAGCTGCTGCTCGTTCGATGCCTTCGCGATTCCCTCGACGAGGCTGGCGACGTCCTCGACGTGCGTCATGATGGCCTCGAGCTCCTCCGCTGTCTTCGACGCGATCGTCCGACCCTCGTTGACCTTCGCGATCGAGTCCTCGATCATGTCCGTCGTCTCCTTCGCGGCTTTCGCCGAGCGCGCCGCGAGATTCCGGACTTCCTCGGCAACGACCGCGAAGCCCTTGCCGTGCGATCCTGCCCGCGCCGCCTCGACCGCCGCATTCAGCGCGAGGATGTTCGTCTGGAACGCGATCTCATCGATGACCTTGATGATCTTCGAGATATTCGCTGACGAGACGTTGATGGCCTCCATCGCGCGCAGCATCTCCTTCATCTCCTTGTCCCCGTTCTGCGCCTGCACGCGCGCCTTGCCCGTGAGCTCGTTCGCGTGGTCCGCGTTCTCCGCGTTGCTCTTGGTCTGCGAGGCGATTTCGGCGATGGACGACGAGAGCTCCTCGACGGAGGACGCCTGCTCGGCCGCGCCCTGTGACAGCGAGACGCTCGCATCCGAGACGTTTTTCGCCCCAGCCGCGACCTGCCCAGACGCCATGCGGATGGCCTGCATCGAGCGGTCGAGCTCGCCGCGCATCTTCTCGAAATTCGCGGCGACCATGCCGATCTCATCCTGCGCCTCCAGCGCGACGGCATGCGTGAGATCCCCGCCCGCGATGGCGCGCGCGTCCTCTCCGAGCTGTTCCATGCGGCGCGAGATGCTGCGCGCCAGCGCGACGCCGATCAGGAGGGAGACAATGAGCGCGACGACGGCAATGACGCCCGCGGCCAGCACGATGCGCTCCGCATAGGCGCCTTCTGCCTGCATCTCTTGCTGCGCCTTCTCATCTGCCCGCGTCGCGAAGTCATTGAGCGACGCGCCGATGGTCCCGCCGAGATCGTGGACCGGCTTCATCTCCGGCAGATTCTCCACGGGAGAGCCGGGGACCGTCTGCGCTGCGATGAGCGCGGCACGCGCCTGCTTGTACTGCTGCATCTGCCGCTCGAGCTCCGCCATCGCCTGCTGATCTGCCCCCGTCACCGCCAGCGCCTGGAGCTGCGCGATCTGCGCCTCGACGGCGCTGTCATGTGCCTGCAACTCACTGAGGGATTGCTGCCGCGCCTCGGGCGACTGGCGGAAAAGGTAGCGCGTGAGCTCCCCGCGGTCCTCTGAGAACGCCTTGCCCGCCTGCATCGCGACGACGGCCGTCTTCGCGTCCTCCCTGTACACCTTCTGATACGTCGTGTTGATCTGATCCGACAGGCTGAAACTCGCGATGACCGTCGCGAGCAGGAGCACGCAGAGCACGCCCGTCAGGCTGACGATCTTCGTCCCGATTCTCATATTGCTGAACTTTCCCATGGCTCACATCTCCTAGATTTTCCAAAAACAGATCCTATGCCTTGTCACTCTGCGGCTGCGGGTGCTGTGCCCTGCGCCTCTTCCATCGCCGCCTGCTCGTCCTCGCTGAAGAGCTTCTCCCAATCGAGCAGCAGGACGACGTCCTGCCCATCCTCGCGGAGCCTCCCGATGCCGCGGATGTAGCGGTTCTTCGACGCGCGGAGATCCGGCGGCGGGACGACCTTCGCCGCGGGGATCGTCAGCACCTCGGACACGCCGTCGATGATGAGCCCGATCAGCATCTCCGCCACCTTGATGACAATCACGCACGTCCGGTCGGTATAGTCGCGGAATTCCCGATGAAAGCGCAGGCGCATATCGACCACAGGGATGATCTTGCCGCGCAGGTTGATGATGCCTTGTACATAATCCGGAACCTCCGGTACTTTCGTGATCGGCAGGATGCCGATGATCTCCATGACCACGCGGATATCGATGCCGTAGGTTTCCTCGCCAAGGAAGAACGTCAGATACTTGTCCTTCTGTGTATCTTCTTCCTCCAGGATCTCTTCACTCATGCTGCTTTCCCTCCCTCTTGCTCAACTCGTATAGATGAGTTCTGCCGTCTTTGCCGGGTCGATGATCAGGCTGATGCTGCCGTCGCCGAGCAGCGTACAGCTTGTGATGCCCGTCGTCTTCGTCACATTGCCGAGATAGGCAGAGAGTGGCTTCACCACGATCTGCTGGACGCCGAGGAGACGATCCGCCGCGAGCGCGAAGAGCCGGTCCTCGCTCTCGACGAGCAGCAGGATCCCCTGCGTGAGGTCCGGTTCGGCATCCTCGATGCCATAGACCTGGCCGAGCCGGACGATCGGGCAGCAGCGCCCGTCCTCGATGAGCATCTCGCGCCCCTCCGCGTCGATGAAGACCTGACTGGCCTCTGGGCGGAACGAGCGACGGATCGCCGAGATCGGCAGCGTGAACGATGAGGAGCCGACCTCGAGGTTCATGCCATCGACGATGGCGAGCGTCAGCGGGATCCGGATCGTCGTCGTGCTGCCCTGCCCCGGCATGCTGTCGACGGTGACCTTTCCGCCGAGCGCCTTGATGTTCGAGACGACGACGTCCATGCCGACGCCGCGCCCCGAATACTCAGTGACCTGGTCATTCGTCGAGAAGCCGGGCGCGAAGATGAAATTATAGACCTCCTTGTCCGTGTACTCTGCCTCGGGCTTCGTCAGCAGTCCCTTCTGTCGCGCTTTCTCAAGGATCTTCGCCCGATTCATGCCGCTGCCGTCATCCGTGATCTTGATGACAACCTCGCCGCCCTCATTCGCCGCGGAGAGCGTCACCGTGCCGCTCTCGGGCTTGCCGAGCTCCTTGCGGCGCTCCGGCAGCTCGATGCCGTGGTCGATGGAGTTGCGCACGATGTGCATGAGCGGGTCGCCCAGATGCTCGCTGATCGTCTTGTCGACCTCCGTATCCGCGCCGACGAGCACGAGCCGCGCCTTCTTGCAGAGCTTCTTCGTCATGTCGCGCACGATGCGGTTCATGCGCTTGAACACCGGATCGACAGGTACCATGCGCAGGGACATCACGCTGTCCTGCAGCTCTCGCCCCACCTTGTGGAGCTGCCGTGCCGCCTTCTGGAAATTGTCGAGCTCGAGTCCCGCGAGGTCGGGATTCTGCGTAACCATCGACTCCGCAATGACGAGCTCGCCGACGAGGTCCATGAGCCGGTCGAGCTTATCGACGCGCACGCTGATCACCTGCGCCTCCTCGTGATGGGGATGCGCAGGCTGCTTTTCCGTCTTCTCCTGGGGCGGCGGCGCGTCCGCCGTCTCTTTGTGGATGGCGGGGACGATCGGCTCTGTGTCCACCGCGGCGCCGGCGGCCTGCTCCGCGGCGGACGGCCAATAGCCACACTCCGCCGTGCTGGCGAGCTCGCGAAAATCGAGTCCCGTCAGATAGCTCGTGCCGTCGAGGATCTTCTTCACGTCCTCCGGCGACGCTGCGGACGTGAACCAAAGGCGGAAACCGTCGCGCAGGATCGCCTCCGGCGCCTGATCGTCCTCGAGGATCTTTTCCGGCAGGAAATGGAGCTCTGCAACATGTTCCTTCAGGTTGTTGACGACCGTAAAGGCGCGCACCTCCACCATGCCGCAATCCGGCTCGAAATGGAGGACGGCCTCATAGACATGCAGCTTCCCGCCGCCGCCCGATGGCTCTGCTTTCGCCGGTGCGATGTAGTACTGCTGCGCCTTCGGCGGCGCGGCCTGCGGCTTCGGCTGCGCGCCGGACTTTGCCTTGCGCAGGTCGACATCGGGATCATCGCCGTTCTCGACTTTCATCGCGCGCAGGAAATCCTCGGTTTTCTGCCGGAGCTCCGCGCTGCTCGCGTCCGGCGTCTCGCCATCGGCGAGCCGATCCATCTCGCCTTTCATGAAGTCCACGGCCTCGAGCACGAGGTCTGTGATGGACGAGACATCGACCTTCTGCGGATGGAGCTCCCGCAGGTAAAAGAAAATATCCTCTACGGAGTGCGCCAGCGTCGAGATGTCCGTGAACATCATCATGGCCGCGGAGCCCTTGATCGTATGCATAGCCCGGAAGATCTCGTTCACATCCTCGGGCGCAAACGCACCCGCGTCCTCGCTCCCGAGTGCCAACTGCTCGAGCTGCTCGAGGAAGTTCCTCGTCTCATACAGGAACACCTCGACCATCGATTCATGGTCTGCCAAAGCGCCTCACCTCCCATGTTCTCTTTCCTTCCCACGCCTTATTTCTACGCCATAGGTCAATATTCCTGCTTCTTTCGTAAAACTTGCTGCCAATATGGCTGTTTTTATGATGTAATCGTTATCATTTCGTCGTTTTTAGAAATTGCTGTCAGCGAGCGCGTCCACGCCGACGATGCCGGAGTAGTCCTTGACGATGTCATACGTGTCTGAGGCGCCCGGCAGATTCTTCGGAGGCATCATCAGTTTGTGTGGAGAAATTCCCAGCCTGCTAAGCAGCTTCATATACGCAAAGGCAGGGTGTCGAATGAATCAGTGGTTCCTTAAAGATGAGCTCGGCTTCTCCGCCATCGCGACCTTCTCCCGCATGACGCCGACGCTGCACGCGCTCTGAGGCGCAGGCGTCAGCACGGCCGGGCAGCAACGAAGAAGGGGCTGCGGCACATCGAGTGCAGCAGTCCCTTCTTCATATGTCCGGAGAAATCTTCCGGCCGAGAAACTCCTTGCATGCCTGCTGAAGCCTGACCAACGGCTCACTCCCCTGCGCCAAGGCCTTCAGGCAGAGATCCCCCGAGGCAAGGCGCGTGACGCCCCACAGGACTTGTTCCGGGATATGCGCGGCCGCAAAGCCCCGGAGCTTTTCCTCCTCCAGAGGGAACCCAAAGAAAAGGAAGGTTCCCAGATGGGTGCAGCCCTCATATCCGGTGAAGCCCTCCAGCGACACATCCTGCGCCTGCGGCGCGAAACGGAGATGATCTGCATAGATCAGACGATCCGCGCGTCGCACCCGTACGCGCGACTCATACAGCCGGTACGCGAAGCGCTCCTGCCGCGCAGCGCGGCCACAGGCCAGCACATCCGAATAAAAGAGTCGGCTGCTCTCATCCGCGAGCGCGATGGCAAACGAGCTCTGGAACGCCGAGTCCTCAAAGGGAAGAACCGGCAACGGCGCATAATAAAGGACCGCGCCTCTGCCCACCGTGATGGTCCCGATCCGCTTCGCCTTCCCCCGTTCTATGCGGTGGATTTTCTCATAAGACTGGGAAAGGAACTCCGCGCAAGCGCCATCCTCCAGCCGGATCTCCAGCTCCTGCCTGTCTCCCGCCATGAGGCCCGCAGATACCTTCGCCACCATGATCTGCAGGAAATCCTGCGCATGGAACGGGCGCAGCACCTTGAACGGCGCGGTGAAGGAAAGATCCCTGATCTTTCCGGGCGCGATGGTGAGCGAAAGCGTCGATACCTGATCGAAAAAATTCCGTTCCCCTTCCTGCGCCACCGCTCCTTGCTCCTTTTCGCTCATCTCATCCCCCCGCTCTCAGGCGTCCTCCAGAAGAACATTATGCTGGATCCAGCCGATAATCTCGGCAACGCCCTCTTTCTTCCTGAGATCCGTAAAGAGGAAGGGCCGGCTACCGCGCATCTTCTTCGAATCCCGCTCCATGACGCCGAGATCCGCGCCCACATAAGGCGCGAGATCTTTCTTATTGATGACGAGGAGGTCCGAGCGTGTAATGCCCGGGCCGCCCTTCCGCGGAATCTTGTCGCCCTCGGAGACATCGATGACGAAGATCGTCGCGTCCGCAAGCTCGGGGCTGAACGTCGCGGAAAGATTGTCCCCGCCGCTCTCGACGAAGACGATCTGCGTATCTGGGAAGCGCGAAACCAGCTCATCGACAGCCTCGAGGTTCATCGATGCATCCTCCCGGATGGCGGTATGCGGACAGCCGCCAGTCTCCACGCCGAGAATCCGCTCCCGCGGCATCGCGGAATGCTTCACGAGGAACTCCGCGTCCTCCTTCGTATAGATATCATTCGTGACCACGCAGATGCGGTACGACGCCAGCATCTCCCGCGTCAGAGCCTCGATCAGGGCCGTCTTGCCAGAGCCGACCGGCCCGGCCACACCGATTTTCACATAGGACATCCTATTCCTTCTTTCCTTTCCGAATCTCACGACATATAGAGCCGCGAGTAAAGCACCTCGTGCTGCATGCCCCGGATATCAAGGCCCGGGAACGACAGTCCGAGATCCTCGCGTGAGGCTGCGAACGCCTTGTCCAGAAGCTGTGAGAAATCCTCCCGGAACGAAGCCGTCAGCCGCGCCCCATCCGTCTGCGACAGGGGGATGAGCTTCACGCAAGTATTGACGAGCGCGGAAAGCTGCGCATAGACATAATGCGCGAGCGCGCGCCGCTCCGGCAGACCGAGGGAGGCCGCCAGCGCCCCGTAGCAGACCGGATGGGTGCAGGAGGCGCTCCCCTCCTCGATGTACGCGAGGAACTCCTTCCCCACCGGAAGCGGGATGCGGCAGACATTCTTGGCCAGACGGCGGCCGAGCTTCTCCATGGCCTCCCGCGATTCTCTCGCTGTCCGCGAAGCGCGCAACTCCTCCTCCAGCGAAAGCAGCGCGCCTGCGGCGTCTTCCTGCTGCATCGCCTCATAGGCCAGCCGCGCCGCGAGAAGCTCCTGATAAAGGAAGCTCCCTGCGAAATAGGCACGCAGCCACCTCTCCGCGCTCTCCCTGTCATGCACGGCTCCCTCCTGCACATACGTTTCCAGCCCGTAGGAATGGGCATACGCACCGATGGGAAAGAGCGCGTCGTTGAGCTCGAGCAGGTAGAAAAGCGCGGCCTCATCCCGCTCCGCTTCCCGTACGTTTTTTCCTTCCTCCATAGCTCAGGCATCCCCATTTTGATGGTGGTGATGGTGCGGCGAGAGCAGCTTCAGCTGATCTACCCGGGAGAGCACCATATCCTTTTTCTCATAGGCAAGGCCGAGCTGCCGGATCAATTGTTCCAGCGAGGCATCATACCGCACAGCAAAGCAGGAGAAGGTCCCATCCGGCGCATAGAGCGGCGCATGGCGGTTCCCGATCTCGTAGCAAAGGCGCGCGATTTCTGCGGCCGCCGCTGTCCTGACCAGGAGCGCAGGGACGGGCAGCAGCCGCACGGCCACCACGGTGCCGGCATCTTCCGCCAGCACATCGCCGTCCCGCAGCTGGGCGCCGGCCTCCAGACGCAGCGCGATATCCCGGCCGCCCTCGGTGTTCTTCCGCAGGATGCGCTTCTGCGCCTCGACATCATCGAGCCAGAGCGCATCGACGCGTTTCCCCCGGAAAGCGGGATCGGAGAGATTTCCACAAATGTTCGTGATCACCATCGTGAGCAGACATCCTTTCAAAAGAGGTTATAGAGCTGCGTGAGCGGGAGCTTCGCCGCCGGCTGGCTCGTGATCTTCCTGCCATTCACCCTCACCTCGTAGGTTTCCGGATCCACTGTGATCCTGGGTGCCTGGTCGTTGAAGCGCATATCCTTCTTCATGATGTCCCGGCAATGCGACACAGGCCGTACCGTTTTCTGCAGACCGAGCTTCTCTTTGATGCCTGCCGCATAGGCCGCCTGCGAGACGAAGGTCACGCAGGTGTCATAGCGCGCCCCTGCGGCCGCGCCGAACATCGGCCGGTAGAAGACCGGCTGCGGCGTTGGGATGGAGGCGTTCGGATCGCCCATCTTCGAGGCGATGATGAAACCTCCCTTGATGATCATATCGGGACGCACGCCGAAAAAGGCCGGATGCCAGAGCACGAGATCCGCGAGTTTCCCCGACTCGATGGATCCGACCTCCGCGGAGACGCCATGCGTGATGGCCGGATTGATCGTATATTTGGCAAGGTAGCGCAGGATGCGGAAGTTATCGTTATCTCCGCTCTCCTCCGGCAGGCGGCCGCGCTCTCCCTTCATCTTGCTCGCCGTCTGCCAGGTGCGCGTGATGACCTCGCCTACGCGGCCCATCGCCTGCGAGTCCGAGCTCATCATAGAGAAGATGCCCATATCGTGGAGCACATCCTCCGCCGCGATCGTCTCCGGACGGATGCGCGAGTCCGCAAAGGCGACGTCCTCGGGAATCCGCGGATCGAGATGGTGACAGACCATGAGCATATCGAGATGCTCGTCCAGCGTGTTCTTAGTAAACGGCATGGTCGGATTGGTCGAGGAGGGCAGGATATTCTCATAGCCTGCCGCGCGGATGATGTCGGGCGCGTGTCCGCCGCCCGCTCCCTCTGTATGATAAGTGTGGATCGTGCGCCCGCCGATCGCCGCGAGCGTATCCTCCACGCAGCCGGCCTCGTTGAGCGTATCCGTATGGATCGCGGTCTGCACATCATACTGGTCGGAGATACGCAGGCAGGCATCGATGACGGCAGGTGTGGCACCCCAGTCCTCATGGATCTTCAGCCCCATGGCGCCAGCCTCCACCTGCTCAGCCAGCGGTGCAAGGCTCGAGCAGTTCCCCTTGCCGAGGAAGCCGAGGTTCATCGGATAGGCATCCGCCGCACGGAGCATCTCGCGCAGGTTCCACGGCCCCGGCGTACAGGTCGTGGCATTCGTGCCGTCCGCCGGCCCCGTGCCGCCGCCGATCATCGTCGTGATGCCGCTGTAAAGAGCCGTCTCGATCTGCTGCGGACTGATGAAATGGATATGCGTATCAAGACCGCCCGCCGTCACGATGAGACCCTCGGCCGCCAAAGCCTCCGTTGAAGCCCCTACCGTGAGCCCCGGCGTCACGCCCTCCATGATATCGGGGTTGCCCGCCTTGCCGATGCCGGCGATCCGGCCATCCTTGATGCCGATATCCGCCTTGACAATGCCCTGCACCGGATCCACGACCAGCGCGTTCGTGAGCACGAGATCCAGCGCGCCGCCCTCACTCGTGAGGCCGGAGGCCTGTCCCATGCCGTCGCGCAGCGTCTTGCCGCCGCCGAACTTGATCTCATCCCCATAGACGGTATAGTCCTTCTCCACCTCGAGGACGAGGCTGGTATCTGCCAGACGTACCTTGTCTCCCGTGGTCGGACCGTACATCGCCGCATATTTCTCCCGGCTGATGTCCATGCTCATCGCGCTTCCTCCTCCATCAAGAATCCCTGCTCCCTGGCACGGCGGACTGCCGCCGCGCGCTCCTTCTCCCCGGCCGGCCCCATCGTGAGACCGTTGCAGCCGAAGCACCGCTTCCTGCCCTTCATCTCGACCAGCATCACCGTCTTCTGCTCGCCCGGCTCGAAGCGCACAGAGGTGCCCGAAGGAATATCGAGCCGCATGCCGAACGCTTCCGACCGCTCGAACTTCAGGCAACGATTCACCTCGAAGAAATGATAATGCGCACCGACCTGCACCGGCCGGTCGCCCAGATTCGTGACGGCGAGCTCTTTCGTAAGGCGGCCCGCATTCAGCGTGATCTTGCCCTCTCTGACCATGACTTCTCCTGGAATCATCGTTCTCTCCCTTTCCTCACTGAATCGGCTCATGCACTGTGACCAGCTTCGTGCCATCGGGGAACGTCGCTTCGATCTGGACGGATCCGACCATCTCCGGCACCCCCTCCATCACCTCGCCGCGGGTGAGGATCTTCCTCCCCCGCTTCATCAGCTCCGTGACCGGGAGGCCGTCCCGTGCCATCTCCATGAGCTGCATGCTGATATAAGCCACCGCCTCCGGATAATTGAGCAAAAGACCCCTTGCCTTCCGCTCCTCCGCCAGCTTGCCCGCATAGTGCAGCATGAGCTTCTCCATATCCTTTGGTGCCAGACGCATCCGAACATTCCTCCTCTTCCTTCACCAAAAACCGTGATGCCACGGCATCACGGCCCTGAAAATCAGGATGCCAGCATATACTGCTGAATCTCCTCCTTGCCGGAAGACCCGGTCGCTCCGTGGAAGACCACCCTGCCCTTGTCCATCACATAGCAGTCATCGGCCAGCTCCAGCGCGAAGTCCAGATATTGCTCCACGAGCAGGATCGAGATCCCCGTCTTCTGATTGATGGTGCGGATGGCATCGCCGATCTCCTGGATGACCGACGGCTGGATGCCCTCGGTCGGCTCATCGAGCAGGAGCAGCTTTGGCCGGGCAATCAGCGCCCGGGCGATGGCGAGCTGCTGCTGCTGCCCGCCGGAAAGGTCGCCGCCCTTGCGTGCCAGGAACTTCTTCACGATGGGGAAGAGATCGTAAAGCTCCTCCGCATCCTGCTTCCTGCCCCCGCAGACCTCGAGCCCGAGGCGGAGATTCTCCGCCACTGTCATCTGCGGGAAGATATCGCGCCCCTGCGGGACATAGCCGATGCCCTGGCGCGCCCGCTCATAGGGCGGCATCCGCCGCAGTGATACGCCATCGAGAAAGACATCGCCCTCTGGAGCCTTCACCAGCCCCATCACGCTCTTGAGCGTCGTTGTCTTCCCCACGCCATTGCGACCGACCAGCGCGACGATCTTGCCATCCGGCACAGCGAGATCGATGCCGTGCAGGATCTCGCTCTCCCCATAATAAGATCTCAGCCCTTTGATTTTAAGCATGCTTTTTCTCCCCCCGGCCCAGATACACTTCCTGCACCTTCTCATTCTTCATGACATCCTCCGCCGAGCCTTCCGTGAGAATGGCACCCTCATGCATGACCGTCACCTCATCGGCGATGCTCTTGACGAAATTCATATCATGCTCCACGACGGCCACCGAGCAACGATCCTTGATCTCCTCCAAGATCCGCGCCGTTTTCTCCGTCTCAGGCTGTCCCATGCCGGCCACCGGCTCATCCAGCAGAAGGAGCTTCGGCTCCTCCACGAGCAGCATGGCAATCTCCAGCCACTGCTTCTCGCCATGCGACAGCGCCTTGGCGCGCTCCTTGCTCTTCTTGTCCAGGCCGACCAGATGCAGCACCTCATAAATCTTCTTCGTGTCCAGATACCGCTTGCGCATCATGAGCGAGCCGAACACGCTCTTGTCGCGGTTGATCGCGATGCGCATATTATCGTAGACGCTGAGATTTATGAAAGTGGACGGCACCTGGAACTTGCGGCAGATGCCCTTCTTCACGATCTCGAACTCCTTCAGCTTCAGGATGTTTCCCACGCCGGCATAATAAGCCTCGCCCCCCGCCGGCTTCGTCTTGCCGCAGATCACATCGAGGAGCGTGGTCTTCCCTGCGCCGTTCGGACCGATGAAGAAATGAATCTCATGCGGCGCAATCGACGTCGTCACATCATTGACCGCCTTGAAGCCGTCAAACTCTACCGAAATATGCTTCAGGCTCAAAAGAGCCTCCGATGCCTTCTGCTGGCTCATGAAATCGCTCCCTTCCCTCTCATCGACGCGGAGCGCCTGCGGCCGAACGGCAGACGCACAGCAGGGAATCTCTCCTTCCCCCGCTCATACAGCTTCACAAAGACGCCTGTCAGCCCCTTCGGCATGAAGAGGACGACCAGCACGAACAGCATCCCGATGAAGTACAGCCACATATCCGGCATAGTCTCGCTGATCCCCGTCTTCATCGCATTGACCAGCAGCGCGCCGATCACCGCACCGATGAGCGTCCCGCGGCCACCGACAGCCACCCAGATCACCATCTCTACGGAGAACGCGATATCGAGCTCCTTCGGAGAAATCATCCCCGCAAAAAGCACATAGATGGCCCCGGCCACGCCGGTGATGACCGCCGAGATGCAGTAGATGAACGTCTTGTACTTGCTCGAATCATAGCCGGTGAAATACGTGCGGTTCTCGCCGTCCCGGATTGCGATCAGGATCTTGCCGATGCCCCGGCTCATCAGCCAGGTGCAGAAGATATAGACGAGCACCAGCATGGCCACCGCGAAATAATAGAACGAGACGAGGTTCATCGGATTCTGCAGCTGGATGCCGAGGAGCGTCGTAAAGCCGGTGATGCCGTTGCTGCCGCCCGTATAGGCCTGCATGCCGATGAAAATCGTGACGAATGCCCAGGCCAGAGCCTGCGACAAGATGGAAAAATACACGCCCTTGATCCTGTTCTTGAACGTGGCAAAGCCGACGATCAATGCCAGCAGGAGCGGCAGCCCCGCAACTGCCAGCATCGCCAGCGGAAAGGAAGCGAAGGGCTTCCAGAAAGCGGGCAGAGACGTGAGTCCGCCCGTGACCATGAACTCCGGGAGCGCGCTGCCGCACGCCTCCAGCTTCAGATACATCGCCATCGCATAAGCGCCCAGGCCGAAAAACACCCCATGGCCGAGGCTCAGGATGCCCGTATATCCCCAGATCAGATCGATGCCGAGCGCGACGATCGCATAGCAGATGAATTTCCCCAAGAGCGTCAGGCGGAACAGCGAGAGCACGAAAGGCATAGCGAGCAATACCGCCACCAGGGCCAGGAAAACCAGATTCTTCTTATCCTGCAACCAATACTTGATATCCAAGGTCTGCATCCTCCTTTCTCAGTCCAGCGACCGGCTCCGCAGCGCGAAAAGCCCCTGCGGCTTCTTCTGAAGGAACAGGATGACGAGGAACAGCACGGCTGCCTTCGCAATCGAAGCCGTGCTGCCCACCTCGAACACCGTGCTCGCAATCCCGATAATGAGCGCGCCGGAAATGCTGCCGATGAGCTTGCCGACGCCGCCGAGCACGACCACCATGAACGTATCGACGATATAATTCTGTCCGAGCGTCGGCCCGATCGAGCCGAGCAGCGTCAGCGCACAGCCGGCGATGCCCGCCAGGCCGCTGCCCAGCGCAAAAGTCAGACAATCGATGCGCTTCGAGCGGATGCCGAGGCACTGGGCCATATCGCGGTTCTGGATGCAGGCGCGCGTCTTGCGGCCGAAATTCGTGTGATAGAGGAACGCCCAGACCGCGAGCAGGCAGAGGAGCACGAGCCCGATGATGAAGAGGCGCTTGTATGACATCGAGACGCCAAGCAGCGTCAGGCTGCCGCCCAGGAAGGAAGGCGCTACGACATTCACATTCGGCGCGCCGAAGATGCTGCGCGCGAGCTGCTGCAGCACCAGGCTCACGCCCCAGGTCGCGAGCAGGCTGTCCGTCGGCCGCCCGTAAAGCCTCCGGATGACCGTCACCTCCAGCAGCATGCCGAAAGCCGCCGCCGCCAGGAAGGACAGGAGGATAGAACAGAAAAAATACCCGTCGCCCAGAGCCGGCATCAGGATGCCCTGCACAACATAGGTGGTATAGGCGCCCACCATGATGAACTCGCCATGGGCCATGTTGATGATGCCCATCAGGCCGAACGTGATGGCCAGGCCCAGTGCCGCGAGCAGAAGGATCGAGGAAAGGCTCAATCCATTGAAAAGTATGGTAAGTATATCCATGAGAACCTCCAGAAAGGAATCAGAATCATGAAGAAAATGCCAGCAGCCGGGCAACCTGCCCATCGGCGCTGGCATTTCCATCCTGCAGGATCTGCGGTCAGTTCGATCCCGCACTCAGGCCTTCCGCCCAAGGATAGCTCTTGAGGAACGGATCCGGCTTGATCGGATCTGTGGCCGAGATCTCATCGATGAGACCGTTCGCGTTCACCTTGCCGATGCGAACATATTTGTAAAGGTGCTGGTTATCGCCGTCGATCTTGACCGTACCCTCCGGGGCGTCGAAGCTCGTGCCTCCAGCTGCTGCGCGGACCTTGTCGACATCGAAGCTGCCTGCCTTTTCGACGGCCGCCTTCCAGAGATATACCGCATCATAAGCCGCCTCGATCGGGTCATCCGTCACACGGTCATCGCCATACGCCTTCTTATAGGCTGCCACGAATTTCTCATTGGCAGGCGTCTTGGTCGTCTGATAATAATCCCAGGAAACCAGGTCGCCCGCGATGTTCTGCGCGCCGATGCCCTTGATCTCCTCCTCGGCGATCGAGAAGGACATGACCGGGCAGGTCTCCGCCGTCACGCCAGCATCCTTCAGCTGCTTGAAGAACGCCACATTCGAGTCACCATTGAGCGTATTCACGATGACGTCCGGATTTGCCGCCTTGATCTTGCTGATGATCGTCGCGTAGTCCGTATAGCCCATCGGCGTGTACTCCTCACCGACCACCTCGCCGCCCGCGGCTTTGAGCTGTGCCTTGATGATACGGTTCGCCGTCTGCGGGAACACATAGTCGCTGCCCACGAGGAACATCTTCTTCCTGCCGTTCTTCAGCAGGTACTCGATAGCCGGCACGATCTGCTGGTTCGGCGCCGCGCCCATATACATGATGTTCTTCGACTGCTCCATGCCCTCGTACTGCGTCGGATACCAGAGCAGGCCGTTCGCGCCCTCGACCACCGGCTTGACCGCCTTGCGGGAGGCGCTCGTCCAGCAGCCGAAAATCGTGGCCACCTTGTCGTTCATCAAGAGCTTCTTCGCCTTCTCCGCGAAAATCTGCGGATCCGACGCACCGTCCTCCTCGACAATCTCGATCTTCTTTCCCAGAACGCCGCCCTGATCATTGATCTCCTGGATGGCCAGCTTCTCGGCATCGCGCACCGAGGTCTCGCTGATGGCCATCGTCCCGCTCAGCGAATGGAGCAGTCCGACCTTCACCGTATCACCAGAGGCCGAGGAGGAGCCGCCGCTCATCGCGCTGTTCTCACCGCACCCGGCCGTAATCGCCAGAGAAAGAGCCATGAGGGATACACCCAGAAATTTCTTCCAAGATTTCATGCTGAACACTTCGCTTTCTTTGAATAATAAAGGGGTCTCGTATGATCATACATATATTTCTTACGAAAGAACGGGGCCTGTAACACAATAATGTGTCACAAGCCCCGTTGCTTTGACGTGTGTCTATATTACCATGGGATGCACCCTCTGTCAACAGCGTTTTGTGTATTCATAACGGACATATCTTTTGTCAGCTCCAGCAGCGCCGACTCCCCCGCGCGGCACATCCCCGTCAAGACCTTGATGATGTTGGCTGATCCTTCAGGGATAGCAGTTTTTTCAAAGATAACTCACGTTTTATCATACCGCATCATCTTTTTACAGTACAACATGGGTTTCTATCAAAAATAGAGATTTTTTCATTTATACTGTAAAAACTTCGCGATATGATATAAGGAAGCGCACCCCCCTCTTCTGCGGCCGCCGCGATGACGCAGAAAACGAGGCTGCCGCGCCCTGGTGTCAGGGTGCGGCAGCCTCGTTCTTTCTTGTTTCGCAGTTCAGGGCAGCCCCTGCTTGCCGCGGCACAGACGCGCTTTCCGCTGTCTGTCGCGGGGAAGGTTGATGGCCCATGTCCGGCCGCGCCTGCCGTTCAACGGCTCAGCCTCTCAGCTGCGCTTCGCGGCGTCGCGGAAGCCGAAGGCCTGCTTGCCCGGGTAGACGGCGCTCGCGCCGAGCGTCTCCTCGATGCGCAGCAGCTGATTGTACTTCGCGACGCGCTCCGAGCGCGAGGGGGCGCCGGTCTTGATCTGGTCGGCGTTGAGCGCGACGGCGAGGTCGGCGATGGTCGTGTCCTCTGTCTCGCCCGAGCGGTGCGAGACGATGGCCGTGTAGCCCGCCTTGTGCGCCATCTGGATGGCGTCGAGCGTCTCGGAGAGCGAGCCGATCTGATTGAGCTTGATGAGGATGCTGTTGCCGCAGCCGAGCGAGATGCCCTTCGCGAGGCGCTGCGTGTTCGTGACGAAGAGGTCGTCGCCGACGAGCTGCACCTTGTCGCCGAGCGCCTTGGTGAGGCGCTGCCAGCCCTCCCAGTCCTCTTCGTCGAGGCCGTCCTCGATGGAGTAGATCGGATATTTCTCGACGAGGCTCTGCCAATGCGCGATGAGCTCGTCCGACGTGAACTCACGGCCGGATTTCGGCTGCTTGTAGTAGCCCTTGCCCTTTTCGCTCTTCCACTCGGAGGAGGCGGCATCCATCGCGAGCACGAAGTCCTTGCCCGGCACGTAGCCGGCGTTCTCGATGGCCTTGAGGATGTGCTCGATGGTGTCCTCGTCGCTCGCGAGGCTCGGCGCGAAGCCGCCCTCGTCGCCGACGGCCGTCGTCTCGCCCTCGGATTTCAGCAGGGCCTGCAGCGCGTGGAAGACCTCCGTCGCCTGCCGCAGCCCCTCGCGGAACGTCGGCGCGCCGACCGGCATGATCATGAACTCCTGCGTGTCGACGGAGTTCGTCGCGTGCGCGCCGCCGTTGAGGATATTCATCATCGGCACGGGCAGATGATGGCCCGCGAGTCCGCCGAGGAAGCGGTAGAGCGGCACGCCCTGCGCGGCTGCCGCCGCCTTGGCCGCCGCGAGCGAGACGGCGAGGATGGCGTTCGCGCCGAGATTCGATTTCTCCTTTGTGCCGTCGAGCGCGATCATCACGCCGTCCACTGCGTAGATGTCGGCGGCGCTCAGGCCCTTGAGCGCGGGCGCGATTTTCTCGTTGATGTTGGCGACGGCCTTGCTCACGCCCTTGCCGCCGTATTTCGTCTTGTCGCCGTCGCGCAGCTCGAGCGCCTCGAACTCACCCGTCGAGGCCCCGGAGGGCGCCGCCGCCCTGCCGACAGCCCCAGAGGCCAGCGTCACCTCCGCCTCGACGGTCGGATTGCCGCGCGAGTCGATGATCTCGCGCCCCACGACATCGATGATGCTCAAATCGTTTCTCATCTCAAAGACCTCCTGACGTTTGTTTGAAAACATTTCTCATTTCACTGTCATCGTATCATAGTTGAGAGATATTTTCAACTAATATCTGACGACGTCTGCGATTTTCATGATACACGAACGCCGCGCCGCTATCTGTCACAAAAGTTACAAGCGCGCCGCTGCGCTTCGGCTGCCGCGTGAAAGCGCCCGCGCGGGTGGCGGCGGGCAGATGCGGCGCGCCGCCCGCCGAGGCGCCGCTTCCTCATGCGTTGCCAATCCCCGCGTGCTATATTGAGGGAAAGAACCGGAAAGGATGATCGCCATGAAACGAAATCTCCGCTGCTTGTTCCTCGCGGGGCTCGCCATGCTCCTGCTACTCGTCGCGCCCGCGCCCCCGCTGCCCGCTGCCCGCGCGGAGGCTGCGGCCGTCACGGCCACGGGTCAGGGCGCCGACGAGCGCAGCGCGCTGCACGCCGCCATGCGCGCCGCCGTCGAGCAGGAGGTCGGCGTCTACGTCGACAGCCGCACGCGCCTCGAGAACTACCGCCTGCTCTCCGACAGCGTCTACACGAAGTCCGAGGGCTTCATCGACCGCTATGACATCCTCTCCCACGACGTGCTCGGCGGTGTCCACACCATCACCATCCGCGCGGAAGTCTCCTCTGAACGCCTGCGCGCGAACGCGCTGAGCCGCCTGCAGAAAAAGGCGCTCATCGGCGCGAACCTCGAGGATCCGCGCATCGGCGTGCTCGCGGTAGACGCCGCGGGAGAGAGCTATCCGGCGCTCGAGAACGCGCTCGCCGCCGCGCTGCTGCGCGAGGGTTTCTCCCGCGTCATCGACCTCGGCCAGGCGGCTGCCGCGCGCCGGGCCGCGCTCGCCGCGGATGACGCGGAGGATGCCGCCGCGCGGGCCGCCGCGCGCGCGGCTACGGGCTGCGACTACCTCGCCGTCGTCCACGTCGCAAAGGACACGGAGAGCCTCGACGCCGTGCTGCCCGGCCTGCACAAGGTCTACCTCACGGCCGCCGCGCGCCTCATCAACACCTCGACGGGCGAGATCACCTGGGCGGGCACGGCGGACACGGCCTCCTCCCACTGGTACGCGGGCGCGGAGGGCGAGGCGCTCGCGGCCGCCGCGCGGAAGCTCGCGCGCCCGCTCGCCAGAGCCGCCCTCGAGAAAGCCGCGACGCCCGAGCAGCACGTGCGGCTCACAGCGCCCGTCTCCCTGCTCGGCGGCGCGGCGGCTGCGCGCGAGCGCCTCGCCGCGCTCCCGGGCGTCGCCCATGTCTACCTCCGCGGCATCACGGCGGGCCGCCTCACCGCCGACCTCGACTACGACGGCACCGCCGCGGATCTTGCGGCCGCGCTCTCGCGCGCGGGCTACACCGTCCGCAGCCTCTTCTCCGAGGCGATCGCACTCTGAGGCGAGGGACTGCCGGTTTAGGGAACCACTGATTAATTCAGCGGTTCCTTAGGGCAAAGCTGTGGCGCGCCGCGCGCGAGGCGCCGGGCCCGAGGCGTCGCGCTCTGAGATGAGGCGTCCTTTGCCTTGCTTTTTCCTTCCTTTTGTATTACGCTGAGATTGGAACGCCGCCGCAGCTCTCGACGGCGTTTCCTACGGCTGGCGGGACGGCGGGGAACGGCTGCCCTCCTGCCTGTACGATGCCAGATCTTTTCCCTGGAAGGAGTGTCTTGCTTGCGCTTTCCCCATGTTCTCCCCCGGCCGCTGTGGCTTGCCTACGGCCTGCTCGCGCTCTCACTGCTGGCCGCGTTGCTTCACTCACCCTATGACATCACACTCACGGGCAGTCTTTGGCTGAGTCTCTTCGCCTGGCGCCTGCTGCCGACGCGGGCGTTCCTCAGCCGCTGGCTCGTCGGCGCGCTCGCCTTTTCCTCCGTCATCCTGCTGCGCGCGCTGCACCTCGTCTGGATGCAGCTCACCATACCGGGACTCTCGCTCTTCACGGCGGTCTTCGGCATGACGCTCGCGGCGGCCGCGCCGCTCGGCGCAGTAGCGCTCCGGCAGAGCCGCCTTTCCTTGCTCGCGCGGCCGTTCGCGCTGCTCGCCGCGCTGCTGCTCTTCCTGCCGCCGCTGATCTTCTGGGGGTATTATGCCTTCGCGCACGCCTGCTTCAGCACGGACACCATGCAGGCCATCCTGCAGACGAATCCCGCGGAGGCGCTGCAATACGTGCGCGATGCCGTGCCGCCCGCACGGGTGCCGCTGCTGCTCCTGCTGCTTGGCGCGTTTTGCGTGCTGCTCTCCTGGTACAGCCGCATCACCGTCCTCC
Organism: Selenomonas bovis DSM 23594; assembly: GCF_000381005.1. Classification (GTDB taxonomy): domain Bacteria; phylum Bacillota; class Negativicutes; order Selenomonadales; family Selenomonadaceae; genus Selenomonas_C; species Selenomonas_C bovis. The sequence goes on from NZ_KB908386.1 coordinate 81,628, forward strand.
CCGCGCCGACGCTGAAGCGCGGCGGCGCCTCCCTATCGCTCCTCTGCGGCGCGCTGCTGCTCGCCCTCTCGTCCTACAACATCTACGGCATCGTCGCGATCGGCACCGCGCGGATCTTCTCGGCGCAGCAGGCCTTCGTCGCCTCCGCGCCGCAGCGCCTGGCACGGCTCCAGGGCCTGCCGCAGGACGGGCCGCCGGGGCTCTATGTCCTCGTCATCGGCGAGTCGGCGAACCGCCTCCACATGTCCGCCTACGGCTATGCGCGCGATACGACGCCGTGGCTGCGGCAGATACAGAGGACGCCTGACTGCCTTCTCTTCCAGCACGCCTACGCGAACTTCGTCGCCACACTGCCCGCGCTCTCCTACGCGCTCACCGCGCAGAACCAATACGAGGAAACGGACGCCGAGGACGCGACGACGCTCATCGAGGCTGCCAAAGCCGCCGGATTCCATACCATATACCTCAGCAACCAGGGAAAGCTCGGCCTCTACAGCACGCCGCTCGTCGCCATCGCCAGCGAATGCGACGAGGCGGTCTGGCTCCATCCGCAGCAATTCTTGAGCAAGGGACGCGAAGAAAAAAGCCTCCACATCGAGGACAGCGATCTCGTCAGCGCGCTCCAGGGCATCGAGACCGCCCCGGACAGCCGCACACTCCTCGTCCTGCACCTCATGGGCTCGCACAACACCTACGAGAACCGCTACCCGGAGGACTTCCATCCCTTTGGCAGCGAGACGCTCATCGACCGCTACGACAACTCCATCACCTACACGGACGCCATCCTGCAACAGATTTACGACGACGTGCGCCAGCGGCCGGACTTCGCGTGCCTCGTCTACTTCTCCGACCACGGCGAGGCCGTCGACGAGGGATACATGCACAACGGCGACGCCTACCGCCCCTCCATGACCTACATCCCGCTCGTCCTCCTCGCCTCCGACACCTACCGCGCGCGCGCAGCCGCGAAATGGCAGACGCTCGCCGCGCACCGCGACGCCTATTTCACAAACGATCTCATCTACGACCTCATGCTCTCCCTCATGGATATCGACACCGGAGACACGCGGCCGGAGAACGACATCGCAAGCCCCGCCTACGACGCCACGCCCGCGCGCTTCCGCACGGAGCACGGCGCGGAGCCCATCGTTCCGCCGGGTGCCGGCGACTGAGCACCGCATATCTCCATAGGATATGCACTTCCTAAAGATATCCCTGCCCCTTGACATGTACTCTGTAAAGTTGTAACATCGTAGACAATCTCTCAGCAGAGTACCTCAAAAGGGAAAGGAAGTTGCATTTATGAAAACACTCGAGAGACTCAGCGCATTCATCTCCAAGTATATGGCGGTCTTCGTCATCCTCGTCGCGGCCGTCGCGCTCTACCAGCCCTGGACGTTCCATTGGGCGGCGTCCAAGGTCACGATCCTGCTCGGCGTCGTGATGTTCGGCATGGGCATGACGCTCCGGCTCGAGGATTTCCGCCTCGTGTTCCAGCGCCCGCGCGACGTCTTCGTCGGCGCGCTCGCCCAGTTCACCATCATGCCCGGCCTCGCCTGGCTGCTCGCGAAGGGATTCAACCTCCCGCCCGACCTCGCTGCGGGCGTCATCCTCGTCGGCACCTGCCCCGGCGGCACGTCCTCGAACGTCATGACCTATCTCTCGAAGGGCGACGTCGCGCTCTCCGTCTCCATGACGATGACGACGACCGTCCTCGCGCCGGTCGTCACGCCGCTGCTCACCTGGTGGCTCGCGGGCGCCTGGGTCGACGTCTCCTTCGCCGCGATGATGCTCTCCATCCTGCAGGTCGTCATCCTGCCCATCGTGCTCGGCATCGTCATCAACCGCTTCTTCGCGGAGACCGTGCAGCGGTTCATCAAGCTCCTGCCGCTCGTCTCCGTCATCGCCATCGTCCTCATCGTCGGCGGCGTCGTCTCCGTCAGCGCGCAGCGCATCATGGAGACGGGCCTGCTCGTCATGGGCGTCGTCATCCTGCACAACCTCGGCGGCTACGCGCTCGGCTTCGCCATCGCGAAGGCGCTGCGCATGGACATCGCCAAGGTCAAGGCCATCTCCATCGAGGTCGGCATGCAGAACTCCGGCCTCGCGACCTCGCTCGCCCTCACGCACTTCGGCGCGGCGGCCGCGATCCCCGGCGCGATCTTCAGCGTCTGGCACAACATCTCCGGCTCCATCGCGGCGAACTACCTCGCCGCGCGCATGACGCGCAAGGAAGCGGCAGAGCCCGCACCCGCGCAGGAAAACGCCTGAGCGGCCCATCCTTCATCTTGAAATATACCGAGGCACACGTTATACTGAGCATGAATCAATGAGTGTCATGGTTTGAACAAAACGATACGCCCCCGCGGCTGGTACCCGCGGGGGCGTTTTGCGTGGCAGGCAGGCCGCCCGCGTGGCGATGCCGTTCGGCGCTCCGTCAATACATCGATTGAAACAATGTTTTTATTGAACAGATGTGAGATTTCTTGCATAAAACAGGATGCTATGCTATAACTAAGGTTGGGATTTTCATTTTTGAGTAAAGTTTTGTTCATCTGTTTTTTATAACAGATCTGACACGCCAAGGGAGAGATTTGCCATGCATTCCATCCGTACCAGGCTCACCGTCCTGTTCGTCACCCTGAGCTCCGTCGTCGCCGTGCTCATCGCGGGCTACTTCATCTATGCCTTCGTCGCGAAGAACCAGGCGGACGTTGCCTCCTACCGCCAGCTCCTGAACGACCAGTTCGACCGCGAGATCCGCCAGCAGACCGAGGGCCTCGTCTCCTCGCTCGACGCTATCTACGCTGCGCAGCAGGCGGGCACGCTCACAGAGCAGGAGGCGCGCGCGCTCGCCATCGCGACGATCAAGAGCGACCGCTACGACGATGGAAAGGGCTACTTCTTCGCCGACGACAAGCAGACCGGCGTCTGCGTCGCGCACGCCACGCTCGGCAGCAAGGTCGAAGGCAAGCGCCGCATCGACGACCAGGACGAGAACGGCGACTACTACATGCGGAAGATCTTCGCCGCGGCCGCGGAAAGCGACGCGGGCGGCTTCTCCAACTTCTCCTTCCCCAAGCCGGGCGAGAGCGTCGGCACGCCGAAGCGCGGCTTCTCCATGGAGTTCAAGCCCTACGGCTGGATCATCTGCACGGGGACATGGATCGACTACATCGACGCGGCGGCGCAGGCCTATAACGAGCAGGCACAGGCGGCGCTCCATCACCAGATCCTCGTCTCCCTCCTGCTGCTCCTCGCACTCGAGCTCCTCATCGTCTTCGCGGGCAGGCGCCTCGCGGGCAGCCTCTCGCGCCCCATCGCACGGGCGACGGACATCCTGCACCATTTCTCAGAGGGCGACTACCGCATCGCCATCGACACATCTGCCGCCGGGCAGGACGAGCTCGGCAGCATGGTGCGGATGCTCGCGACGCTGAAGGGCTCCATGTGCGCGCTCATCGAGCGCGTCCAGGCGGCGGCGGACGATGTCTCCTCGCATGCGGAGCAGATCCAAAAGGGCTCCGAGCAGTCCGCGCAGGCCTCCTCCCAGACGGCGGGCGCCATCACGAACGTCGCCTCGGCCGCAGAGGAGCAGAACGCCGCCGTCAAGGAGGCCGCACAGTCCATCGCGGCGCTCACCGACAGCATGACGCGCGTCAGCGACAACGTCCACCAGAGCGCGAGCGCCGCCAAGGAGGCGCAGGAAAGCTCGGAACAGGGCAGCCAGACGGCGGCCGACGCCATGTCCGGCATGCAGGCCCTGCAATCGTCCGTAGAGGAGACCTCCGCCGCCATCGACCGTCTGGGCACACGCTCCAAGACCATCGGGCAGATCACCGACACCATCACCGGCATCGCCCAGCAGACGAGCCTGCTCGCGCTCAATGCCGCCATCGAGGCGGCCCGCGCGGGCACGGCGGGCCGCGGCTTCGCCGTTGTCGCCGACGAGATCGGCAAGCTCGCGAGCGAGTCGCAGGACGCCGCGCAGAGCATCGCCGCCATCATCGCCGACATCCAGAAGGACACCGCGGCGGCCGTCGAGCAGATGCGCCAGGGCAAGGAGCTCGCGGGCCACGCCGCGCAGACGGCGAAAGATGCCGGCAGCGCGTTCGCCAGCGTCACAACCTCCATCACGCACGCCTCCGCCATGACGGCGGACACCACGGAGCGCGTGCGGAACGCCGCCGCGCAGATGCAGTCCATCCAGGCAGCCGTCGCCAAGGTCGAGAAGATGAGCCAGGCCATCGCGCAGCAGACGGAAAATGTCTCCGCCGCCACCGAGGAACAGTCCGCCTCCGTCGAGGAAATGGCGGCCAACTGCCAGCAGCTCGCCGCCATGGCGGACAAACTCCGGAACGCCGTCGCGCAGTTCCGCTGCGACAAGGCGCACTGAGGCGCCTATCCACCTCAGCACATTCCTCATGACAAAAGGGACTGTCTCACGAAAGCATTTTCGTGCGGATAGCCCCGTTTTCTTTGACCTCAATCACGGTCATCTGACACTGGCGATAATCATGGCATAAAAAACAGTACAAGAAACAGGCGGTCACCGATCGCCTCGTTTTTTGCACTGTTCTGTTTCAGGCTGCTGCCACAACTTGGATGAGGTGCACGCCTAATCGCTGTGCCTGTATTTTGCAATGCAATTTAAAAATGTTATGTGCCATTGCCAGCAGGATGGTTTCTGCCTCTACGTTGACATGCCCTTTTGTCA
>NZ_KB908387.1 GCF_000381005.1 Selenomonas bovis DSM 23594
AATGGTTAGATGGTCAGCATTTCAGGACGCGTTCTGAGGCAAAGTCTGCAATTTTCGAGTATATCTGGATTTTCTACAATCGCCAGCGAATCCATTCGGCTAATGGCTACCGTACACCAGAGGCATACTACAATGAACACCGAGTCGCCTAGAACATCTTCTCAAGGAGATTAGCCGTTATCTAGTCGCTACAGTTGCAACCCATAAGGATCCGGAAAGGTATGTAAAACCAAGCAATTTTAAGATTTAAAGAGCTTCCTTTCGTTTAAAGATTCTAATCGTCGGGGGACAGGCCAGAGCGCCACAGGAGCGGGCCTTTCCGCTCCCGCCTCGGGTGGTGCCTCAAAGAGGGAAAACTCCTCGACCTGCGCGTAGGGCTTGCCGAGCGGCACGGTATCCTTGAGACCGTCCATCTGCCAGACGTTCCAGACGATCCGCTCGATGACGGCCGCGAGGAGCTCGATCTCCGGCGCCTGTCCCCAGCGCTCCTGATGGTAGTCGCAGAACGTCAAGAGCAGATTCACACGCGCGATGAGGAGGCTGTCGCCTTGGTATTCGTAGCCGTAGCAGGCCTCATAGGCGCGGAGTGCCCATTTCGCCCATTCTCCGCGATTGGCAGCGTTCTCACTGACGATGCGGAGCTTGCGGTCGAGGAGGCCGATGCGCTTTTTGAGCGGCAGGATGCGCACACCGGTCGCGCTATCGTAGCGCGAGACGAGGTAGGGAGCTTCGCCGCAGGTGATCTCGAGGCGGCGCGAGTCGATATAGCGCTGCCAGAGCGGCATCTTGCGCCCCGACTGCGGCGGGAAGGCAACAGGTTCCTCGCTAACGCTCCAGGTATGATCCGCGTTTCCCGTATTGAATACGCCCTCCCTGCCGAACCACTCGCGGTCGAGATGGTTGTTCATCTCGTTGCAGAGCCAGGCGGGGGTGAATACCTCTGCCTTTTTCCGTGTGCGCGCAGCCTGATCCTCTTGCGTTTTCTCGATGCGCGGCCGGATGCATCCGGCATGGCGCAGGAGGGCGGCGCTCTTCATCTCATCGGTATCGAGGAAGCCGGGGCCGCAGTCCGCATAGGTGTCAGTCGCCCAGATGATGTTCCTTTTCGTCGTCATGTCCCTGAGCAGCCGATCGAGGAAGGAACTCACAGGGGACGCCTCGATATCAATCAAATCTTCCACTGGTTCGCTTTCCCTTCTGTTGTTTTCTCTTTTCCATGAACTATTCTGCCATCCTTACACGGTATATATTCGTACATCTTTTTTATTTTCGACAAGACCAAACTCTCATCCTGCTTTCAAGAATGAAATTTACGCTTACACAAGCCAGCCAAAAATCCCCGGCAACGGAAAACGCATTTGCTGTCGGGGAATGGCATCATAGTTCACAGTTTTTTCTTTTCAAAGCGCCGCGAGCTTGCGGAAATGTTCTTCGGACATACCTGCTTTCTTCGCGGCTTCCTTGAGCGTAAGCACACCCTCACGGACCAACTCCGCAAGTGTGGTCCAACGACCTTCCTTACGGCCTTTTTCCATACCTTTTTCCATACCTTTTTCCATACCGCGTTCTTCGCTTCTGCGCAGTTCCATGTAGTAGGTCATATACTCCACCTTCATTTCCTTATTTTCTTTCGCCACTTCCACGGCATCGGCAATGGTTTCCGTGAAGTTTCCTTTCGGCGCTTTCCCCTCGATATAGTCGAGAAAGGCGGCGAGGTCTCTGTCGATGCCTTCACGCCTTCCCTTGCTGTTCAGGAAGATTTTCGTCGTTTCGTCGCCCATCTCCAGCGTCGCGTCCTCCGCGCAGGTCTCGTGGAAAGTGTACTGGCTGAGATTCCTGTCGAAGGGGTCATTTCAATTATACGCTGACGAGAACATCGCTGACAAGGGATTTACAAAGGAACCACGGATGAATCTGCACGAGTGACACACGATATGCAAAATCAGATGTTTTCCCGGATTTTTCAGGGAATCGCGACCTTTCCGCCATTGCCCCCTAGTGTAGAATAATACAGGAAAGATCACTGGCTTATGTCTCATCCATTTCCCTTTTGCAAGGTATCCCCATGAACTATCTTCTGACGCTCCTCGTCGCCATCGTCGGCGGCATCGTCATGTCCCTCATCCACGCGCCGCTGCCCTGGACGCTCGGGCCCATCACGGCCGTCTCTCTTTGCTCCCTGCTACTGCGGCGCCGGTTCCGCTGGCCGCTCGGCGTGCGCAATACCGCGCTCATCCTGCTCGGCTACGCGATGGGACGGCCGTTTAACGCTGAGACGGGGCACGCCATCCTCACGCAGCTCCCCATCATGCTCACGGCCGTCACCATCATGCAGACGCTGCGCATGCTCTCCGTCGTGTTCTGCATCCCGTTCCTCGCGACGCATGTGCTGCCGAGCGAGGCGGGCACGCATGGCGCGGCGGCAGCTGCCGCTGCCTCCCCGGAGACCATCCTGCTCTTCATCATGCTTGCCTTCCCCTGCATCGCGAAATGGATCGTGCGCCGCAACCGTCGCGCGTGAAGGAAGAGTCGCTTCTATGATATCTTCCGCTGAAAAAGCGCTTGCCGCTGCAATGGTTCCACTGCAGCGGCAAGCGCTTTTTCTTTTTATCAGAGCTCAAAGTCCGTCTTTGTTGCCCGCAGGCGCGCAATGGCGCGGTGCAGGGCGAGCTCGGCACGTTTGAAGTCGATGTCGTCGGAGGCCGGCGGTCCCTGATGGAACTTCGCGATGCGCTCCTTGGCGCGGGCGTAGGCCTGCTTCGCGCGGTTGATGTCGATGTCAATCGGCTGCTCGGCGGCGCTCGCGAGGACGGTGATCTTCTCGGGCGTGACTTCCATGAAGCCGCCCGCGACGGCGATGAGCTGCTCGTCGCCGTCGCCGAGCTTCACGCGCATCGCGTGCGGCACGAGGCCGGTGACGAGCGGCGCGTGATGCGGCAGGATGCCGAGCTCGCCGCCCGTCGAGCGGACGATGAGCATCGCGATGTCCTGCGTGTAGACCACCTTGTCGGGTGAGACAATCTCCAGCTTGATGCTTGCCATGGATTATCCCTCCTCGGCTTTGATTTTCTTTGCTTTCTCCACTGCCTCGTCGATGGTGCCGACCATGTAGAAGGCGTTCTCGGGCAGGTCGTCGTATTTGCCTTCAAGGATCTCCTTGAAGCCGCGGATGGTTTCCTTGAGCGGCACGTACTTGCCGGGCGAGCCCGTGAAGACTTCGGCGACGAAGAACGGCTGCGAGAGGAAACGCTGGATCTTGCGCGCGCGGGAGACCGTGAGCTTGTCCTCGTCGGAGAGTTCCTCCATGCCGAGGATGGCGATGATGTCCTGCAGGTCCTTGTATTTCTGCAGGACGGCCTGCACGCCGCGCGCGACCTTGTAATGCTCCTCGCCGATGATGTGCGGGTCGAGGATGCGGCTCGTGGAGTCGAGCGGGTCGACGGCGGGATAGATGCCGAGCTCGGCGATCTGACGGGAGAGGACGGTCGTCGCATCGAGATGCGTGAACGTGCCCGCAGGCGCCGGGTCGGTGAGGTCATCCGCCGGGACGTAGACAGCCTGGACGGAGGTGATGGAGCCGTCCTTCGTCGAGGTGATGCGCTCCTGGAGCGCGCCGATGTCCGTGGAGAGCGTCGGCTGGTAGCCGACGGCCGACGGCATGCGGCCGAGCAGAGCCGAGACCTCGGAGCCCGCCTGGATGAAGCGGAAGATGTTATCGATGAAGAGCAGCACGTCCTGATGCTGGACATCGCGGAAATACTCCGCCATCGTGAGGCCCGTGAGCGCGACGCGCATACGGGCTCCTGGCGGCTCGTTCATCTGGCCGTAGACGAGCGCCGTCTTGTCGATGACGCCGGACTCGGTCATCTCGCCCCAGAGGTCGTTGCCCTCACGCGTACGCTCGCCGACGCCGGCGAATACGGAGTAGCCGCCGTGCTCGGTCGCGATGTTGTGGATGAGCTCCATGATGAGGACCGTCTTGCCGACGCCGGCGCCGCCGAAGAGGCCCGTCTTGCCGCCGCGGGAGTACGGGGCGATGAGGTCGACGACCTTGATGCCCGTCTCGAGGATGCTCGTCGACGTCTCCTGCTCGTCGAACTTCGGCGCGGGGCGGTGAATCGGCCAGAACTCCTTGTTGCCGACCGGCGCGGGGTTGTGGTCGACCGTCTGGCCGAGCACGTTGAACACGCGGCCGAGGCACTCGGTGCCGACCGGCACCATGATGGGATGACCCGTGTCCTCCGCCTCCATGCCGCGCGTGAGGCCGTCGGTGGAGCTCATGGCGATGCAGCGCGTGACGCTGTCGCCGAGATGCTGCATGACCTCGACGACGAGGTCGATCTTGATGTCCTCGCCTACCGTCCCCTTGATGGTGACGGCGTTGAGGATGGACGGCAGTTCGCCGGCCGGGAATTCAATATCTACGACAGGTCCGATGACCTGTACAATCTTACCTTTTGCCAATGGGAAACCTCCTAACCGTATACTACTTCAGGCCCTCGGCACCGGCGACGATCTCGTTGAGCTCCGTCGTGATACCGGCCTGACGTACCTTGTTGTAGTGCAGGTTGAGCTTCGCTATGAGGTCCTCGGCGTTGTCCGTCGCATTGCTCATCGCGTTCATGCGGGAACTCAGCTCACTCGCTGCGGACTGCAGGAGCGCCGCGTAGACCGTCGTGCAGAGGTACTGCGGCAGCAGGAACCCGAGCACCGTCGCCGCGTCCGGCTCATAGATGTACTCGGCGTGCGGCGCGCTTTCCTCGCTTTGCTCAACGGTGAGCGGCAGGAGTTTCCCTGCCTGCGGCTCGCAGCTGATGGCCGAAAGGAACTTCGTGTAGACCATCTGGATCTCGCTGTACTTCCCCGTGCGATAGAGGCGGATGAGCTCCGTGACAATGGTGCGGGCATGCTCGAACGCGGGGCGCTCGCTGATGCCCGTATAGCTCTTCACGATGCTGAAGCCGCGGTTCTTGAAATACGCCTCGCCCTTGCGGCCGACGACGAAGTAGTCCGTAGGCTTCCCGTCGTCAGCGAGCGCATGCGCCGCCTTGCAGGCATTCGAGGAATACGCGCCCGCGAGTCCCTTGTCCGCCGTGACGACGAACACGAGGCGGCCGCCGTCCGGATGACGCTCGAGCAGCGGATGCGAGAAATCAGCGCCCGCGTTCGCCGCGACCTCGCCGATGACCTCGGCGACCTTGCGCGCGTATGGCGCGTTGGCGTTCGCGGCTTCCTTGGCGTGACGCAGGCGGCTCGTCGCGACCATGTTCATAGCGCTCGTGATCTGCTTGGTGCTCGTGACGCTCTTGATGCGATGGCGGATGTCCTGTAAACTAGCCAAAAAGAATCACCTCGCTCATGCCATCTTGTACGGAACGGTTTCCTTGAACTCCTTGATGGCTGCCTGGATCTCGCCCTCGAGCGCATCGTCGAGCTTTTTCTGCTCGATGATCTTCTTGCTGACCTCCGGATGCGCCGTGCGCATGAACTTGAGGAAGCTCTCCTGGAACTCGACGACCTTGTCCACGGGGATGTCCGCGAGGAAGCCGTGCACGGCCGTGTAGAGCACGAGCACCTGCTCCTCGACGAGCAGCGGGCTGTACTGCGGCTGCTTGAGCGTCTCGACGACGCGTTCGCCGCGGTCGAGCTGGGCCTTCGTCGCCTTGTCGAGGTCGGAAGCGAACTGCGAGAACGCCGCGAGCTCGCGGTACTGGGCGAGGTCGAGGCGCATCGTGCCCGCGACCTGCTTCATCGCCTTGATCTGCGCCGAGCCGCCGACACGCGAGACGGAGAGGCCGACGTTGATGGCCGGGCGGATACCGGAGTTGAAGGCATCTGTCTCGAGCATGATCTGGCCATCGGTGATGGAGATGACGTTCGTCGGGATGTAGGCGGAGAGGTCGCCGGCCTGCGTCTCGATGATCGGCAGCGCCGTGATGGAGCCGCCGCCGAGCTCGTCGTTGAGCTTGGCCGCGCGCTCGAGCAGGCGGGAGTGCAGATAGAAGACATCGCCCGGATACGCCTCACGTCCTGGCGGGCGGCGCAGCAGCAGCGACATCGCGCGGTAGGCGGCGGCGTGCTTCGTGAGGTCATCGTAGACGCAGAGGCAGGCCTTGCCCTGGTACATGAAATGCTCCGCCATCGCGACGCCCGCGTACGGCGCGAGGTACTGCAGCGGCGCGCTGTCAGCAGCCGTCGCGGCGACGACGATGGTGTAGTCCATCGCGCCGTGCTCCTCGAACGTCTTGACGACGCGCGCGACCGTCGATGCCTTCTGGCCGATGGCGACGTAGACGCAGATGCAGTTCTGCCCCTTCTGGTTGAGGATCGTGTCGACGGCGATGGCCGTCTTGCCGATGCCGCGGTCGCCGATGATGAGCTCGCGCTGGCCGCGGCCGATCGGCACGAGCGCGTCGATGGCCTTGATGCCCGTCTGCAGCGGCTCCTTGACCGGCTTGCGGTCCGCGATGCCCGGCGCGTGGTACTCGACAGGACGCGTCTCCGTCGTCTTGATGGCACCCTTGCCGTCGATGGGACGGCCGAGCGCGTCGACGACGCGTCCGATCATGGCCTCGCCGACCGGCACCTGCATGATCTTGCCCGTGCGCTTTACCTCGTCGCCCTCTTTGATTTCCGTATCGCCGCCGAGGATAACAGCGCCGACATTGTCCTGCTCAAGGTTCAGGACCAGACCGTAAATATCATGACCGAAATCGAGCAGCTCGCCGCTCATGGCCTTCTCGAGGCCGTGAATATGTGCGATGCCGTCGCCGATTTCGATGACCGTTCCGACATCATCCACATTGAGGTCCACATCGTAGTTCTTGATCTGGTCCTTGATGATGGCGGTTATTTCTTCCGGATTCATTTTCATACCTTGCAGTCACCCCTCATCATTTGTATGCCATCAGCTCGTCCGCGAGCGCGGAGAGCTTGCCGGTGACGCTGCCGTCGATCCGCTTGTCGCCGATCCTGACGATGACGCCGCCGATGATTTTCGGGTCCTCGTGGAGCCTGAGCTTCACGGTCTTCCCCGTCACGGCTTCGAGCTTGTTCCCGAGCTTCTCCCGCTGTGCCTCGCTCATGCCGTGTGCTGTCGTCACATCGGCGATCACGATGCCGCGCGCCTCGTTCGAGAGCTTCTCGAAGTCCTCCACGATGGCTGGATAGAGTGCCATGCGCCGCTTGTCCGCGAGGAGCAGCAGGAAATGGTAGACGTTCACCGAAAGCTCTCCTTCAAAGAGCTGTTTCAAGAGCGCTTTCTTGTCACTGCGCTGGATCAGCGGGTTCGCGAAATAGCCCCAGATGCCAGGGACCGTCGAGAGATCATCGAGGACGCGGCGCAGCTGCTCCCCGTAGGGGACGAGCTGCTGCTCCTCCTGCGCGAGCTCGAAGATGGCACTCGAATACTTGCGTGCAAGCTGTAGATTTAGCATGACAGATCACCAATCTTGTCTTTGTCGAGCTTGTCGATGAAGTCGCCGACGAGCGCCTCGTTCTCCGAGGCCTCCATGTTCTTCTCGACGACCTTGCCGGCAGCGAGCAGTGAGAGCGCAACAATCTCCTTCTTGAGCTGGTCTGCCGCACGCTCGCGATCGCGCTGGATCTCGGCCTGAGCAGCCTTTTTCATCTGCTCGATTTCGCGCTTCGTATCCTGCAGGCTCGTCTCGCGGTTGGACGCGGCGACTTTCTCCGCCTTGTCCACGATGGCCTGCGCTTTCTCGCGCGCCTCGGCGAGCTGCGCCTGATAGTCCTTCTTGAGCGACTCGGCCTCAGCGACGTCCGAGTCCGCCTTCGCGAGGCTCTCGGCGATCTTGTCCTCGCGCGCCTTGATCATGCGCACGACCGGCTTGTAGCAGAGGGCGCGCAGGATAGCGACGAGGATCAGGAAGTTCAGAATCTGCGCGAAAAATGTCGCGTTAAGATCGATCAATTCCTATGCCTCCCTTCAAAGCACCAAATGAAATTATTTGATGAGCGGGTTCGCATAGAGCATGATGAACGCAACGACGATGGCGATGATAGCCATTGCCTCGATGAGGCCGACGGAAATCAGCGTGTTCGTGAAGAGCGTGCTCTTCGCCTCCGGCTGACGCGTGATGCCCTCGATGAAACGGCTCGTGACAAGACCGTCGCCGAGACCTGCGCCGACTGCGGCAAGACCTGCCGTGATTCCTGCACCAATGAGGGCTGCGGCTACCATAATTGCGTTTTCCATGAAAAATCCTCCTTAAAAATCAATACGAAAACTTATGATTCTTCTTCCTCTTTGACGGCATTGGCAAGGTATGCCATCGAGAGCATCGTAAAGATGACGGCCTGGACACCGCCGATGAAGATGCTGAAGGCCAGCCAGCAGACGGCCGGGATCGGCATCCAGATCGGCATGAGCTTCAAGAGAACGATGATCAGGATCTCACCTGCCAGGATATTGCCGAAAAGACGGCAGGAGAGCGTGATTGGTTTGGCGATCTCCTCGATGACATTGATGACCACGAAGACCGGGGTCGGCTGGAAGAAATGCGCGACATAGTGCATTCCCTTCTTGTAGAGCCCCAGGAAGTGGACCATGACAATGACGATGAGGGCGAGCGCCAGCGTGGTGTTCAAGTCGTTCGTCGGCGAAGACAACGTGGGAATGAGTCCGAGCCAGTTCGAGACCAGCAGGAACATGAAGAGCGAGACGATGAAGGGCGCCAGGAACCTGCCGCTCTTCCCCATCATCGCGTCGATCTGCCCGTGCAGCCAGTTCACGATGAGCTCCACCACCATCTGCCATCCCGACGGCACGAGCTTCAGGCTGCGTGTCGCGAGGAAGGCGATGAGGATGACGACGGCCATCGTGAGCCAGGTCATGCAGAGGGTCTCCCAGTTGAAGGTAAAGCCGGCAAACTGCACTGTTTCGCGAACACCGATTTCATGCATATACCTCAACCTCCTCCCAGTGATACATCTGGGCTATTTCCCACCAATATTCAACACGATGAGGTGGACGAGCGCGAGTCCGTAGCAGAGCACGAAGCCAAACGCCGCCATGAGGAAGACCTCGGAGGATACCGAGGCGGCGGCGAGCAGCACGAGTGCGAGTACGGCAAGGCGCAGCGCCATGCCCCAAAGCATCTGTCTGCGGGCGGTCCCAGGCGCGGCGGCAAGATGCCAGAGGCGCCAGGCCATGTTCCAGACAAAGACCAGCGCCGCCGCGAAGCCGAGCAGGAGCGCGAACGTGAGGCCGCCCTCTCCCCTTGCCAGGAGGAGCGTCCCCACGCCGAGCGCCGCGAGCAGGAGGCTCAGGGCGAGACGCCGGAGGAATACCGATAAGAGTTCTTTCATGCAACTTCCCAATCTTTATGTTTCGACAAGGATAGGGAAAAAACCTTTTCGCCCTACCTTTCTTTTTCTTGATGTTTGCATAAATATAACTTATGGGCAGAGCGCGTGCCGACGGCTAGAACACACCGCCATGCAACGGCTAGACGAGGCCGCCGCGCTTCAGCTGCCGGTAGAGCGTGTACATCGCCCCCGGGAAGCCGACGAGAATGCCAACGAGCCGCCCCGCGTGGCCGAGGCCGAACGCTTTGTCCGCCTCGTAGCCGAGGAAGACGCAGATGCCGACGAAGACGACGAAGTAGATACCGACGCCGCCGAGCATGGAAAAGGCTTTAAGCGCCTGCCTGAGCCCATCGTCGCGATCCTTATCCATAGCGTCTCCCTCCCTCATCTCCGCGCGTCAAGTCTCACGCGCGACTGTCACACACGATCAGCCTGCCACTGCGCGGCCGTCCCGGCGGTCAGCCGCACGCCAGCAGCGCGCGGCAGTCATTTTGCGACGAAGCGGTCCGGCCGCGCGTCCGCGAGCCCGTAGTGATAGAGGATCGCCTGGATGATGCGCCGCGAGGCCTCGCCGTCTCCGTACGGGTTGCAGCTCTCCGCCATGCGGCGGTACTCCGCCTCGTCTGTGAGCAGGCGGCGCGCCTCGCTGTAGACGCGCTCGCGGTCGGTGCCGATGAGCTTTACCGTGCCGGCCGCGACGGCCTCGGGGCGCTCCGTCGTATCGCGCAGCACGAGGACGGGCTTGCCGAGCGCCGGCGCCTCCTCCTGCACGCCGCCCGAATCCGTGAGGATGAGGTAGGCGCGATGCATGAGGTTCGCGAACGGCTCGTAGTCGAGCGGCTCGATGAGATGCACCTGCGCGAGTCCGCCGAGCTCCTGCCGCACGACCTCGCGCACCTTCGGGTTCTTGTGCACGGGGAAGACGATCTCCACGTCGGGGAACTCCTCCGTGAGCTGCTTGAGCGCCTTGTAGACATGGCGCATGGGCTCGCCGAGATTCTCGCGGCGATGCGTCGTCACGAGGATCACGCGTTTCTTCGCGAAGTCGATGCGCTCGAGCAGGGCGTCCTCGAAATGGAAATCATCCTGCACCGTATGATGCAGCGCGTCGATGACCGTGTTGCCCGTGACGAAGATGGAGTCCTCCGGCACATTCTCTTCGCGCAGATTCTGCTCGGAAGTCGCCGTCGGCGCAAAATTGAGATCCGCGATGCAGCCCGTAAGCCGGCGGTTCATCTCCTCCGGGAACGGCGAGTACTTGTTGTGCGTGCGCAGCCCTGCCTCGACATGTCCGACCGTCGTCTGGTGGTAGTAGGCGGCAAGCGCGCCCGCGAACGTCGTCGTCGTATCACCGTGCACGAGGACGATGTCGGGCTGCTCCTTCGTGAGCACGCCGTCGAGCCCGTTCATGGCGCGCGTCGTGATATCGAAGAGCGTCTGCCCCTTCGCCATGAGATTGAGGTCGTAGTCCGGCGCGATATGGAAGAGGTGCAGGACCTGGTCGAGCATCTCGCGATGCTGCGCCGTGACCGCGACGACCGGCGTGATGGTATCCGGGTGTTTCTGGAGCTCGAGCACGATGGGCGCCATCTTGATGGCCTCCGGCCGCGTGCCGAAGACCGTCATCACTTTGATTTTTTTCTTTTCCATGGAAAATCTCCTTCTGCGGAACTACGGGTGCCGCGCGGGGCGCGCAAACTTTCGCGCGCGGGCCGCGCCGCAGCCGCGGGAACCGCTACGCGCGGCACGGCGGCACAAGACGTGCGCAACGCGCCGCAG
The DNA here is from genome assembly GCF_000381005.1 of Selenomonas bovis DSM 23594. GTDB lineage: Bacteria > Bacillota > Negativicutes > Selenomonadales > Selenomonadaceae > Selenomonas_C > Selenomonas_C bovis. The sequence continues at coordinate 11,110 of NZ_KB908387.1, forward strand.
CAGCGTTCCCTATGAAAAAGAGCAGGCGATGCCTGCTCAGATCAATCAATGTTCATGTACGGAATCTTTCATATGGAAGATACCGATTTTTTTCGCGCCGAGGAGCACGACAGCGACCACCACGCAGACGATGAGGATGGCGAACTGTCCGCTGACCTCCGTGAGTGCGACGGCCGAGAGGCCGAGCAGCGCACTGATGACGTACATGAGGAGCACTGCCTGACGCTGCGTGAACCCGAGGTCGAGCAAGCGGTGGTGCAGATGCCCCTTGTCCGGCTTGAAAATCGGTACGCCGCCGCGATAGCGACGCACGATGGCGAACGTCGTATCGAGGATGGGCAGGCCGAGCGCGAGGATGGGCACGATGAGCGCGATTGTCGCGGCGGACTTCACCGCACCGATGACGCTGATGCCCGCGAGCATGTAGCCGAGGAACATGCTGCCGGAGTCGCCCATGAAGATGCGGGCGGGGTTGAAGTTGTAGTAGAGGAACCCAAGCGCCGCGCCCGCGATGGCCGCCGTGAAGACGGCGACGAACATGATGCCCTGCTGGAGCGCGACGAGGAAGATCGTGACCGAGGCGATTGTCGCGACGCCGGCCGCGAGACCGTCGAGCCCGTCGATGAGATTCACGGTATTCGTGAGCCCGACGATCCAGAAGAGCGTCGCCGGAATCGCGAGCCACTCGAGGAACAGATAGTCGCCGAACGGATCCGTGATGAAATCGATGCGCACGTCGAAGCCGATGACGAGCACCGCCGCCGCGACGATCTGCCCGACGAGTTTGACCTTCGCGGGCAGGTTCGTGTAGTCATCGACGAGGCCGAGCGCCACGATGAGCGTGCCGCCCACCATGAGGCCCTCGAGCTCGAAGGAAACCTCCGGGTCGATGGGCACATAGCTCAGCACCACGAGCATCGACGCGAGAAACGCGAGGTAGATGCCCAACCCGCCGATGCGCGGCACCGGCCGCTTGTGAACCTTACGTGCATCCGGCGCGTCCATCGCGCCCGTCTTTTTCGCTAAAAAAATAACGCCTGGTGTCACGAGCAGCGCCACTCCGGCGGCTATGACAAACGCCAAAACGTAATCCGGCATAAATTCGTCGCACCCCTTCAGAAACCGGGACCATAGGACACGCCTTCAAACGGTGTCCCCTCAGGAATTGCCCTTTGCCCCCCTGCTTGCCGACCTCTCATTGTCGGCAAGCAGGCAGGACAACACGCCGCTGCCCCCGCAGTCGGCCGCGAAAGCGCGCTGCCGCACGAAGCCGCAGCGCGCCCTGGAAACAGCGATTCCTCATTTCCCTATAAACATGCATGTTCATTTTACAACAGCCGCCAACACGTGTCAATCATGGATGTCCGCAGGCGCGCAAGTCACGACGCTGCCGTCCGTCTCATAGTAGACGACGCGCGCGAGCTTCGCGTTGCGCAGCATGCGGCGGCAGAGCAGGCAGGGCTTGCCGCTCGCGAGCGTGCCGTCCGCGTTGATGCCGACGATGTAGATCGTCGCGCCCTCCATCTGCGCGGGATCCGCGTTGAGCATGGCGTTCTGCTCGGCGTGCACCGCCACGCAGAGCTCGTAGTTCTGCCCCTTCGGCACATGCAGTCGCTCGCGCTCGCAGATGCCCGTGTCGATGCAGTTCGCCTCGCCGCGCGGCGCGCCGTTGTAGCCCGTGCTGACGATGATATGATCCTTCACGATGATGGCGCCGTAGCGGCGGCGCAGACAGGTCGCCCGCCGCCCGACAGCGCGCGCGATATCCAGGAAATACGTCGTCCAGTCCGGACGCTGCTGTCTCTCTCTCATAGCTTCGTTCCCCTCTCCTCCTGCGCTTCCCGCGCGAGGAAGCGCGTGCCGAGTATCACGGCGACAAAATCATCGACGGGCACCGGCGGCACCTGCATCGACGTCGGCAGCAGGCGGCGCAGCCCGCGCGGCGGATGCGCGCGCCAGTATTCCCAGCGCGCGAGATCCGTCGTGCGATACTCGTCGACGACCGCGACAGGGAGCGCCGGAAAGGCGCGCGCAAGGCGCGCGCGCGCCTCCTTGCTCGTCGTGCCGTTGCCCATAACAAGCAGCGCTGGTGAAAGCGCTGTGAACGCCTCTTTGACCTCCCGCTCGAGTGCGCGCGTCTCGATGACGCGCTGCAAGAGCACGCGCGGCGCGCCGCCCGCCGCCCGCTCGAGCACGGCAAAGCCGCATTTCTCTCGTCCTGGATCGAGCGCGGCAATCCTGCGCCTATCCTTTTCTCCCTGCATCATGGCGTCTCTGCGTCCTCCTGGAGTTTCTCGACTTTCACGACGAGGCGCAGCGGACCGAGCGCGTCCGTCGCCTCCTTGGCGTAGGCGGAGAGCACTGCCTTGCCGCGGATCGGCAGCAGGCGGTTCACGACATCATAGAACTCATCGGCGCTGATGACGCCGACGGTCCCACGGATGGGATCCTGTAGCACGCCCTTCATCGTCGCCGCCTCATTGACCTCCTGCAGGAACGACATGAGCGTCTGCTCCGCCGCGCCCTTCTGCGAGCCGTCGAGCGTATAGGCACGCGCGATGATGAACTCCTTCGGCTGGTAGATGACGCTGTTCTTGTAGAGCTCGAGCGACGCGCGGATCTCCTCGCCGCGGATCTGGTTGCCCGAGGCGACGACGCGCACGACCATGTCCTGCTTTGCCGCCGCGATGGTCTTGACCGCGGCATCGAACTCTGGACGATAGATCCAGATGTCCTGCTCCTCCTTGTTCTCGCCGAGTCGCACCGTGACGTTGCGACTCGCGAGCTGGGCAAGCGTCGTGAGATCCGTGCGCACCTCGCTTTCGGGGCGGCTGCCGCGGATGACGCCGCTCGCGATGACCTCGCCCGCGCGGAACACGATATCGCCCTCGCGAATGGAGATGAGGCCCTTCCTGAGTGCTTCCGTCTGCGACTCAAGCGCCTTCTTCTCTCCCGTGAGCTGCGTGTTCGTCTGCGTGAGCTTGTCGTTGTCGCCGAGCAAGAGGTTGTTCCTCGCCGTGATGGCCTGGTTCTCGCCGAGCAAAGATGCGTTCGTCTGCGCGAGGTCATCGTTCCTCGCCATGAGCGCGGCCTTCGCCTGCTCAAGGAGCAGGTTGCCCTGCTGCAGGCGCGCCTGCTCCGCCTCGAGCTCCGACTGGCGCGACTCGAGCCGTTCTACTTCCTGCTGTGAGTCGACGAGCGCCGCGTCTGCGTCCGCCTTCTGCTGCTGCGCGCTCAGAAGATCGTCCTGCGTTTCGCTGAGTCTCGCGCGCGTCTCCTGCATCGTGCGGTTGAGCCTCTCCATACCGAAGAGGGCCGTGCGCACATCCTTCGAGACGGCGGCCATGACGCCGAGCGTCGTCGTCGTGATGAGGATGCCTGTGACGATCGTGACGATGATGGAGGTATGTCGGGGGCGCAATCCGAAGAGCGAGAGTTTCTTCTTGCCGACCTTCGAGCCGAGACGGTCGCCGATAAAGGCAATCGCGCCCCCCGTGATGACGAGGACGAGGATGAGCAGCACTCCGTACATTTCTATGCCTCCAATCAATCACAACAACAGATGGCTATCGCGAGGCCTTGCGGATGAGGAACAGCCCCGCGATGAGGCCGACGATATTCGGTATCCAGACCGCAAGCATCGGGGAAAGCGCGCCGCTCCTGCCGATGGCATTGGCCATCGTCATGAGGGCATAGTAGAAAAAGATGATGATGACGCTCATCGCAAAGCCCGCCGACGAGCTGTTGCGCGTCGGCTGCAGGCCGAGCGGCACGCCGATGAGCGCGAAGATGAGGCTCGCCATCGGCACTGTGATGCGCTGGTAGAGCTCCGTCTCGAGTTTGTTCGTATCGACGTACTGCGTCTTCATGATGCGGATCTGCGCCTTGAGCTCCTTCATCGTGAGTTCTTCGGGATTCTTCTGCTCGCGCACGATCTGGCGCGGGCTCGCGCTGATTGGGAGCACCTGCGTGTTGAAACGCAGCGTATGCTCGCTCTCACCGTCGGAGATATCGTAGAGCATGCCGTTGTGCATGATCCATTCCTTCCCCTCATATTCCGCGTACTCCGCATTCTCGACGTGGCTGACCTTGCCCGCGTCGTTGAATTCCTGCAGCGTGACATTCTGCAGGCTCTGGCTGTCCGCATCGTAGCGGCGCGCGTAGAGCAGGCGTTGGATTTGGCCGTCCTTGATGTCCTTGAGGACGATGTGGTCCTGCGACTTCGCGCCCGTATTGCCCTGGATCTCATAATAGACGACATTGCGGTAGGCGGTGTTCGCCCACGGCACGACATGCTCATTGAAGAGGATCGCCGCGATGCTCACGAAGAAGCCGAGGATGATGGCCGGCGTCGCGATGCGGAAGAAGCCGATGCCGCACGACTTCATCGCCGTGATCTCGCTCGAGCTCGACAGGCGTCCGAACGTCAGGAGCGTCGCGAGCAGCATCGACATTGGGAACGTCCACATGATGACGTTCGGCAGGCCGAAAATGAATACCTTGATGACGGCGCTCAGCGAGGCACCGTAGTCCGTGATGTACTTGGCGATCTTAAAGAGCGTCCCCGAGCCGATGAAGACGGCAGAAAACGCGCAGATGCCGAAGAGGAACGCCTTGCATACCTCGCGAAAAATATACTTGTCCAATATCCTTAAATGCATCGTCCTGCTCCCCGTTACAGCGTAAAGTTATCGCCGAGATAGAATTTCCTCGCCACCGGACTTTCCGCAATCGTCTCGCTGTCGCCCTCGAGAAGGATCTTCCCCTCGTTGAGGATGTAGGCGCGGTCGACGATGTGCAGCGTCTCGCGCACATTGTGGTCCGTGATGAGGATGCCCATGCCGCGCTCCCTGAGATACTGCACGATCTCCTGGATGTCTGCGACGGCGAGCGGGTCGACGCCCGCGAACGGCTCGTCGAGCAGGATGAACTGCGGCTCGAGCGCGAGGCAGCGCGCGATTTCCACGCGCCGCCGCTCGCCGCCGGAGAGCTCCGTGCCCTTGCGCTCGCGCACATGCGCGATGTGGAACTCATCGAGGAGTTCCTCGTATTTGTCCTTCTGCTCCGCCTTGGAGAGGTGCGTCGTCTCGAGAATGGCCATGATGTTCTCTTCGACCGTGAGCTTGCGGAAGATGGACGCTTCCTGCGTGAGGTAGCTGATGCCGAGCGCCGCGCGCTTGTGCATCGGCATCTGGCTGATGTTCACATCCGAGAGGTACACCTCGCCGGACGTCGGGCGCTCGAGGCCCACGATCATGTAGAACGTCGTCGTCTTGCCCGCACCGTTCGGCCCGAGCAGCCCGACGATCTCCCCCTTCTCCACGCGCAGGGAGACGCGGTTCACGACCGTGCGCTTCTTGAATGTCTTCACAAGATTTTTCGCTTCGATATGCAACGCAATCCTCCATCCCGACAGGAAGCTCTCCCGCCGCCCCTAGGCGGCAGGAACGCTACCAAGACGCGCACCGCCGCCGCGCGGCGATGCCTACATTCCGTTATTGTACCGTAGCCTGGCCGTCCTTGGCAAGATAAATCGTGATGCGGTTCGAGCGCATCGTGTTGTTGTCCTGCACAGCCCAGGCGTTGCCCTCCGCGACGACGCGGCCCTGGTCCTGGCCGAAATACTCCATGCGGTCACCGCCCGCCTCCATATTGCGCGCGGGACTCACGAGATGGGCGCTGCCCGTGCCGAGGTAATGATCGTCCTTCAGCCAGCCCTCCATGCGCGCTGCCGTGAATGTGCCGTCCTGGTTCGAGACGATGCCTCCCTGCTCCATGAGTACATAGTCATTCTGCTGCGGGAAATAATCGACCTGCTCGCCCGTGAAGCTCCGGTCATTCTCCGTGCCGTGTACACCGCCGATGGCCTTCATGTGCTCAGGGCCGTCGGAGATGACCTCCTGGCAGGTCATGCGCATCGCGCCGCGCACTGCGATGACGCCGCCCGTGACCGTGCCCTGCTTCGTCTTGGCGTTGTAGACGGCCTTCTGTCCCGCGATGCGCGTGTCTCCCTGCCGCATCAGAACGTTGTCCGTTGCCTGGATCACGCCCGTCTTCATATCATACTCGACCGTATCCGCGTCGAGCTCCGTCGGCTCATTTCCCGCGCCGGCCGCGAGCGCGTGGCCCGCCAGCAGCAGCGTGCAGCCGAGGGCCGCCGCAAGGGCGATCTGCTTTTTCCTCATATCACTTGGCTCCTTTCACGATGTGCGCCTTGCCGATGGCCTTGAAATGGCTGAACCCATTCGTGCTCTCGATGCGGTCGGCGCGCGCCTGCATGTCGTCCTGCTTGATATAGGCATCCTCTGCCGCCGTGAGCTTGCCCTCGGCCTCTGTCCAGAGGAGCTTGCCGCAGGTGAGCGCCGCGCCGTCCGTCGTCTCGATCGTGACATCGCCGTCCACCTGGATGTCCTTCGTCTTGTTGTCATAGGTGCCGTGCGCCGCCGTGACGCTCACGACGCGGCCGTCCTCCTCGTAGAACTTGCCGGAAAGACCCGTGAGCTCGACGTTCTTCGTATCGACATCGACCGTCATCGACTCGCTTGTAAGCTCCCAGATTTTCTTGCCGTCCTTCTCTTCGCTGATGGTATTGTTGTCGTACGTCATGACCTTCGGGCCATCCTCCACCGGCGCCTTCTGCGGCGGCTGCGGCGCCGTGCGCACCGCCCAAATGACGACGCAGACGAAAAGGAGGACGCCAAGCGCCGCCCATAGTTTCCCTTTTCTGCTCATGGTTCCTCCTCTTTCCTGCCGTGCGCCTCGGCCGCCGTGTGGTGCTTGTTCTTCTTCGCCTGCTCCGGCGGCGTATTCCAGCGCTTCTGGAACCAGAGCCACTGCGTCGGATTCTCGCGGATGATGCGATCGACGATGCGCGTCATGCGCACGGTGAACGCGCGCAGGTCGGCATCGGAATTGCCGGTGTCCTCATAGCGCAGCGCCTCGCCGATGACGACCTTGTGGCGGCCGTCCGGCTGGCGCAGGATGAACGCGGGCACGACAGGCGCGTGGAACTTGCGCGAGAAGACCGCGGGGCCCATCGGCGTCGAAGCCGTGCGCCCGAGGAACTCCGTGAAGCAGCCGCCCGGGCCCGCGTCCTGGTCGGCGAGAAAGCCGAGGATCTTGCCGCTCTTGAGCGCGCGCGCCGCCGCGAGCAGCTCGCTCGTGCCGCGCGAGAAGATCTCGACGTGGATCGTCGCGCGCAGATCGTCGAGCACGCGCGTGTACTGGATGTTCGGCTGCGGCTTCGCGATGGCCGTGACGGGCAGGCCGTTGAGCGTGAACGCGGCGGAGAGCCATTCCCAGGTGCCGATGTGCCCCGTGAGCACGACGACACCCCTCTTCTCCGCAAGCGCTGCCTGCATGCGCTCGAGGTGCTCGACCTCGATGTACTCGCGGAAGTTCCGTTCATTGAGATGCGGCATGTAGAGAATCTCGAGCACGTTCTTCGCGAGATTGACGAACGAGGCCCGCACGGTCCGCCGCGCCTCCGCCTCGGGCAGCTCGAGCGAACGCATCATCTGCGAGACGGCGCGCTCCCGCTCCTTCTTGACGAGCAGATAGTAAAGGTTGCCGAGCACATGCCCGATGGCCATGAGCAGGCGATAAGGCGTATGGCAGACGAGCCAGCTCAATGCCATCAGCGAACGATAAATCATGGATGTCCCTCCTGATCACTGCCCCAGGCGCGCGGTATCCTGAGGCGATGCGATTTCATAGAATGGTGCGATGCACTCCTCCCAGCGCCCCTGCGCCTTGAGGATGAATTCGAGGATGTCGCGCACGGCACCGTGCCCGCCGGCAAAGCGCGAAACGTAGGCCGCGGCCGCGCGCACCTCGCTGACGGCATCCGCGACGGCGGCGGGGAACCCCACCTGTAGCAGCAGCGGCAGATCGATGAGATCGTCACCGACGTAGGCGATCTCATCATCTCCGAGCGATAGCTTCTCCTTGAGCTCGCGGTACGCGACGCGCTTATCGAGCTTGCCCTGGAACACCTCTCCGATATGGAGCTCCGCCGCGCGGCGCGTGACCTGCTCCGAGGCACGGCCCGTGATGATTGCCGTCTGGAGCCCCGCGCGGTGCGCGAGCGTGATGCCCATGCCGTCGCGCACATGGAACGGCTTGAAGAGCTCGCCGCGCTGCCCCACATAGATGCCTCCGTCCGTAAGCACGCCATCCACATCGAAGATGACGAGCTTCACGCGTGCGGCGCGCTCCCTAGGCGCGGGGCCGTTCGTCTGGCTCGCAAAGGAAATCATCTTGCTCCCCCTCCTCCGGGCTGTTGTTCACAAAATTTTCTCAAAGAATCGCTGATAAAATGAAGTGCTCCGGATTTACGTGGATGCGCTGCACTCTTCGGAGACAAACCGCAGGCGTAGCGGCAGAACGCTCCATCGCGTTTTGCGCTGAGGATTGTCGAGAGCGAGAGAACCGTGCCGACGCGCGAAGACAGAGTGCTGAATCATCAGTGATATTCCTGAAAACGGCTCGTGCACCGTCTCGCAAGCTCGCGAACAGACACACTGCACAGCGGTTCCTCAGACCGGATGATGCTGCTGCACGATCTCGTGGATGGCCAGCGCTTCCTTGAGCAGATCCTCGAGCTTGTCGAGATAGACCATGTTCGCGCCGTCTGAGAGCGCCTCCTCCGGGTTGTCGTGCACCTCGAGGAAGAGCGCGTCGATGCCGACGCCGACAGCTGCGCGCACGAGATACTCCACATACTCGCGGTTGCCCGAGGACGACGTGCCATTGCCGCCTGGCAGCTGCACGCTGTGCGTGCCATCGAAGACGACCGGATAGCCGAAACTGCGCATGATGGGCAGGCTCCGCATGTCGACGACGAGGTTGTGGTAGCCGAACGAGGCGCCGCGTTCCGTCAGCATGAGCTGGTCGCAGCCGCTCTCGTGCAGCTTGTCGACGACGTTGCGCATATCATCCGGCGCGAGGAACTGGCCTTTCTTCACGTTGACGACGCGCCCCGTCTGCGCCGCCGCGTGCAGGAGGTCCGTCTGGCGGCAGAGGAACGCCGGAATCTGCAGGATATCCGCGACCTCCGCAGCCGGCGCCGCCTGGTAGCTCTCGTGGATGTCTGTCACGATGGGCACGCCAAGCTCCTCCTTGATGGTCTTGAGCCAGGCGATGCCCTTCGTAAGTCCTGGGCCGCGGAAGCTGTGGAACGAGGAGCGGTTCGCCTTGTCAAAGGACGCCTTGAATACATAGTTGATGCCAAGGCGGCCGCAGATCTCCTTGACGGTGCGGCCGATGAGCAGCGAGCGCTCCAGGCTCTCGAGCACGCACGGCCCGGCGAGCAGAGCGAGCGGCGCCGCGCCGCCGATAGTGAAATTCCCAACCTTTACCTGATTCATGTCAGATGCTCCCTTCTTTCTGTTCAGACGTTCTCCTGCGCGCGACGATAGATTTCATTCACGCGCGCGAGATCCTCCTCCGTATCGACGCCGACGAACGTGCGGTCCGTCTCGATGACCTTGATGCGGTAGCCGTTCTCGAGCGCGCGCAGCTGCTCGAGGCTCTCCGCGCGCTCGAGCGGCGTCGGCGCGAGCTTGGCGAACTTCAGCAGGAAGTCGCGCCGGTAAGCGTAGATGCCGATGTGCTTGTAAACGGGAATGCCGAGATGATGGCGCGGATACGGCAGCAGCGAGCGCGAGAAATAGAGCGCGTAGCCATCCTGATCCGTGACGACCTTGACGTTGTTCGGATTTTGCTGCTCCGCCTCGTCGTCGATGCGCGTCTTCACCGTCGCCATCGCGAGCGTCTCATCGCCGTCGAACGCGGCGACGAGCGCGTCAATGAGCGCGGGGTCGATGAGCGGCTCATCGCCCTGCACGTTGACGATGATGCCGTAGTCCGGCATGGCCGCCGCAACCTCGGCGAGGCGGTCCGTCCCCGTCGGATGGTCGCGGCGCGTCATGATGGCCTGGCCGCCGTGCGCGAGGACGACGGTCTCGATGCGCTTATCGTCCGTCGCGACGATCGTCGCCGCCGTGCGCTGGGCTTTTTTCGCGCGGTCGTAGACGCGGCAGATCATCGGCTGCCCGGCGATGTCCTTGAGCGGCTTGCCGGGCAGGCGCGTCGAGGCGTAGCGCGCCGGTATGACACAAAGGGCTTTCTCTTCCATGTTCATCCTTCTTTCTCAGCGCGCGCCGTGGAGAGCTTCCCCCCGCGGGCCGCTGCCAGCTTCTTTTCGAGCAGCGCGTGGAACGCCGCGTGACCAGACTGGAACGTGACCTCCACGCAGATGACGTAGACGGGAATCGGCCATTTCGCCCGCACGACGGCAGGCGGGATCTTCACGGCGTCCTTCTCGGTGATGACGATGGCCTCCGCTCCCTTTGCCTCCGCCTGCTCGAGCACATCGCTCATCTCGCGCTCCGCGTAGTCGTGATGGTCCGGGTAACGCAGGCTCTCGATGATGACGGCCCCGAGATCGGAGAGCGTCTGCTCGAAGGATGCGGGATTGCCGATGGCCGAGACGGCGACGACGCGCTTGCCCCCCATCTCGCGGACATCGATGCCCTCGCTGCCGATATTCTCATACCACTCGTCGAGCGGGATGAAGCAGCGCGGCTGGTGGATGCTCTCGATGATGAGCGCATGGTCGTTGTACTTCCGCACGGTCTCGCGGATATAGTCACGAGAGCCGGCCGCCGCCTGGTCGACCTTCGTGAGCAGACAGACATCGGCGCGCCTCACGTGCGAGATGGGCTCGCGCAGCGTGCCGCGCGGCAGGATATAGCCGTTGCCGAACACGTTGACCGCGTCGACGAGCAGGATATCCATATCGCGCGCGAGCTGCCAGTGCTGGTAGCCGTCATCGAGGATGGCTACCTCCGCACCGAAATGGTCGATAGCATACTGCCCCGTGATCGCGCGCTCCGCACCGATGAGCACAGGCACGTTCGGCAGATGCTTCGCAAGCATGTATGCCTCGTCGCCGGCCTCCGCGGCGTCCATGTGGAGGCGCTTGCCGTCTGAGACGACACCGACGTCGCCATGCCATTTCGCGCGGTAGCCGCGGTTGAGGATCACGACGCGGTAGCCCATATCGCGGATGTCGCGGGCAAGGCGCTGCGCCGTCGGCGTCTTGCCCGTGCCGCCGACCGTCACGTTGCCGAGGCTGATGACGAAGCAGTCGAGCTTCTTGCGCCGGAAAATCCCCAGCTCATAGCCCGCGAGCTTGCAGTTGACGAGCTGGCGATAGATGAGGGAAAAGACGTAGAGCACCGCGAGCAGCAGGTGCAGGAATACACCGTGCACCTCTTTGCTGTGCACGAGGTCGATGAAGTACGTCTGGAGATTCGCGATTTTCTGCGTCGAGCGCACGTGCGGCAGATTCTCTGCCGCGCTCTCGTACTTGTCGAGCATCTCGTGCAGCAGCACGGCCGACTTGCGCGAGGCCCCCTTGTTCTCCTGCACGATGGCGAGCGTCTCCTGCTCCATGCGGCGGCGGTGCGCGGGATCGTCAAAGAGGCGCACAACGGCCTCCGCGAGCTCTTTGCCGCTTTTCACCGTGATGCAGGCGTCCCGGTTCTTGAAAAGAGCGTAAGTGTCCTTGAAATTGAACATGTGGTGGCCGACGATGATGGCCTTGCCATGCGCCGCTGGTTCGAGGATGTTGTGCCCGCCGTGCGGCACGAGACTGCCGCCCACATAGACGACATCGCCGATGCTGTACACACGGCCGAGCTCGCCGATCGTATCGAGGATGACGATGTCGACATCTTGCTGCGGCGTCTTCTGCAGCCCCGTGCGCGTCGCGACCGTAAATCCCGCCTTCCTGCAGATGTGCGTGACCTCCATCGTGCGCAGCAGTTCGCGCGGCGCGATGACGAGCTTCGCGTCCGGATGGCGCTCGCGTACGGCGGCGAACGCCCGTAGTACGGGCTCCTCCTCGCCGCGATGTGTCGAGCCCGCGAGGAAGATGCCCTCATTCTTTGTCAGGCACATCTCACGCAGGATCTGCTGTTTCTCCTCCGCGCTCACGTCCGTATACGTCTGGTCGAACTTCGTGTTGCCCGTCACGGTCACGAGCTCCGGCGGCGCGCCGAGACGCTTGATATAGTCCGCATCGATGGGCGACTGCATCGCGAATTTCTTCACCGTACCGATCATGTCGCGCAGGATGCTGTGCAGATGCTTGTAGCGCTTGACACTCTTGTCGCTGATACGTCCGTTGACCATCATGACCGGCACATGCAGCTCCCGCGCCGTCTTGAGGAAGTTCGGCCAGAGCTCCGTCTCGACGGGCAGGTAGACACGCGGCCGGATACGGCGCAGCACATGACCCGCGAGCCAAGGCAGGTCGAGCGGGAAATAAATGATGGCATCGGCGTCCTTGATGATGCGGTTCGCCATCTCATAGCCGCTCGTCGTCACGACGGAGACGAGGATAGGGCTTTTCGGGAATTCCTTGCGGAACTCCTTGATGAGCGGGCTCGTCGCGACGATCTCGCCGACGGATGCCGCGTGCACCCAAATGCAGTCCTTCTTTTCCACCTTGTCGAGCGCATGCTTCGGGAAAAAGCCGAGACTCTGCCGGATGCGTTCCACAAATCCCTTTTCCCGCACCGCGCGCACCATGAACACCGGGATGATGAGTACACCGATGAGGATGGCCGCGATATTGTAGAGTAATTGCATTTCCTTTCCCCTTCCGCCTACGCCTGCGCGTTCTTGAACTGGATACTGTAGAGATAGCTGTATAGCCCGCCCTTTTTGAGGAGCTCCTCATGCGTGCCGCGTTCCTTCACCTGGCCGCCGTCGATGACGAAGATCTGATCGGCGTCGAAGATTGTCGAGAGGCGGTGCGCGATGACGAACGAGGTGCGCCCCTCCATGAGCTTGTCGAGCGCCGCCTGGACGATTTTCTCACTCTCCGTATCGAGGGCGCTCGTCGCCTCGTCGAGGATGAGGATACGCGGATTTTTGAGGATGGCACGTGCGATGGAAATGCGCTGGCGCTGTCCGCCGGAGAGGTTGAGTCCGCGCTCGCCGACTGCTGTCTCATACCCCTGCGGCAGCGCGCGGATGAAAGCATCCGCGTTCGCGGCGCGCGCTGCGGCCTCGACCTCTTCGTCCGTCGCGTCAAGCCTGCCATAGCGGATATTCTCGCGCACCGTCGCGGAAAAGAGCATCGTCTCCTGCGGCACGATGCCGATCTGGCCGCGCAGGGAGGCGATGGTCACATCGCGGATGTCGTGCCCGTCGATGAGGATCGCGCCTTCCGTCACGTCGTAGAAGCGCGGGATGAGGTTCGCAATCGTCGACTTGCCAGCGCCGGACGGACCGACGAACGCGACCATCTGTCCGGGCTTCGCCTCGAGCGACACATCGACGAGTGCCGGCACGCCCTTCTTGTACTCGAACGAGACATGGCGCAGCTCCACATGGCCGTCTGTTGCGGGGAGTGCCGCAGCCTCTGGTCTGTCCTTGATGGTCTCCGGCAGGTCGAGCACATGGAACACGCGGTCGACCGCGGCCATCGCGCGCTGCAGGCTGCCGTAGACACGAGAGAGGCGCTTCACGGGGTTCGCGAGATTCACGGCGTAGGTGAGGAACGCCACGAGCGAGCCAGCCGTGAGCACGCCGTTGACGACCTCGTAACCGCCGAACCAGACGATGAACGTCACGGAGAGCGCCGCGAGGAACTCGACCGTCGGCGTCAGGAGGCTCGTGAGGCGCACATTCTGCATCGCCGCCTGGAAGTTCAGCTCGTTCTGGCGGCAGAAGCGATCGATCTCATAATCCTCGCGCACGAAGGACTTTACGACGCGGATGGAGGAGACGCTCTCCTGCAGCAGCGAGGTGATATCCGCCATGCGCTCCTGGATGAGCGTGCCATTGCGCTTGAGCTTGCGTCCAAAGATCTTCATCGCCTGCCCGACGAGCGGAATGACGACGAGTGTGAGCAGCGTGAGCTTCCAGTCGAGCATGAGCATCATGACGATGGAACCGATGAGGATGGAGCCCTCCGTGACCATCTCGATGAGGTTATCCACGAGCGCGGCCTGGATGGCCGCCACATCGTTCGTGATATAGCTCATTGTCTCGCCTGTCTGGTGCTTGTCGAAATACGCCATCGGCATGCGCTGGAACTTGCGGAACATGACCTCGCGCACATCGATGATGACCTTCTGCCCGATATAGGAGACGAGATAGCTCTGCCCATAGTAGAAGATGCCGCGCACGAGGAAGACCACGACGATGCCGATGGAGATGAGGTTGAGCATCATCATGTCCTTGTCGGTGAGCACCTTGTCGATCATATCCTTGATAATCCAGGGCAGATAGAGATTCGCAGCCGCCGCCATGATGATGCAGATGACGGCCAGCCCGAGCCTCTTGAGATACGGCCGGATATAGGCAAGCAGCCGTTTGTAATTCTTCATTTCGTTCCCCCGTGATCCGCGTGGCGGCGCGCCGCCGCGAGTATTTTCTCTGCAACACGTCCTGCTGCGCCCGGCGGTCCCAGACGACGGCAGGCCTCAGCGAGTCGTGCACAGGTCACCTGCCTGCGCGGCTCGCCGCGATAGAGCGAGAGCGCCTCCTGCGCGATGCGCTCCGGCGTCACCTCGTCCTGTAAGAGCTCCGTCTCAGCGCTCTCGCCAAGCAGGATGTTCGGCAGGCTGAAATGCTTGACATGCACGAGCAGCCGACCGATGAAATAGGAAAGCGGCGACAGGCGATAGAGCACGACGGCCGGCAGTCCCATGAGCGCGGCCTCCATGACGACCGTCCCCGATGTCGCGATTGCGACATCCATGAGCCCCATGAGCGCGTAGCGCGCTTCATGCGTGAGCATCACGGGGACGCCCGCGGCATCCACGGCCGTGCGCAGGGCGTGCTCGTCCACGCCGTCCGCCACAGGCAGGTAGAATCGCGTGCCCGGGCGCTCCCTCAGCAATCGCTTCGCCGCGCCGAGCATATCGGGGAGCAGGAGCTCGATCTCCTGGCGGCGGCTGCCCGGCAGGAGCAGCACGCCATGCGCGTCCTCCGGCAGGGCGAAATGCTGCCGCGCCTCCTGCTCGGGAATCTCCGCGCGCACCGTATCGACGAGCGGATTGCCGACAAAGGAAATCTTTGCTCCCGCCGCTTCGTAGACGGGCAGCTCATGCGGAAAGATGGCCACGAACTCCTCCGCAAGCTTCGCACATGCTTTCGCGCGCCCCTTGCGCCAAGCCCAGGCAGAGGGCGGGATATATGAGAAGACAGGGATGCCGAGCTTCTTCGCACGCGCCGCGAGCCGCCAGTTGAAATCCGGGTAATCGATGAGGACGAGCAGATCCGGACGCTCCTTGCGCATGAAGTCCGTCAGCCTCTCTAGGAGACGGCGGATGCGCCCGAGGTTCTTCAAGACCTCCCAGACCCCCATGACGTTATAGCTCGCGAAGTCCGCCGTGAGCGTCACGCCTGCCTGCGCCATCTTCCGACCGCCGAACCCCACGAGCTCCGTCTCCGGCGCCTGCGCGAGAATGGCCTGCGCCAGCCGGGCACCGTGGAGGTCGCCAGAGACCTCTCCTGCGGAAAGCATGATTTTCACGCGCATTCTCCCCCTCGTCATGTCAGTACTTCTTATTATACTATATTGCGCGGCTGATTCAAATGGAAAATGCAGCCGTGCAGGCGTCTGTGCCAAGGGCATCATGTCGTCAACCCCGCGTCCGGAGGTTCCTGACGGCAGCGCTGTACGCCGCGCTTCCATACACAAAAAAACTGCTGCACTCCGTACGGCGTGCAGCAATCCCTGTCTCTATCTCTTGTCACTCAGCCCATCGAAACGATGGTGATGCCGTTCGCATCCGCGAGCGCTGCAACGTGCTCCCGGTCCACGACGAGCGTCCTGTCTGCCTCGATGGCGAGTGCCTTCGCCCCGACCGCAATCATGCCGCGCAGCGTATCCTCGCCGACCGTCGGCACATCAAAGCGGCTGTCCTGCTGTGGTTTTGCGACCTTGACGACGACCGCCCCGCCGCGCGCGAGCTTGCCGCCGCGCGCGATGCACGCGTCCGTGCCCTCGATGGCCTCGAGCGCCATGACGGCGAGATCTTTGACGACGACCGTCTGCCCGATGTCGAGGCGCCCGAGCTCCTTAGCGACGCGGAACCCGTACTCCATATCGCGCCGCTGCGCCTCGGTCGGTTCAAGCTTCGTAAGCGTGCCATGGTGCGGCATGAGTGTATGGAGGAGTGCCGTCTGGTCAAAGACCTCCATGCCTTCCTTCCGAAGCTCGCGCACAAACGCGAGCATGATCGTATCATCCTTGCGGTCCGGCAGGGACATGAGAACCTTCATCATGCGGAAGTCCGGCAGAACCTTTTTCGCGAACAGCAGTTCCTTCGTGACCTTGCCGATCATCGTGACATTCTTGACCTCATGCTTCTTGAGGAACTTGAAAATCTTGTCGAGCTTCGCGATGCTGATGGCCTCGCACACCGCCGTGCAGCTGTCGAGCTCCTCATCGCACTGCGGCAAGAGCTTCACGCAGCAGACCTCATAGCCCTTGGCGCGCGCTGCCTTCGCAACCTCGACCGGCAGCCTGCCGACACCCGCGAGCAGTCCGACTTTCTCCATCTATTTCCCTCCGCTCATCTCAGTCGTTGTGACGTTCTCTGCAGATACCGCGTTCTGCATCGCGCAGGAACCGCAGGAAATGCTCGATCTCGTCGCACGAGTCGACCTCCTGCTCGATGACGGCGATTGCCTGCGCAAGCGAGAGACCCGAACGGTAGAGAATCTTATATGCCTGCTTGATGCGTCGGCGCGATTCGAGCGGGATGCCGGCGCGCGAGATGCCGACGCTGTTGAGGCCGACTGCCTTCGCGGGGTGTCCATCGACGATCGTATACGGCACGACATCCTGCGTGAGCTTGCTCATGCCGCCTACCATCGCGTTGCGGCCGATCTTGACGAACTGATGCACGCCCGCCATGCCGCCGATGACCGCGCGATCCTCGACGATGGCGTGTCCGGCGAGGCTCGCGAGGTTCGACATGATGACGTTGTTGCCGACGACGCAGTTATGCGCGACATGCGTGAGCGCCATGAGCAGGCAATCATTGCCGATGCGCGTCTCCTCGCCCTCGCCCGTCGCGCGGTGCACCGTCGCGCCCTCGCGGATCGTCGTGCGGTCGCCGATGAAGACGTAGCTCTTCTCACCCTTGAACTTAAGGTCCTGAGGTTCCTCGCCGATCGAGGCTCCCTGGAAGATCTTGCAATCTTTGCCGATCTGCGTCCAGCCCGTGATGACGACATGCGGGCCGATCTTCGTTCCCTCGCCGATCTCTACATTCTCGCCGATCACCGAGTACGGACCGATTTCCACATTCTTTGCAATGCGCGCACCCGGAGCAATGACCGCTGTATCATGTATGAACGCCAGTACTTTATTCTCTGTACCCATCTGCTCCAACTCCTAACTATCCTCATCCCGGCCGGGCCGGGGCTCTTTGCTCTGTCTTTTCAATATACTCCCAAATATACTTTCCATAATGGTACACGATATGACAGCAAATCCAGGCGTTTTTCGAGTTGAACAAAGATTATGATCGATTTCTAGCTTTTCACAAGCTATTTTCAGAGATTATCTCCCTTTCTCAATGCGAATTTGAAATCCGCTGAGGCGACGAGCTTGTCACCCACGTAGCCATCCGCATGCAGCAGGCCGAAATCGCCGCGCACACGCACGATATGCGCCTTCGTCACGAGCGTATCGCCAGGAATCACGGGATGCTTGAACTTCACGTTCTCCATGCCGCCGAAAAGCGCGATCTTGCCGCGGTGCTCCTCAGGGTAGAGCATGGCGACGCCGCCTACCTGTGCCATCGCCTCGAGGATCAGCACGCCCGGCATGATGGGATGGCCCGGAAAATGGCCGCGGAACTGCGGCTCGTTCATCGTGATGTTCTTGATGCCCGTTGCCGATTTGAACGGCTCGATCTCTATAATGCGGTCTACCAGCAGCATCGGCGGACGATGCGGCAGGATCTTCATGATTTCGTTGATGTCAAGTTCCATTTGATTTCCCTCTTCTCGCTTTCAGCAATGAGATATCCATACATCAATGGCGCGCGGCTAAAATGCGCTTCGCGAGCGCCGTGTTGAGCGCGTGCCCGGAGGCCGCCGCAATGATGTGGCCGCGAATTATCCCCGCGAGGCGCAGATCGCCGATGACGTCAAGGATCTTATGGCGCACGAGCTCATCCGCGTAGTGCAGCGGGTTGAGCCAGCGCTCGTCGTTGTAGACGATGACCGTCTCGAGCGTGCCGCCGAGTCCGAGTCCCATCGCGCGGAGCTTCTTGATCTCCTCCTCATAGGCGATGGTGCGGGCGGGCGCGATCTCCTTCTCATACGTCTCTGGCGTGATCTCGAAATTCTCGTACTGGATGCCGATGAGCTTATGCGGATTCACCGAGGTGAAACTCACGCGAAACCCATCGTAGGGCACGGCCATGACAAAGCGCTGCCTCTCGTCGTCGTCTATACGGTAAACTTTGTCGATGACGACCTCCTCGCGCGGTGTCCCCTGGGCCTCGACGCCTGCCTCGCCGATGAGGCGGAAAAAAGCCAGAGAAGCGCCGTCCGCGACCGGCGGCTCCTCTGAGTCGAGCTCTACATAGCAGTTGTCAATGCGCCGCGCGTGCAGCGCGCTCATGAGGTGCTCGACGGTAAAGACGCGCACGCCGTGCTCCTCGAGCGTCGTCGCGCGCAGCGTCGATGTGACATGATCCGCCGTCGCGCGGATCGTCGGCCGTCCCGCGACATCCGTGCGGACGAAGACGATGCCCGTCCCCACAGGCGCGGGCGCAAGACGCATGTGCACATCGCGCCCCGAATGCAGGCCGATCCCCGTGTAGCTCACGGCAGCTGCCAAAGTTGTCTGCTCCTGCAAATGAATACCTCCTCACGGGGTCTCCCGCCCCGCAGAAATTTCCGCTCATTGATAGCTCTTTTTATCATACTACGAAAAGCGGCGCGTGGTCAACCAAGCGGCAAATGATTTTGTGTCTGCGCGGCGCTGCGGACGCAAAGCGCAGGGTGCGCCATCCACAAGAAAAAGCTTTGCACAGCGTTACGCAGCGCAAAGCTGCATGTACAAACGTCCACTTCGTGGACATGGTGCATCCCCTTACAGTAAAAAACGGGCCAGTTCCCGCGCAGGGAACCGGCCCGCAAGTCTGTGAGCGATGTCATCTCAGCCGATCTTCGCCGTATGGATGACCTTGTAACCCTTGTCCTCGATGGCCTTCGTGAGCGCCGCGATCTTTGCGTCGTCCGTGACGGAGGTGCGCACGACGATCTCGTAGCGGCCCGTCGGCTGGCGGCAGGTCACGAGGCTGTCGATGGAGTAGCCGCTGTCCGCGAATACGCCCGCGATGACAGCGACGACGCCGACCTTGTCCTCCGTGTCGATCGTGAAGCGCGTGCGGCCCTCCTCGAGCGCCATAACATCGACGAATGTCTTGAAGATATCCGTCTCTGTGATGATGCCGACGACGGCGCCGACGCTCGAGACGACGGGCAGACCGCCGACCTTCTCCTTGTACATGAGGAGCGCCGCCTCCTCGATCGTCGCGTCCTCGCCGACGCTGATGACGTTCACCTGCATGATGTCGCTCACCTTGAGCTTCGAGAGCAGCGTCGTCACCTCGTAGCGCGAGAGCGTCGTCGCCGGCGACGGCGAGACGCGCATGATGTCCTTGTCGTTGAGGAAGCCGACGAGCTTGCCGTCCTCGACGACGGGCAGGCGGCGGAAATGACCTTTCTTCATGAGGCGTGCCGCCGTATCGATGCCGGTATCCGGCGTGACGACGGTCGGATTCTTCGTCATGCGGTTTGCTACGAACATAGTATCCCAACCTTTCCCTGCGGAGCCGCGCCCCCATCAGACGGCGACGGGCTCCGGTCTTTTGAAGCGCGGGAGCGCCTCCCGCGCGGAGCGAATGTGCCAAAGGGCGGCTCAGCCGCCGAGATAAGCCTTCTTGACCTCCTCGCTCGCGGCGAGCTCCGCCGCGGGGCCGGAGAGCGTGATACGCCCTGTCTCGAGCACGTAGGCGCGGCTCGCGATCGAGAGCGCCATGTTCGCGTTCTGCTCGACGAGCAGGACCGTCGTGCCGCTCTTGTTGATGTTCACGATGATGTTGAAAATCTCGCGGATGAGCAGCGGCGCGAGCCCCATCGACGGCTCATCGAGCAGGAGGAGCTTCGGCCGGCTCATGAGCGCGCGCCCCATCGCGAGCATCTGCTGCTCGCCGCCTGAGAGCGTGCCCGCGACCTGGTCGCGCCGCTCCTCGAGACGCGGGAAGAGCTCGAACACATGCCTTAGATCCGCCGCGATGCCGTCCTTGTCCTTGCGCGTGAACGCGCCGAGGTCGAGGTTCTCCATGACGGTCATCTCCGCGAAGATGCGCCGTCCCTCCGGTACCTGGGAGATGCCGCGCTTCACGATCTCGTGCGCCGGCACGCCCGCGATATTCTGTCCCTGGAACTCGATGGCGCCCGTCTTCGGCTTCAGGAGGCCGGAAATCGTGCGCAACGTCGTCGACTTGCCCGCGCCGTTCGCGCCGATGAGCGTGACGATCTCGCCCTCGTCCACCTCGAGAGAGATGCCCTTGAGCGCGTGGATCGCGCCGTAATATACATTGATATCATCTATTTTCAGCATTGGCTTTGCCATATCGTTCATCCTTCCCCGCCGAGATACGCGCGGATGACCTCCGGGTTCTTCTTGATTTCCTCCGGCGTGCCCTCCGCGATGGTGCTGCCGTACTCGAGCACATAGATGCGCTCGCAGATGCCCATGACGAGGCTCATGTCGTGCTCGATGAGCAGGATGGTCAGGCCGAACTCCTTGCGGATCCAGCGGATCATGTCCATGAGCTCCTTCGTCTCCTGCGGGTTCATGCCCGCCGCAGGCTCGTCGAGCAGCAGGAGCTTCGGCTTCGTCGCGAGCGCGCGCGCGATCTCGAGGCGGCGCTGCGCGCCGTACGGGAGGTTCTTCGCCTTCTCATTCTCCTGCCCGTCGAGATGGAAGATCCGGAGCAGCCGGCGGCTCTCCTCCTCCACGCGCTCCTCCTCGCTGAAATAGCGGCCCATGCGCAGCACGGCCTCGAGCATGCCGTACTTCACATGACTGTGGAACGCGATCTTCACGTTGTCGAGCACGGAGAGCTCGGAGAAGAGGCGGATGTTCTGGAACGTGCGCGCGATGCCGCGCTGCGTGATCTGGTACGGCTTGAGCCCGACGATGGAATCGCCAGCGAACGTGATCTGCCCCGTCGTCGGCTGATAGACGCCCGTGAAGAGGTTGAACGCCGTCGTCTTGCCCGCACCATTCGGCCCGATGAGGCCGACGAGCTCGCCGGGATTGATATAGAAATTGAAATCCGAGACAGCCTTGAGGCCGCCGAAGACCTCAGACACATTCTCCGCCTTGAGCAGTGCATCACTCATGCTTGCGGCCCCCTTTCTTCAGCAGCTTGCGGAACGGCCCGTAGTCCGTGATCTCCATGTAGCCAAAGAGTCCCTGCGGACGGTAGAACATCAGGAGGATCAGCGCGAGCGCGTAGATGATCATGCGGAACTCCGGCCACGACGCGAGCGCCGCCGAGATGAACGTCACGACGAACGCACCTGCGATGGAGCCCGTAATCGAGCCGAGGCCGCCGAGCACGACCATGATGAGGTAGTTGAACGACTGCATGAACGTGAAGGAGTTCGGGCTGATGAGGTAGAAGCTGTGCGCGAACAGGCCGCCCGCGACGCCCGCGAACGCCGCGCCGATGGTGAACGCCATGACCTTGTACTTCGTCGTATTGACGCCCATCGACTCCGCCGCGACCTCGTTCTCGCGGATCGCGAGGCAGGCGCGCCCGTCCGTCGAGTTGACGAAATTCTTGATGAAAAAGAGCGAAAACAGCATGATGAAGAACACCCAGGCGAACGTCGTGTGGTGCGGGATGCCCTTGAAGCCAGCCGCGCCGCCGACGTAGTCGATGTTCATGATAGAGATGCGGATGATCTCCGACATGCCGAGCGTCGCGATTGCGAGGTAGTCGCCGCGCAGGCGCAGCGTCGGGATGCCGACGAGGAAGCCGAGGAAGCCCGCGGCCGCGCCGCCTGCGAGCAGCGCGACGGCGAACGGCAGGTGGAAGAACGTCGTGAGCACGACGCCGACATACGCGCCGACCGCCATGAAGCCCGCATGGCCGAGGGAGAACTGCCCCGTGTAGCCGTTGATGAGGTTGAGGCTCACCGCCATGATGACGTTGATGCCGATGATGATGGAATTGAGCTGCCAGAACGAGCTCATGATGCGCTCCGTGATGAGCGTCTGAAGGACCGCAAAGATGACCAGGCCCAGGCCCAGCATGATGAGGTCATTCTTTCTCAGGTATTTCATACGATGACCTCCTTAGACCTTTTCCTTCGTATCCTTGCCGAAGATGCCCGCCGGCCGCACGAGCAGCACGAGGATGAGGATGGCGAATGCGGCCGCGTCGCGGAATGTCGATGAGATGAACCCCGAGACGAGCGCCTCGACGATGCCGAGGATGAGCCCGCCGACGACAGCGCCCGGCAGGATGCCGATGCCGCCGAGTACAGCCGCGACAAACGCCTTCATGCCCGGCATGATGCCCATGAGCGGGTCGATGGAGTTATAGTAGACGCCGACGAGCACACCCGCGACCGCCGCGAGCGCCGAGCCGATACCGAACGTGAGCGAGATGATGCGGTCGGAGTCGATGCCCATGAGCTGCGCCGTCTCCGTATCGAACGACGCCGCGCGCATCGCCTTGCCCGTCTTCGTCTTCTGCACGATGTAGGTGAGCACGACCATGAGGACCGCCGTGATGCCGAGGATCAGCATCTGCTGGCCGTTGATGACGATGCCCGCGATGTTCACCGCGACATCGCCGAACATCGCCGGGAACGTGCGCGGCGTCGGCGAGACGAAATACATCGTCGTGTACTCGAGGAAGAACGACACGCCGATGGCCGTGATGAGCACCGAGATGCGCGGCGCATGACGCAGAGGCTTATAGGCGAGCCGCTCGACGACCATGCCGAGGAAGCCCGTCACGACGAGCGAGATGAGCAACGACGGCACGATGGAGAGATGCGCCTGCGTGATGGCGAAGAAGCCGATGTAGGCGCCCACCATATAGATATCGCCGTGGGCGAAGTTGATGAGCTTGATGATGCCGTAGATCATCGTATAGCCCAGCGCAATCAATGCATAGATGCTCCCCAGCGAGATGCCGTTGACAAGCTGCTGCATGACCTGCTGCAATAGTTCCATAAAGATACCTCCCGTAGAGGCGCCCAGGCGGTGCGCCTGGATTGCCTCGCCGCGGGATGGAGACACTCCGTCCCGCGTTCCTGGAAATCGAGCCTGCAAAACCATTGGCCGCAACCGCAGGCTCCTGCGGAATCACGGCTGCGGCGCAGTTCCTTACGGAAGTGCTGTTTCATTCAGCGCTTCCTTACATAAAGAAAGGGGGCCAAAGCCCCCTCGGAAGTGATTTTCCTACTCAGTCAGCGTCCGGCATGATCTTAGCAACCATGACGCGGTCGCCGCCCTTGTTCTCCAGGATGACCGCCTGCTTGATCGGGTTGTGGTTCTTGTCCATCGTGATGGTACCCGTACCGACCTTCAGGTCCTTCGTCTCCTCGAGCGCCTTGCGGATGGCCTCAGGATCATCGCTGCCAGCGCGCTTGATCGCGTCGACGAGCATCTTGCCCGCATCGTAGCCGAGGGCCGCGAAGACGTTCGGCGCATGGCCGTATTCCTTCGTGAACGCATCGACGAAGCCCTTCACGGACTCATCTTTGTCAGAGTAATGCGTGCTGAAATACGTGTTGTTCAGCGCATCCGCACCGGCGATGTCCGCGACCTTTGGATCATCCCAGCCGTCCGTGCCGAGGATCGGGCAGGTGATGCCGAGCTCGCGCGCCTGCTTCACGATCTTGCCGACCTCCTCATAGTAGGCCGGAACGAAGATGACATCCGCGTTCGCCGCCTTGAGCGTCGTCAGCGTCGCCTTGAAATCCGTATCCTTCGCGACGAAGGCCTGCTGGTCGAGCACCTTGCCGCCCGCGGCCTCGAACTTCTCCTTGAACACCTTGCCGAGGCTCTTGGAGTAATCCGTGCTGTTATCTACATAAATAACTGCCGTCTTGGCCTTGAGGTTCTCTGCGGCGAACTTCGCCATGACGGAGCCCTGCTGCGGATCTATGAAGCAGCTGCGGAAGATGTACGGCTTCACCTGGCCGCTCTCCACCGTGACGTCCGGACTCGTCGCATCCGGCGCGATGACCGGCACCTTGTTGTCCGTCGCTACCTGCGACTCAGCGATGACATTCGCCGTGACCGCCGGGCCGACGATGACCTTGACCTTGTCGTCCGAGATGAGCTTCGTCGCCGCGTTGACGGCCTCCGACGCCTCCGACTTGTTGTCGGCATCGACGATCGTGATCTTCTTGCCATTGACGCCGCCCGCGTCATTGACTTCCTTGATCGCGAGCTTCAGACCGTCGAGCGTCGCCGCGCCGTAGTTCGCGACATTGCCCGTCATCTCGAAGTTCGCGCCAATCTTGATCTCGTCGCTCTTCGCCTCATTACCGCAGCCCGCGAGTACGCCGCCCACGAACAGCGCGCCGAGCAGGCCGGCTGCCAGTCTCAGATGCTTCCTGCTGAAATTCATAAGAACCCTTCCTTTCCTCTCTGACGAGAGTCCCCGGCAGCTCTTTCCGTTTCCCAGCCGCCGATGAACTTGATGAACCCATTATAAGTTACGCATTTACATGCGTCAAGAGAAAAACTGTAGGAATACACGAATATACGATATATTTGTCCAGTAAAAAAGGACATCGCCACATCCGCCAACGCCGAAAGATAGCAGATGCCGCTTTTTCCGCGCCCATGCGCCGTTCCCCAAAAGCTCCGCCATACACACCTGTTCTGCACAGGCGCCCTCCACCGCCGTCTCCTCGCCGCCGCTGCCACCAACATGAACGAGATTTCCTCATAAAAAACATCCCCCCAGGAAGGAAAATCCTCTTCGGCGTCGAAAATTAGAAAGTAGCGTATCGAGCCGCGCAGCGTCGAGCATCACCTGCGCAAGGGAAGCGGCTTCCGCCGTCATCATATCGGAAAGGAGCGATCGCATGGCGTATCTTCTCATGACAGCTGGCATCATGGCGCTCGGGCTCTTTCTCGCCAGTCGGCTCGCGAACGCCTGCGGCTTCCTCGTCAAGGGCAGGGCGCTCGCCCTCGCGGGGCTCCTCGCCTGCGGCATCGCTGTGGTGCTCCCCATCCTCGCGCCCTTTCTCACGCGCGACTACTATTGGAAGCTCGGCGGCCTCGTCCTCATCGCTGCGCTGCTCGTGACGGCGTACAACGCGCGCCTCGTGAAAAAGGATCTGGCAGCGGCCGAGCAGGCCGCTGCGGAAACACCTGCCTCCACAACGCCGCCGGAGCAGACGCCGGAACAGATGCCAGAGGCCGCGCGGCAGGCAGAAGAACAGGCAGGCGAAGCGCGGCCGGACATACCGACGCCTCCCGCACGGCCAGCGGCTGCCGCAAACAAGGAAAGCGACAACGCAGCGCCTGCACTGGACGCACCGGCACCGCCGCAGGCTGCGCCCCCCGTGGCGGCTACGGCACCGCCAGCACCCGCTCCGGGCCCCGCCCCAGCGGACGCACGCGCAGACACTACCGCAGCGCAAACGCCACAGGAAGAGGCACTGCCCGCGACAGACGCCGCAGCGCAGCCACCACAGGAAAAGGCACTGCCCGCGACAGACGCCGCAGCGCAGCCGCCACAGGAAACGGCACTGCCCACGACAGACGCCGCAGCGCAGCCGCCACAGGAAACGGCACTGCCCACGACAGACGCCGCAGCGCAGCCGCCACAGGAAACGGCACTGCCCGCGACAGACGCCGCAGCGCAGCCGCCGCAGGAAACGGCACTGTCCGCGGCAGAGCCACCACAGGAAGAGGCTGCGTCCACGGCAGACACGGCACGTCAGGCACCACAGGCGGAGGCTCCGCCTGTCCCCATCGCGCCTGCAACCTTCATCAAGGAGGACAGCCGTCCTCCGCAGGATGCGGCACCGCCGCCACCCCCCGGGACAGAGGAACACGCTTCCGCGCGCCATGCGCCAGCGGCACAGATGCCGGAAGGACACACGCCAGAGAAGCGGCCGCCAGAGACAGCGGCACAGGCATCGGAAAAACACGCGCCGGAGAAACGTCTGACAGAGGACCAGGCGCCGGAGGCGCCCTGGGCCAAAGACATCGTCGCGCTCACAACGCTTGACGCCTTCCTCGACTACGCCTACGCCGCGCAGCAGCGCGGCGACATCCCGCGCGCGCTCGCCGCGTACCGCGAGGCGCTCAAGAGATACTCCGGCGATCCCTATGTTCCCTATCTCTTCATCGACCTCGGCAACCTTTGCAAGCAGCAGGCGCGCTACGCCGACTGCATCGAGGTCTACCGACGGGGCCTCCGGCTCCCCATCATCGCAGAGAACGAAGCCATGGCAGAGGAATTCCGCAAGAACATCCGCTACCTGCGCATCGTTTATCATATTTTAGAAAAGCATCAAGCGCTCACGACGCCTTTCGGCAGCATCCCGCAGACCTACCGTGCGGAAATCGAGACTGCCTACCAGGCAGCGCAGGCGCAGCATCACGGCAGCTGACGGCCCCGTGCCCCTGCCAGAACCACCATTGGAGGAATACGAATGAAGAAAAGTGTAGAAATCCTCGGCCTTCCCATCATCAGCATCACCGAGGGCCGCGAACTCGGCATGAGCAAGACGCTCCTCATCGACGCGAAGAACGGCACCGTGGCAGCCATCACCATCGAGGATGAAGACTGGTACCGCGGCGTCAAGCTCATCCCCTACGAATCCGTCATCGCTATCGGCGACGACGCCGTGACCGTCACGAACAGCGAGAATATCCTCACACTCGACGATGCCGGCGACTACGAACAGCTGCTCGACGACAACATCCGCATCATCGGCACGAAGGCCATCACGAAATCCGGCTCCATCCAGGGCAAGATCTCTGAGCTCTACATCGGCGACGACGGCAAGATCGAGAAATGCGAGATCACGGCCCCCGACGGCACGACGAGCGATGTGACTGCAGACCAGATTTCCATCTTCGGCAAGCAGGTCACCGTCATCGACCCGAGCAGCGAAAAAAAAAATGAGCCGGTAGCCGCACCTGCTCCTGCGGCAGCGGCACCAGCCAAAGAGGCACCTGCACCGGAAGCTCCCGCCAAAGAACCCGCAGCCCCCAAGGCAGAGGTGAAACCTGATCTGCCAAAGGCCGCAGCGGAAAAACCGGCAGCCAAACCCGCACCGGCTCCCGCAGCCCCCAAGACTCCGGAAAAGCCCGCCGCGCCCGCACCGAAACCAGCACCGAAAGCTGACCCGAAACAGGCGGCCGCCGACAAGGCCACCGAGGAGCGCCATCGCCGCTTCCTGCTTGGCAAGAAAGCGACGCGCACCATCAAGATGGACAACGGCATCGTCATTGTCGAGGAAGGCCAGGACATCACGGAGGAAGTTCTGCAGAAGGCCAAGCTCGCGAACAAGTTCATCGAGCTTTCCATGAACGTCCAGTAAATCGCAACAATAAAGACAAAAAGAAGGCAGTCATCGAAACGGATTTCGATGACTGCCTTCTCGTATTCTCTATCTTTCAGGGCCGCAGGTTCAGTGACCGCATCGCCTGCGTGCGCACGCGCTCGACGAAGTTCCGAGGGCGCAGAATCGCGTGGATGGAGCGGTAGAGGCGCGCGTACTCGTTGAGCGCGTCGTTGACGCGATACATGCGGAAGAAGGCGCCGAGGCCGATGTGGTGGAGCGTCTTGTCGAGGTCGCCTTTCCTCTGCCAGGCGCTCTCATTCTTCGCCTGGTCGTCCGCGTCCTCGCTCGCGGGAAACGCCTCCCGCGCCTCCCGCACCGTGAGCTCCTCGAGCGTCTTGCTCGTGCGCTCCATCAGGAGGATGTACGGCGCGAGATTGTGGCGCCAGTTCGTCGGCTGACGGCGGAGCGCTTTCTCCACGCCCTGCACCGCCTGCCGCTGCAGTTCTTTCCGATCCATAGATGGCCCCCCTCATCACTTCACTTTCCTTTTATTTTATGCCAAAACAGGCAGAGGAGCAAGGCTCACCCGCTCCTCTGCCTGTTACTTTCTTGCTATCGCCGCGTCACTCGCCGCGTCGGCCGTGGTAGAGGCACCAGGGCTCCTCCGCCATGTAGTCGCCGCCGTGGTAGCACGCGGCGCGCGCGCGGCAGCCGCCACAGACGCCCTTGTAGCCGCAGCTGCCGCAGCCGCCGCTGTAATCGAGCGTGCGCAGGCGCTCGAGGACGGGGCTTTTCGCCCAGATCTCATCGAACGGCGTCTCTCGCACGTCGCCGAGCTCCATCTTGAGGTAGGCGCAGGGCTGCACCTTGCCGCGCGGGCTGATGATGCAGTAGCTGAGGCCCGCGAGACAGCCGCGGTGGAAGCGCGACTTCAGCCCGAGCTGATCGGCGATGCGCAGGAACTGCGGCGCACAGGTCGGCTTGAGCTCGATGGGGACCTCCTGCTGCTTCTTCATGATGCGCGTCAGGACGTCCTCGTACTGCTCGGCGCGCAGGCTCTCCTCCTCGATGGTCGCAGCGCGCCCCGTCGGCACGAGGAAGAAAAAATGATGCGCCTTCGCGCCGATCTCCACGGCGAAGTCCGTCATTGCCTCGAGCTCGCCCTCGTTCCAGTCCATGACCGTCGTGTGGATCTGGAACGGCAGGCCGACCGCCGCGCAGTTCTTCATGCCATCGACCGCGCCCTGCCAGCCGCCCGGGAAGCTGCGGAACTTGTCGTGCTTCGCCGCGTCGAGCGAGTCGAGCGAGATGCCCATCGCGCGCGCGCCCGCGGCCTTGAGCTTTTCCGCCATCTCGCGCGTGATGAGCGTGCCGTTCGTGCCGAACACGGGGAAAAGGCCGAGCGACGAGGCATACGACACCAGCTCCAGGATGTCCGGCCGCATGAGCGGCTCACCGCCTGAGAAAATCATGATCTTGAAGCCAGCGCGCGCGATCTCCGTCAGGAGCTTCTTCGCCTCCGCCGTCGAGAGCTCTTCCTCCGCCTTGCAGCCCGCGTCGCGGTAGCAGTGCGCGCAGTACATGTTGCAGGCGTTCGTCACATTCCACGATATGATGTTCATAAGCCGATCTCCTCATCTGTCAGATAGCAGGCCGGATCCGAAGCCCAGAAGTCTCCCGTGACGGCCTCCGCCCGCGTGCGGAAATTGCCGTTGCAGGCCGAGAGCCATTTGCATTTCGCGCAGCGTCCCGTAAGCAGCGGCTTCCGGTCCTTGAGTCCCGCCATGATGGGGTTCGTCGTATCCTGCCAGATATCGCCGAACGCGCGCTCGCGCACGTTACCGAACGTGTGGTGCTGCGTGAACTGGTCGGGATGCACATAGCCCTGCGGATCCACCTCGCCGAACGCGATGCCCGAGCGGTTGCCGCCGTTCATCGCGAGGTATTTCTTAATCTGCGCCGCCGTCTCCGTCTCGCCGTCCGCGAGCGCCTTGAGGTACATGTAAATGCCGTCGCAGTGGTTGTCCACCGTGAGGATCTCCTTCTCGAGACCGCGCGCCTCGAAGTCCTTCGTGCGGCGGATGATCGTGTCCATCGCGCGACGCGAGTCCTCGGGGCTCACATCCTGGTCGACCATCGCCTCGCCGCGGCCGCTGTAAACGAGATGGTAGAAGCAGACGCGATTGATCTGCTCCGCCTCGATGAAATCGAAGATGCGGTCGAGCTCCTGGATGTTGTGGTGGTTGATGGTGAAGCGCAGGCCGACGCGCTGGCCGACCGCCACGCAGTTCTCGATGCCCTGCATCGCCTTTTCATACGCGCCCGCGACGCCGCGAAACGTATCGTTCACATCGCGCAGGCCGTCGAGCGAGATGCCGACATAGCCGACGCCGATCTCCTTGATGCGCCGCGCGACCTCGCGCGTGATGAGCGTCCCGTTCGTCGAAAGCGTCGGCCGCACGCCCGCCGCCGCCGCATACGCCGCAAGCTCGAAGAAATCGGGCCGGATGAGCGGCTCGCCGCCGGAAAAGAGCAGCACGGGCACATGGAACGCCGCGAGATCGTCGATGAACTTCTTCGCCTCCGCCGTCGAAAGCTCGTCCTGATACTTCCGCGCGTCGGACTTCATATAGCAATGCATGCACTTGAGGTTGCACGTCTTCGTCGAATTCCAGACGACGACCGGGCCGACGCCCTCCGCGGCGCCGCTCTTCATGCTGTGCGCGCTCTTCGTATAGCGCAGACTGTCGCCGAAATACTCCCGCGCGAACAGCAACTTCGTCACACTGATCATAAGCTCTACCTACTCCCTTTCCATCACGCGCGGATGCCGCCCAAAAGCAGCTGCAGCTTCCCCTCGAAATTCTCGCGGAACGAGAGCCCGAGATGGCTGAACGCCGCCGACTGGAACGCCGCGTGCAGCATCTCCGCGATGAGCGGTGCCGGCACATCGGCGCGCAGCTCTCCCGATGCCTGCCCCTCCTCGATGATGGCGAGGAAGAGCTCTCGGAACCCCGGCCCATGGCTGTACGGCAAGCAGCTCTCCTGCCCGTGCTTCCCGCTGCCTTGGGCCTTGCCGTGCACGAGGGCCGCATGACTGCCCGCGAAGAAGAGCGCGAGCACGAACCTGTTCTCATCGAGGAGACGCGCCGTCTCCTGGCAGCCCTCCGTGAGGCGCACGAGCGCCGGCTTGCCCGCTGCCTTCATCTCATCGAGGAACGACGTCACCTCGCCCATGAGGCCGACAAGCAGGCTCATGAGGATCTCCTCCTTCGAGGAAAAATAATTGTAGAACGTGCCGACGCCGAGATCCGCGCGCTCCATGATATCGGCAATCGACGCGTCCTTGTAGCCCTGCCGCACGAACTCCTGC
Source organism: Selenomonas bovis DSM 23594 (assembly GCF_000381005.1). GTDB lineage: Bacteria > Bacillota > Negativicutes > Selenomonadales > Selenomonadaceae > Selenomonas_C > Selenomonas_C bovis. Next base: position 42,107 of record NZ_KB908387.1, read on the forward strand.
TTGGCCGCCGTGAGGATTGCCTGCCTCGAGGCAATCTTCTTGCGCTCCCGGCGTCCGAGTTTCTTCTCTTCCATCGTAAATTCCTCTTTCTCGTTTTTCATTCCTGAACCATGTTCATTATTTTACCCCCTTCCGCCGGCTTTTTCTAGTCTTGACAAAAAATTTTATTGAAAACACAAAATCACCATTGACAAAAGGCGTACACGGCATTATACTATTTTATGTTGATTGCGAAAGCATCACGGCCCAGTAGCTCAGCTGGATTAGAGTATTTGACTACGAATCAAAGGGTCGGGGGTTCGAATCCCTCCTGGGTCACCATTTGCAACTAGCGCCTGCCTCGGCAGGCGTTTTTTTGTTTGCCTGTATCGCCACGTTCTGCTTTGTACAAGGACGCCGTCCGCTTTGCTGCTTGCATTCCCCGCGCAAATGCCAGTGCCGCGAAGCACGCGAAAAGGGGAGCCATCCACACCGATGGCTCCCCTTTTCGCGCTTTGCTCATACGATTCCCAGACCGCACATCCGCATCGCGAGAAATGCGACAGACAAAGCAGCGCACGTCATCCTTGTCACGGACACCGTGCGCCGTCTCCGAGGTCGTTAAGAATCACTGATTCATTCGGCGCTTCCTTTATTTCACGGCTGCCGCCTTGCGAACGACATCGTAGGCCGCATCTTTCGTCTCCACGAAGCCATTGATCTTCGCCTCGCGCATGGCACCTGCGCAGGCCGCATCCGTGTCCTTCGTGCGCTCGAACTCCTCGCGCAGGCGGCGGACCAATGCGGGGTCCACCCCCGGCGCCGCCGCGATGACATCCGTCGGGATCGGCGGCGTGCGGAAGATGATGTCGAGCTGCGCGTCCGCGTGCGCCGCGGCGAACGCCGTCGAGTAGGTTGCGCCGCCGTCGACAGCACCCTCCTCAACGGCCTTGATGACATTGTTGTGACTGCCGAGAAAGACCGTCGAACCGAAGAAATGCGCCGGATCCTTGCCCGCCTCGACGAGCGCGGCCTTCGGGTAGACGTAGCCGGACGCGGACTTCTCGTCGACAAAGCCGAACTTCTTGCCCGCGAGATCGTCGAGCGCGGCGAGGCCGCTGCCCTTTTTCGTGACGATGTAGCCTGTGTAGCTCGTCTGATGGTTGACCTCCGGCGTCACGAGCGGCTGGAGCTTCGCCTTCTCCGCCGCAGAAACATAGGCGAACGGCGAGAACCAGCCGACATCCGCGAGGCCATTTTTAAGCGCCTCGCCGAGCGCCTCGTAGTCCGCGACGATGATCGTGCGCGCCTTCTTCCCCGCGCGCGCGGCGACGTCCTTGAGGATGGGGACGTAAGTTTTCTTGATGGTCTCCGGCGCCGTGAACGGATTGACCGCGAAGACGATCTCATCCGGCTGTTTGAACTTCATAGCCGCGCGCTGCACCTCGTCCGCCACATGCAGCAGAGACTTCGCATAGCCGTGGATTTCCTCGAGGTTCCGGCGCTGCCCCTGGATGCTCGACGTCGCCTCCTGCGTATTGCCCGCGATGGAAACGGTCGCCTGACCGACATGTTCGACGACGCGCGCCATCTGATCTGTCGTCTCGCGCTGGCTGTCCGACATCTGCGTGAGCTCATCCACGATCTGCTCAAGATGGCTGACGTTACGCGAGAGCCCCTGCATCGCGGCGGCGGAATCGTGCGCCTGCCCCTCGACAGCGCCGAGCTGCTCGCTGCCTGCACGCATCCTCTCCGTGACGGCCGCCGTCTTCGCCGTGATCTCCTGGACGATCTCCTCGATCTCCTGCGTCGTCTCGTCACTCTCGCTTGCGAGCTTGCCGACCTCACCCGCGACGACGGCGAAGCCGCGCCCGTGCTCGCCAGCACGCGCCGCTTCGATGGAGGCGTTGAGTGCAAGCAGATTCGTCTGCGCGGCGATACCGCGGATCTTGCCGACGAACGCCTTGATTTTCTCCGAGGCCGCGTTGAGTTCGTCAATCTCCTCGACGCCCTGCTGCACGGAGGACGCGACCGTCTGGATGTCCTGGCTGACCTGCGCGATGACCTGCTGGCAGCGGCCCGCGATCTCCGTCGAGCTCTTGCATTCCGCGAGGCTCGAGGTCGCAACGTCGGAGACTTTGCTCGCCGAGGCCGCGATCTCCTCCACACCGGCGGATGCTTCCTCGAGATTGCTTGCGTTCGTCTCGCTCTCCTCGCTGATGCCGGCCGCGAGCTTCTCGACCTGCGCGATGACCGCGCGATACTGGTCGATGCCCCAGATGAGCTGCTGGGAAGCAAATGCCATTTCCTCCGCGATGCTGAGGAAATCGACGTCCGATGGCTGCGTGCGCGCTGCGGGCAGCACTTTTTGCGCTTCCGCCCTCACCGGCGCCTCGGCCACGGATGACGCCGCAGGCAGCGTCTCCTCGCGGCGTCCCAGGCATGCGGTAGCGGCGGCCGCCGCGAGCACTCCCGCGAGCACAGCGGCACTGACGGCGCTCCCTGGCACACCGATGCTGCCAGACAGCGCGGCGCCGACCCCCGCGCCAATGGCAGCGCCTGCCGTGGAACATCCGATAATCTTCTCTTTCATTTCATCCACCTCACAAGAAATCCCTCTCCCACTTTTCGCTCTCCCGCTCCTTTTGTGATCTGCCGATGCACTCAGCACCCCTTATCTTCTTCCTTTATTCGCGGTAAAACGGCAGATTCCTGCTTTTCCTCTGCGAATTGCTGTGATGTTATGGCTTATAGGAACCACTGCGGCGCGCAAAGAAAAACGCGACGCCCTCAGGCACCGCGTGCTGCTTCAGTCTTCGTCCTTGCGCAGGCAGCAGTTCTTGTATTTCTTGCCGCTGCCGCAGGGGCACGGATCGTTGCGTCCGACCTTCGCCTTGTGCGCCTGCGCCTCCGCGAAGGAAACGAGCTTGCCCTGACCGGCCGGCTGTGGCCGCACGAGGCTGTCCGGCGTATGCCCCTTGAGCGCCCAGAGCCGCGTCGCGTTGTTGTAAGCACCCACGAGCAGCAGCGCGTCTTTGAGCGCAGCCCCTTCGAGGTAGCCAAGCTCGGTGAGGAATTCGCGCACCATGTCGATCCGCTCGCCGTTCTGCAACATGATGTAGATCTCGCCGACGACGTCCGCCGCTTTCAGCACATCGAGGCCGCCCTTCTGCATCATGTACTGCGCGAGCGCCTTATATTCAGGCGTCGCCTCGATGTAGTCCGGCGCGCCCGCGTCATAGACCTGGCTGTAGCTGAGCTTGGCATAGTCGATGCTGCTGCGCTTCATCTGCTCATCGATCAGATGTTCTTCATCGAGCAACGTGTAGTATTTCATGCCGTGCGGCAGCGCAATGAGCGTATCCTGCCAGCACGAGGCGTTGAGCATCACGCCGACGAAATCGAGGAAGGGCAGCTCCTCCCGCTGCGCGGGCTCGAGATAGGCGAGCGTCATCGTGTGCAGCTGGTCGTAGTTCAGGTAACCATAGTAGAAGAGCAGGCCAGACGCCAGGCGCGCCGTCTCTGTGTTGAGCTCCGCCATGCTGCGGTAAGTGCCAGCGTCCATGGCGCGCAGCTTCTGCTCGATCTCCTCGGGCAGGAACCAGGCGAGCTTGCCGTCCTCTCCCACGCCGCAGGAAATCATCCCGATGCCGCGCAGATAGTCGAGCCGCAGATCGTCATCGCGCAGCTCCGCCGAGCAGCCGCCTCTCTCCAGCAGATGCTGGAAGAGACCGTACTCCTCGTCGAGCACGGTCGTCAGCCAGCGCTCGGCAAAGCGAGGGACCTCCTCTGCCAGGCTCTCGACGAGCGCCGCCTTCTTGAGCGAGCTCGCGCCCTTGAGGCCGAGGTTATAGCGGACGTCGTCGAGCTCCGCCTTCGTCATCTCCGCAAGCGTCTCTTTGAGCGTGCGCTGCTTCGGCAACTTCCTGCGGTAAAGGCGCTTGTGCCGTTCCTCCATATTCGCTTGCGCCATCTGCTCCAGGTCGCCGTCAACCAGGCTCTCCTGCTTTTCCTTTGCCATATCTGCTGCATACATCCTTTCTTTCCTAGTGGTCACGCCCGCACACAGCGGGCGACTCGTGCCTCTCAGCCGAAGAAATCCGCGATGCCGTCCGCGATGCCCTGTGCCGCCTTCTGCACGCCATCCTCGCTGTTCATGAGCTTCTCCTCCGTCGGATTGGAGATGAACGCCACCTCGACGAGCGTCGCCGGCATATCCGTATGCTTCACGACATAGAAATTACAGCTCTGCGTACCGCGGCTCGGCGTGCCGATCTGATCGATGACACCCGCGCGCACCTTGTCAGCGAGGTCTCGCGACTTCTTCGAGCCGAGGGCATAGTAATAGCCCGTCGTCCCCTTGGCCGCGCCATTCGTAAAGGAATCCATGTGAATGGAAATGAAGATATCGGAATTGTGCCGGTTCGCCACGTCACAGCGCGCCTGCAATTCCTCGATATCCGAGGCGGCTGCGCCTTTGGGAGAGACCTCCGTATCCGTCGTGCGCGTCATGTAGACGGTCGCACCCTCCGACGTGAGGAGCTTCTGCAATGCGAGCGCCACGCGCAGCGTCACGCTCTTCTCCGTCACACCCGTCGGACCGATGGCGCCGGAGTCGTTGCCGCCGTGTCCCGCGTCGATCGTGATAGAATGTCCGGCAAGTCCCGTGATGGCGGCAATGCCGGCATCCGTGCTGCTTTCCGTCGCTGGCTGCTCGCCCGGCGTATCGGCAGCCGTTTCCTGCGCCGCCTGCTCTGCGTCCTGCGGCGTCTGCGGCTCCTCCGGTTTCGTCTCGACCGGCTTCGTCTCGGCGGGCTTTGTCTCGACAGGCTTCGTCTCGGCGGGCTTTGTCTCGACAGGCTTCGTCTGCGGCGTCTGCGGCTTCGTCTGCGGCGTCTGCGGCTTCGTCTGCGGCGTCTGCGGCTTCGTCGGTTTCGTCTGCGGCGCGACAGGCTTCGTCGTCTTGACATCCGGCAGCGCGATCGTCGCGCCTGAACTGTCCGGCCCCACGCGGCCGAAATCGAGCACCACGCGCCCAGGAACCGGGCCGCCCGTGAGCGGGAATATCTTGTAATTGTCCTTGCCGACCGTCGTCTCCACGACCACGCGCACCGTCCTCGGATCAAACTGCGCCACGCGCGCCCGCGACACGAACGAGCTGCTCACGGAAAGCTCCCGCTTCACCTGCGGGGAGAGCCAGGCGCCCTTGATATCGACAACGACGCGGCCCGGATCCTTGAGTACCATCGTCCGGTACGTGACAGGCGCCTTGGCATCGACGACGATGCGCGTCTTGTCCTGCGAGTTGCTCACGCGCACGCCCGTGATCTCAGTCAGCCCCTCCACGCGCTCGCCGAACGGCGACGCCTCCGCCGAAAAGGGCAGCCCGAGCAGTACGAGCAACGCCAAGAGCAACAGGCACACCTTTCTCATCCGAAAACCTCCCCATAGAGTAGAAAGCATACCGCCGCAAGCTGCCACGCATGGCAGGCTGCGAACCATAATCCGGAGCACCTCATTTAATCAGCGCTTCCTTGATATTATCGCCGTTTCAAGCAGAAAAATCAAGTGGCGTGGCGTGCAGACCACCGCCGCAGTCCGCATGCCCAGGGACAGGTAATGACATAAAAAATCCCCCGCAGCTACCTGCAGGGGATCGATTTCCATGGCAGAGAGGGTGGGATTCGAACCCACGGTGGCTATTCACCACACTTGATTTCGAGTCAAGCACCTTCGACCACTCGGACACCTCTCCGTGTTCTCGTACCAGAACGAGTTATATTATAACACGGCGAGACATACATGTAAAGTTTTTTCTATATGGCCACAAAGGCGGTATATCTCACTCTTCTGTCGCAGGGACACCCTCGGCCTTGCCGGTCACGAGCTCCCTGCCGCAGTGCTTGACGACGAGGACAGCGAGCGTCATGAGCGCGAGCGCGAGGACGAGCTGGAGACCGTCGACGCCGATGACGAAGTTGCCGGCCATGAGCTTCGCGACAATGCCATAGACGCTCATGACGAGCGCCGTCATCGTGACGCAGAACATGAAGACCATCGGCACGTAGAGCATCCAGCCCTTACGCCCCGTGACTTTGAGGAACACGGCAAGCGCGATGAGCACGAGCGCGGAGAGCAGCTGGTTCGCCGCGCCGAAGAGCGGCCAGATGTTCATATAGCCAGCGAGGCAGAGCCCGTAGGCGAGTACGAGCGTGAGGATGGTCGAGACGTATTTGTCCATGAGGAAGCGCGTCGCGGCGCTCGTCTGCTCCCCTGCCGAGGGCTTGAGCATTTCCTGCAGGGACATGCGGCCGATGCGCGCGACGGAGTCGATCGTCGTCATGCCGAGCGCCGAGACGCACATCGTGATGAAGCAGGCGGAGAAGCCCGCCGGAAAACCGAAGATCTGCGTGAAAAAGGTGCTGATGCCGCCCGCGAAGATCTGGAACGGCGTACCCTTCGCCATGACGCCGTTCTGCGCAGCCGCGCAGGCGATGACGAGCGCGACGACGCCGAGCAGGCACTCGCAGAGCATCGCGCCGTAGCCGACGGGCAGCATGTCGCGCTCGTTCGCGATGGCCTTGGAGGACGTGCCGGACGAGACGAGGCTGTGGAAGCCGGAGACCGCGCCGCAGGCAATCGTGATGAAGAGGATCGGGAAGAGCGGCTTGCCGTTCACCTCGAAGCCGACGAACGCCGGCATGTTGACGGACGGATTCGCCGCGAGCACGCCGATGACGCCGCCGGCCACCATGCCGAGGAGCAGGAACGAGCTGAGGTAGTCGCGCGGCTCCATGAGCAGCCACATCGGCAGGACCGCCGCGATGAAGCAATAGCCGAAGACGATGTAGCGCCACGTCGTCACATCGAAGTAGAGCGGGAACTGCATGCCGACGGCGAACATGCCTGCGACAAGCACAACCGCCACGAGGAACTTCAGTGCGCCGGAGGGCTTCACCTTGCTGATGAAGACGCCGAACGCCATCGCAACGACGATGTAGAGCATCGAGATCGTCGCGGCCTGCGCGCCCGGCGTGTTGAGCGTGCCGCCCGCGGCGAAGCCGTTGAACGTCTTGGCGATGATGTCGGCGAACGCTGCGATGACGAGCAGCGTAAAGAGCCAGCAGAAAAGCAGGAACAGGCGGCGGCCCGTCTCACCGACGTACTGCTCGATGAGCATGCCCATCGACTTGCCCTCGCTCTTGACCGAGGCGTAGAGCGCCGTGAAATCCTGTACGCAGCCGAAGAACGCGCCGCCGATGAGGATCCAGAGCAGCGCCGGCGCCCAGCCAAACATCGCCGCGATAATCGGGCCCGTCACAGGACCCGCGCCCGTAATGGACGAGAACTGGTGCGCGAACACCGTGAACCGCGACGCGGGCGCGTAGTCCTCGCCGTCATTCTTGCGGACCGCCGGCGTCTTCGCGTGCGGATCAATCCCCCAGGTCCGCGCGAGCCAGCGCCCGTAAAGCAGGTATGCCCCCGCGAACCACACGAGCGCGATACCGATCAGCATCAAGCCTGACATGATATATCCTTCCTTCCATATCTATGAGTGCAATCACACGCAATCTCCAGGAGGTGTTCCTACTCCGTGGATATTGTGTACCTGATATTATATCCCTGCCCTATATATGTGTCAACATGTAAATCATATTTTTTCGCTGATTTCAATCCGCGCCGCTTCTGTAAAGGAAATCCCCCCCCTAAACGCGCTATGAACGCGTCAAAATGCGACATACTATCTGTATTTTTACATAATATAAAAATCCCCTGATGACGTACACTCTGGTGCAGCATCAGGGGAATGATCTTTGTCAATGCGGTATGCCGTGCGGGAAACATCCGCACCTTTACGCGTCTTGCGCCGCCGCTTTCTGCGCGCGCGCCTTTGCACGCGCCTCTTTCCACTGCCAGACGCAGCGGTAGCCAGGATGCATCTCCGGCAGCACGAAGCAGCGGCAGCAGGAAACACAGATCGAGGGCGCGCCGCCAGCGAGCTCTTTGCGGAGGAAATCCGGCTCGGCGATGAGCGCGCGGCCGAGCGAGACGAGCTCAAAGCCCGCGGCGAGCACGCGCTCCATGTCCGCAAGCGAGCGCACGCCGCCGACGAGGCTCATCGCCTGCCCCGGCACCGCTGCCTTGAGCCGCGCGCCCTCCTCGAGATAGTAGAGCGTCGCGTCCCGCGGCTGGTTGATGAAATCGACGCCCGAGAGCTCAACGAGCTCGACGCCGAGGCGCTGGAACTCCCGCAGCATGTAGAGCATCGCCGCGTGGTAGCCTGTGTGATCCTCGTGCTTCGTATCGAGGTTGATCTTGACGAGGATGGGGAACGCGGCGCCGCAGGCCGCCTGGATGCCCTCGATGATCTCGCGCACGATGCGGAAGCGGTTCTCCTGGCTGCCGCCGTAGTCATCCGTGCGCTGGTTGAACGTCGGATCGAGGAAGCGAGAGAGCAGGTAGGAGTGCGCGGCATGGAGCTGGACGCCGTCGCAGCCAGCAGTCTTGAGCCGCACAGCGGCCGCGATGAAGCTATGCTCTATCTCCTTGATCTCCTCATGCGTGAGCGCGCGGGCCTCGCGCCCTTTCTTGAGCGGACGCGCGACGACATCCGCAAGGTCATCATAGCCGATGGCGCGCGGCCCCGCGTGGGAAATCTGCGGAATGAGCACGGCGCCCGCTGCATGGGCGATTTTCGCTGCGCGCCGGAACTGCGCCGCATAAGAATCGTCATAAATATTCACCTGCGTGGCATTCGCGCGCCCGCGCGGATCGACGCAGCAGTGCCCCGTGATGATGGTGCCGATACCCCCCTGTGCAAGCTCGGCGTACATCGCGTACTCCGCCTCTGTCATCCTGCCATCCTCATCCGCGAGGAAGCTGTGGACGGCCGAGCGGACGACGCGGTTTTTCAGCGTCAGGTGCTTCAGCTGTACTGGGGTTTCAATGATGCTCATAGACTTTCTCTCCTCTTTGACCCGCTGCGCAGGCATGCGCGCCCGCCTTGCAATCGGATGCTACACAAAGCTACATGCACAAACCTCCACTTCGTGGACATTGTGCATCGCCCTTACAGTAAATCCAACCAATCGCGCTGCGCCTGCGGCTTGCGTTCCTGGGGATTTACATAGGAAAAGCCTTCCCCGCGCAATGCGGGCAAGGCTTTTCCTCAGCGGTCCACACGCTCGATGGCAGCGCCGAGACCGACGAGTTTGCCGACGAGGTTGTCGTAGCCGCGGTCGATATGGTGGATATAGCCGACCTGTGTCTCGCCCTCCGCGACGAGCCCCGCGAGCACCATGGCCGCGCCCGCGCGCAGGTCGGTCGCCTTGACCTGGCAACCCGTGAGCTTCTCGACGCCCTCGACGACAGAGGTGCGCCCGTCGATACGGATGTTCGCACCCATGCGCTTGAGTTCATCGACGTGCATGAAGCGGTTTTCAAAGACCGTCTCCGTCACGAAGCCCGTTCCCTCAGAGACGGCGAGCATCGCCATGAACTGTGCCTGCATGTCCGTCGGGAAACCCGGGTACGGCATCGTCTTGATGTCGACAGCCTTCGTCTTCTGCGTGCAGCGCACACGGATACCGCTCACATCTTCCTCGATCTCAACGCCCGCTTCCTTGAGCTTGGCGATGACTGGCTTGAGATGCTCGCTGATGGCGTTCTCGACGTAGATATCCCCCCGCGTCATCGCCGCCGCGACCATGTACGTCCCCGCCTCGATGCGGTCGGGAATGATAGTGTAGTCGCGGCCGACAAGTTTCTTCGCACCGTCGATCTTGATGACGTTCGTGCCCGCGCCGCGGATCTTCGCGCCCATGACGTTGAGGTAGTTCGCGAGATCGACGATTTCCGGTTCCTGCGCCGGATTCTCGAGGATGGTCTGTCCCTCGGCCATCGAGGCGGCCATGATGATGTTCTCCGTCGCACCAACGCTCGGGAAATCGAGATAAATCTTCGTCCCCTTGAGCCCCTCCGGCGCCGTCGCCTCGATGAAGCCGTGGCCGATTTCGATGTGCGCGCCGAGCATCTCGAAGCCCTTGAGATGCAGGTCGATGGGACGCGTGCCGATGGCGCAGCCGCCCGGCAGCGAAATCTTTGCCTTGCCGCAGCGAGCAAGCAGCGGCCCCATGATGAGGAACGATGCGCGCATCTTCCGCACGAGGTCATACGGTGCCTCGCAACTGCCGATGGTTGAGGCATCGACATGGAGCTGATGGCGCTCGGCGTCGAACTCCGCCTGAACGCCGAGCTTCCTGAGTACCTCCGTGATCGTCGTCACGTCCTCGAGCGCCGGCACCTCATCGAGCAGGCTCGGCGTATCCTGGCCGAGCAAGGTCGCCGCGATGATGGGCAGGACGGCGTTCTTCGCGCCGCTGATCTTGACGTGTCCCTCGAGCCGCCGTCCGCCGTGTATAATCAACTTTTCCATTTAAGCAGTCGTTCCCCCTAGAAAATCGAAGCAATCTTTCCTTATATTATCATCAACCCCTCCGTATGGCAAGAGGGCACGCGTCAGAAGCGCTGCGGATTTCCCGCACAGCGACGGTTGCGGCCCGTCTCCTGGCAGCGGCTGCCATTATACGCAGTCATCAGCAGGGTCGGCACGCTCGAAATGAGCGATTGCAGGCACAGGAGGACGCGTCGCCGCCAATGGTCAGGCCTTTGCCGTATGGTCGACCTTGAGTGTCACGTGGGCGACGTTGTCGATGATATAGTTTGTCTCGAACTTCGTCTGGCCTTCTGCCTTCGCCGCCTTGTGGAGGAAATCCACCTTGCGCGGTGCCGACTTCGCGGCTGCAGCAGCACGCTTTGCTGCTGCAGCTGCCTCGCGCAGAACCTTTTTCTGCTCCTTTTCCGTGAGCGGCTGCGCAGCTGCACCAGGTGCGATGATAATCTCGTTGTTCCTGCCAGTCTCCGCGAGCGCCTTGAGCTTGTCTGCTGTCGTTTGCGCCTTGTCCGCCTCGGACTGGACGGCGACTCCCGTCGTCTGCTGGAGCAGCATGAGCGGCGTCACGGGGACCATGCCGCCGCCGCGCACATCGAGGTTCAACGTGCCATCCGGCTGGTTTTCCGGCACCGTATAGGGGATGAGCAGCGTCTCCTTGTCCTTGCGGTACGGCTTGATCGTCGTCTTGATCTGGACGGTCTCGCCTGGCCGCGCCGTCGTCTTATCAGGGATGGCCGAGACGATGGTCGCCGTCTTGCGGCCCGCCTCGACATCGACATCGACCTGCACATCGACGATGTCCGCCTCCTTGTCCGCATCCGCGCAGATGATGCCCATGGCCTGCAAGAGCTCGCCCACAGCGACCTGGCCGACATCCGTCGTATTGTAGAACATGTTCTTGCGCACGAGCTTCCCGTCCGCTGCCGCGTTCGTCCGCACCGTGAACGAGAGCTGCGCCGTGCTCTCGCCGAGCGAGTCGCTCGTCTTGCTCATCGCCGCGTAGGCAAGCCCCGCGGAAAGCTGCGCGAGGTAGTCCTCATCGTAGGCGATGCGCGCGCCGTAAGTATCCTCACGCCCGAGCGAGGCATCCTTGACATGGATCTTCACAGGAACGACGGACGGGAACTCGCCGAGGCGTCCGGCTACCCCCGTCTCGCGATCTTGGTTGATACGGCCGATGATATTGCCGACATTGGCGATCTTCATGCCATTGCTCTGCCCCGCGATCGTGCCGACGACCGTCGCATCCGTCATGAAATAGTTCACGTTCCCCTTGTGCAGGAACGGATGGCCGAACGCGAGGACCTTGTTGCCATCCACGGCTGTCACCGTGCCCGTCGCGCCGACCGTGAAATCACCGCAGACGACGGCGACGCCGACCGCGCTCCCGGGCGCGAGGCTCGCGTCATAGTCCGTGCCGGCATTCGAGGCACCGCCGACCGCCGTGAGCTGCGTTGCACCGAGCCCGAGGCTCTTGCTGAGGAACTTCATACCCGCGGCATCGAACCCCGCCGCGAAGATCTGCCCTTTCGGCACGCGTGCCGGCTGCGTGGCCCTGCCCTTTAGCTGCGCGGCATTCTGCGCGACGGCGTCGGCAGCAATCGCGGTATGCGATGCCGGCAACGACGCGAGCGCCGCTGCGATGACATCCTCGAATGCCTCCTCGTTATGCACGCGCTCCGACTCCGCCGTCTCCTCAGCAGCCTCCTCGCGCTCATCCTGCGCGTCTTCCTTCTCCGCGGCCGCCTTGCCCTGTTTCTCCTTCTGCTTCTTCTCTTCCTCAGCCTGTCGCTTCGCCTTGTCCGCTGCGTATTTCTTGAGGTCGAAGGTATGCAGGCGCGTCTTGTTCTTCACATCCGGCATCGACCAGAGCGGCAGCATCTCCTCGATGGGCGTGATGAAAAACGTGTAGGGCGTCATTTCCTTGAGTCCTGCCGCCACAGCGCCGACGAGCTTGCCATCCACATAGACGGGACTGCCGCTCATGCCCTGCAGGATGCCGCCCGCCTGCTCTGCGACAGGCCCCGACGCCTTCGCCATGATCATCGGCGTCGATCCCTTGCCGTTATCCAGCGTGCCGATGATGTCCACGTGGAAATCGCGAATCTCCCGCGTGGCGTCGACGACCGTATACGCCGTCCCCGACATGCCAGGCGTGATCTCCGCCGTCCGCCACGTCGCAGGCATCGCGAGCGCCGTAATCTCCAGGCTTCCGCAGAGGAGCGCGGCCACCGCGGCCGCCGCCTTCTTCATATACTTATGCAAAAAATTCACCCCATCCGATTGCGGGCACTTCTCGTACGCGAGATGCCCTTCATGAAAACCGGATGCGGCGAACCGCATCCGGCCTATCCCATCGCCGAGGACAGCCGAGATGCAACCGTCCTCAAGTCTTGTTCATTATAGCATACTCCGCCGCCTGCGGCAGATTTATTTTTCCGTCAGCAGCCCCGCCACAGATGGCAGCAGGCACCGCCCGCAAAGCTCACTTGTGAAGCACGACGATGGCTGAGCCGACACCGCGCTCACGCCCATCGGAGGGGGAGTTCAGTACCCGGCCGCCAGCGACGAGTTCCGACGAACCGCCACCGTCAAGGTTGAGCGCATCCTTCGCTCCGAATGCCTTCAGTAGCTGCGCCCACTCCGTGAGTGTGCAGCCATGAGAGGACTGCTGCCTGCCATCCACGACGGCGAGCAGATACGTGCCGCGCGTCGTCGTCGCAATCGCGCTACGCGGCTCGCGATGGCGGTCGATCTCCCCGAGCTGCTCCGCCGCCGTCGTCACATGGATGACGCCGTCCTTCAAGAGGCACGGCCCTACGCTCACGACCTCTGTCGCCCTGTCCCAAGGCGCGCCGAGCGTCTCATCGATTGTGACGGCATCCCCCACCTGCACCTGGGAATAAATATCCGCCGCCGCGCCGTGCAACGAGATAACGCAGCCATCTGCGGGAATGGCGGAGTTCCCTGCAGCGATGGCGGTCACGCGGCCATTCACCACTGTGAGTTCCCGTCCGTATTCGTTCGTCCGCGTACGCGGCCCGTAGTAGCGGTTGTAGATGACGAGGCTGTCCGTGCCGCGCTCCACGTCGACGCCGCCCACATACTGCGTGACGCCGCCGATCGTCACGGAGCCGTTGTACGTCACCGTGCCGAAATACGCTTGGCCATTCGGCAGGATGCCCATCGCGCTGCGCGGAATATACGTCGTCCCGACCACCTCGCCGTTCGTCTTCGTCACGCCGATGAGGTCGCCGTTCCAGTTGAAAAAGGAGGCGTTGATGGCCGCGACGGCATTCACACTGTCAGAGATAGCGCTCGTTGTCGCAAGCCCCGGAATCTTGCCGCCCCCCAGCGCGACCTTGAGACGGTAGACCGCGGGATCGACATCGAGGAAATACGCCGTGACCCAGCCATCGTCCTGCCAGACATGATAGTCAAAGCGCATGAGACCAGCCGCGAGCTGGACGGCCTCCGTTCCCTCGGGGAGACCGAGTGCCGCGGCGGCAGCCTTGGCAGCCGCGGCAGCTTTCGTCGCAGCCGCAGCTTTCGCCGCAGCCGCCGTCTTCTCCGCCGCAGCAGCCTCACCGGCCGCCTTGCCCGCCGCCGGCTTCCGTGCGGTACCTGCTGCGACGGGATCCGTGAGGTCGAGGAAGAGACGCGGCGGATTCTTGAGCTGGCCTATGCTTGCCTTGCAAGCAGTTGCCAACGATACTACGACGCGCACCTCGCTGTCCGAGGCCGACCAGCGCACACCTTTCACGCGCTTGCCCGTGACCATCGGCTGCTTGAGGCTGCGGCCCGCCCGGACGCCCTTGAGCACGACGGTCACGCGCTTGCCGTCCGCTGCTTTATCGAGCTCATAGTCGGACGCCTCCGAGAGGTCCAGCACCACGCGGTCGCGCGCCGCCTCCGAATGGAAACGCACGCCGCTGAGCTGCGGCGCCGCGAGCGCCGCCCCTTGCAAGGCTGCGAGCAGCACAAGCGTCAAAATGAAATACCGCAATCGTCTCCAGAAAAAAACCATCAATACGTCTGCCTCCCAAAGCAAACCAGAATGCTCTCTACCAAGGAAGCGCTGGATGATCCCATGCTCCCGAAAAATCAGTTCCATCCCCGGCCTCGCAAGCAGCGGGCATGCGGCACGCACCCCTGCCAAGAAGAGACGGCGCGCGAGACTCCGAGGGCTATCTGCGCGCCGTTCACTGCTGCTCCTTGCGCCTCATTTCCGTGCAGGCACGGCAAGCGCCGCCTGCGCTTCGGCCTTCGCCTCGACCTGCGGCCGGAGCTGCTTGTAGAGCAGATCGCCGAGCCCGATGCCGCCGGCCTCCGCCATCTGCTTCGTCATCTCGCTGTCGCGCATATCCTCGAAAATCTTCGTCGCGTTGTCCTCGCCGAAGAGACCGCCCTCGTGCACCGTCGAGCGCATCTGACGGTACATCATGTTGAGGAACATCGCCTCGAAGCCCTCACAGGCCTTCTTGAGCGCCTTGTCCTCTGCGCGAGCGGCCTGCGTGCCGTCGCCGGACGCCGCCGCGTTTCGCGCGTCCTGCGCGCTGCGCTTCGCCTCCTCGAGCATGCGGTCGAACGAGGCGGACGACGCCTGCGCCTGGGCCGATGCCGCGGATGTATTATGCTGCAGCATCGCTATTGGCTGAATCTGCATGAACTCACTTCCCTGTCTTTTAGAAATTCCTATCAAATGAGCTCGAGCTCCGCGTGGAGCGCGCCGCTCGCCTTCATCGCCTGCAGGATGGAAATCGTGTCGCGCGGCGTCGCGCCGACGGCATTGAGCGCACCGACGATATCGCTGACGTTCGCCGTCGCCGGCAGGACGATCGTGCTGCCAGAGCTGTCCTTGACCTTGACATCCGTATTGTTCGCAACGATCGTGCTGCCGTAGGAGAGCGGATCCGGCTGGCTCACATCCGCGCGCTTCTGCACGCGGATGGAGAGGCCGCCCTGCGTGATGGCACACTCATCCACGGATACGTTGCCGCCCATGACGATGGTGCCCGTGCGCTCGTTCATCACGACTTTCGCGACCGTATCCGGCACGACGGGCAGCTCCTCGAGGCTCGCTACAAAGCCGACGACGTTGCCGCGGTAGTAGGCCGGGATCGAGATATCAATGCGCCCCGGATTCGTCGCGCGCGCGATGCCGCCGAACTGCGCGTTGATGCTTGAAACCATGCGCGCGGCCGTCGTGAAATCCGGCTGCGAAAGCGAGAGCGAGATCGTGCCGTCCTGCCCGATCTCATCCTCCACGCTGCGCTCGACGATCGCGCCGTTCGGCATGAGGCCCGTCGTGGGGAAGTTCTTCTGCGCCTTGTTGCCACCGCGGCCCACGACGAATCCGCCCGTCGAAACGGCCCCCTGCGCGACCGCGTAGACCTCGCCGTTGCCCGCGCGCAGCGGCGTCTGAACGAGCGTGCCGCCCTGGATGCTGTCCGCATCACCGAGGGAGGAGACCGTCACGTCGATGGTGTCACCCTCGCGCACGAAGGGCGGCAGCGTCGCCGTCACCATGACAGCCGCTACATTATCTGGCTTGAGCGAACTCGTATCGATGGCGACGCCGAAGCTCTTGAGCATGTTGCCGATACTCTGCACCGTCTCCTTTGCCTTGTTCGAGTCGCCCGTGCCCGCGAGACCGACGACGAGGCCGTAGCCGACGAGCTGATTGCTGCGCACCCCCTGCACTTTCGCGATGTCCTTGATGCGCGTCACCGAGGCATCGGCCGAAGCCGAAAGAGGCGTGAGCGACGCCGCGCACACCGCGACAAGCGCCGCCGCACAGAACTTTTTCCATGAAACCATCTGAAGAGACCTCCCTGCTCCCCACGGGGAGCCAACTGCATCAGAAAAGGATATTGAATATCTGCGTGAGGATGCCCTGCCGCTGCTTGGCGTTCAGGGGGCCTTTACCGTCAAAGCGCACCGTCGCGTCCGCGATCTTCGTCGAGGGAATCGTATTGTTCGCTGTCACGTCATCCTGGCGGCAGACGCCGCGGAACGTGATTTTGTGCTCGTCGCGGTTCTGCCAGATAGACTGCGTACCCTCGACGACCATGTTGCCGTTCGGCATGACCTGCGTGACCGTCACCGTGACATTGCCCGCGACTTTATTCGTATCGGATTTTGAGCCCTGTGCTGAGAACGAGTCCGAGCCGTTCGCGCTCGCGGCCTTGAGGAAATCAAAGATGCCCACGCCCGCCGAGAGCGAGGTTTTCCCGCTCTTCTTGTTGGAACTGCTCTTTGATGTCGTCGTCGTCGTCGTCTCGCTGATGACGATGGTCAGGATATCGCCGACGTTGCGCGCCTTGCGGTCCGCAAAGATATTGTAGGATGTCCCATCGTCACTCCAGAGCGAGCGCGCCTCCACGGGCTGCAGCGCAAGCGCTACGCAGACAGCCAAAAGGCCCGCCGCCATCCATTTCTTCATTGCCATCCCTCTTTTCTCCCATCTTGCCGCTATCCGGCTTTCCTTCTGCGGCTGAGCGCAAGCTCCGCCGCGCGCCCATCGCTCAGCCATCGCCGCCAAGCTGCACCGTATGTGCGTCCACGACCGTCCCGAGCAATACCTTCGCCGAGCGCGCGTTGCGCACGCGGATGTGCTCGCCGATGCGGCCGCGCTGCAGCGCGACGCCCTCAGCCTTCACCTCGATGCCGTGATAGCGCGTCACGAGCGTCACGGGATCGCCCGCCTCGAGCACGCGCGCCGCCTGCAGCACAGTCGCGACGAGGGGCTTTCCCGACGAGAGGAACCGCGTGGGCACGCGGCCGCTCACCTCAGCAACCTCTTTCAGGTAGACGGTGTCCGCGTCCTCGACCGTGACTTCCGCGAGGCGCACATCCTCCGCACCGATTGTCTGCTCGGGACGCAGGTCATGCACGGCCACGAGCACCGTATCATAGACCTGCACGCGGAAATAGAGTACGGCACGGCGATAGAACTTCCCATCTACATAGACGAGCACATGCACCGGCGTCAGACCGCCGTAGCGTATCGCGCCCGGTACCTTGACCTCGCAGATGAGCGCGCCCGCGGGCGCATGCATTGCCGCTGCGGCGCGCGTGAGTGTCAGCGTATGGCGGCGCGTCTCGCCGCGCGCCGCGAGCTCCTGCTCGAGCTTCTCCTGCGCATACGCGGCGAACTGCGCCGCCGTCACCGTCTGCGGGAACCGTTCCGCCTGCGTGCCGCCGCCATAGGCAGACGCAGCCGCGGGAAACATACAGAAGAAGCCACCCCATACAGAAAGAAGTATGCAGATGGCCAGGGCTCCCCTGTTCAATTTCATGGCTCAGCGCTTGAGGCCGTTCGCAATCTCGAGCATCGAGTCCGACGTCGTGACCGCCTTGGAATTCGACTCGTAGGCGCGCTGCGAAACAATCATGTTGACCATTTCCTCGACAATCTGCACGCTGCTCATCTCGAGCGTGCCCTGCGTGAGCGTTCCCGCGCCGTCAACGCCCGGCTCGCTTTCGATGGCTTCGCCTGACGCCTCGGAAACCACGAAGAGGTTCTTGCCGATGGCCGTAAGGCCCGACGGATTCACGAAGCGCGCGAGCTGGATCTGCCCGACCTCCTGCTGCGTGCCGCCTGCCGGCGTATCAGAGACGCGGCCGTCGCCCGAAATCGTGATCGAGTCGCTCGGCGCGTTATCATCGATCGTGATATTATCCGCGAGCGGATAGCCATCCGTCGTAACGAGACGACGTTGAGAATCAAGCTTGAACGAGCCGTCGCGCGTATACGCCGTCGTGCCGTCCGGCATCGTGATACGGAAAAACCCCTCGCCCTGGATGCCGACATCCGTCGGATTATCTGTCGTCTGCAGCGCGCCCTGCGTGAAGATGCGGTTCGTCGCCGCCACGCGCGTGCCGAGACCGACCTGGAGGCCCGTCGGGTACTGGCTGTCCGCGCCGGACGCCGCGCCCGCGTCGCGGATGTTCTGGTAGATGAGGTCCTGGAACTCCGCGCGAACCTTCTTACCGCCATACGTATTGACATTCGCGATGTTGTGCGCGATGACATCCATATTCGTCTGCTGCCCCTTCATGCCAGAGGCCGCTGACCAAAGTGCTCGCATCATATCTCCGATTCCTCCCAAATCATTACAGGCGGCAGCGCCGCCACCATACGCATTCTCTTCTTATACTATCGGAAAAAAGGCTGTGGAACTTAAGGAACCACTGATTCATTCAGCACTCCGTCTCAGAGCTTGCCGACCTCGTTGACCGACTTGTCGAGCATCGCGTCCTGCGTCGTGACGGACTTCGATCCCGCCTCGTAGATGCGGTAGTTGTTGATGAGCTCCACCATCTCCGAGACGACGTTCGCGTTCGAGCGCTCGAGCATGCCCTGCTCGATGGTTCCCGCCGCTGGCTGCGGCTGCGCGCCTGCCTGCGGATAGTAGAGGTTATCTCCCTGCTTGAGCACCGCGCGGCGGTCGTTGAACTGCACGAACGCGAGCTGGCCGAGCTGCTGCACCGCACCCTGCACGCGCGCCGTGATCTCTCCCTTGGCGCCGATGCTCACGCTCTCCGCATCCGCGGGAATCACGATGGGCTGTCCATTCGTGCCGAGCACCGCCTGACCGCGCACGTTCTCGAGCACGCCCGTCTGCGAGCGGAAAAAGGCCCCGTCGCGCGTATAGCGCACGCCCTGCGGCGTCTGTATCTCGAAATAGCCCTCGCCTGAAATCGCCACATCGTAGGGATTGCCCGTCGACTCGAAAATTCCCTGGCCGTGATCCGTCGCGATCTCCGCAATCTCCGAACCGAGGCCGAGCGTGCCGACGACCGGCGGATTGCCGCCGAGCGAGAAGCCCTTGAAGCTCGTCACATCGCTCCGCATATCCTTGTCGTTGATGCGGCGGATGAGCATCGGCTCGAACTCACTGCTCACCGCGACGTCGCGCTTGTAGCCCGTCGTATTCACATTCGCGAGATTGTTCGCGATCGTATCCGTCCGCTGCGTCTCCTGAATCATGCCGGCTCCCGCCGTATAAAGACCACGCCACATGTGCTATCCCTCCCAAGTCACCTTGCCAGCGCTGCTGCAAGCCACATCCCATAGACTCGCCGCATATTATATTATTCGCCGTCGCCCCCGCGGATTCCTTATCCGCGAGAAAACCAGCGCAGTTCCTGCGCCCTGTCGCCGGTCTCAGTGGCGCATCTTGAGATTCGTCGCCTTGCCGTCGAACTTCGCGAACGTATCGAGCGCCTTGCCGCAGCCGAGCGCCACGCAGGAGAGCGGATCGTCTGCGAGCGCCGTCGGGATCTCCGTCTCGCGGCGGATGAGCTCATCGAGCCCATAGAGCATCGCGCCGCCGCCCGTGAGGATGATGCCGCGGTCCATGATATCCGCCGAGAGCTCCGGCGGCGTCTCCTCAAGTACCTTCTTCACCTGCTCGACAATGCGCGTCACCGACTGGTTCATCGCCTCCGCTGCCTGCGCCGTCGTGATTGTGAGATTCTTCGGCAAGCCCGTGAGCATATCGCGCCCGCGGATATCCATCTCCTCCTTGCGCGCTTCCGCGAAAGCCGCGCCAATGTTCATCTTGATATCCTCCGCCGTGCGCTCGCCAATCATCATGTTGAACTCACGCTTCACATAGGCGATGATGTCCGCATCGAACTTATCACCGGCGATGCGCAGGCTCGCGCTCGTCACGATGCCGCCGAGCGAGATCACGGCGATATCCGTCGTACCGCCGCCGATATCAACGACCATCGAGCCGCACGGCTCCACGATGTCGAGCCCCGCGCCGAGCGCAGCCGCGAGCGGTTCCTCGATGAGCTGCGTATGGCGTGCGCCCGCCTGCTCGGCAGCTTCCTGCACCGCGCGCTGCTCCACCATCGTGCAGCCGGACGGGATGCAGATCATGATGCGCGGCCGGAACACGAAGCTATGGCCGACCACCTTCTCGATAAAATGGCGCAGCATGCTCTCCGTGATATCGTAGTCAGCAATCACGCCCTCCTTGAGCGGACGGATCGCGACGATATTGCCCGGCGTACGGCCGATCATGCGGCGCGCCTCCTCGCCGATCGCGAGCACCTGATTCGTATCCTTGTCGACCGCGACCACGGACGGCTCTCGCAGCACGATGCCTTTATTCTTCACATAAATCAGCACATTCGCCGTGCCGAGATCGATTCCGATATCCATAGACATGCCAAACATCTTCGAGATTCCCCTTTTTCTATCTTGGCTTCCTGGGGGACCGCTGCATATGCCAACGTTTCCTCACAGGGAGCATCACCCTTCTTGAACAGCGACATGTACGACTAAACACATCGTATTTACTAATATAATATAAAATTCCCGCGAATACAATAGGTCTCCACGTGAATATCCGCGCTGCGCGCATCACCCCGCAGCAAGCGCAAGGCATTCCTCGCCTCGCGGACGCCCGCGCAACAAACTACATGCACAAACGTCCACTTCGTGGACATTGTGCGCCCGCCCTTGCAGTAAATCCAGCCAATCGAGCTGCGCCTGCGGCTTGCGCTCTTGGGGATTTACACAGTAAAAGCTGCCAGGCGGTTACGCCTTCGCCTGGCAGCTTTTCCATAGGGACGATACCTATGAACCTATCCTTATTTCACCTCAGCGGCGCCGAGCGGGCAGCCCTCGTTGAAATTGCGGGCGTTCTCCATCGTCACCGCCGCGATGGCCTGCAGCGCCTCGCGCGTGAAGAATGCCTGATGGCTCGTGAGGATGACCTGCGGGAACATGAGCAGGCGGCCCGTGATGTCCTCCGTCGGGACGTCGAAGCTGTGGTCCGTGTAGACGTTCGCATCCTCGCCCTCGTAGACGTCGAGCGCGACCGCGTGGAACTTGCCCTTCTTGAGCGCAGCGATGAGCGCCTCCGTATCGATGAGGCCGCCGCGCGCGGCATTCGTGAGCATGACGTCGTCCTTCATGAGGGAGATGGCCTTCTCGTCGATGAGATGGTACGTGCCGCCCTCGCCCATGATGAGCGGCGCGTGGATGGAGATGAGGTCGGAGCGGCTCAGAACCTCCTCTTTCGAAGCGTAGGTGAGCAGGCCCTCCTCCTCGAGCTTCTTGTTCGGATACGCGTCCCAGCCGATGACCGTCATGCCGTAGCCCTTGCAGATGCGCGCCATGCACTGGCCGATGCGCCCCGTGCCGAGGATGCCGGCGACCTTGTTGTGGAGATCGACGCCGAGCAGGCCCGTGAGATCGAAGTTGTTGTCGCGCACCTTGTTGTACGCCTTGTGCAGGCGGCGGTTCGCGGCCTGGAGCGTCGCCATTGCATGCTCCGCCACCGCGTACGGGGAGTAGGCCGGCACGCGCAGCACCGTGATGCCGTATTCGGCCGCTGCCTTCTTGTCGACGTTGTTGAAGCCGGCGCAGCGCAGGAGGATCAGGCGGACGCCGCCGTCGTGCAGCTGCTCGATGACCTCGCGCGGCGCCTCATCATTGACGAAGATGCACACGGCGTCATAGCCATTGGCGAGATGCGCCGTCTCGCTCGTCAGACGGCTCGTGAAATACTTGAGCTCGACGTTGTACGTGCCCTCGCCCTTGTCCTTCGCAAGCTCGCTGAAATAGAGGCGGTCGTAGTCCTTCGTGCCGAAAAACGCGACCTTGAGAACGGGAACCTTCTTCTCCTTCGGCCCCATCGCCTCAAAAACCGCCTGAATCTTCTGCGCAGCCTCCTCCTCGTCGGGGCCGTCTACAGTAACCGTGACCGTCGCGCCTTTCGCGGCGTGGAGGTTCAGGATTTCCAGCACGTTGTTGCCCTGGGCCGTCTCATGATCGGTCTCGAGCGTCACTGCCGCTCGCAGGCTGCTGCATGCCTGTGCAATCTGCGCCGCAGGGCGCGCATGAATACCGAGTGAGCATTTCACGACGACTTGGAATTTTTTCATTAATAGGATCCTCCCATAAAAACAATGCATTTCATCTATTGTATTGCAAATAAGATTATACGACGCCGAGCGTGTGAAATCAATAACATATTGCAAGCACGCTGCACTTTTTTGAAAGACTATTACCGAGATTGACGCAGCTGCAAACAAAGCCTGCCACATCAACAAAAACAGCGCGGAAAACGAATTCCGCGCTATCCTAAGAAAGCCATCCAGTGGATTGTAACCTATGTCGGCAACGTCGCAATCCGCTGCGAGTTAGCGTATGATGGTGCGATTGGTGCGATTCGAACGCACGACCTGCCGCTTAGGAGGCGGACGCTCTATCCAACTGAGCTACAACCGCAAAGAACATTATTTATTCTACCAAAAGCAACGATGATTTTCAAGGAAAACTTGCGCTCCGCCCGTCAGGAACGCATGACGAGGTTGATGACGAAAGCGAGAGAGACGAGCCACATGATCCAGCTGACTTCCTTGTACTTGCCGACGGCGGTCTTCATGAACGCGTAGCTCACGAAACCGAACGCGAAGCCGTTGGCAATCGAGCCTGTGAGCGGCATCATGACGATGGTGAGGAAGGCCGGCAGGGCATCGGAGAAGTCCGCGAAGTTGATCTTGCCGACTTCCTGCATCATGAGGGCGCCGACGAGGATGAGCGGCGGCGCCGTCGCGAAGCCCGGCACGAGGCCGACGAGCGGCGCAAAGAGCAGCGCGATGAGGAAGCAGATGGAGACCGTCACGGCCGTGAGGCCCGTCTTGCCGCCCGCTGCGATGCCCGCGGCGCTCTCGATATAGCTCGTGACCGTCGAAGTGCCGAATACTGAGGAGCAGATCGTGCCCACAGCGTCCGTCGTGAGGGCGCGGTCGAGGTTCTCGATCTCGCCGTTCGGCTTCACGAGCTTCGCCTTCGACGTGAGGCCGATGAGTGTGCCCATGTTATCGAAGAGTTCGACGACCGTGAACGTGAAGATGATGGAGACGATGCCGTAGTTCCACGCGCCGACGATGTCGAGCTTGCCGAACGTCTCGCCCATGTGCGGCATGCTCGTGCTCACGATATCAGAGATGCCATGCGGCACCGGCGAGTAGCCGAGGCACATGGAGAGCAGCGTCGTCGCGACGATGCCGATGAGGATGGAGCCCTGTACCTTGCGCGCCATAAGCGCGCCCGTGAGCACGAGGCCGAAGAGCGAGAGCAGCGTCGTCGGCTGCGTCACATGGCCGAGGCCGATGAACGTCGCCTTGTCCGGCACGATGAGGCCCGTGCCCTTGAGGCCGATGAAAGCGATGAAGAGGCCGATGCCCACGCCGATGGCTACGCGCAGATTCTGCGGCACGGCGTTGATGATGGCCTGGCGGATGTGACTGACCGTGAGGATCAGGAACAGGACGCCCGAGAAGAACACCGCACCGAGCGCGACTGTCCAGTGCAGGCCAAGCGTGCCGCACACATAGTAGGCGAAAAAGGCGTTGAGGCCCATACCCGGCGCGAGCGCGACCGGATAGTTGGCAACGACGCCCATGACCATCGTCGAGAGCGCCGCGATCCAGATGGTCGAGGCAATGGCCGCATCTTTCGGGATGCCCGCCTCGGAAAGAATATTCGGATTGACGAAGATGATATAGGCGAGCGCGATGAACGTCGTGAGTCCCGCCAGGATCTCCGTCTTGACCGTCGTCTGCTTCTCCGCGAGCTTGAAATAGCGCGCGAGGAAGCCGGACGAAGTCGTTTGTGACTTCATATCGAATCCTCCTTCTTCTAGGCAATACGATTGCCCGCTTAGAATACCACATCAACAGGCGGAATGCAACCAACAGCGGCGCTCCGGTACGGCGCGCCGCCCTTCCCAGGGAAAGCGAAGAGCCGGAGCGTAGCACTCCGGCTCTTTGCCGTGCAGGGGGGGTCATAGCTCCTTGGAGAGCGCCGCGAGCTCCGGGCAGAGATCGCCGATGGAGCTCGTGAGATCCTCCTTCGGCTGGAGGATGTCGAGCACCGGCTGCATCGTCTTGCGGAACTTCGCGTCGTCCTGCATGAGCACGAGGATGGCGCTCGTATTGATGGCGTCGTCGAGCGCCGTGTGCTGCGTCCCCTCGAAATTGCGGTCCATCGCGCCGAGCGCGTGCTTGAGCGCGAGGCTGTTGTGCAGGCCGAGCCTGTCGTCGAACGCCTGCTGCAGGTCCACCCAGCGGCTGTCGAGCCACGCGAGGTCGAACGCGGGGAGCTTCTTCCGGCATTCGCTCCTGAGCTGCTTGATATCCGACATGCTCCACGAGTAGATTTTCGTCGGCGCCGCGCCCACCCAGTCGACGAACGCCTGGAACTGCTTCTCGAAGATCTCGCCGCCGTCCACCTTTTCCTGCGTGATGCCGGTGAGGGCCGTGATCTGCTTGCGGATCGGCCCATACTGCGGCCTCACATAGCACTGGAACGTGCTCTCCTGCGCGAACGACGCGTCGAGCCGCACGGCGCCGAACTCTATGACCTCATCGCGGAGCGTGCGCCGCACCTCGCGGTAATCACGGCTCACGGGATTCATCTCGAGATCCACTACAACGTAATTCATTTGCTCCTCCTGCGCTTTCCAACGGAACCACCGTGACAGCCTTACCCTCCATGCAGGGGAAAGGCGCATCCTTCTCTCAGTGGTTCCTGAAATCTTATAATTTCTATTGTACTATGTAAATCCCCAAGAGCGCAAGCCGCAGGCGCAGCGCGATTGGCTGGATTTACTGCAAGGACGGGCGCACAATGTCCACAAAGTGGACGTTTGTGCGTTGAGTTTACTATGTAAACCCCCAAGAGCGCAAGCCGCAGGCGCAGCGCGATTGGCTGGATTTACTGCAAGGGCGGGCGCACAATGTCCACGAAGTGGACGTTTGTGCGTTGAGCTTACTATGAAATTCCAGGAACGCAAACCACGGCGCGCAGGCCGAACAGAAGAAATCACGCTGTCCGTGTCCCGCCATCATGCGAGAGATGCCCTCCCTATGCTATAATAGAAGGCGTCGTACCAAAGGCGCCATGCGCCCATGCGCAAACCTTGTGCGCCCCTGCATAACCAATGAGGAGATTTCACATGAGCTATTCGCTGTATCT
The DNA here is from genome assembly GCF_000381005.1 of Selenomonas bovis DSM 23594. Classification (GTDB taxonomy): domain Bacteria; phylum Bacillota; class Negativicutes; order Selenomonadales; family Selenomonadaceae; genus Selenomonas_C; species Selenomonas_C bovis. The sequence continues at coordinate 67,549 of NZ_KB908387.1, forward strand.
GTTCGATTTCGATTACACCCTGGTCAACTCTGAGGAGGGCATCCTCAAATGTTTCCGCCTGACACTCGACGCCTATGCGCGGCCGCAGGTGCCGGACGATGTCATCCGCAAGACCATCGGCCTGCCGATGGAGGAGGCCGTGCGCCGCATCACGGGCTACGAGGACGCCGCCCAGATCGACGCGTTCATCGAGGATTACCGCCATCTCGCCGACCGCTACATGACGCCCGGCACGCATTTCTTCCCCGACACGCTTGACGTGCTGCGCGCCCTGCGCGCGCGCGACGCGCGCATCGGCATCATCTCCTCGAAGACGCGCAGCCGCATCCAGGAGAAATTCGACGAGACGGGCACGAGCGACCTCATCGACCGCATCATCGGCATCGAGGATGTCAAGACGCCGAAGCCCGCGCCCGAGGGCATCGAGGCCGCGCTGCGCGCCTTCGGCGCCGCGCGTCAGCAGACGCTCTACGTCGGCGACAGTGTCGTCGACGCGGGCGCCGCGCAGCAGGCCGCCGTCCCTTTCGCCGCCGTGCTCACGGGCGCGACGCCCGCCGCCGCGTTCGACGCCTATCCGCACGTGGCCATCTGCCAGAATCTGCGCGGCCTGCTGACGCTCTGAGCACCGCACCCGCCCGCACCGCAACAGCGCATAAATATCACAGATGGAGAAAACGAGGCTGCCACCGGAGTGCATCACACACTCCGGCGACAGCCTCGTCATTTCTAATAGATACCGCAGCCGCATCCAGGCGCACAGCGCGCAGCAGCCGCGCCCCGCTCAATCCTTCTCTGCCGACGCCTCACCCGCCGCCTCGTAGGGCAGGGGCTCTCGCGAGAGCTCGACATGGCCGAGCAGCTGGCGCGCCATGCGCTCGAACTTCGTGCGCGGCAGGAGCACATAATGGCCGCAGCCCTGGCACTTGAGCCGGAAATCCATGCCCGTGCGCACGATGAGCCACTCATTCGCGCCGCAGGGATGCGGCTTTTTCATGCGCACGATGTCGCCGAGCTCATAGGATTTCTTCTCCACAGCGCTTCCTCCTGTCACCAGCGATGCCTCAGACGTTGAACCGGAAGTTGACGACATCGCCGTCCTGCATAACGTAGTCCTTGCCCTCGACGCGGACCTGGCCCTTCTCGCGCGCGGCGGCGACGGAGCCCGCCGCGACGAGGTCGTCGTAGTTCACGATCTCGGCGCGGATGAAACCGCGCTCGAAATCCGTGTGGATCTTGCCCGCCGCCTTCGGCGCCGTCGTGCCCTTGACGATCGTCCAGGCGCGGCACTCGTCAGGGCCGGCCGTGAGGAACGTCTGAAGGCCGAGCAGGTCGAACGCCGCCTTGATGAGGCGGTCGAGGCCGCTCTCCGTCTCGCCGAGATCCTCGAGGAACGCCTTGGCCTCCTCAGGATCGAGCTCGGCGATCTCCGACTCGACCTTCGCGGAGATCGCGACGACCTCCGCGCCCTCCTTGGCGGCGAACTCCTTGACCTTCTGCACGAACGGATTCTCGTCGTAGGCCGTCGCGACCTCGTCCTCCGCGACATTCGCAACGTAGAGCGTCGGCTTCAGCGTGAGGAGGTTCATCTCCTTGATGAGCGCGAGATCGTCCTCTGATAGCTCGACCTGGCGCGCGGGACGGCCCTCGTCGAGCGCCGCCTTGATGCGGCGCAGGATCTCATCCTCGACCTTGGCCTCCTTGTTGCCGGACTTCGCGATCTTCGCGAGACGCATAATGCGTTTCTCGACGATCTCGAGGTCGGCGAGGCAGAGCTCCGTCTGGATGATGTCGATGTCGCGCAGGGGATCGATGCCGCCCTCGACGTGCGTGATATTCGGATCCTCAAAGCAGCGCACGACATGCGCGACGGCGTCGACCTGGCGGATATGCTCGAGGAACTTGTTGCCGAGTCCCTCGCCCTTGCTCGCGCCCTTGACGAGGCCCGCGATGTCGACGAAGCGCACGGAGGCCGGCGTCGTCTTCTTCGACTGGTACATCTCATGCAGCACGCCGAGCCGCGAATCCGGCACGGCCACGACGCCGACATTCGGCTCGATCGTGCAGAACGGGAAATTCGCCGCCTCGGCCCCCGCCTTCGTGATGGCGTTAAACAGCGTGCTCTTGCCGACATTCGGCAGACCTACGATACCGACTTCTAAATTGCTCAATGTGATTCCACCTTTATACTTTCTGTGCCCCTCCTGGAAACACCGCGCATCTCTCGGGGACACTCCTTTTCATCAGCGCTTTTTATATTTTAGTAGAAACCAGACGATTTGGCAAGAGAAGCGGCCACGCTGCAGCCGCGCAAACGAAAGTCTCACAAGCGCTACGACTTTTTCTCTTTCCGCGGCAGGATTTCGCGCCGCCGCGGCGAATACATGAGTATCAGCCATGGGAAAATCTCGGGGAAATTGCCGCGACCGGCCCTCCCCCTGTACCCTGCGAATGGAGGCGGACATATTGGATAAAAAACTCAGACTCCTCGTCTCGGACGACTCGAAGCTGCTGCGCAAGAAGCTGCGCGCGGAGCTCGAAGCGCTCGACTGCGAGGTCATCGAAGCAGAAAACGGCAAAGAAGCCATCATGAAGGATCTCAAGGACAAGCCGGACGGCATCATCCTCGATATCGTGATGCCCGAGGTCGGCGGCATCGAGGCACTCCAGGTCATCAAGGAGGTCAGCCCGGACATCCCCGTCGTCATGCTCTCCTCTGCGGGCACGCCGCAGAAAATCATGAAGACGCTCAAGATGGGCGCCATCGACTTCATCCAGAAGCCCTATACGAGCGAGCAAATCAAGAAGGCGGTGGACAACATCCGCAGGAAGGCCGGCAAAAAATGAGCTGCATCGAATATTCCCAGCGTCTCCTCAACGCCGGCCTGCTGACCCCCAAGGAGCTCCCCGCCATTCTCAGCGGCGAGGTCAGCGAGCAGGCGCTGCGCGAGCGCTTCGGCAAACAGCCGCCGGACACGCATCCGGCGCGCAGCGCCGTGCTGCAGGCGGCCAAGGGCCTCCGGGACATCGAGCAGGAAGTGACGGCCTACGCGGACTATGCCGAGCTCTTCACAGCCTCGCTGTATCGCTTCCTGAAGCTCTCCTCGCTCGTCATACCGCAGTGCCTCGACGCCTCTGTCCTCGAGGACGCGCCGCACACCTGGGCAGTCGCCCAGCACATCACGGGCGACGTGAGCATCGTCAACGGCATCATCGCGCGCGATGAGGTATTTCTCGCGCTCGCGCGGCGCTACGGCGGCGACGCGGTCGAGGATCTCAAGGGCGACGCGACGGATGCGCTCGAGGAGTTCCTCAACGTCGTCAACGGCCTCTACATCGTGGAGCTCGCCAACCGCAAGATCGAGCCGGATCTCGACTTCCCGCTCGCCAACGAGGATGTGATCCCGCGCGGCAGCCATCAGCTCCTGCTCCGCATCTATACGGAGGCCGGCGACTTCGTGCTCGTTCTCTCGACGGATGCGTTTCTCTGAGCTGCCTCGACCCGCAGCGCGCGGCAGTGCGGCTTCCTCCCGCGTCTTTGCGGGGGGGGGGGCTCTGCTTTTCGCAGCAGTTCTTGAGGAATCACGAACGACTTTGTCCTTTCCTCGAAATTTCCCTTGACAACCCTGCGAGGCGCGGTTATAATAGTCACTGTTGTGAGCGCACGTCGCTCGAAAATTTCATATCTGCCGTTGGGTAGAGCATTTGGAGAGTTGTCCGAGTGGTTGAAGGAGCACGCCTGGAAAGCGTGTATACGGGGAAACTTGTATCGAGAGTTCGAATCTCTCACTCTCCGCCATTTAGAACACAGCGCGCTATCGTGAGGGAATGTCCTCAGATAGCGCGTTTTTATATTATGTAAATCCCCAAGAACGCAAGCCGCAGGCGCAGCGTGATTGGTGGGATTGACTGTAAGGGCGATGCGCAATGTCCACGAAGCGGACGTTTGTGCATGTAGCTTTGTATGCATCCTCAGTTCCAATCAGGAGGGAACCGCCATGTCCGAAGAGAAGAAGATCCTGGCCGCCATCATGGCGGCGTCCTTCATCACGCCGTTTTCCTCGAGCGCGCTGACGCTCTCGCTGCCGGACATCGGCCGCGAGTTCGCCGCGCCGCCGCAGCTGCTCGCCTGGATCCTCACGGGCTATCTGCTCGCGAACGTCGTCTGCCTGCTGCCGCTCGGCCGCGTCGCCGACCGCCTCGGCAAGCGGCGCGTCTTCCTCTCGGGCATGTGGCTCTCGGGGCTGACAGCACTCGCGGGCGCGTTTTCCACCGGCATCGGCACCATGCTCCTCTGGCGATCCCTGCAGGGCGTCGGTACCTCGATGCTCTTCGCGACGAACATGTCGCTCCTCACGCTCGTCGTGCCGAAGGAGCGGCGCGGACGCGCCATCGGCTGGAACGTCGCCGTCGTCTACACGGGGCTCGCGCTCGGCCCGGTGCTCGGCGGCCTCATGAACTACTACCTCGGCTGGCGCAGCATCTTCCTCTTCCTCGCGGCGGCCTCGCTCGTCGCCGCCGCGCTCTCCGAGCGCGTCATCCAGCGGGAATGGCGCGCCGCTGCCCCGCCGCCCGCCGACGCTCCCGGCGCGCTGCTCTACGCCCTCGGCATGACGGGCGTCATGTTCGGCCTCTCCGAGCTCATGGGCTCGCCACTCGCGCTGCCAGCGCTGCTCCTCGGCCTCGTCTTTTTCGCGCTCTTCCTGCGCCGCGAGCTTGCCCTGGGCGAGAGCGCCCTGCTGCCGCTCCACCTCTTCCGCACGAACCGTGCGTTCACGCTCTCGAGCCTCACGGCCATGCTCAACTACAGCGCGACGTTCGCGCTCACCTTCCTCCTCTCCCTCTACCTCCAGAACCTCCTCGGCTTCACCTCGCGCGAGGCGGGAACGGTGCTCCTCGTGCAGCCCGTCGTCATGGCGCTGCTCTCGCCGCAGGCCGGGCGCCTCTCCGACAAGTACTCCGCCGCCCTGCTCACCTCCGCCGGCATGGGCATCATCGCCGTGGGGCTCGTGCTCCTCATCCCCGTCCTCTCTCGCGCGAGCCTGCCACTGCTCGCGCTGCTCCTCGTCCTCATCGGCGCGGGCTTCGCGCTCTTCGGCGCGCCGAACAACAACGCCATCATGAGCGCTGTCCCGCCGCGCTATTACAGCCTCGCCTCCTCCATGCTCGGCACCGTGCGCCTCGTCGGCCAGGTGCTCTCCTGCGCCATCGTGACGCTCCTGCTCTCCCTCCGCTGGGACGCCCCGGCAGAGGCATCGCTCCTGCATAGCATCGAGCTCTCCTTCGTCGTCTTCGCCGTCCTCTGCGTCCTCGGCATCGCACCGTCGCTCGCGCGGCGCAGCGCCAAGAGCGAGCCGCGCGATGGTCGCTGATGGCTGCTGACCCCCTCCGGGCCTGCCGGATGGCCGCCCGCCTGCCTGATGGTACCTGCCTCTCCGTGCGGAGGCAAGGGGCTGTCCGCGCGGAGAAATTGACGCCGGTGCGGAAACATGGTATAATATCTCACGTTCCGTTGGAAGGTCGGGCCGCAGCGCCTGGGTCTCGCGCAATGGGGCCTCACGAACCACGTCAGGTCCGGAAGGAAGCAGCGTTAAGAGAGATACCTCATGTGCCGCGAGGTCGCCTGGGGGCTGTGGTCCGACGTTCCAAGGGAAAGACGAGCCTTCTCCACAGGGAGAAGGCTTTTCTTGTATCGCACGAGAGGGCTTTCCCTCAAGGAACCGCTGATTAAATGAGGTGCTCCGGATTTATGCGGATGCGCCATACTCTTCGGAGACAAACCGCAGGCGTAGCCGAAGCTACGCTGAGGATGGTCGAGGGCGAGAGGACAGTGCAGACGCATGAAGACGGAGTGCCGAATTAATCAGTGGTTCCTCATCACCGCGCCCCTGTCTCCGCGCCGCACGCAAGGATCGCGGAGGCAGAAACGACTATAGAACCGCAGGAGGAATGACGCATGGCGTATATCGCACTCTATCGGAAATGGCGGCCGAAGACCTTCGCCGACCTCGTCGGGCAGGAGCATGTCTCCAAGACGCTCTCGCAGGCCATCGTCTCGGGGCGCATCGGCCACGCCTACCTCTTCGCGGGCCCGCGCGGCACGGGCAAGACGAGCACGGCAAAGATCCTCGCCAAGGCGCTCAACTGCGCGCACGGGCCGACGCCAGAGCCTTGCGGCACCTGCGACAACTGCCGCAAGATCACCGACGGCTCCTCGATGGACGTCTTCGAGATCGACGCGGCGTCGAACCGCGGCATCGATGAGATCCGCGGCCTGCGCGAGACGGTGAAATTCGCGCCCGCCGAAGGCCGCTACAAGGTCTACATCATCGACGAGGTGCACATGCTCACAGCGGAGGCGTTCAACGCGCTCCTCAAGACGCTCGAGGAGCCGCCCGCCCACGTCGTCTTCATCCTCGCGACGACCGAGGCGCACAAGGTGCCCGCCACCATCCAGTCCCGCTGCCAGCGCTACGATTTCCGCCGCATCACCGTCAGCGAGATCAAAGGGCGGTTGCGCACCATCTGCGACGCGATGCAGACGGAGGCAGCGGACGACGCGCTCGAGCTCATCGCGCTGCAGGCGGACGGTGGCCTGCGCGACGCGCTCTCCATCCTCGACCAGTGCATCTCCCTCGCCGACGGCCCCGTGACCGCCGCGCTCGTGCAGGAGATGCTCGGCCTCGTCGGCCACAGCTGGATCTACCGCATGACGGACGCCATCGCTGCGCACGACGCGCAGAGCGTCCTGAGCATCGTCGCCGAGCTCCTCGCGGGCGGCAAAGATCTCAAGCAGATGATGGCGGAGCTCGCGCTCCACCTGCGCAGCCTCATGATCTATCAGGCCGCCGGCACCGTCGAAGGGCTCGACCTCTACGCCGAACCGGAGGACGTGCTGAAAAAACAGGCCGCCCTCTTCCCCGGCGAAACCATCATGGCCATGCTCGCGCGCCTGCACGAGGGCGTGAGCACCCTGCGCTGGTCGCCGCAGCCGCGCATCACCGTCGAGGTCACGCTACTCGCGCTCTGCCGCGGCCGTCTAGGCGGCAGCAGCGCGGCAGCGGACGCCTCCCCGGCAGCCGCCGCAAGCGCCGCGGAGAGCGCAGGCGACGCGCAGCGCATCGCGCGGCTCGAGGCGCAGATCGCGCGCCTCAGCGCCGCCCTCGCGGCAGTGCCGCAGGCCGCCGCACCGCAGGCACAACCTACAGCCGCGCCCGCACCGCAGCGGTCAGCGGCGAGCGCTCCCGCCGCCCCGGCAGCCGCCCGGCCCACGGGACCGCCTGCCCGCGCCGCAGCGCCCGCGCCTCTGTCTGCCGCGCCGCAGGCCCAGGCGAACGCCGAGGATGCCGCCGCCTGGCAGAAGGTCATCGACACCTTCCGCAGCCAGCACAAGCAATCGACGCTCGCCTGCATCACCCAGGGGCGCATCCGGGGCTTCACAGGCGGCCAGTGCTTCCTCGAGTTCCCGACCGAGACGCTCGCGCAGCTCACCCTGCGCATCTACAAAAAACAGGTCGAGGAAGTCCTCGCGTCCGTCTTCGGCCACCCCATGCAGCTCGTCTGCTCCGCGGCGGAGGCAGCCGCGCCCGCGCCGCCGCCTCCGCCGCCAAAGAAACGAGAGCGCCCCGCGCTGCCGCCGCTCCCCCACGAGGAGAAGCCCGTCGAAGTCGACATCAGCGCGCTGCCCGCGGACGAGCAGAAAAGCCTCCAGAACGCCGTGAGCATCCTCGGCGACAACTTCATCGAGCCGCCGGAGATGCCGCCGCAAACAGCAACGCAAGCGGCGCCGCAGGAGCCATCCTCGGCGCCGCCAGAGCAGGAGCCACAGCAGCCGCAAAAACAGCCGCCGCAGGAACCGCCGCATGATTGACGAACGAATGTATTTTTGATAGGCTAAAGGAAGTAATGCCGAACACCTGCCAGATGGCAGATACCGCTGCGGGATGCCAGCGCACCCGCTTTCCCGGAGCCGCAGGACGCCCATGAGCGCCCTGCGAGGCTCCCAGAGACAGAAAGAGAGGAACCCGAATGTTTGGTGGAATGGGCAACATGGGCAACATGGCCGGCATGATGAAGAAAGTCCAGAAGATGCAAAGCGAAATGAAAAAGATGCAGGACGAGCTCAAGCGCAAGACCGTCGACGTCACAGCCGGCGGCGGCGCCGTCAAGGTCGTCATGAACGGCGAGAAGCAGGTGCAGTCCCTCACGATCGACCCTGCCGCCGTCGATCCGGAAGACGTCGAGATGCTGCAGGACCTCCTCTCCGCCGCCTTCAACGAGGCGACGAAGAAGGTCGACGAGATGATGGCCGCCGAGATGGGCAAGCTCACGAGCGGGCTCGGCCTCCCGCCGGGAATGCTCTGATGCAGTACATCGCACCCCTCGCCAACCTCATCGAGCACTTTCGCGCACTGCCGGGCATTGGCCAGAAAACGGCAGTGCGCCTTGCGTATCACGTGCTCGACATGGACGCCGCCGCCGCGAAATCCCTCGCGGGCGCCATTCTCGAGGCGAAAGAGAAAATCGGCTACTGCAGCACCTGCTTCAACCTCAGCGACCGCAACCCCTGCGCCATCTGCGACGACGAAAAGCGCGACCACTCCGTCATCTGCGTCGTCGAGCAGCCGCAGGACGTCGCCGCCATGGAGCGCATGCACGAATACAAGGGCGTCTACCACGTCCTGCACGGCGCGCTCTCCCCGCTCGAGGGCGTCGGCCCCGACGACCTGCGCATCAAGGAGCTGCTCACGCGCCTCTACGACACGAACGTCAAGGAGATCATCATGGCGACCAATCCGAACGTCGAGGGCGAGGCGACCGCCATGTACATCGCGAAGCTCCTGAAGCCCAGCGGCATCAAGGTCACGCGCATCGCGCACGGCCTGCCCATCGGCGGCGACCTCGAGTACGCCGATGAGGTCACGCTCGCAAAAGCCATGGAAAACAGGAGGGAAATCTGATGTTTGAAATGATCATCGCCTTCGCCGTCGGCATCATCATCCTCTGCCTCATCGCGAAGATCATCTCGCTGCCCGTGAAGCTGCTCTGGAAATTCATCACGAACAGCCTCATTGGCGCCGTCATGCTCTGGGTGGTCAACCTCTTCGGCGCGGGCATCCCCATCGACATCGTGCGCGCCCTCATCGCCGGCATCTTCGGCATCCCAGGCGTGCTCCTCATCCTCATCTACCAGCATCTCTGATGCCCGCAGCCGCACGCAAAGGCACGGCAAAGCCCCTCCGGAAGAAGAGGGGCTTTCTTTTTGACCGTGCCCGCCGCGCGCCACACCACTGTCATCGATAAGGAGGAATCCCCTTGCACTACCAGCGTCATCTCACCCTCGCACCCCTCGCGCTCGCCGCCTGCCTGTTCGCCGCGCCCGTCTGCACGGCCGCGCCCGTGCGGGCGGCGGCAGCTGAGCCAACCGCTGCACTCCCCGCTGACATCGCCCAGCGCCCCATCGCAGGGAACGTCACCATCGCACGCCCCGACTTCGGCAGAGAGCTCCCCGCCGAGGTGAACAAAAAGCTCATCAACGAAGTCACGTTCCGCCTCGCGCCCGCCTACGACCTGCCACTCCTGCCCGACGAGGCCGCGCCGGAGACCGTGACCATCTTCGGCCCCGCTGAGGCCACGCAGGAGCAGATGGCCGCCTTCATCCGTCGGCGCAACCCGCAGCCGAAACTCGCCTGCACCGTCGAGGAGATTGTCCGCTACTACTACGCGGAAGCCGGCCGCGAGGGCATCCGCCCCGACGTCGCGCTCTGCCAGGCACTCAAGGAGACAGGCTTCTTCGCCTACGGCGGCGACGTCCTGCCCGCGCAGAACAACTTCTGCGGCCTCGGCACGACGGGCGGCGGCGTGCGAGGCGCTAAGTTCGCCACGCCCGAGCTCGGCGTGCGCGCCCACATCCAGCACCTCCTCGCCTACGCCTCCCGCGAGCTCCCCGCCGCCCCCATCATCGACCCGCGCTACGAGCTCATCGTCCGCGAGCACCCGGACATCCACGGACAAATCACGCACTGGACGCAGCTCAACGGCGTCTGGGCGGTCCCCGGCAAGACCTACGGGCAGGACATCCTGCGCCTCTGGGCAGCCGCGAAAGCCCCCGATGGCAGCGACGCCTCCCTCGCCGCCGCCATGGCGAAAGTCAAAAACGCCCCGGACGACGCCTCCGCCTACCTCTACCGCGGCATCGTCTACGAGAAACGCGTCGACCTCACCGCCGCACAAAGCGACTTCACCGCCGCCCACACGCTCGCCCCGCACGAGCTCGCCGCCCTCTACGACCTCGCGCTCACAGCCACGGCGACCGGCGACCGAAAGCAGGCGCTCGCCCTCTACGACACGTTGCGCGAAGAATTTCCAGACTTCGCCCCCGCTGCCTACAACCGCGGCCTCCTCGCCCTCGCGATGAACCGACCGAAAGACGCCATCGATGACTTCCGCCGCGCACTCAACGCGAACCCGCAGAGCGCCGCCGCCGAAAACGCCATCGCCGTCGCCCGCATCGCCCAGCACGACTACGACGCCGCCTGGCGCACCCTGCACCGCGCCGCCCAGATCAACAACGCCGACTTCGACGTCCTCGCCAACCAGATCCTCCTTGCCGCCTGCGTGAAGCAGGAAGCGACGAAAGCGAAAAAGAAATAACCAGGAACAAAAAACGACGCAGGGCGTCTGCAGCATATCTCTGTGCTGCAGACGCCCTGCGTCGTTTAATGTTTGCTGAAAGCACGCATCCCGCGTCTAGCGATTACTTGCGCAGCTGCGTGTAGAAAATCAACATGCCATCAGTAATGAATTTCGTAATCGTACTACCAGGCCCAGAAAACGATCCATCCGGTCCTCTATTATAGATTCCTGTCTCTGCTCCAGGATCACGATACTTCACCGTGTCGATCTGCGTCAGTGTGACAAACCGTCGCTTCGCGTATGGTGAATCGTCCAATGGATCATACATAGTGAAATAATCCGTATCAGGATTGTAGTCAAAGGAAATCCAATCTCCCTCATCATCCTCAGGGACCATCTTCCAACGCGGCCGGTAAACATCCTGCGCATGCTCCTTGGCAATGGCATTCTTCTCGAGAAGGAACGGCTGCGTCTGCCCGCCATCCGGCGTCGTCGACTGATAGAGCTCGTGAAGCTCTCCGCGCTCGTATTCATCCGTCGCGCGGAAAATCTGCAGCGCCCGCGCGACATAGGCGGGGAGCGAAGCACCGGATGCATTGCGGAAGACATGCTCTGCGTTCCCATCGGAATACGTGCTGATACCGCCCGTCTTCCCCTGCTGCAGTTCCTCCACCTCGATTTCATGATCGCTGTTGTAATGCAGCCGTTCCGTCCCCTGCGTACCATAGAGCGTGAACTCGTCCTTCACATCGTCATAGTCGAACGAGACATTCCACTGAGACTGCGCATAGTCCTCGATGCGGTAGTCTCCCCGCGTATACGGATTCAGATACACCACGCCCGGCGTATACTTCTTCATGATGTAGCGCTGTCCCTCGCTGTAGTAGGTCAGCACCTCCTGCTCCGGCTCACTGCGCACAACCTCCGCCCGCACGGGCGCAGATTCCCAAGCGAGGAATACCGACAAGGCAAGCACCACGCCGCCAATCATGACGGCAAGGCATTGCCTGCAATCGCTTTTCATGTCGTTCCTCCTCTTCAGCCGAATTTGACCAGTAATTTATGCTGCATTTCCCCGCTGATGGCGCGGCACCTGTCATTGGGCATCCAGAACGAGTAAAACACGCTCTTCCCCGGCGGGACCTCGACGGCGAGATTCCCAAGCACCTGCGCGTCGCTCCAAGCGACATTCCCCTTGACATCCGTCGCGCGCAGGGCGATATCCGCCTGCGTGACCGTGATTGGGGCATCGCTGATGTTCTCGAGCATCCCCTCGACGGAGACACCGCCGTCCTCGACCGTGACGCTCGTCTCCTGGAACTTCACCGCGCGGGCGATGAAATCAGGATTCTGCGCGAGCTCCTGCATGATCGAGAGATACTCCGGATCCTTTGCATAGCGCGTACCGTGCACCTTTTGCGACGCCTCAGCAGCGAGCTGGTAATCCGCCGTATGATAGGCGCACACGACCTGGATGAACGGCGCCATACCTGCGACACCGGGGCGAAGGGTATCACGCGCCGTCTGATGATAGAGTGCCGTCTTGGCATCATGTTCTGCCTGTGCGTATTTGCCGAGCTTCAGATAGCAATAGCCGCGCTCGAGGTAGCCGCCGCGGCGCTCATTGAGATGGATTGCCTTCGTGTAGAGCTCTGCAGCGCGCGCATAGTCCCCCTGGCCCCGGAGCGCATCGGCCTCATCGCGGAGCCGCACCGACTGCGCATCATCCGCCGCCGTCACCTGCCGATACCGCTTATCGCTCGCCTGTGCCGTCGGCTGATTCCACATCAGGACGGGGAGTGCGAGGAAACTCCCTGCGAGCAGCAAGGAAGCCGCTCGTCTCATTGCACATCTCATCGCACGCCTCATTGCAACTGCGCGAGATACTCGCTCGGGATATCCTTTGCCTGCGGAGCTGCCTCATGGTAGGCGCGGAATTCCTGCAGCGCACTTTCCTTCGCACCCTGCTCGTCGAAAATCTCACCAGCAATGCGATAAGCAGTCGTTGCAGAAGCCGAAGCGGAGAGCGCCCGATTGCAATCGGCGAGCGCCTCATCGAGATTGCCCATCGCACGGTAGACGGCGGCGCGGTTGACGTAGTTCTCACCGACATCCGGCGCCATCGTGACCGCCTCATTTGCGAGCTGCATCGCTTCCTGATAGCTTCCGCGGCTCGCGAGCACTGCCGCCATGCCGCTCTTCGCTACGGAATTCTTCGGATCGAGCTTACCTGCCCGCGTGAACTCCTTCTCCGCAAGGTCTGCGAGACCGAGCTGCATGTACTTCTCGCCGTTGTTCACCTTATCGGCGGAGTTCTCCGTGCGCTTCGCTTGACGCTCCCGCTCCGCACGCATATCCTCGATGTGCTTCTTCTCCTCCTTAGGATACGTCATACGCGCGTTCGTCTTCGCATCCTGCACATAGGCCGCCTCGACGAGGCTCTGGAAACGGCTCGCCGCCTCGCTGTCCGCCTTGAGCGCATCCTTGAGAGGGCGATAGGCGGGATCGTTCGTGAGAAAATCGATTGTCCCGTCGGAGAGCTTGCGGAAATTCCAATCCGTGATGTGCGCATTGTCATGGAAGCCCTTCGCGATGCCGCCGGCAATGAGATACGCCATCTCCTCAGCATCCATGCCGCCATCCTCCTCGGCGATGAGCAGGCGTTCCTTATCGAAATAAACATCGTTCGCGTTCTGCACACTCGGATGGCCAAGCCCGTAGTCCGTCATGAGCGCCGCCATCGCGTTGATGCGGGCGCGCGTGCTTGGATGGTCCGACGGACTGAAGAAGTCCGCGAAATCTCCCTGATACGTCGTCACATGGCTCATGCGCGCCATCGCAGCAGGCATCCCTCCCGGATTGAAACCCGCGCTCGCCATCGTGAAGAAGCCGCTGCGATCCGCGCGTTTCTCCGTCGCGACAGGGACATTCTTCATCGCCACATAATTGATGAGCTGTGCGGGGAGCACATCGCCGATTCCAAACGAGGGAATCGCATTATAGGCGAGGTTTCCCACGAGATTCGCCAGCACGCCCTTTTTCGCATCATTGGCGAGATGCTGGTTGTAGCCGTGCGCCATCTCGTGCCCGAGCACGCCAGCGACTTCGTCCGGCTGGTAATTCATCTCCTTGATGGCACCATCGTAGACGATGATGACATCTGCTGCATCGCAGCTCGCATTGAACTCATCATTCGGAACGACCTTCCAGCGGAACGGCAGGGAATTGTTGCGCAGCACAAAATCGCCGCGCCCGATCATCTTCTTCATGACGACATCCACCATGGAAACCGCCTTCTCATCGACCGCGCGTTTCGCCGTGGAATCCTTTGCAGCACGAGAGAGATACAGCTGATTCTGCACGACGGGATTGTTCCCGAGTGCAAGGAAATACGACCGTGCGCTCTCCGCTCTTGCGACGCCGCCGATGACATCACCGAGCAAACCGCTCCAGTCTCCGAAACTCGCCTCCGCCGTCGGCATGGCAAACGGCGAAGCAATCGCCATGCCTCCCGCCAGCACTGCTGCAAGCACCTGTTTCCTGAGTCTTGACGTTTTCCATCCTTTGTTCGTCATAACGGAATCCCCCTATGTTCCTCTACTCTGCCCCCGCGCGCCGCGTCTCTGCTGATCACCGAAGACAAGGAAAAATTAACTGTTTTTAATATAGCAGTCACAACCAAGGCCGTCAAGTCAGAAGGTGCTTCTTCTCATTGTTTTCTCTGTGGAGTTTTATCCATTCTGATAAGAACTTATCGTCCTACTGATTTCCTATCCTCATCAAAAAGACATTACGAACGCATCGATGTCTCAGAAGCTACAACCAATTGATTTCCCATGTTTCCGGCCTGCCCCACGCCTCCCGCCATGCCAACGGGCGTGACCATGTCCAAGGAAGCGTATGGACTTTTTGCCACGCAGGCATCGACCTGATCCGCGGAAAAGATACTCCCGTCTGCAAACTGCACTTGCTCCACACGTTCGCTTTTCCCCCTTTCCCAGTCCCAAATGGTGAGATGCTCCTTCGTATCTTTCAGTTCCGCAATCAAATGCCTCCCTTCTATATGCCACAGGATATCATCTACTTGGATACCGTCTTTGAACCGCACCGTGTCTGTGCCCTCGTCCTGCCGATTCCAGGTGACCGCCCAATCGTCAATGATGTCATTTCCGTCCCCTCTGCCCCACAGATAAACATCATCGCCAAAACCGCCATTCAAATAGTCGTTTCCCTTGCCGCCATCGAGGATATCATTACCTCCATGCCCGTAGAGCCTATCTTCCCCGTCACCGCCGAACAAGACATCATCGCTGAGATCGCCGCCATGGAACTCCTCATCTTTTTCAGTTCCCTTGCGTGTACGAGACAACGCATCGATTTCTCCTGCCGTAAGTTTCGTCCCGTCATCAAATTCCACAAAATCCAATTGCGCCAGGGATGTATCATACCAGTCTTTGAGTCTTAGTGTCTCTTCCGTAACCCGATTCCTGACAACGAGGTCGTTTCGTTCTACCTGCCATGAGATATTGTCCTTCTCCACGCCCTGTATCCGCAGGCTGTCATGACCACTCTCTTTATAACCGCTCCATTCGCGTACAGCATTGTAGATGGTATCATTTCCATAACCTTTTCCCCAGAAATAGGTATCATCACCATAACCGCCGGTCAGTTCATCATTTCCCGCACCGCCGTCCAGGATATTATTCCCCGTGCCGCCAAAGAGTTTATCATCTCCACCATTGCCATAGAGACGATTTTGCAATATGTCGCCGCCGCGGAGTTCCTCCCCTTCCTCCGTTCCCTGCGTCTCTTCCGTCATCTCATTGATCTGCTTGCTCGTCAGCACCGTTCCGTCCGCAAAGCGGATTTCCTGGAGCGGATTGACCGCGTCGGCATACCATTGTTCCATGGTCAATGTTTCGCCTGTGCTCCGAATCTTAGCGCGCAGGTCATTGCCATGAACGCTCCACTCGATCTCAGATGGTTGCACATCCTTTATCGTAAGCACATCGTAGCCATTGGCTGCATAGCCATTCCACCAGGTACGCTTCGCATCACAGACCACATCATTTCCATATCCTATGCCCCAAAGATAGGTATCATCCCCTTCGCCACCCACGAGATAGTCATTCCCTACCCCGCCATCCAGGAGATCGTCACCATCTCCTCCTTCTAAACGATCATCGCCCTCACCGCCGAGCAGATGGTCGTTGCCACCGCGTCCATACAGACGGTCGTTCCCGCCCTTTCCATCGATTTCATTCTCCCAGTCGCTGCCGAAAAGTTCATCATCGCCATCTGTAATATGGAAGTCTTCCGCACGTCGTATCAGTTCCTCTTTGCTCCAATACGTTCCATCTGCGAAAGAAATCCCATCCAGTTGATCCTCCGTGCTGCGGAACCAGTCCCGAAGTTTGATTTTCTCATGCGTGTCGGTATACTCGATGTAGGCGTCATTGTCTTTCCTAGTAAAAACGATTTTCTCCGCCGTAATGCCCGCGCCAAAGCGCAAGACAGACACGCCTTTCACTCCTGTTTTTCTCACATTGTTCAAATCCGAGACATTGATGATGGTGTCGTTTCCGTCCCCCTGGTTCCATACGTAGGTGACTTTCCCATGCCCAGCATTCTTGCCCCAGCGTCCTACGGTATCGCCGCGCACACCGTAGAGTTCATCGTCTCCCTTACCACCAGCGAGAATGACATCGTCACCATGAGCGTAGAGTTTATCATTTCCTCCTTTTCCGAGGATCAAGACCTCTGTCCCCTGCCCAGTAAGCGAGTCCCCTTGCTCTTGCCCTTCGATCACCGCGCGCCCTGCACGATCAAGCGCTTCGCCAAAGCGAGCATCGATTGCATACATCTCAGCCTCAAATGCCTTGTACTCATCTCCCAGCATCACCCCGAGCGACAGCATCGTATTGGCAAATGCCTCCAATCCCTGTGCTGCGCCGCTGCGGTCTTCCTGTGCCAAGAACTTCGCCTTGACATCAGTGAAATCCCAATAGGCGCTTTCCGGCTTGCCGTCAGCATCGAACCGGAATTTTAGGGAAACCTCTGCCAAATATTCTTTCGCTGCTCCATTTGCATCCAGCCAGCCTTGATAGTATTTTGCGACATTTTCGTATATTGTATCAATAATAGGCCCATTCCAAGCATTCGGGTCCCCATGCGCTGTCTCTTCATAGCGTTGTCCATAGAATTTCTCGAGTACGGCAAGTTTCCTCGCATCGACATACGCGCCGCGGCTTTTCGCATCCACACTCGTAACACCCGCAAGAGCGAAGATGACTGCATCCAGATGGTCCGCCGTATTTTCCTTTTTGTAGAGAGCGAGCGCTTCTTTCAGTTTTCCATCCGTTTCTTTCGTGAGGACCTGCCAACTATCCTCTATCGTTCCAGACCCCGGCAGATAGATTTCCTTGCGGATTTCTTCCGGCACCTCGACCTCGTTCATGTTCACGCTCGCCTGACGATTCGTCACGATCTGGAAGTCGCTGATCTCGCCCGTACCTCCGTCTGCCCATGTAAACGCACTGCTCGATATCTTGCGATTGCCATGCGCGTCCACCTGGCCTGTCCCCCGACGATTAGAATCTTTAAACGAAAGGAAGCTCTTTAAATCTTAAAATTGCTTGGTTTTACATACCTTTCCGGATCCTTATGGGTTGCAACTGTAGCGACTAGATAACGGCTAATCTCCTCGAGAAGATGTTCTAGGCGACTCGGTATTCATTGTAGTATGCCTCTGGTGTACGGTAGCCATTAGCCGAATGGATTCGCTGGCGATTGTAGAAAATCCAGATATACTCGAAAATTGCAGACTTTGCCTCAGAACGCGTCCTGAAATGCTGACCATCTAACC
>NZ_KB908388.1 GCF_000381005.1 Selenomonas bovis DSM 23594
CCAGTGTCAGATGACCGTGATTGAGGTCAAAGAAAACGGGGCTATCCGCACGAAAATGCTTTCGTGAGACAGCCCCTTTTTAGAATCCACCAATCATACTTTCTTGAACGTAAACGCGCCGTTCTCGTAGCTCATGTTCACAGTATCGCCTTCGCCGACGGTGCCGCTGATGATTTCCTTCGAGAGGGCCGTCTCGACCTTGTGCGAGAGCAGGCGGCGCAGCGGACGCGCGCCGAAGCTCGGATCGAAGCCCTGCTCGGCAAGCGCCGTGAGCGCGGCGTCGTCCCAGGTAAGAGTGATCTTCGTCTGGCGCTCCATGCGCTCGTTGAGTGCTTTGAGCAGGATGGCGGCGATGTCCTTGACCTGTTCCTTCGCGAGTGCCTTGAAGACGATGATGTCATCGACACGGTTGAGGAACTCAGGGCGGAAGTAGTCTTTGAGGATCCCCTTGACGGCGGCTTTGGCCTCCTCGTAATCCTTATTGAGGATTTCCTGCGAGCCGAGGTTGCTCGTCATGATGATGACAGTGTTCTTGAAGTTCACGACACGTCCCTTGCCGTCTGTGAGACGCCCGTCGTCGAGGATCTGGAGCAGGACGTTGAATACGTCACGGTGCGCTTTCTCGATCTCGTCGAGCAGGATGACGCTGTACGGACGGCGGCGCACGGCCTCGGTGAGCTGGCCACCCTCGTCGTAGCCGACGTATCCCGGAGGCGCGCCGATGAGGCGCGAGACGCTGTGCTTCTCCATGTACTCGGACATGTCGATGCGGATCATGCTGCGCTCGTCGTCAAAGAGCGCCTCCGCGAGCGTCTTGGCGAGCTCGGTCTTGCCGACGCCTGTGGGGCCGAGGAAGATGAACGAGCCGATGGGCCGGTTCGGATCTTTGATACCCGCACGCGCGCGCAGGATGGCGTCGCTGACGGCGCGCACGGCTTCATCCTGGCCTACGACGCGTTCGTGGAGAACCTGCGGCAGGTGCAGAAGCTTCTCGCGCTCGCCCGTGAGCATCTTCGTGACGGGGATGCCCGTCCAGCGCGAGACGACGCTCGCGATGTCCTCCTCGCCGACCTCTTCCTTGAGCAGGCGCTGATCTTTTGACTTCTTGTTGATCTCCGCCTCCTGCTCCTCGAGCTGCTTCTGGAGTGCCGGCAGTTTGCCGTACTTGAGCTCGGAGAGCTTGTTGAGGTCGTAGGCGCGCTCGGCTGCCTCCATCTCGCTGTTCACGCCGTCGATTTCCTTTTTGATAGCGCGTACGCGCAGGATGCCCTGCTTTTCCTTCTCCCAGGCGGACTTGAGCTCCGCCTCCTTGGTGGTAAGCTCGTTTTTCTCCTGCTGGAGCTTCGTGAGGCGTTCCTTCGAGGCCTCATCCGTCTCCTTCTTGAGCGCCTGTTCCTCGATGGTCAGCTGCATGAGCTTGCGGCGCACCTCGTCAAGCGGCGCCGGCATGGACTCGATCTCCGTGCGCAGCTTGGCCGCGGCCTCATCGACGAGGTCGATGGCCTTGTCCGGCAGGAAACGATCGGAGATGTAGCGGTCAGAGAGCGTCGCCGCCGCGACAAGCGCCGCATCGCGGATGCGCACGCCGTGATGGACCTCATAGCGCTCCTTGAGGCCGCGCAGGATGGAGATGGTATCCTCGACGCTCGGCTGGTCGACCATGACCGGCTGGAAGCGGCGCTCGAGCGCGGCGTCCTTCTCGATGTACTTGCGATACTCATTGAGCGTCGTCGCACCAATGCAGCGCAGCTCGCCGCGCGCGAGCATCGGCTTCAAAAGATTGCCCGCGTCCATCGAGCCCTCTGCGGCTCCGGCGCCGACGACGGTGTGCACCTCGTCGATGAAGAGGAGGATCTGCCCGTCGGATTTCACGATCTCATTGAGCACGGCCTTCAACCGTTCCTCGAACTCGCCGCGGAATTTCGCGCCCGCGACGAGCGAGCCCATGTCGAGCGAGTAGAGCGTCTTGTTCTTCAGCGACTCCGGCACATCGCCCGCGACGATGCGGCGGGCAAGGCCTTCGACGATGGCCGTCTTGCCGACGCCCGGCTCGCCGATGAGCACCGGGTTGTTCTTCGTGCGCCGCGAGAGGATCTCGATCGTGCGACGGATCTCCTCATCACGGCCGATGACCGGATCGAGCTTGCCCGCCCGCGCGGCCGCCGTGAGGTCGCGGCCGTATTTCTCGAGCGACTTGTAGCCCTCCTCCGGATTTTCGCTCGTGACGTTCTGCTTGCGGTTCTTCTTAATCGAGCTCTGGATGTTGCTCTTCGTGAGTTTGAAATCGCGGCAGATGGACTGCACATCCTCGCTGCCGTCCGTCACGAGCGCGAGCAGGAGATGCTCGGTGCTCACATAGTCGTCCTTCATGATTTTCGCGTATTCCTGCGCCTTCGCGAGCACGCGCACCATGTCCATGCCCATCGTGAGGCGATCCTGCCCCTTGACGCTCGGAATCTTCGCGAGCTCCTGCTCGAGACGCGAGCGGAGCATGCCGAGATCGACGCCGCAGTCGTCAAAAATCGTCTGCAGCAGACCCTCCGGCTCCTTCGCGAGCGCGAGCAACGCGTGGAGCGACGTGATCTCCTGGTGATAGCGCAGGGCCGCCGTCTGCTGCGCGGCTTGCAGCGCGGCCAGCGTCTTTGCCGTATATTTTTCTTCTCCCATCATAAATCCCTCCTGAGCAGAAGTTGTTTTCTTTTGTCTTTCTGAACCTTATTATACTCGTAAAAGTCAAAATGTCAAACATTATTTTGATTTTTTGACTTTTAGGAGAAAAATTCTTGCTATCCTCCGACGAAATCTGCCATCCAGCATCGCGAAAGCGCAGATGCCCGCTGCGCTGCGCACCTATTTCACGCAGCGAAGTGAGGCGTGCAACCCACGCGCAGCAGGAGCGTCAGCAACAGCCGCGGCCGCCGCCTCATTTTCTCTTTGTACGAGCAAGAGCACCGGTTGCTTCCTCTTCCGCCGCAGCAGATCTTCCATGTGCAGCTCCCGTAGGCAAGCGGCCAGATAGCCGCCGCGCCGCGCCCTGCGGATGCGCGCCTCGAGGAGATCTGCCGCCGCTTTTTCCAAGGACAGCAGCCCGCTCTCAGAGCGTGCCTCCAGCAAAGCATCCGCCAGGTGATAGCGCCGAAGAAGCTTCTCCGCGTACCCATGGAAATACGCCTCCCGCAAGCGCTCCATGAAGCGCACGCGCGCTGCATGGATGACGCTCTCCAGCCGCTCATTGAACTGCTTCTGCCCCATGTGCCACACTCCTCTTTCTGCTACGAGCCACTTTTTCCGTCCGATTGTACACACCCACATCTCTTTTTTCTATTCGACGTCCAGCCGATAAAACCCTTGTTTCCACGTAATATGACATCCGCTGGAATCTATGCTAGAATGAAGTAAACTATTGATAGGGGGAATTTTCTTGCAGAAGCATTCCGCTGCTGCCGCCATCCTCGCGGCAGCTCTGACCATGAACACCCTGCCGGCCTTTGCCGCGCCGGCGGAAAATACGGCGGCAGAGTCCGCTGCCATCCTCTCGGAGACGACGAGAACGACAACAGACGCGGCAACCGCAACAAAAACAGCAAAAGCGTCTGCTACAGCAAAGGGAGCCACGGCACAGCCTGCCGCCAAGGAATCGCCCACTGCCGCCACACCTGCCGCAGCGGACACCCCTGCCGCAGCGGAGCCGAATCCGCTCATCCCTTATACTTCCTACGATGAGATGTACTCTGTCCTCGGTTTCCGCCCGCTCATCCTGCCCAAGAGTTCCGGCTATGAACTCACGGATGCTTTCGTCATCGACGGGGAAACGAGCGATATGCGCTATACCTCTCGCTACGGCTTGCCGGAGCAGCGCGCGACGTTCTCCGTACGTACGACGCGGAAGGCGAATATCAAGGGCCGCGATGCCGCGACGATAGCCACCGCACTCTCCGGCATATATTCCGTTTCCTGGCTGCCCTATACGCAGGACGGCATGCCGCTGCTCCTCGCCGAGATCAGCCCCACGGAATTTGCGGCTTGCTGGACGCAGGGCGACTATGTTTTCTCCTGTGACGGCCAGGGCATCAACCGCTGGGATTTCCTCTACAACGTCGCGAGCAATCTCCTTGACCTCACAGCGCATTATTATAGCGACAACTGACGGTTGCTCGATATCATATCAAAAGGCATCAGAGCCCCCCCTACTGTGGGAGTTCCCTGATGCCTTTTTCGTATCGTTCCGATCCGCTGCTCAGTTCTTCGGGAAGAACTCGTCATGGATCGCGTTCACAGCCTCCTTGAGCTCCGAGCCCTTGACGAGGCAACTGATGCTGATCTCCGACGTGCTGATGATGTCGATGTTGATGCCCGCGCGCGAGAGGGCGCCGAACATGCGCGCCGCCGTGCCCGGATTGCCGAGCATGCCTGCGCCGACGATGGAGACCTTCGCCACATCCTCCTCGACGAGAACGGCGATGGCGTTGAGCTTGTCCGCCACCTTGTCGACGACCTGCTTCGCTTGATTGAGGTCGTCAGACGCCACCGTGAAGACCATGTCCGTGACGTTCTTCTCAATGTTGCGGATGCTCTGCACGATCATGTCGACGTCGATGCTGGCCGCAGCGAGCGCCGAGAAAATCTCATGCGCGATGCCCGGCGTGTTCGGGATGCCGAGCACGGCAATCTTTGCCACCTTGTCGTCATGAGCTACGCCGCGAATCACAAAATCTTTATCTTCCATCGTATAATCCTCCCTAATGATCGTTCCGGGTTTCGTCGTAAAGGTCGAGCGCACATGGATGGGGATGTGGAAATACTCGCCCATCTCCACCGAGCGCGGCTGCATGACGCCGGCGCCGAGGCGCGCCATCTCGAGCATTTCGTTGTAGGTGATCTCCTTCATCTTGCGCGCACCCTTCACGATGCGCGGGTCGGCGCTATAGATGCCGTCGACGTCGGTGAAGATCTCGCAGCTGTCCGCCTTGAGCGCGCCCGCGAGCGCGACGGCCGACGTATCGCTACCGCCGCGTCCGAGCGTCACGGGATCACGCTTCTCGTCCGCGCCCTGGAAACCAGCGACGACAACGATGTTGCCCTTGTCGAGCTCCTCCTGCACGCGCTCCGGCGTGATATCGACGATGCGCCCCTTCGTGTGGACGGAGTTCGTCTGCATGCCCGCCATCGGACCCGTGAGCGAAATGGCCGGCTGGCCGAGCGTCTTGAACGCCATCGCGAGGAGGGCGATGGAGACCTGCTCGCCCGTTGTGAGCAGCATGTCCATCTCGCGCGTATACTGGTACGGATCCTTGTTGATGCCCTGCGCGAGCTTGATGAGGTCGTCCGTCGTGTCGCCCATCGCGGACACGACCATGACGATCTGGTCGCCCGGCTGCTTTTCCTTGAGCACCCGCTTGGCAACATTCATGATTTTTTCCGTGGTGGCAACAGAGCTGCCACCGAATTTCTTGACAATAAGCGCCATGATTCTCCCCCTACAATATCCATCTAAGGAACCGCTGATTAAATGAAGTGCTCCGGATTTACGTGGATGCGCTGTATCTCTCTAGGAGACAAACCGCAGGCATAGCCGAAGCTACGCTGAGGATTTGTCGACGACGAGAGGACAGCACAGACGCGTGAAGACGGAGTGCTGAATTAATCAGTGGTTCCTTAAGGCCTCGGCGAACCGATACCCTGATTCACAACCAATTACGGCCTATTATACAAAAAAATCCACCATCTGTCTACATATATAGAGAAATTTGTGTAAACTTATCAACGGTTGATATACACCCTTGTGCGCAACACGCAAACATCGTCAAGAAGTGCCATCTGCCCGCATACAAGTTCCCCCGCCAACGGAACGCATTGGCACGCGGTGGGTGTCAGCTATGACGCTGCCGTACGCAGCAGACATCCTGAACGCACAAGCGTACAGCCATCATGACATGCCCGCTTCGGCCCCACATCCCGGACATGCCATGTTCGCGCTTGCAACGAAAAGAGCTGCCAACGGTGCGATGCGATGCGCGCCGTTGGCAGCTCCTGCGAGATACGATATTTACTTCAGCATCGCGAGCATCGTGCCGGCTGCGACAGCCGTGCCGATGACGCCAGCGACGTTCGGGCCCATGGCATGCATGAGCAGGTAGTTGCCCGGCTTTGCCTTCATGCCGACGACCTGGCTCACGCGCGCCGCCATCGGGACAGCCGAGACACCGGCCGAGCCGATGAGCGGGTTGACCTTCCAGCCCGTCGCGCGGCACATGATCTTGCCAAAGATCACGCCGCCCGCCGTGCCGAAGATGAACGCGACGAGACCGAGGAAGATGATGAGCAGCGTCTGCGGCACGAGGAAGCTCTCCGCGCTCATCGTCATGCCCGTGCCCGTAGCAAGGAAGATCGTGACGATGTTGCAGAGGGAATTCTGCGCCGTGTCAGAGAGGCGATCCATGACGCCCGACTCGCGGAAGAGATTGCCGAGCATGAGCATGCCGAGCAGCGAGGCGATTGGCGGCAGCAGCAGGCTGATGAGGATGGCCGAGACGATGGGGAAGCAGATGCGCTCGAACTTCGTGACCGTGCGCATCTGTTCCATGACGACCTCGCGCTCCTTCTGCGTCGTGAGGAGCTTCATGACCGGCGGCTGGATGAGCGGCACGAGCGACATGTAGGAATACGCGGCAACCGCGATGGCGCCGAGGAGATGCGGCGCCATCTGGATGGAGAGGTAGATGGCCGTCGGGCCGTCCGCGCCGCCGATGATGCCGATGGCGCCTGCCTCCTTCTCCGTGAAACCGAGCATCATCGCGCCGACGAGCGAGACGAAGACGCCGATCTGCGCCGCCGCGCCCAGCAGCAACGTCGATGGACGGGCGATGAGCGGGCCGAAGTCCGTCATCGCGCCGATGCCGAGGAAGATGAGCGGCGGGAAGATCTCGTTCGCGATGCCGTAGTGGATCGCGAGCATGAGACCTGGATCCTCGAGGAATCCCGTGCGCGGGAAGTTCGCGAGGATGCAGCCGAAGGCAATCGGGCCGAGCAGCAGTGGCTCATACTCCTTGGCAATCGCCAGGTAGAGCAGCACGAGGCCGACGAGGATCATGATGGCGTTGCCCATCGTGAACGCCGAGAAGCCGCTGTCCGCCCAGACGGCCTGCAGCGAAATGACAAAAGCATTGATGATTTCCATGGTGGTTCCTCCCCTCCTGTCTTATTCGAGCGTCCGCTGTACGCCGAAGCTCCGGCCGGCGTTCTTCCAG
This sequence comes from Selenomonas bovis DSM 23594, assembly GCF_000381005.1. GTDB lineage: Bacteria > Bacillota > Negativicutes > Selenomonadales > Selenomonadaceae > Selenomonas_C > Selenomonas_C bovis. The sequence continues at coordinate 7,248 of NZ_KB908388.1, forward strand.
CCGTCACGCTCGATGGGGCGCACGGCGCGGATGGCCGCCGGCCCGTAGCCATAGCTCGCGAGCGCGGCGGCGATGACAGCGATGACCTCAGGCGATACGCCGTCCGCGGACACAGGCTCGGGAGCGGGCGCCGCAGGTGTCGGCGCTGGCGCCGGTGCCTCCTTCTGGGGAGCCGCCTTCTCCTTGGTCGGGTCAATCGCGTGAATCAGGTTGATGACCAAACCCAAGGCGATGAGGACGATGAAGACAACCGTCATGTTGATCAGCATGATGACAAAGGGATTCGTCGTTACTGGCTCTGACATACACTCACCTCATTATAGTATTGATAGGAACGTTTTGTACATCATTATATATTATTGTTTATACAATTTGAAATATTTTCTTTGTATCTGAACTATTACCATAGGTTATTGTTCAAAAATAGATAACATCATGTTATCACGCCAGTGCCTCTGCCGCCTTTGCGAGATAGAGCGCGCGGAAAGCGGGATACTCACCGAGGCCGTGCATACTCACGCGCACGGAAAACCCCGCCGTGCGGAGGCGCGACGCCCAGGAGTCCGGCTGCTCGCCCGCGAGATCCTGGCGCACATGGCGGCCGCCCGTCAGGAGGAGCGGCGCGAGCAGTACCTCCGATGCCGCCGACGCGCGCAGGCGCGCGAGTACATCGTCGAAGCGCGGCGTGTCCGACGGCTCGAGCACGCCGACATGGATGGGCAGCCCCTCGCTGTCGATATGCGCCTGCAGCGCGTCGTAGACGGGGTTGTGGCGGTGCGGCGAACCATGCCCCATGAGCACGAGCTGCTCGCCCGGCCGTACATGGAGATCCATGAGCAGCGCCGTGAGCACGCGCGGATCGTCCTCCGCGCCCGCGAGCACCGGCGCCGCGAGGCGCAGATCCGCGAGGCGGTCGCGGTACGCCTCGTAGGGCGCGCGGATTTTCGCCTCGTACTCCTCGCCCGCTGTCAGATGCGTGGGCAGGATGAGCGCGCGCGTGTAGGCGTCCTGCACGAGGCGCTCTAGTACATCAGGGAGCGCGGGAATCTCGCGCCCCTCCTGCGCGCGGATCTTCTTGCGCAGGAATGCCGAGGTATACGCCTCCAGCACGTCGTAGTCCTTGAACTTCGCACGCAGGTCGAGCGCGATGCAGTCGATGGTCCGTGCGCGCTCCGCGGCGTCAGCGACGCCGAAGCTCGTGAGCACGATGGCCTGCCGCATCAGCCCTGCTCCTTTTTCACGACATCGGCGATGCGATGGCAGATGGTATCGAGCTGTGCCTGATCCGGTCCCTCCGCCATGACGCGGATGAGCGGCTCCGTGCCGGACGGGCGCACGAGGATGCGGCCGTCGCTGCCGAGCTCCTGCTCGCCCGCGGCGATTGCCGCCTTGATGGCCTCGTTCTCCTCCCAGCCGTCCTTCGTCGCGACCTTGACGTTGACGAGCAGCTGCGGATACGTCGTCATGAGGTTCGTGAGATCAGACGCCTTGCGGCCGCTGCGCTTGAGCGAAGAGAGCACCTGGAGCGCCGTGATGGGGCCGTCGCCCGTCGTGCTGAAATCCGTGAAGATGATATGGCCGGACTGCTCGCCGCCGATCTTGTAGCCGTTCTTGAGCATATTCTCGAGCACATAGCGGTCGCCGACCTGCGTGACCTCCGCACGGCCGCCCGCCGCCTTGATGGCTTTATGGAAGCCGATGTTCGCCATGACCGTCGTCACGACCGTATTGTAGGGCAGCGTGCCCTTCTTGATCATATCCTGCGCGCACATCACGAGGATATGATCGCCGTCGATGACCTGTCCCTTCTCGTCGACGCAGAGGCAGCGGTCGGCGTCGCCGTCGTGTGCGATGCCGAAATCCGCGTGGTTCTCGAGCACGGCGCGCTGCAGCGACTCGAGATGCGTCGAGCCGCAGTGATCGTTGATGTTGACGCCGTTCGGCAGCGCGTGGATGACCTTGACCTTCGCGCCGAGCTCGCGCAGCACGCGCGGCATGACCTCGTAGGCGGCACCGTTCGCGCAGTCGAGTACGACGCTCATCCCGTCGAAACGCTCCTTGCAGGTGGAGAGTACGAACTCGATATACTGGTTCAAAAGATCCGTGCGGTATTCGATATGGCCAATCTTGTCGCCCGAGGGACGCGCGAGGTTGTCATCCTGCTCGAGCTGATGCACGATGGCCTCGAGTTCATCCTCGACCGCGTCGGGCAGCTTGTAGCCGTCGCCGCCGAAGAACTTGATGCCGTTGTCGTGGAATGGATTGTGCGAGGCGGAGATCACGATGCCCGCCTTCGCCTTGTGACGGCGGGCGAGATACGCGATAGCCGGCGTCGGAATCACCCCCGCGAGCATTGCGCGGCCGCCGGCGGAGCAGATGCCGGCCGTGAGCGCCGAGGCGAACATCTCACCGGAAATGCGCGTATCGCGGCCGATGAGGATGAGCGGCTGCTCGTCCGACTCGCGTCCGAAATACAGCGTCGCCGCCCGGCCGAGACGGTACGCCATCTCCGGCAGCAGGGTCACATTCGCCTCTCCACGGACGCCGTCCGTGCCAAAAAGTCTTGCCATGAAAATATCCTCCTAAATCTCAAAAATGCAAAAGCTGGGGAGCCCGCTCCCCTTGCCGCCACGCATCACCCGGCGGCCCTGTTCAAGCGCAGGCATCCGCCTGCCCCGTACCAGGCGCCTCGGCGCAGCACAGCATCAGACCTCCAGATAAGCGAGCGCCGCTTTCATGCCGTCGACGGCCGCACTCATGATGCCACCCGCGTAGCCCGCCCCCTCCCCGATGGGATAGATGCCGGGCGTCCGCTCGGCGAGGAACGTCTGCCGGTCGCGGCGGATCCGCACTGGCGCTGACGAGCGCGTCTCGATGCCCGTCATCGGCACATCCGGCGCGGCAAAGCCGGGGATGCGGCGGTCGAACTGCGGCAGCGCGTGCGCGAGCGTCGCACAGACGGCAGGCGGCAGGCAGTCCGCGAGCCGCGCCGTCCGCACGCCCGGCGCGTAGGAGGGCGGCACGAGGAAATCACTGCTCCCCGCGCGCCCCGCGAGGAAATCGCCGACCGACTGCACGGGCGCAAAATAATCCCCGCCGCCCGCCGCGAACGCGCGCGCCTCATAGTCGCGCTGGAACGCGACGCCCGCGAGCACGCCGGGACCGAAATCCTCAGGCGTCACCTGCACGAGCAACGCGGCGTTCGCGACACCGGAGTCGCGGCGGTAGTTGCTCATGCCGTTCGTCACGAGCCGACCCGCCTCCGAGGCCGCCGCGACGACCTGTCCGCCCGGACACATGCAGAACGAGTACGCGCCGCGCCCCGTCTCACGATCCTGATACGTCAGCGCGTAGTCCGCGACCGGCAATCGCGGCTGGCCGGCATCCGCGCCGTACTGCGCCCGGTCGATGAAGTCCTGCGGATGCTCGATGCGCACGCCCACAGCGAACGCCTTCGCCTCCATCGCGAGCCCGCGCGCATAGAGCATCTCATACGTATCGCGCGCCGAATGGCCGATGCCGAAAAATGCTGCATCCGCCGCGACGCGCTCCTCTCCCGCAACGATGAGCGCGGCGAGCCGTCCGCCCGCGAGCTCCACATCCGTGACCTGCGCGCCGAAGCGCACCTCGCCGCCAAGGCGGCGGATCTCCTCACGCAGGTTCTTTACGACCGTGCGCAAAAGATCCGTACCGATGTGCGGCTTATGCAGGTAAAGGATCTCCTGCGGCGCGCCCGCCGCAACGAATGCCTCGAGCACATCGCGCATGTGCGGATCGCTGATGCGCGTCGTGAGCTTGCCGTCGGAGAACGTCCCCGCGCCGCCCTCGCCGAACTGCACATTCGAGGTGGGCGAAAAGGCGCCGCCGTGCCAGAACGACAAAATATCGCGATGACGCGTATCGACATCCTGACCGCGCTCCAGGACGAGCGGCGCCTGTCCCGCGCGCGCGAGCGTGAGTGCCGCGAACATCCCCGCGGGACCAAATCCCACGACAACGGGACGCCGTTCTCCCTTCCCGAGCGGCCGCTCTAGGATGGGCGGCCGCGGCTGCGGCTGCCGCCGCTCCACCTTGCGGTCGCGCCGCAGCCGCGCGAGCACCGCCCGCTCCTGCCTGACTGCTACATCGAGCACGTAGACAAAGAGGAGCGGCGCGCCATGATAGCGCCGCGCGTCGACGGCCTTGCGCACGATGGCGACGGAGACGATCTCCTCCGCGCGCACGCCGAGCCTCTGCGCCGCCAACTGCGCGAGCGGCGTCTCATCGTCAAACGGCACCGAAAAATCTTTAATCCGAAGCAACAAGCTCCCCCTTTCCGATTGAAAACGCCATCACTTCACGACCAAAATACGAAACTACAGACTTAGCCTACTCTAAATCAAGAGAAAAGTCAATCCAGAGCAAGCGCTCGCCGCATACAGCAACGGGGCCGCCGCGTATGCGACAGCCCCGCAAAAACACAGATGAGACGCTCCCGCGCCACAGCCGTTACCAGCTGCAAGCCGCTTTATTTCGCCGCCGCGACCTTCGCCGCGTGGCGTTTCTCCGACCAGCCGCGGAACACGATCCAGAGCGGGCTCGCGATGAAGATGGACGAATAGCAGCCGACGCCGAAGCCGACGAGCAGCGCGAACGCAAAGTCCTTCGTCGTCTCGCCGCCGAAGAAATAGAGCGCGAACGTCGTGAAGAGCACAGTGAACACCGTGTAGAGCGAACGCGTGAGGGTCTGGTAAACGCTCGTGTTGACGAGCGCGTTCACGTCGCCATTCCTGCGGAAATGCAGGCGCAGGTTCTCGCGGATGCGGTCGAAGATGACGATGGTATCGTTGATCGAGTAACCGACGATGGTCAGAAGCGCCGCGATGAACGAGGAGTCGATCTGCCGCTGCGTGAGCGAGAAGACCGAGAGCACGATGAGGATATCGTGGATGAGCGCGAGCACAGCCGCCACACCGAACTTCCACTCGAAACGATAGGCGACGTAGAGGATGATGAGCGCCCAGGAGATGACGAGCGCCTCGAGCGCGTTCGTGATGAGCTCGCCGCCGATGGTCGCGCCGACCTTCTCCTCACGCAGCACCGTATAGTCGCCGACGTCCTGCTTGAGTGTCGCCATGACTTCCTTGCGCTGTTCCTCCTCGAGATCCGTCGTGCGGATCATCACGTCCTCCGAGGAAGTGACATCCGACTGCGCGCCGGAGAGCTGAATGGTGCTGCCGTCGAGGCCGTACTTCGCGAGACTCGTGCGCACCTCGGCGATCGTGACCGGCTGCGCGAACTTGAGGTCGATGATCGTGCCGCCCGTGAAGTCGATACCGAAATTGAAGCCCCGCACGAACATGCAGATGATACCGGGAATGATGATGAGCGCGGAAATAAGGAACCAGATTTTCCGATGGCCCGCAAGATCGAATTTAGGCATTCTTCTTCAAATCCTCCTTTTTCCAAAGCATGAAGCCCGTCGCGCCGTAGGCGGCAGGATTGCTGAAGAGCTTCGAGGCAATCATCAGCTTCAGCATGTACTGCGTGAGCGTGATGGCCGTGAACATCGAGAGCAGCGTGCCGAGGCCGAGCGTGATGGCGAAGCCGCGGATCGTGCCCGTGCCGAGGAAGAAGAGCACGCCCGCCGCGATGAGCGTCGTGACATTCGAGTCGAAGATCGTCGTGAACGCGCGCTTGAAGCCAGAATCCATCGAGAGCCGCAGCGTCTTGCCCTGGATCTGGTACTCCTCCTTGAAATGCTCGAAAATCAGCACGTTCGCATCGACCGCCATGCCGATGGAAAGGATGATACCCGCGACGCCCGGCAGCGTCAATGTCGCATCGAGGACGTAGAGCAGCGCGAGCAGCATGATCGTATAGGCCATGAGCGCGACGTCTGCGATGAAGCCGGAGACGCGGTAAAAGAGCAGCATGAAGAGCAGCACGGCGCCGATGCCGACGGCAAACGCGAACTCCGATTTATCCTTGGAGTCCTGGCCGAGGGACGGGCCGACCGTGCGCGTCTCGATGATGTTGACCTTCACGGGCAGCGCGCCGCTCCGGAGGACGACCGCGAGATTCTGCGCCTCCTCGAGCGACTTCTGGCCGGAGATCTCCGCCTTGCCGCCGAGGATTGGCTCGCGCACGTTCGGCGCTGTGAGCACCTCGCCGTCGAGCAGGATGGCAATCGTGCGGCCGACGTTCTTCGAGGTGAGATCCGCGAACTTCTTCGCACCCTCATCCGTGAACTCGAGGTTGACGACGTTCTGTCCATTCTGCTGGTTCGTCGCCGCCTGCGCGTCTTTGAGGTCGGTACCTGTGAGCACCGTGTTGCCGTCCTCGTCTTTGAACTCGAGCATCGCCGTCTTGCCGATGGTCTTGATGGCGGCATCCGGATCCTTGACACCCGGCAGTTCGATGATGACGCGGCGCTCGCCCTCGCGCTGGATGATTGGCTCGGTGAGGCCGAGCGCGTTGACGCGCTTCTCCATGATGGTGACGACGCGGTTCATCGCGTCGTCATTGACCTTCGCGATATCCGTATCCTCGGCCTCGAGCACGACATGCGTGCCGCCCTGCAGGTCGAGGCCCTGGCGAATGGAGTTCGCCAACGGACGGACGAAAGCGAGGAAAATGCCGACAATCGCCACGACACAGACGATGAGCTTCAGGAGACTGTCTTTTCTCAACTGATTCAATCCTTTCTCATGGAGCGCAGCAGCGCTCCTATTTATTTATGAATGAAGGAATCACCGACCACGCCAGCGCTCCCCTTCTATGATGCCAAAACAATATAGTCAACAGGCTGTCAGTGTGCCGGCTCTGTCGCGGACGCATCCTGCTGCGTTTTCAAGAACGCGATGACCTTCTCCCGCACGGCGTCTGCGTCGAGCGCGTCCGTCTGAATATAGAGGTCCGCGTGCGCGCGGGCATCGGCGAGCCGCTTGTGCTGGACGGCGAGCCGATCCTCGCCCCAATAGACAAGGCGGCGCTTGTGGATGGCCGGGAGCGTCGCGTCGATCATCACGAGCACGTCGGGATGGTGCTTGTTCCAGAAATCATGGATGCAGGAATGCTCCTGCGCCACATTGTAGGCGTCGTAGCCCGCCGCCCGCAGCCCCGCTACGAGCGTCGTCTTTCCCGACGCGCAGACACCGACGATTGCAATCCGCATACTGCCATACCTCCCAAAGAGCCCGCACGAGCCCCTCAAAACGGATAAACGGCCTTGAGCTCCTCGATCTTCGCACCCGGGGAATCCTCCGTAATGCCGAGCACGACGACCGTCATATCATCCGACGCCTTCTCCTTGTCGAGGAAGAGCGCGTACTCCATGATGCTGCGCGCTATGTAGTCCACATCCTCCGCCGTGTTCTTGCGGATGATTTCCATGATTTTCTCAAAGTCCGCATCATGTCCCGTATGCTTCCGGCCCGCATGCGCGATGCCGTCTGTATACGAGACGACGAGCATGCCCGGCGTGAAGGGCACCTCGTACATGCGCGGCTTCATGTGTCGGTGCACGCCGATGGGCGCGACCTCGTCGTCGTAGACGCTCTCGTACTCCGGCGTCACGACGATAGTCGGACAGTTGGAGTTGCGACTGATGACGACCGTCTCCGACTCGAGATCCGCGCTGATGACCGTGAGCGTGCAGGAGACCTTGCGATCCTTCATCGCGTAGAGATAGTCGTGCACAGCGCGCGCGACAGCGCCGTCGCGCGCGCCGTCGCCGATGAGCTGCGTCGCCTTCGTGACGACCCAGCTGCTCGTATGATGTGCCGCGAGGCCATTGCCCTGCCCGTCCGCGATGATGGCGGAGATGCCGCCGTGCGGACGCTCCGCGAGATCGCAGGTATCACCGCAGTACTCATTGGCATACTTGGCGGTCTTCGCCATGCCAATCTTGATTTCCATAGACTCTCACCGTTTCTTCCTGCAAACCAGATGACGCGACTCCGTGATGATCTCCGCCACGTCGATGTCATGTGCCGCCATCGGCACCTCAGCGGTGAGGAGCGCGTCGAACGCAAGCGCGATGCGGTACGCGCCGCGCGCCCGCGCGCCGAGATAGCGGTCATAGTAGCCACCGCCGAGCCCGAGGCGCGCCCCCTCCGCGGTGAACGCCGCCCCCGGCACGATGGCGAGGTCGATCTCCTCCGGCGCGACAGCGCGGCGCAGATGCTCCGGCACATTGCGGATGCCATAGGCGCCGCGCTCGAGCACCGCGAGCGATGGAAGCTCTACGGCCTCCATCGTGCCGCGCCCCGTGATCCAGGGGATGGCGACGCGCTTGCCGTCTGCAAGAGCGTGCGCGAGCAGTCCGTCGAGCTGCACCTCCTCCGGCATCGACGCATAGGCGAATACCGTCCGCGCCGCCTGGTACCGCGGCAGCGCGCAAAGCGTCCCGCACATGGCGCGGCTCGCCGCCTCCCGCTCCGCCTCCGGGATGGTGCGTCGACGGCGCGTCATCTCCGTGCGCAGGCGGCGCTTGGCCGCGAGCAGCAATTCTTCATTCATTGTTCTGCATCCTTCGTGACTTTGCCGTTGATGGCCGCGCGCGCGAACGTGATCTTCGTCCCCGGCGCGACCTCAAGCGTCGCCGTCTTCTTGTCAAGCGCCGTGATCTTCCCGTAGATGCCGCCGATCGTGACGACCTCGACGCCGATCTCGAGGCTGTCGAGCAGCGCTTTGCGCTTCGCGGCCTGCTTCTTCTGCGGACGATACAGCATGAAATAGAAGAGCGCGACCATCACCGCGATCATCAGAACTGTGCTCTGGACTTCCTGTGTCATAAGATACCCCTTTCTGCTTTGGGCGCCCCAACACATGGGCACCCCGCAAGCCTTCTTGTCAGATTGCCTGCTTCCTGTGCGGATCGTAGCCTGCGAGGAACTCGCTGCGGAAGCTCTCGAACCGTCCCTCGATGATGGCGGCGCGCATGCGGCGCACGAACTCCTCGAGGAAATACAGGTTGTGCAGCGAGAGCAGCCGCAGGCCGAAAATCTCGCCCGCCCGCACGAGGTGGCGGATGTAGGCGCGCGTATAGCCGTTGCGGCACGCGTAGCAGCCGCAGCCCTCCTCGATGACCCGATGATCATGCTCGAGGTTTGCATTCTTCATCACGAGGCGGCCCGTCCACGTCATCGCCATGCCGTTGCGCGCGACGCGCGTCGGATAGACGCAGTCGAACATATCGATGCCGCGCGCAACGCCCTCGACGAGATGATCCGGCGTGCCGACGCCCATGAGGTACCGAGGCTTATACTCCGGCAGCAGCGACGTCGAGTAAGAAAGCATCTCGTACATGAGCTCCGGCGGCTCGCCGACGGAGAGTCCGCCGACCGCGTAGCCCGGCAGATCCATCTCCACGAGCCGCGCGGCGTGCCAGCGGCGCAGATCCTTGTACATGCCGCCCTGCACGATGCCGAAAAGCCCCTGCTGCGGCGCCGTCATCGCGCGCTGGCACCGCTCCGCCCAGCGCTGCGTGCGCTCCGTCGAGCGCTTCGCGTACTCGTAGTCCGCGGGATACGGCACACACTCATCGAACGCCATGACGATATCCGAGCCGAGGCACATCTGCACCTGCATCGACACCTCTGGCGAGAGGAACTTCTTCGAACCGTCGATATGCGAGCGGAACGTCACGCCCTCCTCCGTGATCTTGCGCAGATCGCCGAGGCTGAACACCTGGAACCCGCCGCTGTCCGTGAGAATCGCACGATCCCAGTGCATGAACTTGTGCAGACCGCCCGCCTCGCGGATGAGCTCCATGCCCGGCCGCAGGAACAGATGATACGTATTCGAGAGAATGATGCCCGCGCCGAGATCCTTGAGCTCGTCCGGCGAGACGCCCTTCACCGACGCCTGCGTGCCGACTGGCATGAAGATTGGCGTCTCGAAGCTACCGTGCGGCGTATGGATGATTCCCGCCCGCGCCCCCGTGCGCTCGTCCTTCGCTATGAGTTCATAAGTAATTGCTGGAGCCAAAAAACGACCTCCTAATCTATGAAGATACACAATGCTTATCATAGCACATTTTTAAAGGAAAGAAAAGAATTGACCGTCCGTTGCAGTGATTCCTTAAGGAATCGCTGATTAAATGAAGTCCTCCGGATTTACGCGGATGAGCTGTATCTCTCTAGGAGACAACCCGGAGACGTCGCGAGCTACACTGAAGATTATAGGGCGACGAGAGGACAGCGCAGACGCGTGAAGATGAAGTGCTGAATGAATCAATACTTCCTTAAAACTCTATGCCACGCTGCGCCTTGATGCCAGCTTGATACGGGTGCTTCACGAGGCGCATCTCCGTCACGAGATCTGCGCGGGCGATGATTTCTGGCGCGGCATCTCGTCCTGTGAGCACGAGATGGAGTGCGGCGGGACGCGCTTTCAGCAGGTCAATCACATCTTCCACGCGCAGCAGGCCGAATTTCACGGCATAGTTGATCTCGTCGAGCACGATGAGGTCATAGCGGCCGCTCACGATGGCCGCGTGCGCATCGGCAAGCGCTTCCTTTGCCGCGCGGCGGTGTTCCTCTGGTGGCACATGACCGCGCATGGTGAAGCCCCTGCCGCACGACCGCATTTCCATGCGCCCGTCTGCCGCCGCGAGCGCCGCGAAGCCCTTGCGCTCTCCATAGTCGCCGCCGCTCTTGATGAATTGCAGCACGAGGACGCGCAGCCCATCTCCCCAGGCGCGCAGCGCGAGCCCGAGCGCGGCCGTCGTCTTGCCCTTGCCGTCTCCCGTATGGACGATCACGAGCCCATGTACATCATTTCCGCTTTTTTTCTCCCTCTCCATTGGAAAATCCTCCTCCAGACCGCTGAGACAAGAAGCGCACCGGTATCACGCATCTACGCGAATTCAGAGTGCTGAATTAAACAGTGGTTCCTTAAGGAGACGCTGATTAAATGAGGTGCTCCGGATTTACGTGGATGCGCTGTACTCTTCGGAGACAAACCGCTGGCGTAGCCGAAGCTACGCTGAGGTTTGTCGACGACGAGAGGACAGTGCAGACGCGTGAAGACGGAGCGCCGAATTAAACAGTGGTTCCTTAAGCACTGCATTTTATGATATACTAGGATTATATCATAAAATGCAGGAGCCGAAATCGTTGAAAAAGTTCTTTGTCTTCTTACTGCTCATCGCAGGGCTCTGCCTCGTGAGCATCTTCGCCATAGAAAAAAGTGACCCCCTCGGCCTGCGCGGCCAGGCACTCCGTGCCTCCTTCCATGAAGAAGTCCAGGGACGCCTGCGCCTCACCTGGAAAAAATCTCCCTACCCGTGCCGTTATCGCATCGACACCTATACTAAGACGACGGGCCGCGTAGACGGCTCTCCTGAGTATCACCTACTCCATACGGAAACAACCTTTACAAACAGCTATGTCGTACCGACAGGTGCCATTCCGATGTATTACCGCGTGACGCCCATCGGACTCTTCGGAGCGCTCGTCGCGCCCTCGGAGCCTATCGCGAACCCAGATTACACGACGCCGCCCGTGCCCGTGACGATCTCTCACTACACGCCGAGCGCTCCTGCAAGCTCCATGCCATTCCTGCTCTGGCACACGGTTCCCGGCGCCGTCTGCTACGAGGTCGAACTCCTCTCCGAACCGCCGCAGACGGAGGGCGGCATCGCCCTATCGCCAAACGGCCACCTCGAAAGTACGCGCGAAGTCTTCACGAACGGCTGGCAGGCCGACCTGCGGAAATACCAGCAATTCACACAGCTCTACTGGCGCGTACGTGCGCTCGGCCTGCATCTCGAGCCCATCGGAGAATTCTCGAAGGCAGAGCCGCTGACCATCGATTGGGCGCTCACGCCGCCAGATGCACCGCTGCTCAACGAGTATGACCGCATGCCGGATTTCTCTATGCCGCTCTACCCCGTCTACAGCTGGATTCCACTGCACGGCATCACGCATTACGAGGTAGAACTCCTCACACAGCCGCCCGCTGACGAGCATGGCACGGAGCCATCGCCGCAGTGCGCCTGGCACCGCGAGGTGCACAGCGCAGCGAACTGCTACGACGAATACGCGCGTCCCTACGCCGGCGACTATTACTGGCGCGTGCGCGCACTCGGCCCTGACGGAAAGACCATCGGCCATTACTCCGACACGGCGCATTTCGTCATGCCGGAGCGCACGCACGTCCGTGTCGCGCTCTTCGGCGACAGCATCACGCACGGCGGGGGAGCCGTCTCCTACCCGCCCTCGGCGCTCGAGTACAGCTATGCGACATACCTCGACTTCCCCGCGGTCAACATCGGGCGCAGCGGCGACACGAGTCGCATGACGCTCGCGCGCTTCGAACAAGATGTCCTGCCGCTGCGACCGCAGAACCTTATCATCCTCACCGGTTCGAATAGCCTGCGCGACCCCGGCATCAAGGCCGACGACGTCATAAAGGATCTCGCGCGCATCAAGGCGCTCTGCGAGGCGAACGACATCCGGCCCGTCTTCCTCACGCTCATGCCCATCCATCCGGCGAACATCCGCTACGCGTTCCATACGGAAACCGATCCGCTCTGGCACGACAAGCTCAACCATATCAACGGCTACATCAAAGCGCAGCCCTACCATATCGACCTCGAACCGTATTTCTACGACCAGCGTCAGATGTACCTCGATCCCGGGCTCTCCATCGATGGTCTCCATCCTGATATCTTAGGAAAGATGCTCATGGGCGAAATCATCAATGCGCACAAGGACGTCCTGGAATGACAGCGGACGCAGCTGCTCTTTTTACAAAAAACACCCTTCCCGCGTGCCACGACACATGTTGCAGCACGCGGGAAGGGTGTTTTCACTTTCGCGCTCAGCCCACGAGACGCTCTGCCCGCTCGTCCGCCTCGCGCATACGCAGTGCAAAAGACGCCGTCACACGGAACTCGACGCGCGCGACCTCTCCGCCCTCGAATGCCTCGACGAATGCGCGATCACCAAACGCATGCGCAATCTCAGCCGGACTCGCCGCGAGATGTTCCTCTGCGAGATAGCGGACGAGCACCTTGTAATCTGCAGGCTCTGCCTTTGCCGCCTCACCTTCCGGCGTATAGACGAGCAACGACGGCTCTGCCTTGGTGCCCGTGAATACAAGGATGCGGTCAGCACCAACGCCCTGACGGCGATCAGCCAACAGGCGGACGCCTGCCGTCCCCGGCAGGTAGCTCCCCTCCGCGCTTGCATTCAGCACCAGATACTCTTTCCCGTCCACCGTATAACTCATCACCATCATCATATCGGACGCCTCCCTTTCATTTCATGGGTTCATTATACCAAGCACTTTACGCCATAAAAACAATAATCCTGCTGTATTGATTGCAAAAAATGCTCACAGATTCTATAATAGACACGAATAACGCCAGGGGAAGTCCAACGTCTGGATACATCCAGATAATTCTTCCCTGTCAAGCAATCATCTGCCAGCGGCATCTCGGCAGTCGCTTCTCGCGTGCCGATGCCGCCAAGCAAGGAGCAGCCATGGATACTTACGAAAAAAAGGGGTACCTGCTACGCGACTTTCGCGTCTTCCGCCTGAAGGACGCTCGCCTCGCTCCTATCCCTTTCCACTATCACGATTTTCATAAAATCATCCTCTTCCTCAGCGGCAATGCTGAATATATCATCGAAGGGCGCAGCTATCCTCTCGCCGCCCGCGACATCATCTTCGTCTCCGCTGGCGAAATCCATCGCCCCGTACTCCACGCAGGCGCTCCCTATGAGCGCATCGTCATCTACGTCGCACCTGCCTTCCTCGCGCGCTGCACGCGCGGGCAAGACAACCTCGCCACCTGCTTCCGCAGGGCACGGGAGACCTCGCGCGTCATGCATGCGGGCACGGGGCTCAGCCACGACCTCCTGTTCCACATGGAGAAGCTCGAGCATACAGCGCACGCGAAGGGATTTGCCAACGGCCTCTACACGGAGATTCTCTTCATCGAGTTCATGATCCTTCTCAACCGCGCCCTGCTCGCGCACGAGCTCGGAGAGCTGCACGCCTCCTCTTACGATGAGAAAATCCAGTATATCCTCTCCTATATCAACGAGCACCTAGACGCCGATCTCTCCATCGACACGCTCGCCGGCAAAATCTACCTCAGCAAGTATTACCTCATGCGCAAGTTCAAGCGAGAGACGGGTTACAGTATCCACCAATATATCACGAGCAAGCGCCTGCTTGCTGCGCGCCATCTGCTTGCTGGCAAAGAGTCTGTCACAGACATCTGCTACAGTTGCGGCTTCCGCGACTACTCTACTTTCTCCCGTGCCTTCCGCTCGATGTTCCACATGACGCCGAAAGAATGGCGTGAAAAGATGCTTTAACTTGCCCCATTGCTTTCTTTACGAAAGATTTACATTCCGTTTACAAATCTGCGGTCTCAGCGGCGTATCCTTTATCTTATGGCCATCCGGCAGGATTTTCCTTTTCCGTGGCGAAATGGTCATAAAGAACATAAGAAAGGATTGGATGGCATGGCTGCGAAAAATCTTTTCGGCGTCATCTACATGTCGACCGCCAAACTCGAGATGCTCATCGTGAGCCTAAAACCGCTGCACGTCGTGGAGCACATGGCTTCGGCAAAGTTCGTGCAGCGCATGGACAAGTCAAAAATCTACCAAAACGAGCTGGGGAAGATCATCTTCTCCCTCCAGGGGTTTCAGCAGGTGCTCAAAGACTACGGCGTGAAACGCTACCACTTCTGGGCCAGTCAGCAGCTCATCGACGATGTCACGGCGCGCTATCTCGCCGAGCAAATCGAGGTGCGCACAGGACTCGCGGTGACCTGGCTGAGCACGAGCCAGATCAACTTTCTGCGCGCGACGGCGCTCATGGGCGGCACGAAGCTCTTCCACAAGATTGCGGAGCGTTCGACGTATCTGCTCTCCATCGGTTCGGTCGCCGCGACGCTCTCGCATTTCGACCACGGCCAATTCGTCCACGCCTGGAACATCGGTCTAGGGTATCTCGAAATCGACCAACTGACGAATGACCTCCGCCATGCCGCGACCGATGTCAGCGGCATCATCAGCGACTACATCAGCTCGAAGCTGCAGGCGCTGCGCCACCGCCTGGAGGCAGAAGGGCGGGAGGCGAACCTGATTCTCCAGGATTTCTCCCATTTCAACGATATGCTGCTGCAGCCTGGCGAGGACATCGCGCCGATGACGCAGCAGCAGTTCCAGGCCATCGAGCAGGACAACCTGCACGCGTCGCAGGAGTATCTGCGCCACCATTTCAAAATGGATGAGACAGCGGCCTCGCGCGTGATTCCCTCTCTGCTGATAATCCGCCAGATCATCTCCATGACGCATGCGGGCCACCTCTATCTGACGCGCCTCAACATCCTGAACGGTCTCGCGCTGCACCAGGCGGCGAAGGACGGTTTCCTCAAGACAGACTTCGACGGCATCATCCGCACGGTGGCGGAGAACCGTGCGCGGCGCTATCAGTCGGACGACGCGCACCGCGCCATCACATTGAAACTCGCGCTACACCTCTACGACCAGCTCAGGAAGCTGCACCGCCTCGGGCAACGTGAGCGCCTGCTGCTCGAAATCGGCGTGCGGCTCGAAGATCTGGGGAATTTCATCCAGGCGCACGGGCACTACCGCCACTCCGCCTACATCATCGAGGCGAATCCCGTCATCGGCCTCTCAGACGATGAGAACGAAATCATCGCGGAGATTGCGCGCTATCACAGCGCTGAAGCGCCCGAGGTCCGCCAGCACCATTACAGCCACCTCGGCGCAGATATCCAGATGACAGTCGCCAAGCTCGTCGCCATCGTGCGACTGGCCGACGCGATGGACGACTCCCGCCAGCAGAAAATCAAGAGCATCAGCGTCTCCGTCCGCGAGGACGCTGTCACCATCACGGCCCACTCTATGGAGAACCTCGCGCTCGAGGAATGGGCCTTCCAGCGCAAGGCAAAGCTGTTCCGCGAGGTCTACGGCATCCCCGCCGTGCTCAAGCAGAGGAGGAGTCTCAAGAAATGAGCGAGATAAAGAAAAAATACACGAAGCCCGAATATTATACGAACCGCGAGCTGAGCTGGCTGGATTTCAACGCCCGCGTGCTCGAAGAGGCCCGGAATACCGGCAACCCGCTGCTCGAGCGCCTGAACTTCCTCGGCATCACGCAGAGCAACGTCGACGAGTTCTTCATGGTGCGCGTCGCCTCGCTCTACAAGCTCGCCGCCGGCGGCGTGCAGTCCGTGGACAGCTCGGGCATGACGGCTGCGGCGCAGATCCGCGCCATCTCGAAGTGCGAGCATGAGGCCGTGGCCGAGCGCTACAACATTTACAACAAATCCCTGCTGCCAGAACTAGAACGCGAGGGCATCCACATCCGCCGCATCAAGGAACTGACAGACCGGCAGTACGACGTCCTCCGCCGCTTCTACGACGACGAGATCTATCCCGTACTCACACCGATGGCGGATGATTCCTCGCGTCCCTTCCCCTTCCTGAAAAACGACTCGCTGAACATCGCGGTACAGCTCGTCGATGACACCACGCAGGACAAGAAATTCGCGACCGTGCGCGTGCCGGATGTCTTCCCCCGCTTCATCCCGCTCACGGAGGAGGAAAATGCCTTCATCCTCGCGGAGGACGTCATCCGCGAGTTCCTCCACACGCTGTTCCACGGCTTCACGATTGAGAGTGCCTCTGCCTACCGCGTGACGCGCGATATGGATCTCGACGTGGCGGATCAGGACGCGCCCGACCTCCTGCGCGCCGTGCAGACGCAGCTGCGCGCCCGCGAGCATGGCTCCGTCATGCGCCTCGAGGTCGAGGCGGGCATGGAGCCAGAGCTCTGCGATCACCTCATCGAACGGCTCGGCGTCGACGAGAACGCCATCTACCACATCCACGGCCCGATCGACCTGACCTTCCTCAAGAAGCTGCCGGGGACCATCGATGGCCATGACGCGCTGCGCTACCAGCCGTTCGAGAGCTACAAGCATCCCGACCTCACGATGGACGGCAACATCTTCGAGCACATCCGCGCGCAGGACTACCTCATGCAGCACCCCTACGACTCGTTCAGCTCCGTCGTGAACTTCATCCACCAGGCAGCCACCGACCCGGACGTCCTCGCGATTAAAATGACGCTCTACCGCGTCTCCTCCGGCTCCCCCATTATCAAGTATCTCGGGCAGGCCGCGCAGGCCGGCAAGCAGGTCACAGTCCTCGTCGAGGTCAAGGCGCGCTTCGACGAGCAGAACAACGTGCGCTGGTCGCGCCAGCTCGAGAAGATGGGCTGTCATGTCATCTACGGCCTCGTCGGCCTCAAGACGCACTCCAAGATCGCGCTCGTCATCCGCCGCGACGAGGACGGCATCCGCCGCTACCTGCATCTCGGTACGGGCAACTACAACGATGTCACCGCGCATTTCTACACGGACATGGGGCTTTTCACCTCGGACCGCGACCTCGGCGTCGACGCCTCGAACCTCTTCAATATGCTCTCCGGCTACTCGCGGCCGCCGTATTTCCACAAGCTCCACATCTCGCCGCGCTACATCCGCAAGTTCATCTACGAAAAGGTCGACGCGGAGATCGAAGCCGCCAAAGCGGGTCGGCCAGCCCTCATCAAGATGAAGATGAACTCTCTCTCCGACCCGGATGTCATCGCCAAGCTCTACGAGGCCTCGGCCGCGGGCGTCAAGATCCAGCTCATCGTGCGCGGCATCTGCTGCCTGCGCACGGGCATCCCGGGCGTCAGCGACAATATCGAGGTGCATTCCATCGTCGGGCGGTTTCTCGAGCACAGCCGCATCTACTATTTCTATCATGACGGCAACGAGGACGTCTACCTCGCGTCCGCCGACATGATGACGCGCAACCTCGACCGCCGCGTCGAGCTCCTGTTCCCCGTGGAGCAGGAGGATCTGCATCAGCGCACCATGCGGATCTTCGAGATCATGTGGGCGGACAACGTACAGGCGCGCCTGCTCGTCTGCGACCGCTTCACGCACATCAACCGCCGCAACCAGGAGCCGCTGAGCAGTCAGGACCGCTTCATCGACCAGGCCGCCCGGCAGATTGAAAAGCAGAAAGCCGCCCGCCGCGAGGCCAAGGAAACCCCGGGCGTCTTCACGCCCATGCAGCGCCACGAAGAAACCATCGAATCCCCCAGCCGCTGAGCCGCCCGGCGCACAGACGCAGCCACCAGGACGGACGAGCGGCAATACCATAGGAAACTCAACGCACAAACGTCCACTTTGTGGACATTGTGCGCCCGCCCTTGCAGTAAATCCAGCCAATCGCGCTGCGCCTGCGGCTTGCGTTCTTGGGGATTTACATAGTAAACTCAACGCACAAACGTCCACTTTGTGGACATTGTGCGCCCGTCCTTGCAGTAAATCCAGCCAATCACGCTGCGCCTGCGGCTTGCGTTCTTGGGGATTTAATAGTAAAAATCAGTAAGGAGGTCATCAACATGGAAAATTTTGTCGTCATCGATCTCGGCTCGAACTCCATCCGCCTGCGCATCACGCAGATCACCGAGGGGAATTTTCTGCGCGTCACGCACCAGCTCAAGGAATACGTCCGCCTGTCGGAGAACATGGGCCCGGAGCGCATCCTCCAGAAAGTACCCATGGACCGCACGCTCGAGGCCCTGAAAAAATTCAAGGGCATCATCGACGGCCTGCCGAACACCCATGTCGTCGCCATCGGCACGGCCGCGACGCGTCAGGCCAAGAACCAGAAGGAATTCCTCAAGCGCGTCAAAAACGAGACAGGGCTCAGCCTGGAGGTCATCTCCGGCGAGCGGGAGGCCTACCTCGACTACCTTGGCGCCGCCCACACCCTGCCGCTGCACAACTGCCTCCTCATGGATACCGGCGGCGCGAGCACCGAGCTCATCCTCGTGCAGGACGGCAAGCCCGTGAACCTCACGAGCCTGCCGTTCGGCTCCGTCACGATCTCTCAGCGCTTCCACCTCGAGGACCGCATCACAGCGGCCAGCCTGTTCCAGGCGATGACCGTCGTCGAAAAGGCCCTCTCCAACCTCGACTGGCTCCTGAGCGCCCACAAAATCCCGCTCGTCTGCCTCGGCGGCTCGAACCGCACCCTCGCGAAGATCGCGCGCAACCGCTGGCACACTGATGCGGGCGACGTCCCCGACATCCACGGCTTCACACTGCCGGCCGATGACGCGACGGACATCATGACCGACCTCATCTCCCGTGACCGCGCGGGGCGCGAAGACATCTCCGGCCTCACGAGCGACCGCTCCGACGTCATCGTCGGCGGTCTGACGCCGCTCGTGCTCATCCTGCGCATCTGCCACATCGGTGAGATCGTCTTCTCGAACCACGGCCTGCGCGAAGGCTGCCTCTTCGAATATCTCGCCAAGCGCCAGGCAGAGCACAAGGCCGCGCCGCCGGCCTTCCACATCCCCGCGCCGCCCCAGGCGACCATCGTCACCATCGATGACATCGCGAGCGGCCGCATCGCCCCGCCCCCCGGCACCAACGCATCAGAAATCACGCCGAGCAAGCACAGCAAGAAAAAGGCGAAGAAGAACAAGAAAAAGAGCGGCGGCGGCAAAAAGAAATAAGGAACTGCGGAGCAAGAATGCGCATCAAATCGTCCGTCATCCCCCTTCATCGTCCGTCAAGGAAAAATACTTGCGCCCATCCTGTCTTTGTGCTATACTATCCATATTGTGTGCGAGAGCGTCCTGTTCTCCACGAACCATTTGAAATCAAAACCCAGATTTCAACGTAAGGAGGTGTAACACACATGGCACATGTTTGCGAAGTCTGCAACAAAGGTGAGCTGTCTGGCAACAACGTCAGCCACTCCCACCTGAAGACGAAGCGTTCCTGGAAGCCGAACATCCAACGCGTCCGCGCAGTGGTTGACGGCGAGGTGAAGCGCATCAACGTCTGCACGCGCTGCCTGCGTTCCGGCAAGGTGGAACGCGCCCTCTGATTCATGGTTTTGCGCAAAATCAAGAATTTGATAAAGAAGAGGTACGAGCCGATGGCTCGTACCTCTTCTTTTCTTTTAGGAACCGCTGATTAAATGAGGTGCTCCGGATTTACGTGGATGCGCTGTATCTCTCTAGGAGACAAACCGCAGGCGTAGCCGAAGCTACGCTGAGGATTTGTCGACGACGAGAGGACAGTGCAGACGCGTGAAGACGGAGTGCCGAATGAATCAGTGGTTCCTTTATTTTCAAGGGAGCAGCGCCCGCAGGCCCGCCTCGTCGAGCACGGGGATGCCGAGCGTCTGCGCCTTCTGGAGCTTGCTGCCTGCGGCCTCGCCCGCGACGAGGTAGTCCGTCTTCTTTGAGACAGAGCCTGTGACGCGGCCGCCGTGCGCCTCGATGAGCGCGGCGCACTCCTTGCGTCCGAGCGTCGGCAGCGTGCCCGTGATCACGAATGTCTTGCCGCCGAGCGTATCGTCGAGCGCCGCTGCCTGCTCCGCCTCCATACGCACGCCCTGCGCGGCCATATCGGCAATCTGCCGCCGATTCTCCTCGTCGGCAAAGAACTGCACGATGGCGCGCGCGCTGATGTCTCCCATGTCGCGAACCGCGAGCAGCGCCGTCTCATCCGCCGCCATGAGCGCCTGTACTGAATGGAAGTTGCGCATGAGCTCGCGCGCCGCCGCACGGCCGATGCCCGGAATGCCGAAACCTGTGACGAGCCGCTCGGGCGCATTTTCCTTGCTCGCCTCGATGGCCGCGAGCAGCTTGTCCGTATTCTTCTCCTTGCCGACGATGCCCTCCGCGAGCAGCGCATCCCTGTGCTCGCGCAGATGATAGATATCCGCGATGCTCTGCAGGTAGCCCTTTTCGATGAGCGCATGCACCGCGGCCTCGCCGAAGCCCTTGATATCCATCGCGCCGCGGCTCACGAAGTTCAGCAGGTGGTTCTCGAGCTGCGCGGGGCAGCTCGGATTCTGACACTTGATATCCGCCGTGTCCTCCATGCGCACGGCAGGCGCGCCGCAGACGGGGCAGCGGTCGCCGATGCAGAACGGCACCGTGCCAGAGGGACGCTTCTCCCTCACGACCTCCTTGATTTTCGGGATGATCTCGCCGGACTTATAGACGCGCACCGTATCGCCGACGCGCACGTCGAGCGCGTCGATGAAGTCCTGGTTGTGCAGCGTCGCGCGCTCGACGCTCGTGCCGCAGAGGCGGATGGGATCGAACACAGCGGTCGGCGTGATCCTGCCTGTGCGCCCGACGGAGAGCTGAATGTCGCGGATGACCGTCTCCTTTTCCTCTGGCGGGTATTTATAAGCGATGGCCCAGCGCGGAACCTTGCTCGTCGCGCCGAGCTTCTCGCGATCGCTGAGGCTGTTGAGCTTCACGACCGCGCCGTCGATATCATAGGGCAGGCTGCCGCGGCGCTCGCCGATGGCCTCGATGGCTGCCCAGACCTCATCCGCCGTATGGCAGACGCGATAGCCCTGGATCGTTTTGATGCCCTGGCTGTGCATGTAGTCGTAAGCCTCCGTATGCGTCGCGAACGTCCGCCCCTCTGCCTTCTGCAGATTGAAGACGAAAAGCGACAGCCCCCGCTCCTTCGTGATGCGGCTGTCGAGCTGGCGCAGCGTCCCCGCCGCGCAGTTGCGCGGATTCGCGAACGGACGCAGGCCGAGCAGCTCCTGCCGCTCGTTCACGCGGTCGAAGGCCGCCTTTTCCATATAGACCTCGCCGCGGATCTCAAAGTACGGCAGCTTGTCCGCGAGATGCTGCCGCACATCGGCGATCACGCGCGCGTTCTCCGTGACGTCCTCCCCCTGCACGATGCCGTCACCGCGCGTGATGGCCCGCTCGAGCTCGCCGTCTCGATAGCGCAGCGCCAGCGAGAGACCGTCGATCTTCTCCTCGACGACGAACTCCGGTGCCGCAAGCTCCTGCTGCAGCTCCGCCACGAACGCGTCGATCTCCGCACGCGAGAAGACATCCGCGAGCGAGAGCATCGGCACATCGTGCTTCACGAGCACGCCCGCCGTACGCATCGCCTTGCCGCCGACCAGCTGCGTCGGCGAATTCTTCGTGATGAGCTCCGGATACGCCTTTTCGATTTCCTTGAGCCGGAGCATGAGCTGGTCATACTCATAGTCCGAGATCTCCGGATTGTCTTCGTTATAGTAACGGTTATTATGGTAGCGAATCTGCTTGCGCAGGGACGCAAGCTCGCGCTTGACCTCTTTCATATCGTTTGTCATGCTGCTCTCGTTCTCCTCTCCCGTTCGGGGTGTTACTTCCTTATTATACCATAGGGCCGAGGCGGGCAGGGCGGGAAAAGATTGCTTTCCGTGAAAAAATGACGTATAGTAACATCAGGGAAAGACGCTGCCCAGCACTGCCTACGGTCGCGTCTCCTGATTGCTACGCGCCTTTCGCGCCGCCCGCGAAGCATCCGCCCTGCCGAGGGAATTTTCCTGCCCCCGGGCGGCTGGCATGCGGCTTCACGAATGGAATCCCCGATTCCTTCGGCGCTTTTCAAACTCTGGAGGTATGTCAAATGAAATTCCGTTTCGCACATAACAACTTCAACGTCCTCGACCTCGAGCGCAGCCTGAAATTCTACAAGGAGGCGCTCGGCTTCGAGGAATCCCGCCGCCTGAACGCTCCTGATTTCACGCTCGTCTACCTCTCCGACGGCGGCCAGACGCCGCACGAGCTCGAGCTCACCTGGCTCCACGACCGCAAGAAGCCCTATGACCTCGGCGAGAACGAATTCCACCTCGCCGTCACAGCGGACGACTTCGACGCCGCACACAAGAAGCACCAGGAGATGGGCTGCATCTGCTACGAAAACCTCGCGATGGGCATCTACTTCATCGCTGATCCGGATGGCTACTGGATCGAGATCCTGCCGCAAAAGTAAATACCATAACGCGCAAACGGCTGCTGCGGAACCTCCGCAGCAGCCGTTTGTTGCCTTCCCCCGTTCAGTCTCTCTTTTACGATTTTTCGTGTTTCCGTTTCCATGCTTTTATTTCCTTCAGCCGCTGCGCAAAGCGGCCTTCCAATCCTTCCTGAGTGGGGTGGTAATAGCTCCGCCCCCGCAGGGATTCCGGCAGGCATTCCATGTTGGTGAGCTTGTCCCGTGCATCATGGGCATACTGGTAGCCCTTGCCGTAGTCCAGATCCTTCATCAGGCGGGTCACACCATTGCGCAGGTGCAGCGGCACGGGTTCGGCCTGACGCTCTGCGGCATCCTTGCGGGCCATGCCATAAGCCACATAAAGCGCATTGGACTTGGGCGCCAGGGACATATAGACCACGGCCTGCGTGAGATGCACCGTACACTCAGGCATGCCGATGAAATGACACGCCTGATACGCCGCCACGGCAATCTCCAAGGCCCTCGGGTCGGCAAGTCCGATGTCCTCGCTGGCAAAGCGGGTGATTCTCCGTGCTACATAGAGAGGATCCTCTCCTCCCTCCAGCATCCGTGCCAGCCAGTACACCGCCGCATCAGGATCGGAGTTGCGCATAGACTTGTGCAAAGCAGAGATGATGTTGTAATGCTCCTTCCCATCCTTATCATAGAGAAGCAGTTTGCGGGAGGTGCATTGCGCTACATCTTCCTCCGTAATCGTCAGTTTCCCGTTTTCATCCGTAGCATTCAGTGCTGCCATCTCCAGGGTGGAAAGCGCCTTGCGTGCATCGCCATTGGCGAAAGCTGCCAATTTTTTCAGCAGAGCAGGTGCGATCTCCACCTGCTGTCCGCCAAAGCTCCGCTCATCTCTCAGGGCACGCTGCAGGAGGGCTTCGATATCCGCCTCTGACAAGGCTTTCAGCACGAAGACCTTGCAGCGGGATAAGAGTGCGCCATTGACCTCGAAAGAAGGATTCTCCGTAGTGGCACCGATCAGGATAATGCTGCCCTTCTCCACGAAGGGCAGGAAAGCATCCTGCTGAGCCTTGTTGAAGCGGTGAATCTCATCGACAAACACGATGGTCTGTTCGCCGTAAAGCCTGTTGCTTTCGGCCTTTTTCATAACCTCGCGGATCTCCTTGATCCCGCTGGTCACCGCCGAGAAATTGATGAAGCGGGCCTTGGTCATTCGGGCGATGACGCCAGCCAGGGTGGTCTTGCCCACGCCCGGCGGCCCCCAGAAGATCATAGAGGAAATGCTGTCCTGCTCAATGAGCTTCCGCAGCACCTTGCCCTTGCCCAGCAGATGCTGCTGTCCCACGATTTCCTCCAAGTTGCGGGGCCTGATCCGTGCCGCCAGCGGCTCCGGCACTTCCTTTTCAAAAAGAGACGACGTTTCCATAAGCTCACTCCTGCACCAAAATCCAGCTTCCATCATTTTCATAAAAAGGTATTTGCCTGTCCCTCAAGGCAACGTCTTCCTGAAAACAGCCTCACACGGTATCATCGCTTTTCCATGAATTTGCCAGTCAGGCTGTCCGGATTCTGACGAATGTTATCAGGCGTGCCACACGCGATGATCCGACCGCCTTCCTTGCCGCCGCCTGGCCCCATGTCAATGATGTAATCGGCATTCTCTATCACATCAAGATCGTGTTCGATGACCACCACCGTAGCACCATGATCTATCAATGTCTGAAAAACATGCAGAAGCGTTTTCACATCCTGCGGATGCAGGCCGATCGTCGGCTCATCGAAAACAAATACGGAATCACTCTGTCCTTTCCCCATCTCACTGGCAAGCTTTAACCGCTGCGCTTCTCCGCCGGACAGCCCCGGCGTTCCCTCGCCGAGCGTCAGGTAGCCAAGTCCGAGGTCGTGCAGCACCCGCAGGCGCTGCTGCAGCACCCTGAAGCCTTCGAGTACATGCAGAGCCTGATCCACGCTCATATTCATGAGTTCCGGCAGGCTGTATTCGTTACCATCCTTCGCCCTGCGGAGGATGGTGAACGCCTCTTTGCTGTATCGAGAGCCCCGGCAGTCCGGGCATGGAATCTTCACATCTGGCAAAAACTGGACATCCAGAGAGATTTCTCCTGTTCCGTCGCAGGTCGGGCAACGGAGTTTTCCTGTATTATACGAGAACGCACCTGCCTTGAAGGCATGTTCCTTCGCATAGTTCGTTTTCGCGTATACTTTTCTGAGCTCATCATGGACATTCGCATACGTCGCTACCGTCGAGCGCACATTGATGCCAATCGGCGTGGCATCGATCAGCTTGACCTGCGCAATCCCTTCCGCCTCAATGCGTTTGATATGTTCCGGCAGTTTCTGCCCGCTGATTTCGGCCTTCAGTGCCGGAATCAGGCTTTCGAGTACCATCGTTGTCTTTCCGGAGCCGGAAACGCCCGTCACCACAGTAAGGCGCCCCATCGGGATCCGCACATCCAAGGGATGCACAGTGTGGATAGCTCCCGTTTCCAGATGAATGACTCCTTTCTCAAACATGGCTTTCTCCTGCATGACCAGACGGATTCTCGATTGATACTGATCGGAAAGATACGGCCCGATGACGGATTCCGGATTTTCAGAAACAGCCTCAATCCTTCCCTCGGAAATAACCTCCCCGCCGTCCGCGCCAGCGCCCTTTCCCATCTCGATCATCCAATCGGCATGCTTCAGAACCTGCGTATCATGATCGACGAGGATGACAGAGTTGCCGTCCGCCTTCAGATCGTCCATGACACCGGTCAGCCCCTTGAGATTATAAGGATGAAGGCCAATGGACGGCTCATCGAGAACATAGAGAACACCTGTCGTGCGGTTGCGGACAGCCCTGGCAAGCTGCACACGCTGCCGCTCACCGGTGGAAAGCGTCGAAGCCGCCCGATCCAGTGATAAATATCCAAGTCCCAAGTCCATCAGCCGCTTTGAGACATCCATGAAGGATTCACAGATTTTTTCCGCCATGGGACGCATCTCTTCCGGGAGCGATGCCGGAACCCCTTGCACCCAGGGAATCAGTTCCGAAAGCGTCATGGCAGCTGCTTCATCCAACCCGATGCCCTGAAGCCGCGGCGCACGGGCGGCTTCCGACAGCCTTGTCCCATGGCAATCGGGGCAGACGTCTTCTTCCAGATATTTTTCGAGCCGCTTCATTCCCTTTTCATCCTTGACTTTGGCAAGGGAATTCTTCACGGAATTGACCGCGCTATAATAGTTGAAATCCATCTCCGCCGGTTCCAGCGTCTTCGGATTAACATAGTGAATGTGGTGTTTTTTCAGCTCGCCGTGGTAGACGATTTCCTTTTCCTCCGGCGTCAGATCACGAAACGGCACATCTGTGCGCACGCCCATCGTGCGCACAATATCCTTCATCAGCGACCACATGAGCGTTCCCCAGACAACCACTGCCCCTTCATCAATCGTCTTGGAATCATCCGGCACCAGGGAGGCCTCATTCACAGTCTGGACGACTCCCGTTCCGCCACAGGTCGGACATGCACCAGTACTGTTGAAAGCAAGTTCCTCCGCTCCGGGGCCATAGAAATTCTCTCCGCAGACCGGACAGGTAATTTCCTGCATGGCAGCAACCGAAAGAGACGGCGCGCAATAATGCCCATTGGGACAGCGGTGGCTTGCCAGCCGGGAAAACATGAGCCGCAGACTATTGAGCAGCTCCGACAGCGTTCCGAACGTACTGCGGATGCCGGGAACGCCCGGTCGCTGGCGCAGTGCCAGCGCCGCCGGTACATATCTGACCTCCTCTACGTCTGCCCGTTCCGCCTGCGTCATCCTACGGCGCGTGTAGGTAGACAGGGATTCAAGATACCTGCGGGATCCCTCCGCATACAGTGCACCAAGCGCGAGCGACGACTTCCCTGACCCGGAAACACCGGCAATCGCTACGATCTCATGCAGCGGGATATCCACATCAATATTTTTCAGGTTATGAACCTTTGCGCCGCGCACCTCGATGCACCTTGGCAGCACGTTTCTTTTTTCATCGCGTATGGACATGAGCGGCTCCTTTCCAATTCCTACGATATATCGAGCGCGGCGCACAAACGCGCGCTGCAGCAGCGCGCGCCAGCCCTCATAAAAAAAGCCGGACAAGACTGCGGCAAAACCGCCATCTTACCGGCGCGAGATAGCTCAGATGAACGGAGCATCTGAGAAAAGACAAGCGTGCGTGACGGAAGCTCCCGCGAGGCGTACGGTGCAGTTGTAGAAACTGCTACCTCGCGCTGCGAGCGGCCAGACAGTCCCATCGCAGTCTATCCGCTGTCTCAGGAGAGCAGCGCCTCGACCTGTTCCTTCGGGATGAGGCCCACGGATTGCTTGCCCTGGCGGCCACCCTCGAAGACGATGAGCATGGGGATGCTCATGACTTGGAACTGCTCCGCGAGTTCCGGCTGCTCATCCACATTGACCTTCCCGACCTTGAGCTCCGGATGCGCTGCCGCCACCTGGTCCACCACCGGGGAGAGCATGCGGCACGGGCCGCACCACGGTGCCCAGAAATCGACGAGCACCTTGCCCTCCGCCTTGAGAACCTCCTGCTCGAAATTTTCCTGCGTGAGTTCAACTGCTGCCATGAATAAGACTCCTTTCTCGGCAGGCGGCGCCATATGCTATCGTCCGCGCCGCCCGTTGCTTTCATCGTCTATCCTATCAATTTCCTCTCCGCTGCACAGTGATTGGCTCACGCAGGCATCCGGCGGCCCCTAGAGAACCCAGATGGCCGCGCGACCACTGGATCGCAGACGCGTAACAGCAGGAGCGGCATCCGGCGCCTGCTGGCCATCAGCCGAGTGCGACATCGAGCGCCATCATGAGCGTGAAGCCGACGGCGAAGCAGACGACGCCGACATCGGAATGCGTCCCCTCGCTCATCTCCGGGATGAGCTCCTCGACGACGACATAGAGCATGGCTCCCGCGGCGAACGCGAGCAGATACGGCAGCACCGGCACGACGAAGCTCGCCGCGAGGATCGTGAGCGCGCCGCCCACAGGCTCCACAGCACCAGAGAGCACACCGAGCACGAAAGCCCGCGCACGGCTCGCGCCCGACGCCCGCAGCGGCATCGAGACAATGGCACCCTCTGGGAAATTCTGAATCGCGATGCCGACGGAGAGCGCGATCGCCGCGCTGAAGGAAATGTCGCCGCCACCCGCGAGCCACCCAGCGAGCACAACGCCGACCGCCATGCCCTCAGGGATGTTGTGCAGCGTCACCGCGAGCGCCATCATGACGGTCTTCGAGAAATGGCTCTGCGGCCCCTCCGCCTGCTCTGCATGAAGGTGCAGATGCGGTATCAGGTGATCGAGCGCAAGCAGGAAGAGCGTCCCCACCCAGAAGCCGATGACCGCGGGCAGGAACGACCAGCTGCCGAGCGACGCGCTCTCCTCCATCGCGGGAATCAGCAAGCTCCAGACAGAGGCTGCGACCATCACGCCCGCAGCAAAGCCCATGAGCGCCTTCTGCACCCGCGCCGAAAGTTCCTTCTTCATCACGAACACGCACGCAGCACCGAGGCTCGTGCCAAGAAACGGGATGAGGAGTCCCGCCAAAAGTTCTTTTTCTATCATCGCGCACCTCCTGAAAAAATCACAAAATTACATGCACAAACGTCCACTTCGTGGACATTGTACGCCCGCCCTTAGAGGATTTCCAGCCAATCGCGCTGCGCCTGCGGCTTGCGCTCTTGGTGATTTACATCATAAAACGCCGACAGTAAGATGTCCCTTTTAGGATACCATACCTGTCAGCGTTTTGTCACGAAATGCTATGCCACGCTCAGCCCTCGGGCAGGACGGCCGTCACTGCCTCGTGCGCCATCTCGATGGCGAGGCTGAGTTCCTCGCGCGTGATATTGAGCGGCGGATTGAAATAGAGGATGTCGCCGAGCGGCCGCAGTACGAGGCCGAGCGACAGCGCCTTCTTGTAGATGGCGTAGCCCGTGCGCCGGCGCGCGTCGAGCGGCTCCTTCGTCGCCGGATCTTTCACGAGCTCGATGGCGTGGATGAGGCCGATGTGGCGGATCTCGCCGACATTCGGATGCGCGCCGAATGTCTTCGCAAGCTCCGCCGTGAGCCACTTGGCGTTCTGCGCGGCCGTCTCGAGCACATGCTGCTCCTCAAGCACGCGCTGCACGGCGAGCGCCGCCGCGCAGCCGAGCGGATTACCCGCGTAGGTGTGGCTGTGGACGAACGCGTGCCCCGTGCCGTAATCGTCGTAGAATGCGTCGTAGATCTCATCGGAGACACAGGTCACGGACATCGGCAGGTAACCGCCTGTGAGCCCTTTCGAGATGCACATGACATCAGGACTGATGCCCGCCTGGTCACAGGCGAACATCGTCCCCGTGCGCCCGAAGCCCGTTGCGATCTCGTCAGCGATGAGCTTGACATCGCAGCGGTCGCAGAGCGCGCGCAGTTTTTTGAGATAGAGCGGCGGATAGATGCGCATACCCGCGCTGCCCTGCAGGAGCGGCTCGACAATCATCGCCGCCGTCTCTTGCGCGTGTGCGGCGAACGCCTGCTCGGCCTTCTCGAAGCACTCGCATGCGCAACTTTCGCGCTGTTTTCCGTACGGGCACCGATAGCAGTCCGGCGCTTCGACATGGATGTTCTCCATCATCATCGGCTGATAGAGCTTCGCGTAGAGATCCATGCTGCCGACCGAGAGCGCGCCGATCGTCTCGCCATGGTATCCCTCCGAGAGGCACATGAAGCGCTGCTTCTCCGGCTTCCCGGTCTGATGATAGAACTGAAAACACATCTTGAGGGCTGCCTCAACCGAGGACGAGCCATTGTCATTGAAATGGAACTTATTGATCCGCGCGGGCGTGATGTCCGCGAGCTTCTCCGCCAGCTCGATGGCAGGACGATGGGAAAAATTCGCGAAAATCACATGCTCGAGCTTGTCGATCTGCTCCTTGATAGCCGCATTGATATCAGGATTCGCGTGCCCGAGCAGATTGGCCCACCAGGAACTCACGATGTCGAGGTATTTCTTGCCATGGATATCATAGAGCCAGACACCGCGGCCGTGGTCGATGACCATCGGCGGCAGCGTCTCGTAATCCTTCATCTGCGAGCAGGGATGCCAGATATGCGCGAGATCCCGCTCCTCCCAGGTTTTCGTCATTTTCTCTCCTCTTTCCCAATACGAACATTCTCCTACCGGCGCATCGTGCCTCTCTCAAGCATAGAGCGCCGCGAGCTCCGCTGCGTCCATGCGGAGCTCTTTGTCGCCTGGCTGCACACGGGCGAGCACGGGCACCTGCGTCATCTCCTCGACCATGCGGGCATTGTCCTCCTCCATGAAATCGCCCGGATGGCAATGATTGAAGATGATGCCGCGCACAGGAATCTCCCGCGCGCGCAAGTGCTCGATGGTGAGCACGACAGCGTTGATCGTGCCGAGCCCCGCATCGGCGATGACGAGCGTGCCGAGGCCGAGGTCTTTCACGAGGTCGTCGAGCACGACATGCTGCGTCTCGTCCCAGCGCAGCGGACAGATAATGCCGCCGCTCCCCTCCATCGTGAGATAATCATAGCGCGTGAGCGCCGCTTGGAAATCGCGCCGCACTTTGTCGAAATCGATGGGCATGCCGCTGCGCTGCGCTGCGAGATGCGGCGAGACAGCCTCCTCGTAAATGTAGGAAACGAGATGAGGCATCGTCTCGCCGAGCCCCGCGACCTCGTTGACATGGAGCGCATCCCCCGGCAGGAGCCGTCCCGCCGCATCGCGCTCAGCGCCAGAAAGCGCCGCCTTGTAATAGCCTGCGTGCATGCCCGCGTCACGCAGGCATTTCACAATGAGTCCCGTGACGTACGTCTTGCCGATGTCCGTCCCCGTACCTGTGATGAAAAGACCTTTTCCCATCGCTCATGCCTCCTTTGCCGCGAGTGGCTCCGCCTTTGCGGGTGCCGGCATCACCCAGAGGCCCGCCGCATGACAGCGCAGACCAAGCGCCGCCGCCGCCACGCAGAGCAGGAAATCCGGCGGCGCCTGCAGGATGCCGCAGTAAAAAATCGCCGCCCAGAGCGCAATCGGCGCATCGAGAACGAAATTCGAGAATACGTAGAACCAGCTGATGCCGAGGAGATAAACGACCGCCATGCCGAGGAGGTTCACGAGCAGCAGGCTGCGGAAGCTCACCTGCGCCACGCGCCGCGCGTACCGCCCGCAGAGCCACGCCTGCACCACGAAGCCGATGAGATAGCCGAACGTCGGCTGCAGCACATACGACGGGCCGCCGCCCGAGGCAAAGACCGGCACACCGAGCAGGCCGAGCGCGATATAGACGAGGACGGCCAGCGCGCCGAGGCGCGCACCGAGCAGCAGCCCCGCGAGCAGCGTGAACAGGAACTGCAGCGTGTAGACATCCGTCCCCACAGGGATCCGCACGAACGTGCCGACTGTGATGAGCGCGACAAAGAGAGCGCAGAGCACAAGCTCGCGCGTTTTCATGTGTTTCATCGAAAAAACACTCCTTTCATCTCACTCGTATTATCATACACTTAGAAAAAGCTATCGTCAACTATTTTATATATAAGGTTGACGATGATGTTCCACGTTCCGCAATTCTACGACGGTATGATCCAGCTTTCCCGCCGATCCTGTCCGTGTTCATGATTCCAGCATATCAAAACGGGCGGCAGACCGTACGTCTGCCGCCCGTTGCTTGGCGTCTGATCAGAACTTCAGAGAAAGCCCGAAGCCGACACCATCCTCGTGGTGTCCTTCATCCGGTTTGAAGTTGTGGTAATTGATGTTCGCGTCGATGTTCGCGATGAGGTTCTTGTTGATGCCGACCTGCGTCTCGTTGAAATCCTTGCCGGCAACATAGGAAGCATACGCCTCGAAACCGAAAACCTTCGGCGTGCTCACAGCCGCGCCGATATAGGCGTTGTGCTTGTCACCCGGCAGGTTCCAGCGATAGCCGCCGATGGCCTTGACCTCTGAGCCGATGAGATCGTACTGCAGATAGACAGCGTCCTGGTTCTGGTACTCATCACGATCCATGTATTCATAGCCAACGGTCGCCTTGCCCGTGACCTTGTGCTCGATATAGGCACCTTTCGTGTTCGCGCCGATGGCCGTCTCATGGTTCGCCATCTGGTTGACCGGTGCCGCGAGGGCCGGCACGGTGAGCAGGCTGGCCGCAAGTGTCATAGCTGCGATGCGTTTCATTTTCTTCATGTTCATACCTCCAAAAATTTCTCAAAAGCACTTCTATCTTGCCTGTCCCATGCCTCATGGCTTTTTGGTCAGGCAATGGAAAACGGGTCAAACCGCCCGGTAATCCCCATAAAGACACAGCTCGTAACGCGCTGCCAGAACATCATCCAAATGACACGGGGTCGCGAGTTCGAGTCTCGTTTTCCGCTCCAGACTCGTGACGCGCTGCCAGAACATCATCCAAATGACAGCGGCGGAAAGGAGTGTAGTGGCAGGGGCAGTTCCTCAAGAGGGCCGCCTGGCTGCCGCGTCCTCCCTGAGGAGCTGCTCTAAAAGCGCCTGCGTCAGATCCTCTTCCGAGTAGACGCGGATGCCGTGCGCCGTGAGCAGCGCGGCGGCAACACCCATGCCCGGCTGCTTCCTGCCGTCGAAATCGCCGGTATGGACGACGTGAACGCCGCAGGAAGGACTGCTCTCCTTGAGGATGGCCGTCCTGATCTCGTAGGTTTCAGCGATCTTCAGCACCTTCTGCGCCCCCGCAATCAGGTACTCCGTCGTATCGAGCCCATTCCGGTCGACAGCCTTCCCCTTGCCGACCAGCAAGGCTGCGCCCGTCACATGGCAGAGTTCCATGGGCGGCCGCGGCACAGGCAGCAGGGCGAAGCACTCTGGGCAGACGGCAAGGAACTGTCCCCTTTCGTGATACTGCATGATGAGGTCATGCGTGTTCGTGCCACCGTCGTACTTGACGCGATGACCAAGGAGACAAGCACTGACGAGGATCATCGCCGCCAACCCCCTCGCCTGGCACCATAGCTCGCGCGTGCCTCTCCGAAGGGAATGAGCCGCACACCGAGCGTGCGCACGAGCGCAGGGAAATCATCCACTGTGCCGAGCTCACGCCCCGCACAGAGCGGGATGGCCGCGCAGACGCGCGCATCCTCAAGCGCATCATGATGCTGGAATTTGAGCCCGAGGAACGCGCCCACGGTATCGAGCTTGTGATTCGCAAGCTCCGGCCACGCCTTGCGCGCGATGGCGACGGTATCTGCATAGAAGAACGTCGGCGCACGCAGGCCCGCTCCTGCCAGGCAAGAGGCGAGAACGCCCATATCGAACCGCGCGTTGTGTGCGACCACGATCTTGTTTTCCAGATGAGCGGCGAGCTCGGGCCATACGCCCGCAAAGTCTGGTGCCGTCTCCGTATCCTCGGGCGTGATGCCGTGGATCTTGATATTGAACGCGTTATAACGGTTCTCCGGCGGCCGGATGAGCGCGGAAAAGCTCTGCCGCACTCTGCCGTCCTTTATCTCGACGACGGCTACACTGCAGGCGGAGTCCCGCGCCGCTGTCGCCGTCTCAAAATCAATCGCCGCAAAGTCCATGCGCGCCTCAGTCCCTTTCCGCTTTCTTTTCCTTGAGATAGGCATCGATGGCCGCGGCCGCCTTGCGCCCCGCACCCATCGCGAGGATGACCGTCGCCGCACCCGTCACGATGTCGCCGCCCGCGAAGACGCCGGGCTTCGACGTCGCGCCCGTCTCCTCGTCCGCCGCGATGTTGCCGCGCTTCGTGAGCGCGAGCCCCGGCGTCGTCTGCGCGATGATGGGATTCGGCCCCGTGCCGATGGCGACGATGACCGTATCGACCGCGAGGGAGAACTCCGAGCCCTCGACGGGGATCGGCCGACGGCGTCCGGACGCATCCGGCTCTCCAAGCTCCATGCGGATGCAGCGCATCGCTTTCACCCAGCCGTTCTCATCGCCCTCGATAGCGACGGGGTTCGTGAGCAGGCGGAAGTCGATGCCCTCCTCCTTGGCGTGCTCTACCTCCTCTGCGCGCGCGGGCAGTTCCGCCTCGCTGCGGCGGTAGACGATGTAGACATGCTCCGCGCCGAGACGCAGCGCCGTGCGCGCCGCATCCATCGCGACGTTGCCGCCGCCGATGATGGCGGCTGTCTTGCCTACCTTGAGCGGTGTCGCGTAGTCGGGGAAACGGTACGCCTTCATGAGATTGCAGCGCGTGAGGAACTCATTGGCGGAGTAGACGCCGCTGAGGCTCTCGCCCGGAATGTTCTGGAACCGCGGCAGACCGGCACCCGTGCCGATGAAGGCCGCGTCGAATCCCTCCTCGCTGAGGAGCTCGTCCACCGTATAGAGGCGGCCCGCCACGGCGTCCGTCTCGATGGTCACACCGAGCTTCTCGAGGTTCTCGATCTCCTTCTGCACGACCTTGTCCTTCGGCAGGCGGAACTCTGGAATGCCGTAAGAGAGCACGCCGCCAGCCTTGTGCAGCGCCTCAAAAATCGTGACCTTGTAACCGCGCTTCGCGAGATCGCCCGCGCAGGAAAGCCCGGAGGGGCCGGAGCCGATGACCGCGACGCGCTGCGCATCTGGGGCTGCGGCGAAAGGCGCATCCGGCATCTCCTTAGCGAGCGCCCGATCCGCTGCGAACCGCTCGAGACGGCCGATGCCGACCGGCTCGCCCTTCTTGCCGAGGATGCAGTATTTCTCGCACTGATTCTCCTGCGGGCAGACGCGGCCGCAGACCGCAGGCAGGGAGTTCGTCTCCTTGATTTTCTCGATGGCGCCGTCATAGTCGCGTTCCTTGATCTTCGCGATGAACGCGGGGATGTCGACAGAGACCGGGCAGCCCTTGCGGCACTGCGGCACCTTGCAGTGGAGGCAGCGCTCCGCCTCCGCGACGGCCGTCTCCTCGTCGTAGCCGAGCGCGACCTCCTCGAAATTATGCGCGCGGACCTCCGGCGCCTGCAC
The DNA here is from genome assembly GCF_000381005.1 of Selenomonas bovis DSM 23594. Classification (GTDB taxonomy): domain Bacteria; phylum Bacillota; class Negativicutes; order Selenomonadales; family Selenomonadaceae; genus Selenomonas_C; species Selenomonas_C bovis. Next base: position 42,074 of record NZ_KB908388.1, read on the forward strand.
GGGCATCGGATGTTTCTTGAGTGACAGAGCCATGATCATTTCCTCCCCAGGCCAATACGGCAAACGTGTTCTTTCTCCACAGCCTCCAGATCGCGGTACATGCGCTGGCGGCTCATAAGCCCCGGGAAGTCGACGGCATGGCCGTCGAACTCTGGCCCGTCGACGCAGGCGAACTTCGTCTCATCGCCGACCGTCACGCGGCAGCCGCCGCACATGCCCGTGCCATCCACCATGATGGGGTTGAGCGAGACGACCGTTGGAATGCCGTACGGACGCGTCGCCTCCGCGACGCTCTTCATCATGATGACAGGGCCGATGGCCGTGACCTGCGCGATCTTCTCGCCGCGCCTTACGAGCTCCTCCACGGCGTTCGTCACGAAGCCCTTGATGCCGTACGAGCCGTCATCCGTCGTCACGAGCACCTCGTCCGTCACGGCCTTCATCTCCTCCTCCATGATGAGGATATCCTTCGTCTTCGCGCCCATGATGGCGATGACCTTGTTGCCCGCCTCATGCATCGCGCGCGCGATCGGATACGTCGGCGCGACGCCGATGCCACCGCCCACGACGACCATCGTGCCGTCGAGCTTCCGAATCTCGGACGGGTGGCCGAGCGGCCCGACGAAATCGAGCAGGCTGTCCCCCGCCTCGAGCGCCGCGAGCTCCATCGTCGAAGCGCCGATGACCTGGAACACGATGAGGATGCGTCCCGTCTCACGGTTGAAATCCGCAATCGTCAAAGGAATGCGCTCCCCCTCCTCATTGACGCGCAGGATGATGAACTGCCCCGGCTCCGCTTTCTTCGCGACGCGCGGCGCAGCGATCTCCATCGCGTAGACATGCGGGGAAAGCTCTTCCTTTTTCAAAATCTCGTACATGGCTCCTCCTCCTGCCGGGGCGGAAAACCGACCCAGCCTCTCCTACGATTGATTCTTCCTTGTCTGTGTGCCTCGATGCACAGGTATCCGACGTGCGGACACCATGCATCACCTCTGCCGCAAATCCCACCGCACTCCGCGCCCCCTCGCGCGAGCGCACGGCTCACATTGCGGGAAAGATGCCCGCGAGATACGCCTCGAGATTCGCCTTGATCGGCATGATGTAGATGCTCTCGTCCCGCTCCTGTGCAAACGCCATCACGCGCCGCGTGAACTCGATACTCCAGTCGAGCGTCGGCGCGAACTCCTGCGGGAAAACGACCTTGTTCTTCCGCTCCCAATAGCTCTGGGAACGCTCGGACATCACGGGCGCGACGCCCCAGTAAACATCGAGCCCCGTGAGCATGTCCTCATAGACGGAGAGATAGCGCAGGTCGAAAAACGGCTGCGTGAAGAAGCCAGCCGCGCCCGCCTGCAGCTTCCGCTTCACGCGGTAAAGCTCATCGCTCATCGAACCGCGGTACTGGTCGATGCCCGCGTAGACCTTGACCTCCGGCATCTCCTCGCGGAACTTGCGGATGACATCCGTCGATGTCGTCGGATAGACCTTCTTCGTCATATCCTGTGGCGGATCCCCCTGGATGACGAGCACCTCGCGGATTTCCTGCGCGCGCAGGAAATCCTTCATCGGCAGTTCCGCAGAGAGATCGATATCCATCGCCCGGATGTGCGGCATCGCCGCCTTGAAATATTCCTTAGCCACGGCCGCGCCCTCATAACTCCGCATGGGCAGTCGGAGCAGGTCAGGGATGTTGATGACATCCGCGTGCGCCGCGTGCTGCTTCACGACAGCCAGCGATTCACGCAGCGCCGCTTCATCGCGCGGCACGAGCTCGATGGAAATCCGCTTCATACAAGTACCTCCGAATCAAATGGATATGATAACTCTACGATACTACCGTTCATTTTAGTTTGTTTTGACCGATTTTGCAAGCCGCGCACGGAAATGCGCGCCCAATCACAGCAGGGACGGCACCTGCGACCTCATCCTTTACAGGATAACAGCTTTCTTCCGCAGCCGCTAATACAAAGCTACATGCACAAACGTCCATTTTGTGGGCATTGTGCGCCCGCCCTTACAGTAAAAGCTGGCCTTCCGCAATAGCGAGAAGCTATCACGAAAAACCAGCGAAAATGACCCCCGAAGAGACTTCCCCGATCCAGCAAATATCCTGCGCTCACGCCGAGCGCGAATATTTCGCGATGTAATCGCGCAGCAGATCGAGATACCTCTGGCTCATAAAAGAAAGCGCTACCCCTTGCGGATAGAGATACCCGACCTCCATGTATTCGTCGCTCTCGAGCGGCACCGCGACGATCTCCGTGCCGTTCAGGTCGCTCGAGAGGATGCCGGAGGAAATAGTGTAGCCGTTGAGCCCGATGATGAGATTGAAGAGCGTCGCGCGGTCCGATACGATGATGCTCTTCGGCACATTCTCCATGCGATGGAGCTCCTCGGCAAAGTAGAGCGAGTTATCCGTTCCCTGCTCGTATGTGAGCCGCGGATACGGCAGGAGATCTGTGAGGCATACGCGCTCTTTCGCCGCCAGCGGGCTGTCCCGGCGCACGAAGACGTGCGGCGACGCCCGGAAGAGCGGCACGAAGGAGAGCTCCGCCTTCGCGAGGATATGGCGCATGACCTCCTGGTTGAAGCGGCTCAAGTAGAGCACGCCGAGCTCGCTGCGCCGCGTGCGCACATCCTCGATGATCTCGCCCGTGCGCGACTCGCGCAGCGAGAACTCGTAGGCAGCCGCCTCGTACTCGCGCACGAGCGACACGAACGCGTTCACGACGAACGCGTAATGCTGCGCCGAGACCGCGAACACATGGCGCACCGGCGCGCCGCCCTTGTACGCGCGCTCGAGGAGATCCGCCTGTTCGACGACTTGCCGCGCGTAGGCGAGGAATTTCGTCCCATCCTCTGTGAGTTTCATGCCGCGGTTCGTCCGCGAGAAAATCGTGATGCCCATCTCTTTCTCGAGCTCCGCGATAGCACGCGAGAGACTCGGCTGCGAGAGGTAGAGATGTTGCGCCGCCAGGTGGAGCGAGCCTTTCTCCACGATGGCGACGAGATAGCGCAGCTGCTGCAGTGTCATAATTCATTCCCTTTCCTTATAGTGGAAGAATCAGATCCGGCCCCCATCTCACGAGATGATGCCGAGCCATTTCCAGTACGTATTCGTGAGCAGGAGGATCACGAGATAGGCGAGTACCGTCAGAGGAATGCCCGTCTTGATGAAATCCTTGACTTCGAACGTCTCCGTGCTGTACGCAATCATGTTCTGCGGCGCGTTCACGGGCAGGATGAAACCGAAGCAGATCGTATACTGGAGAATCATCACCATGCCGACGACGTTGAGCGCCGTATGCTCCGCCGCGCCCTGCAGCACGGAAATGCAGATCGGGATCATCGCGGACGAGAGCGCCGTCGCGCTCGCGAACCCGAGATGGATGAGGATGAGGAAGAGCGCCATCACGGCGATGATGGTAACGGCCGTCGCGTCATAGAGGCTGAAATGCTGCACGATCTCCTGCGCGATCCACGCGCCTGCCTTCGTCGAGAGGATGGCCGAACCGAGGCTGATGCCGACGCCGAAGAGCATGAGCGTGCCCCAACTGATGCGCGACTGCACCTCTTTCCACGTCATGATGCCGATGCCAGGCATCATCATGAGCGTGACCGCGACGATGGTCGTCGAGGACGTATCGAACGGATGGACGATCTTCTCCGTCGCCCAGAAGAAGAGCAGCACGACAGAGAGGATGAGCAGTTTCTTCTCATCGGACTTCATCGGGCCGAGCGCCGCGAGCTCCTGCGCAATCTTCTCGCGTCCGCCCGCGATCTCCTTCATCTCCGGCGGCATGAGCTTCAAGAGGACGAAATAGAGCAAAGCGCTCATGATGATGGCGAACGGCGCGGCCGCGATGAACCAGTCGAGCCAGCTGATGGTCGTGCCGAGCTGTTTCTCGATGAAGCCGAGCGCGACCATGTTCTGCGCGGCTGCCGTCTTGATGCCGACGTTCCAGATGCTGTCCGCCTGCGCAACCGCGATGAGCATGATGGCGGCGAACTTGCTCTTCCGCGGCACGCCGAACACGGCGATGATGCCCATGACGATCGGCACCATGCACGAGACGCGCGCCGTCGTGCTCGGCACGAAGAAGCTCAGCACGAATCCTGTGAAGATGACGCCCGCGAGCACGTGGTTCGTTTTCGCGCCGATTTTCGAGAGGATGAAGAGCGCGATGCGCTTGTCAAGCCCTGTCTTCATCATGGCCGCCGCGATGAAGAGCGCCGCGCCGACGAGCGCGAGCGCCGTGCTCGAAAAGCCCGCGAGCGCCATCTTGAGCGCGCCCGACGTGCCGAGCATCTTCGACGGATTGCTCATGTTGGGCGCCGTACCGAGCAGGAACGCCATGAGCGACATGATGATGCCGGACGAGACTGGATAGGAGACGGCCTCCGTCATCCAGATGACGACAGAAAAGACGAGAATCGCGAGCATGCGATGACCGGCCGTCGACAGCTCAGGCGGCGTCGGCAGCACCATGATGACAATGAGCACGAAGATGCCGAGCGGCAGCCCCATCAGCCCGATTTTCTTTTTCATGATGAATCCCTCCTGTGCAAAATATAGAACAAAAAGCAGCCTTCGCTAGGAAGACTGCTCAAAACACTCTGTTGCGATTGCAGCGCGTCGTTGCGCTTTTATGCTCTAGATGCATGTTTATTATATTGAACTTGATATGTTTAGTGTAATCGCCGTCGCATAGATTGTCAAGGTGTAAAGCGAATAAATTTTCTTTCCTCTCCTGATGCGTCCTGCATTTGATATATCATAACGAGAATAGTTCTTTTTAAATTATCATTGTCATAAAAATCGCACTAAGGTATAATGAAGATAGCCTCATCATGTTTTATCTTTTTTCGCAAAGGGAGGGAATCCTATGGAAGCATTGCTCTTGTCCCGATGGCAGTTTGCCATCACAACGGTCTACCACTTCCTCTTCGTCCCCGTGACGCTCGGCCTTTCCGTGTTCGTAGCGCTCTTGGAGACGTGCTATGTGCGGACGCGGCGTCCGGCATGGAAGGCGGCTTGTCGGAAGCTCGTGAAGTTTTTCGGCACGCTGTTCGTCATCAATTTCTCCATGGGCGTCGTCACCGGCATCGTGCAAGAATTCCACTTCGGTATGAACTGGTCGGAGTATTCCCGCTTCATGGGCGATATCTTCGGCGCGCCGCTCGCGCTCGAGGCACTCACTGCCTTTTTCCTTGAATCGACGATGCTCGGTGTCTGGCTCTTCGGCTGGGACCGCCTCTCCGAGCGTGCGCACTGCGTGACGATCTGGCTCGTCGCGCTCGCGAGCAATCTCTCCGCGTTCTGGATCCTCGTCGCGAACTCGTTCATGCAGCATCCCGTCGGCTATGCACTGCGAGGCGGGCGCGCGGAGATGACGGATTTCTTTGCGCTCGTCACGAATCCCTATGTCGTGGGCGAGTATTCACATACCTTTTTCTCCGGCGTCGCGACGGCGGGCTTCGTCGTACTCGCTGTCTCGGCCTGGAAGGTGCTCCATGACGCCGCCTCACGCGCCGCGTTCCGGCAGAGCCTCATGGCGGGAGCGCTCTTCCTGCTCGTGGGCCTTCTCGGCGCCGCGGGCAGCGGCCATCTGCACACGCAGTATCTCGCACAGGCAAACCCGATGAAGCTCGCCTCGATGGAGGCGCTCTGGGAAACGGCGGATCCCGCGCCCTTCGCCATCGTCGCGGACATTGACGAGCAGGCGCACGAGAACCGTGCGGAGCTCGAGGTGCCCGCGCTCTTCTCCTTCATGCTCTACAACCAGCCGGCAGGCGCGGTGCGCGGCATCAATGACCTGCAGGCCACGGCGGAGCAGCAATACGGGCCTGGCGACTACCGGCCTGATGTCACGGGGCTCTTCTGGAGCTTCCGCCTCATGGTCGGCATCGGCGGTGCCATGATCGGCCTCGCTTTTTTGACGTTCCTCCTCGCGTGGAAGGGCGATCCCCTGCGCTTCCCCTGGCTCCTGCGCCTGATTCCCTGGCTGCTGCCGCTCGTCTATATCGTGAATTCCTGCGGCTGGTACGTCGCCGAGGCGGGACGCCAGCCCTGGATCGTCGTCGGCCTGCAAAAGACAGCGGAAGCCGTCTCCCCGAATCTTTCCGGTGCGGAGGTATGGCTCACGATGCTCGGTTTCACGGTGACGTATCTGCTACTCGCCGGTGTCGCGCTCTATCTTGCGTTCCGGTTCGTCAGGCATACGGTGATTTCTTATGAAGGGAGGGCTTGACGATGGATCTTCATGTTGTATGGTTCATCCTCATCGTCGTGCTTTTTACCGGCTTCTTCATTCTCGAGGGCTTCGACTACGGCGTCGGCGGACTCTTGCCCTTCCTTTCCAGAGAGGATCGTGACCGCTCGATGATCCTGCGTACGATCACACCGGTCTGGGACGGCAACGAGGTCTGGATGATCACGGCGGGCGGCGCGCTCTTCGCTTCGTTCCCGCATGTCTACGCGACGATGTTCTCGACGTTCTACCTCGCGCTGTTTCTGATGCTCTTCGCGCTCATCCTGCGCGGCGTGGCGTTTGAATTCCGCGGGCGGCGCGAGACGTCCGCCTGGCGCCATTTCTGGGAGGGATGCATCGCCTTCGGCAGCATCCTGCCGGCGATTCTCTGGGGTGTCGCCGTCACGGATCTCCTGCGCGGCCTGCCCATCAATGACAAGATGATCTATACGGGCGGCTTCCTCGACCTCCTGAGCCTCTACTCCATCGTCGGCGGCCTCACGTTCCTCTTCGTCTTCCTCTACCACGGCGCATCGTTTCTGACACTGCGCCTCGCGGAGCCGCGCCTCGTCGAGCGGGCGCGCGCGCTCGGAAAGACCGTCGGACGCATCGCCATCGGCCTCTTCGCGCTCTGCCTGGTGCTGACGTATGTTGAGACGGATCTTTTCACGCGGCCGCTCGCCGTCCTCGCACTCGTGTGCGCCGCTGTGCTTTTCGTGCTCGCCAATGTCCTGCTCGCGCACAAGCGGGGCGGCGCGAGCTTCGCTCTCTCCTCGCTCGCGATTGCCCTGACGACGGTCGGCTTCTTCGCAGGGCTTTTCCCGCGGCTCATGGTATCGAGCATTCATCCCGCATACAGTCTGACCATCGAGAACGCCGCGTCCTCGCCCTACACGCTCTCCGTCATGACGGTCGTCGCGTGCATTTTCGTTCCCATCGTCCTCCTCTATCAGCTCTGGGCCTACCATCTGTTCCGCGGGCGCGTGACCGCGCAGGATGCCGAGGAGGAATATTGATTCCAACGCTATGAAAAAGATACCTTGGCTTTTCTCCACGCTGCGCACCGCCAGGCGACAGAGCAGCATGCTCCTCGCGCTCGAGGCGCTGCGGGCGCTTGCGATTCTTTCGGGCGCGTACCTCACAGCGCGTTGGCTCGACGCTGTTTTCCTGCGGGGCGCACAGCCAGGCGATACAGCACCAGTCCTCCTGGTGCTGTTTTTCGTCATGGGCGCGGCCGCAGGCGCGAGACGTGAGGAGACGCGCCTGCTCGCGCGCCTTTCCGCCGCCTCGCGCCTGTGCGTGCGCGCCGCGCTGCACGCGCGCCTGCTCGCACCGGATGCCGCGGCGGAGGCACCTGTCCTGCCGCTCGCGCTCGAGGCTGTGGACGCGCTCGACCTCTGGTTCTTGCGCGTCATGCCCCTGCTGCTCTCGCTCATCTGCGTCGTGCCCCTGACGCTTGCAGCAGCCTGCGCCTGCGATCCGCTCACGGCGGGGCTGCTGCTGCTCACGCTGCCCATCGCGCCGTTCCTGCTCTATCTCATCGGCCGTGTGACGAGGGAAGCGAGCCGGATGCAATGGCAGCGCATGGAGGCGCTCACAGAGGCGTTCGGCGAGCTGCTGCGCGCGCTGCCGACGCTCAAGCTGTTCGGACGTGCCGCGGCGCAGCGCGCGGAGGTCACGCGCCTCAGCGATGCCTTTTCCCAGGCGGCGCTGCGTGTCCTGCAGCTCGCCTTCGTCTCCGCGTTCGCGCTCGAGCTCATCACGACGCTCTCCATCGCCATCGTCGCCGTGAGCATCGGCCTGCGCCTGCTCTACGGGCAGATCGCGTTCGAGACGGCGTTCTTCCTCCTCCTCATCACGCCGGAGTTCTTCCTGCCACTGCGGCAGGCGGGCACGGCATTCCACAGCGCCATGACGGCCCAGACGGCGGAGGCATCGCTGCGCCGGCTGCTCGCGCCCGCCCGCACTGGCGAGGCCGGAGGCGATATCCTGCGGGGCGCGTGTGAGACACATCCAGCGGCAGAAAGCACGGCAGGAATGCGGCAGGCGGACGCCCCCGCCTCACAAGGGACAGCCGCTACACCGACGGTACTCATCCGCACGCTCACCTACACCTATCCGCACCATCCACTGCCCGCCCTCGCGGGGCGCTCGCTCGTGCTCCCCGCGGGGACGATAACGGCGGTCACGGGCCCGTCCGGCTGTGGGAAATCGACGCTGCTCCTCACGCTCGCGGGGCTCTGCGCCCCCTACGAGGGCAGCATCACCATCGCGGGGCGCGAGCTCTCCTCACTCCCATGCGCCGCGCGCACACACCTCATCAGCTACGTGCCGCAGGAGCCTCATATCTTCAGCGGCACGCTCGCGGAGAACATCGCACTCTTCGCTGCGCCTGACGCGCACCGTCTCGCCGACGCCCGCCGCGCTGCCGCGCTCGATGCCGCGGCGGGTGTCCCCTGGGAGGACAGACAGCAGCTCGGCGCGGGCGGCGCCGGTCTCTCCGAGGGGCAGAAGAAGCGTCTCGGTCTCGCCCGCGCATTCTACCAGAACCGCCCGCTCGTGCTGCTCGATGAGCCGACAGCGACGCTCGACCGTGCCGCAGCCGCCCGCGTGCGCGCCGCCCTGCGGCAATACCTCACGGGCAAGACCGTGCTCATCGCGACGCACGACGCGGCACTGCTCGCGCTCGCGGATCACCGCATCGACTGGGAGGTGTCACCATGACCTGCCTTTTGCGCCTGCTCTCGCTCGTGCCGCCCTGCACGCTCGCACCAGTGCTGCTCGTGAGCCTGCTCTCACTCGCGCTCGGCATCGGGCTCCTCGGTGCCTCGGCGTGGCTCATCGCGAGCGCCGCCCTCGAGCCGCCGCTCTACACGCTCGCCATCGGCATCACCTGCGTCCGCGCCTGCGGCCTCGGACGCGCCGTATTCCGCTATCTCGAACGGTTCCTCTCGCACCGCGCCGCCTTTTCCGGCCTCACGCGCATCCGCCTCGCCCTCTTCGACCGCGCCGCTGCGCTGCTGCCGCTCGCCGCGGGACCAGCCCGGCAGGGCGCGTTCCTCTACGACCTGCTCACGGGCGCGGACGCGCTGCGCGACTTCTTCGTGCGCGCGCTCCTGCCGCCCGTCGCCGTCGGCAGCGCGACGGGCCTCCTCGCGGCGCCGCTCGCACGCCTGCTCGGCACCAGCGGCTTGCTGCTGCCGCTGCTCTTCGCGCTGCGTCTCTGTCTGCCGCTCGTCGCGGAGAAGAATGGGGAGCAGCAGCGCCGCACCCACGGCAGCGCCTACCGCTCCCTGCTGCTCGACATGACGGAGGGCCGCGCGGAGCTCGCCGCCGCGGACAGCCGCCCCGCCTGCGCGCGCCTGACATCGTCTGCGCGCGCACTGCTCGCGTCTGACTGCCGCGCGGCCTGCCGGGCGGCGGACGCGGACGCACGCGCGGCGATCATGGACGCCGCGCTGCTGCTCCTGCTCCTCGCGCTGCTCGCGCCGCACGTGAGTGCAGGCGACATCTCAGGCGTCACGCTCGCCGTCCTCCTGCTCGTGCTGCAGGCCCTCCTCAGTGCCTGGGGCACACTGCCGGACGCCATGCGCCAGCTGCGGCAGAGCCTCGCCGCTGCGCGCCGCCTGCTGCCGGATGCCGCGGAGCGCACGGCAGAGCAGCCGACCGGCAGCCAGCCAGCAGTCCCCGCAGTACAGACGGCACGCGGCGCCGTCCTGCTGCGCGCCGCGCACCTCTCCTTTGCCTATCCCGGCCGCGCGCCCGTCTTCTCTGATCTCTCCTTCACACTGCGGCGCGGCGAACATACAGCCATCGTCGGCGCGAGCGGTGCGGGCAAGACGACGCTTGCCTTGCTCCTGCTCGGCGTCTGGCCGCCCGCGCACGGTACGCTCGCTCTCGGAGGCACACCCTACCCGGCGCTGCCGCCCGCCGCCATCACACGCGCCATCGCCGCTCTGCCGCAGGGCTCCGTGCTCTTTTGCCACTCCATCCGCGAGAACTTCCGCCGCTATCGCCCGCACGCATCCGCGACGGACATCCGCGCGGCACTCCGCACAGCTTGCCTGGAGGACGTCGTCCGCGCCCTCCCGGGCGGCATCGACGCGCCGCTCGGCCCCGATGCCTGCCATCTCTCCGGCGGCCAGCGCTGCCGCCTGCTCACCGCTCTCGCGCTCGCGGGCGACGAGCCCGTCCTCCTGCTCGACGAGCCGACGGCAGGCCTCGACGCCGCCACCGCTGCGCGCCTGCTCGACGCGCTCTTTGCCCACGCGAAAGCCACGGGGCGGACGCTCCTCGTCATCACGCACGCACGCGCCATCCTCCCGCGCTTTGCGCAGGTTCTCTCCCTTTCCCCTTGACACAGGACGCCCGCTGTGCTATCCTCAACGTGATTAGAAACCTATGAAGCGAGAGGATGGACAGTACCGCCCCGAAAGAGAGTCCGCGTTGCTGCGAGCGGATGCGGCGGCTGTCCGGATGGGTCGCCGAGGGCGCACGGAAAGGCGGTTTCCCGCCGAGTATGCTGCGACGTCTGGCCCGCGTGAGCGGCCGGGGACGCACTGCGTCCCATGAGTGCATGGATGTTCCATGAAACAGGGTGGCACCGCGAAGATTTTCGTCCCTGACAGGATTCGTACTGTCAGGGGCTTTTTCATACCTGCTCCTGACGATCATGAGGAGGAACCATCATGGCAGAAGAAGCCAAAGACACGAAAAAGATCATCCTTTCCGGCATCCAGCCGACGGGCGTCTTCACGCTCGGCAACTATCTCGGCGCCGTCAAGAGCTGGAAGAATCTGCAGGAGGAGTACCTCTGCTACTATTTCATCGCCGACCTCCACTCCCTCACGATCCACATCGACCCGGCGAAGCGGCGCGCGCAGACGCGCGAGGCGTTCGCGCTGCTCCTCGCCTGCGGCATCGATCCTGAAAAGAGCCTCGTCTTCGTGCAGAGCCACAACAAGTGCCACGCGGAGATGGGCTGGATCATGGACTGCTGCTCCCAGTTCGGCGAGCTCTCGCGCATGACGCAGTTCAAGGACAAGAGCGCGAAGCACCCTGACAACATCAACGCCGGCCTCTTCACCTACCCCGCGCTCATGGCAGGCGACATCCTGCTCTACCAGGCGGACTATGTGCCGGTCGGCGCGGACCAGACGCAGCACCTCGAGTTCACGCGCGACGTCGCGACGCGCTTCAACCACACTTATGGCGAGGTGTTCAAGCTGCCCGAGGGCTATTTCCCGAAGGCCGGTGCACGCGTCATGAGCCTGCAGGATCCGACGAGCAAGATGAGCAAGTCCGACACGAACCCGAAGGCGACCATCTCCATTCTCGACGACGAGAAAACCATCCTGAAGAAATTCAAGAGCGCCGTCACGGACAGCGAGGCGGAGGTCTGCTACCGCGAGGGCAAGGACGGCATCAACAACCTCATGACCATCTACGCCGCCATCACGCACAAAACGATGGAGGACATCACGCGCGAGTTTGCGGGCAAGGGCTACGGCGATTTCAAGACGGCCGTCGGCGAGGCCGTCGCCGAGGAGCTCCGCCCCATCCGTGAGCGCTTCGCAGCGCTCATGGAGGATCGCGCCTACCTCGACGAGGAGATGAAAAAGGGCGCTGAGCGCGCGGCGAAGATCGCCAGCAAGACGCTCACGAAGGTCAAGAAACGCGTCGGCCTGCTGCTCGAGAAATAAGGCGCGTCTACAAAGACGGATGCGCATCTTTTTGCGGCAAAGCGTGCAATTCCCCCTCGGTCGTGGCATAATGAAGATATGTCACGACCGAGGGGGAATTTTCTTGTTCAGCAATTTCATCGTCGCGGTGAGCGCCGTCGTGCCGATCTTCGTGCTCATCGGCATCGGGCTACTCGTCCAACGCGCACATCTGCTCACGAAAGAGGAGCTCGCGCATACGAACCGTCTCGTGTTCCGCGTCTTCTTTTTCTTCACGCTCTTTTCCAATATCTACAATGCGGACTTCGCCGACGGCTTCAACCCGCGCCTCATGCTCTTCGGCGCGGCCGCCGTCACGCTGCTCTTCCTCGGCGGGCTCGCGTTCTCCTGTCTCTTCGAGCCGCTCAGGAAGCGGCGCGGCGCCATGACGCAGGCGATCTTCCGCAGCAACTTCATCATCCTCGGCCTCCCGCTCGTCGTCAACATCTTCGGCGAGGACGGCGCGCTCGTGCCGACGATGATGGTCGCCGTCATCATCCCGCTCTACAACATCTACGCCGTCCTCGCACTCGAGACGTTCCGCGGCGGCACGTTCCGCCTGCTGCCGATCCTGCGCGGCGTGCTGAAGAACCCGATGATCGACGGCATGCTGCTCGGCTTCCTCTGCCGCCTGCTGCCGTTCCCGCTGCCTGATCCGCTGCTGCGGCCGCTCATGCAGGTCGGCGCCGCGACGACGCCGCTCGCGCTCATCATCCTCGGCGCCTCGTTCCGACGCGGCGGTATCAGCGAGAGCCGCCGCGACCTCTGGGCCTGCGTCTTCATCCGCCTCATCGCCGCGCCGGCCCTCGTGCTCACAGCCGCCGCGCTGCTCGGCTTCCGCGGCGTCGAGTTCGTCACGCTGCTCGCTATCTTCGCAACGCCCTGCGCCGTCGCTTCCTACGCGATGGCACAGCAGATGGGCAGCGACGCCGCGCTCGCCGGCAACACCGTCGTCTTCACCTCCGCGCTCTCCTGCTTCACCATCTTCGGCTGGATCTTCCTCACGAAGACGCTGGGGCTGTTCTGAGAAAATGCGGCACACCTGAGGAAACCATCATGGAAAACCATACTGCTCTCACCGTCTGGCCGACCTATCTCGCAGGCTTTCGCTGCGAGCGGCCTGACTGCCCGCTGGGGAGAACGGCGGCAGACGCGCCCTGCCCTGCCCTGCACGACATCCGCATCCACGCCGTCTGCGAGCGTTCCCTGCGCCTCGACTGCCCGCGGGCCGCGCACTATGTCCTCGCCGCCCCTGAATCCTTCCATTTCGAGTCGCAGCGCCTGCCCGCCGCGGCTCTTTCGCCAGCGAACCGGCAGCTCGCCTCGCTGGCCGAGCCGCGGCCGGAGCACGCGTTCCTGCTCGACCTGCAGCGAACCTCCCTGCGCCTGCTCAAGGCACAGGCGTACCCGCTCGACGCCCGCCTCGTGCTCCTCGGCATCTACCTCGAAGACGCCGTGGCATACATCGAGGACGGACGCGGCTACAAGCTTGGCGAGCTCGTGAAGAGCTACGCCTCGCCGCTCTTCGCCGCCCGTTTTCACGAGGCGCTCAAAAACATCGCTTTCGAACCGCTCGCGCACCTCGATTTCCTGATCGGCATCCTCAAGAAGCTTACAGACGCGCAGGATCTCGCACTCGACGCGGCAGACCTCGCACTCGTGCGGCGCGCCTACCGTCTCGACGGCCCCCCTGACCTCGACCGCGTCCGCCGCACCTACGCGCTCAACCGCCGCGCCTTCGAGCGCGCGGCGCTCACTCTGCCGCACTTTCCCGAGCGCCTCCTGCTGCACCAGTTCTACACCGAGCTCTATCCCTGCGCCGTTCCCGGCGGCATCATTCACAACTACTGGCTCTTCGTGCTCAGCTGCAAACTCGCCGAGCTCCTGCTCACCGCACACGCTGCCCTCGAGCGCCAGCAGCTCACCACGGCCCATCTCGCCGAGGCCATCGCCAAGACGACCAGGCTGCCGCAGACACGCAGCGGCCTTTCCGTCCTCGAGCGTACACTGGACGGTCGGGAGGACGATTCTCTCCGTCTTTTCCGGCTTCTCTATCACATTCCGCAAATGAAAAACTAATTTCTTACTCCCTCTGTCAACCGCAAAATAAGAATTTCGTACAAAATGCGTTATTATTACAAATTTCAGTGTTTTTCCTTATGATATTATGCTATAATAAAATTGGTCATCAAAAAGCCTCCGTGCTTTTTGCCCCGATGGCCAACCCCATGCGCGCCAAGTAGCGGAACAACCCTTTCCCCGCTGCCTGGCGCGTTCTTTTATTAGGTAAATCCCCAAGACCGCAAGCCGCAGGCGCAGCGTGATTGGTTGGAAATCCTCTAAGGGCGATGCACAATGTCCACGAAGTGGACGTTTGTGCATGTAGCATTGTGCAGGCGGTATGGATGCGGCGCACGGGGAACGCGCAGGCAAAAACGTGTCGGAGAAGTCAGGGCCTCCTCAGCTCCCCGGCTCCTCCGCGAAATGACGGATGACGAACTGCTGGAACGTGAGAGCCGCCGGCGAGAGCTGCTTCGTCGTGTTCCAGGCGATCCCCACGGCGCGCTTGCAGACCGGGAAGGAAATCGGCAGGTAGACGATGCCTAGATGCTCGACACCCGGGATATTCGGGATGATGCTCACGCCGAGCTTTGCCGCGACGAGACTCGCGAGCGTATTGACGTCGTCCCCCTCGAAAACAATCTGCGGATGGCTGCGCGCGAGCTCGAACGACTGGTCGACGAGCGTACGCAGGCTGTAATTCGGCTTGAGCGTGATGAGAGGCTCCGACTCGACGTCGCGCAGCGTCACGCTCTCGCGTGCAGCGAGCGGATGATCCTTCGGCACCGCGACGAAGAGCTCCTCCGACCAGAGGTACATCCAGGCGATATGCTCCGCCGTCGTCATCGTCGAACAGAGGCAGAGATCCGTCTTACCGCGCTCCACCTGGCGCATGAGGAATTTGCTGTTGTGCTGGTTGAGCTTGATGCGGATGTCGGGATACTTCGCGTGGAACTCCGCGAGCAGCATGGGCAGCAGATACCCGCCGAAGGAATGGAAGAACGAAAGGTTCACCGTCCCGCCGTCCTTCTTCTCCGCCTGCGTGAGCTCCTTTTTCGCCGCCGCGAGCTCGCGCAGCACGCGGTCGATGTGATAGAGGAAATGCTCCCCTGCCTGCGTGAGCTCCGCATGGCGCGCATGACGCACGAAAAGCGGCACACCGAGTTCCGCTTCGAGCTTTGCAATCGAGCGCGAGAGCGCCGACTGTGACACGGCGCAGGCATCCGCCGCTTTCGTGAAATGCTTGATGCGCGCCATCGCCTGGAAATACTTCAGTTGTGAAATCTCCATGGAAATTATCTCCTTTTTCAGGAAGCGCTGATGCCTTCCGCACTTCATTTCATCAGCGGTTCCTTTAGGAACCACGGATGAATTCAGCACTCCGTCTTCATTTCGTCAGCGGTTCCTTTATACATTTATGTCATCTCATTCATGCATACCAATCATAACACATTTTATGCGTAAAAGAGATAAAACTTACGGATTTTCTCGTATGATAACGATTTCTTTCCCATGATTCCGCTTGTATTATGTAATATATACATCAATCTCATTAAAAAGATACATTGGACGCGCATATAACTGCTGGTTATAATGGCCAATGTAAAAAGTTTTTATGTACTTCATACATTATCAAACGGAAACAGGTGATTCTCATGAAGGAGGATCTGCAGCTGGAGTTCGGCCTCGATGAGGCCGCTGCTACGGAGCTCATCGCCGAGACCAGCCCGCACCTCATCATCCCTCGCCGCCTGCCACACGCAGCGGCGCATGCTTTATCTGAAAGAAAGGAGCCTGCCATCATGTCTGCTGCCATTGCTCCGGCCGCCAAGGCCGAAAGCCTTTGGAACCGCAATTATCTTCTGACCATCGGCGTCAATCTGCTCGTCTACACGGTGCACTTCTTGCTCATGCTCTGGTCCACCGCCTACGCGATGGAGCACTTCGACGCCTCCATCGGCCTCGCGGGCCTCGCGTCCGGCCTCTTCATCGTCGGCGCGCTCTTCTCGCGCATCGTCTCCGGCCGCTTCATCGACTTCGTCGGCCGTCGCCGCATGTTCCTCGCGGGATCGGCGCTCTTCTTCCTCATGATCCTCTTCTATCTCGTCGCACCGACGCTCGCGCTCTTCAATATCGTGCGCTTCATCCATGGCGTTTCGTTCGGCATGACCTCGACGGCGGCCAGCACGATCGTCGCCGCCATCATCCCGCTCAAGAAAATGGGCCAGGGCATCGGCTATTTCACGCTCGGCGTCACGATTGCCTCCGCCATCGGCCCCTTCCTCGCCATGAACATCACGGCGGCGCACGCCTTCACGCTCGGCATCGAGATTGTCGGCGCGCTCGCTGCCTGCATCTTCCTCTTCGCGCTCACGATCAAAGCGCCGGAGCGCAACATCCTGCCGCAGGAAAAGGAGGACCTCAAGAAGATTTCCTTCAACCGCTTCTTCTCCATGCGCGCGCTCGGCATCTCGTTCATCGCACTCATGGGCGGCGTCTGCTACTCGACGGTGCTCTCGTTCCTCGGCGCTTACACGAACAGCATCGGCGTCACGGGCATCGGCGCGACCTGCTTCTTCCTCTGCTTCGCCGCGACGTCCTTCATCAGCCGCCCGCTCACGGGTTTCCTGCTGGATAAACGCGGCGGCAACGTCGTCGTCTACCCGGCGCTGCTCTCGATGGCCATCGCGATGGCCATCATCGCAACGGCTTCCGGCGACATCGCGATGCTCATCGGCGCGCTCTTCCTCGGCCTCGGCTACGGCACGATCACGGCTTCCTGCCACGCGCTCGCCGTCCACTGCGCGCCGATGCACCAGGTCGGCGTCGCGACGAGCACCTACTTCGTTTTCCTCGACTTCGGCATCGGCGTCGGCCCCTACACGCTCGGCAGCTTCGTGCCGGCCTTCGGCTTCTCCTTCGTCTATTTCGCCGCCGGCGTCATCAGCCTCATCGGCATCGTGCTCTACTACATCCTCCTCGCCCGCCGCGGTCTTTTCACGCGCAGCCGCATGGACCGCACCTCGCAGGCGAAAGAGCTCATCGCGGAGCGCCGCCAGCACTTCTACGAGGAAGCGCTCGCGGCCAGCCGCTGATGACTGCTGATTACTAAAAAAATTTTTCCCGCGCCCTTGCGCGATGCATTGACCCCTCCTCGGCCGCTGCTCATCCAGGCAGCGGCTTTTTTCTGCCCGTGAATACGGACGGATACATGCGGTGAGTTCCCTCCTGTCCCATCATTGACGCCCTATAACGAATCTAATATAATAGCTATAGCGATTATTTTTACTTTCACCGATTTTCTATTGTCAAGGAGGTACCAATGGATAGTATGAATGCGGCGGTCAATGCCGTCAATGACGTTCTCTGGTCTTATGTACTCATCGTCGTCCTCATCGCGTGCGGGCTCTATTTTACCTTTGCCACGCGCTTTGTCCAGGTCAGGATGCTGCCGGAGATGCTGCGGCTCCTCACGGAGGGCATCGGCAAGCAGACCGAGGGACATGCCATCAGCTCATTCCAGGCGTTCTGCGTGAGCACCGCCTCGCGCGTGGGCGTCGGCAACATCGCGGGCGTCGCCATCGCGATCGTCACGGGCGGCCCCGGTGCCGTCTTCTGGATGTGGCTCATCGCCTTCATCGGCTGCGCCACCGGCTTCGTCGAGAGCACGCTCGCGCAGATCTACAAGCTGCCGCGCGGCAACGGAAAATTCCACGGCGGACCTGCCTACTATATCAAGAACGCACTGCACCAGCCAGGCGTCGCGAAGCTCTTCGCGCTGCTCATCTCCGTGACGTTCGGCCTTGTCTACGTCTCCGTGCAGGCGAACACGATCGCGCTCTCCGCACAGACCATCGGCATCGATCCCGCCATCACGGCCGCTTTCCTCTGCATCTTCACGGCGCTCGTCATCTGTGGCGGCATGCACCGCATCGCCAAGGTCACGGAGTTCCTCGTCCCCATCATGGCTGGTCTCTACTTGCTCGTCGCACTCGTCATCATCCTCCTGCACCTCAGCGAGGTACCCGCGATGTTCGCCCTGATCTTCCACGATGCGTTCTCCCCGCAGGCTGCCGTAGGCGGCGGCCTGGGCACGGCGATGATCACAGGCATCAAGCGCGGCCTCTTCTCGAACGAGGCCGGTGAAGGCTCCGTGCCGAACGCGGCGGCGACGGCGGCGGTCACGCATCCGGTCAAGCAAGGCCTCGTACAGTCTTTCGGCGTCTACGTCGACACCTGGATCGTCTGCTCGGCGACCGCGTTCATCATCCTGCTCACAGGGCAGTACACCATCGGCGGCGAATGCACGGGCATCGCGCTCGCGCAGGCATCCCTCGCCTCCGTCTTCGGCAGCCTCGCGCCTGCGGCCGTCTCCCTCATGATCCTCCTCTTCGCCTTCAGCTCCATCGTGGGCAACTACTACTACGGCGAGATCAACATCGCCTTCTTCGATGGGAACACGCGCAGATACCTCGCAGTCTTCCGCATCTGCGTCGTGCTCATGGTACTCTTCGGCAGCCTCGCGACGCTGCAGCTCGTCTGGAACCTCGCCGACCTCTTCATGGGCCTGCTCTGCCTGACGAACCTCTACGCCATCACGCGCCTCGCGCCCTACGCCCGCCGCGCGCTGCGCGACTACCAAGAAAAACGTGCCCGCAGTGAGGATCCTTCCTTTGCCGCCAGCGATATTGAACTTACGGACGGTATCTACGCGTGGAAGAAATGATACTGCGCAGCCTCGCTGCCTCCATGAGCCAGCGTCCATGAAGCAAAACCACCAGTCGCACTGGTGGTTTTGTTGTACCTGTGCTGCACAAAGCTACATGCCTCAACGCACAAACGTCCACTTCGTGGACATTGTGCGCCCGTCCTTGCAGTAAATCCAACTAATCGCGCTGCGCCTGCGGCTTGCGCTCTTGGGGATTTACACAGTAAAAGGCTATGTACGAAACCAGCAGCTGCCGGTTCGTACATAGCCTTTTTCCGTTCAGCGATCGTTCAGGAACAGACCGCGCCATTCATCTCATTCTCAGATGCCTGCCTCTTTCCTTAGCACATCCGCCTTGTCCGTATGCTCCCAGGGCAGATCAACATCCGTGCGGCCGAAATGCCCGTAGGCTGCTGTCTGCTTGTAAATGGGGCGACGCAGATCGAGCATCTTGATGATGCCGGCCGGGCGCAGGTCAAAATGCTTCTTCGCGAGCGCCTCGATGGTCTCCTCCGGCACCTTGTTCGTGCCGAACGTGTCGACCATGACAGAGACAGGATATGCCACACCGATGGCATATGCGAGCTGGATCTCGCAGCGATCCGCGAGTCCCGCTGCGACGATGTTCTTCGCGACGTAGCGCGCGGCATAAGCCGCGCTGCGATCGACCTTCGTGGGATCCTTGCCGGAGAACGCGCCGCCGCCGTGGCGCGCCCAGCCACCGTAGGTATCGACGATGATCTTGCGGCCCGTGAGACCGGAGTCGCCCTGCGGGCCGCCGATGACGAACTTGCCCGTCGGATTGACGAAGATGCGCGTCTTGTCCGAGAGGAGGTCGGCGGGCACAACGGCCTTGATGACCTGCTCGATGAGATCCTTGCGGATGGTCGCGAGCGCTGCATCCTCATCGTGCTGCGTGGAGATGACGATGGTATCGACAGCGACCGGCTTGCCGTCCTCATAGAGGATCGTGACCTGCGTCTTGCCGTCCGGACGCAAGTACGGCAACGTACCATCCTTGCGAACCTCTGCGAGACGGCGGGCCAGGCGATGCGCGAGCGCGATCGGCAGCGGCATATACTCCGGCGTCTCGTTCGTCGCATAGCCGAACATCATGCCCTGGTCGCCCGCACCGATGGCGTCCGCCGCGTCCATCTCGCCCTCGCGCGCCTCGAGCGCCTGGTTGACGCCCTGCGCGATGTCAGGCGACTGCTCGTCGAGCGAGACGAGAATGCCGCACGTCTCCGCATCAAAGCCGTATTTCGCGCGCG
Source organism: Selenomonas bovis DSM 23594 (assembly GCF_000381005.1). GTDB lineage: Bacteria > Bacillota > Negativicutes > Selenomonadales > Selenomonadaceae > Selenomonas_C > Selenomonas_C bovis. The sequence continues at coordinate 62,085 of NZ_KB908388.1, forward strand.
TATAACCGATGTCCTTGACCGTCTTGCGGATGATGTGCGGGATATCGACATAGCACTTCGTCGAGATCTCGCCGACGACGTGAACCTGTCCCGTCGTCACGAGCGTCTCGCAAGCGACGCGCCCCTCAGGGTCCTGGGCGAGGATCGCGTCGAGAATCGCATCGGAAATCTGGTCCGCCATCTTGTCCGGATGGCCCTCGGTCACCGACTCCGAGGTAAAGTACATACGTTTCTTGCTCATGGTATTCCTCCTTGTCAACAGCACGCGCAATTTACGCGCGCCGCCTCCTCTAGAAGCAACCAGCTGCCGTGCGCACTGCCCCTGAACGAGCCGTCGCGCGGCTTCTTCACACTGTCACTTCCAACAAATGAAACCGACCTCAGCCGAACATTCCGTCTCCATTATCAGCCGTGCCATAAGAAAAAGCCCTCTATAAAAAGAGAGCTTGTCTTTCCACTCTCATCTTATAGGTAGAACCTAACGGAATTGGCACCGTTTTGCTTTCGCAAGGGTTGCCGCAGCTTCATAGGGCCAGTCCCTCCACTGCTCTGGATGAGTTCATATTCAGCTTTGTTGTTTATAGTATAGTGGATATTGCCGCTGACGTCAAGGATAAAAATGAACGGTATTCATCTTTATCCATCATGCCGCGCGAGCCATTCCGACCAGCGCGGTGCGCCCGCCCGCCGCTCCCGCGCATACTGCGAGAAGAGTGAAAGTCCCGCCATGATCTCTGGGCGCAGACGCAGATCCGCCCCGCCCGCTGCCAGCTGATGCGACAGCGCATCAGAAAGCGGCAACTCCGGATGGCGCAGCAGCTCTGTCAGCACGAGGAAGGTCGTCGTGCGCCCCATGCCCGCCTGGCAGTGGAAATGGAGCCAGGCATCCGGCGGCAGGGCGTCATAAGCTGCGAGGAAGGCATCGATGGCTGCTGGCTCCGGCCAACGCATATCCGTCGCGGCAATGCGCACGGGGATGAGTCCCGCCGCTGCCGCGGCCTGCGCTTCCGTCTCATAGGCCGCGGCGCGGAAGGTGACGGGCCGCATGCCAGAGGCGAGATCGAAGCGCCCCATCGGCGAAGCCGTGACCTCGGTGGAGACGGCTGCGGCGAGCCGCTGCTGCTCGTCCTGCTGTACGGCTGCCGCGTCGCGGCCGCGATTCGCGGCATTCATCGCGGTATGCCAGCTCACGGCATACGCCTGCCCTGCCATAGTGAGCAGATAGCCGTGGCTCTCCTGCCGCAGGTCGATGATGTAGATGCGGCGATTTCCCGCAACCGCGCGCAGGCGCGCCGCGAGCGGTCGCAGCCCCTCCAGCGTCGGCTGGCCGCTCCCCGAGACTGCGAGCGCGGGCAGGACGCGGAAGTTGCCCGGCAACGCATCCACACCAGTAACGGCGTCGAGACGCCAGGCCGGTGTGACAAAAGGCGCCGCAAGCGCCGTCGGAATCTGCGCGAGCAGGACAAGCAGGGAAAACAGGAAGCGCGCCCCCATAGTCATCTCCCGAGCGCCGCCACGACGTGGTCGAGAATCACGTCCGCGAGCTGGCGCTTGCTCATAAGCGGATGCTCCGTACAGACGCCGTCGCGCGCAAGGATGGTCACGCAATTCGTGTCCGTGGAGAACCCCGCGTCCTTGCGGCTCACATCATTGGCGACGATGAAATCGAGATTCTTCTTCTCGAGCTTGCCGCGCGCGTAGTCGAGCACATGCTCCGTCTCCGCCGCGAAGCCGACGAGCAGCTGATGCGTCTTCTTCTCCCCGAGCTCCTTGAGGATGTCGGGGTTGCGCACGAGCTCCAGCATGAGGCTGCCCTCCTGCTTCTTGATCTTCTGTCCGGCGCGCTCCTTGGGCCGGTAGTCGGCGACGGCCGCCGCCTTGATGACAGCATCGGCCGCGTCGAAGGCGCGGAGCACGGCCTCGCGCATCTCGAGCGCCGTCTCGACACGAATGCAGTCGACGCCCTCCGGCACAGGCAGGCTGCCCGGCCCCGCGACGAGCGTGACATGAGCGCCGCGCGCCTGTGCGGCCGCCGCGACGGCAAACCCCATCTTGCCCGTCGAACGGTTGCCGAGATAGCGCACGGGATCGAGCGGCTCCCTCGTGCCGCCTGCCGTCACGAGAATGTTCCTGCCCGCGAGATCCTTTACAGCCGACACGCCGGAGAGGAACGACGTGAGCGTCGCCACGATATCCGCAGGTTCCGGCAGACGCCCCCGCCCACTCGTCCCGCAGGCGAGCTTGCCGCTCGCGGGCTCGATGATATGGAGGCCGCGCGCGCGCAGGCGCGCGAGATTCTCCTGCGTCGCGGGATGCTCATACATCGCCGTGTTCATCGCGGGCGCGAGGAACACGGGCGCGCGCGTCGCGAGCAGCGTCGTCGTGAGCATATCATCCGCCATGCCGTACGATGCCTTCGCGAGGAAGTTCGCCGTCGCAGGCGCGACGAGCACGAGATCCGCGAGGCGCGCGAGCGCGATATGCTCCACCTGATGATGCGTGACCTTCGCCCACATATCCGTGACGACGGGCGCGCCGCTCATCTCGCGGAACGTGAGCTCCGTGACAAAGTTCTGCGCGCCGCGCGTCATGATGACATGGACCTGCGCGCCCGCCTTCCTCAGGCGGCTCACGATCTCCACGGCCTTATAGGCGGCGATGCCGCCCGTGACGCCGAGCACGAGGTGTTTCCCTTCCCAGACCGACATGGCTTACTGCTCTTTCTTGATGACGTAGTTGATCTTGCCCTCGGCAATCTCCTCGAGCGCATTCGTGACATTCTTCGTCGACTGGAGCTCCGCCTGCGGCTCTGCACCGTCCAAGAGCTGCCGCGCGCGTTTCGCGCCGCAGACGACAAGACCATAGCGGCTGTCGACCTTCGTCATCAGATAATCCGTCGACGGATTGACCATGCTCATGACCTGATTCTGTTTCTTCATTCTCTCTCCAGCTCCTCAAAAAGATGTTGATTCCGATCGACACGGCAATGCTCCGCCGTGATGATTTCCTTGATAGTAGCGACGGCATGCGCGACGGCGTCGTTCACGACGACGTACTGGTAGCGCTTGCCGATGGCAATCTCCTTGCGCGCGCTGCCCATGCGGCGCGCGAGGCTCTCCTCCGTCTCCGAACCGCGGCCGCGCAGCCGCCGCTCGAGCTCCTCGATGGAGGGCGGCAGCAGGAATACGAACAGTCCGTCCGGACATTTCTCCATGACGTTCAGCGCGCCCTGGATATCGATCTCGAGCAGGATGTCTTGCCCCGCGGCGCGCCGCTCCTCGATCTTGGCGAGCGGCGTACCATAGTAATTGCCGTAGACGTTCGCGTACTCGAGGAATCCGCCTTCGGCGATGATCTGCTCGAACCGTTCCTTTGTCAGGAAATAGTAATTCTTGCCGTCGACCTCTCCCTCGCGCGGCGCGCGTGTCGTCGCGGAGATGGAGTAAGCAAGCTCCGACGTCTCCCGCAGCAGCTCGCTGCATACCGTGCCCTTGCCCGTGCCGGACGGGCCGGACACGACCATCAGCAATCCTTTCCTCATTCGATCTCCTCCCGGTCTTCCTCTGCCGTTTCCTTGATGTCACCCTCGTCGTCATCGCTGTCGACGATGCGGTGCGCCACCGTCTCCGGCTGTACCGCCGAGAGAATGACGTGGTCGCTGTCCGTGACGACGACGGCGCGCGTGCGCCTGCCATACGTCGCGTCGATGAGCCGCTGCGCGTCGCGCGCCTCCTGGATGATGCGCTTGATGGGCGCGGACTCCGGACTCACGATTGCAATGATGCGGTTGGCGGATACGATGTTTCCGAAACCGATATTGATGAGTTTGATATCCATAGCAGCCTCCCTACTCGATGTTCTGCACCTGCTCGCGCAGCTTCTCGATCTCGCTCTTGAGATCGACGACGAGCTGCGCCGCCCTTGCACTGTTGCATTTTGAGCCGATGGTATTCGCCTCGCGGTTCATCTCCTGGATGAGGAAATCGAGCTTCCGACCGACGGGGCCGTCCGCCGACGCGAGGATGCTGCTGAACTGTGCGAAATGGCTGCCGAGCCGCACCGTCTCCTCCGTATAGTTCACCTTGTCGGCGTAGAGCGCCGTCTCCTGGATGATGCGGCTCTCATCGATATCCTGCGCTGCGAGAAGCTCGCCGAGCATCTGCTCGAGACGCGCGCGATGCGCCGCGACAATCTCCGGCGCAAGCTGCTCGAGCCGCTCCTTGAGCGATGTGAGCACCGTGAGGCGCTCGCGAAAATCCGCCGCGAGCGCCTCGCCCTCCCGGCAGCGCATTTCATCGAGTCCGCGGAGCGCGCCCGCGACGGCCTCCATGAGCACAGGCTCGCATCCCGTGAGCGAGGCGTCTGCCTCCACCTGCAGGACATCCGGATAGGCCGCAATCTCCTGCACATCATCGGGGCGCGCGACATGCAGGTAGTCGCTGAGCTCGTTGAGCGCCTGCTGATAGGCGCTGGCGAGCTGCCGGTTGCAGCGCACGCTGGCGCTGCCCTCGCGCTTGTCCGTCAGCGTGAGGAAGAGGTCGAGCTTCCCGCGGGCGACACGCGCCTTCACGGCCTGACGCACCTGCACCTCGAGCGATGCGAGCTGCACCGGCGCGTGCAGCGTGATGTCGAGATAGCGCTGATTGACCGCCCTGGCCGCCGCCTTGACCTTGAAGCTCTCATTTTCCGCTACGGCCTCGCCGTAGCCTGTCATGCTCCTGAGCACTCCCATGCCTCACACCTCGACCGTGCCGGAGAAAACCTCCACCGCCGGGCCCGTCATGTAGAGATGATTGTCCGCTGCCCACTCGTTGTGCAAAGTGCCGCCGTCAAGGATGATATCCGCCGCGCGCTCGGAGCGGCCCGTGAGCACCGCCGCGACGAGCGTCGCGCAGGAGCCCGTGCCGCAGGCGAGCGTGATGGCCGCGCCGCGCTCCCAGACGCGCATGCGGAGATGCGTGCGGTCGAGCACCTGCACGAACTCCGTATTCGTCTTCTTTGGGAAGCGCGCCTGCGTCTCGAAGAGATGTCCGATGCGCTCGATGGGAACAGAGGCGAGGTCATCGACGAAGACAACGCAGTGCGGGTTGCCCATCGAGACAGCTGTCATGCGCCAATCGCTCCCCGCGACCTCGATGGGTACATCGACGGCGCGGCCGCTGCCGTAGCCAGTGACAGGCACCTCGTCCGCCGCGAGCACCGGCTCGCCCATATCGACGCGCACGCCCGTGATCGCGCCATCCTGCCGCACGATTTCCGGCACGAGGATGCCCGCGCCCGTCTCGACCGTGAACTTGTCCCGGTCCGTCACGCCATGGTCGCGCAGATACCGTGCGAAGCAGCGGATGCCATTGCCGCACATCTCCGCCTCACTGCCGTCTGTATTAAAAATGCGCATGCGGTAATCCGCTCGAGTGGAATCGAGCACGACGAGCACGCCGTCCGCACCGATGCCGAAGTGGCGGTCAGAGACCTTTTTCGCAAATGCGCCGTAGTCAGCAAGTTCCCTCTCACGACAATCGATGAGCACGAAGTCGTTGCCACACCCCTGCCATTTCGTAAATTCCATACTTGTCCCTCCTGCGGGCGTCCGCCCCGGGGACGAACGTTTTATCTTATCTTTTTATTCTACTTGTTTTCCCTTGTTCTTGCAAGCGTTTTGCACACGCACGAAAAGCGCGCCCAGCCGGAGCCGGACGCGCTGCTGGCGGACATGCCTCAGCACAGGAGATGAGCGGTCAGCCATCGCACTCACTTCTCGAGCATATCGAGCACGCTCTTCGCCATCTCAAACGCAGACTTCTGCGCGTCCTGCGGCGTCTTGACGGTGGAAAAGTCTGTGAGCTCCAGCCCCTTCTCCACGAGCTGATCCCATTCCTCGCTGCGCGCGGCGATATACGCCTCCGGCGCCGCATCGCCGATCTTGCCGAGATGGTAGCGGTCATACGACTCGCACCAGTTCCGCCAGACGGATCCCTCGAAGACGCCCTTCCAGATGGACAAAAGACTCTGCTTCATACAATATACTCCTTTATTTGTGGAACCACTGATTAATTCAGCGGTTCCTTACGTGAAAATCATGACGGCTAAGCCTTCGGCTCCCGCCCCTCCTTGAATACCATCATCATCTCGTGCGTGAGGCTGAAGTCATCGCTCTGCCCTTCGATGTCCTCGCGCCGCACCCAGATACCCTCCTTGAGCTCATCCTCCTGCAGACGGATGTCGGTCGCACCGTCCACATCGCAGTAGAAGCCCATGAGGATGTCGCGCGCGCTGCCCCAGGGTTGCGACTTGTAGTAGCGGAGGTTCTTGACACGCAGGCCGACCTCCTCCATGACCTCGCGCGCGACGCATTCCTCGAGCGTTTCGCCGATCTCCGTGAAGCCCGCGATGAGCGCGTAGAAGCTCATCTGCCGGTTCGCGTATTTCGTGAGCAGGATACGGTCGCCGTCGATGACGCCGACGATGACCGCCGGTACGAGCTGCGGGTAAATGACGCGGCCGCAACCCGTGCAGCGCAGCGCCCGCTCCGCCTCATCGTGCTCCGTGCGCGCGCCGCAGCGCCCGCAAAAACGGTTGTCCGCATACCAGGCCGCGAGATGATAGGCCGTGTACGCCACATACATGAACGCATGCGCCTCGCTCATGCGGCGGCGCAGTTCGCGCAGCGTGCAGAAGCGACGTCCCTCCCCCGCGGCGACAGGTGCGAATGTGAGGTAGAAGTCTGCGTCATCCAAAGAGAAGAGGAACCTTTCCTCCAATGACGTCGGCAGACTGCGCCGACGCGGGAAATGCAGCCCGTCCGCCGCCTCCTCGACGAGCAGGCGGCCATCCTGCACGCAGATGACGAAATCCTCTGGCTGCGCGTGCTTGTCCGGCTGCCACGTGTTGTACAGGCGATGCGGTGCGATATCCTGAATCATGACACCCTCCTCAGAAGCCGAGCGCGTCGTTCACGAGGATCACATGGATGCGATCCTTATGCATCGAGTAGCGCGTGATGAGGAACTGGCAGCAGATCGTATCCGGCGACTTGCAGTCAAAGCAGCGGCCCGCTTTCTTGCAGGGTGGGTTGAGGCTCGCGAAGCGCTGGATGTTCGCGGGCGCCGCGACGTTGCGCGCGCGCTTCATCGCGCTGTCGAGGTCGGGACAGATCTTGTTGATGCCCACGATGAAAAGCACCTTGCGCGGCCCCTGCGCGATGGCGGAGACGCGATTCGCGTTGCCGTCGATGTTGATGAGGATGCCGTCGTCCGTCAGTGCGTTGCAGCTCGCGAGATAGAAGTCCGCGTCATAGGCAGCGAGCATCGCCGCGCGCTTGTCCGCGGCCTCGTCGCGGTCGAGGAAGTCATAGGTCCCCGCCTTGAGCGCGTCTACGAGCCCGATTTCATGGACGCTCATGCCACCGCCCATCGTGACCAAGCTCTTCTCCGGAATCAGCGAAAGCGCCCGCGAAAGCGCCTCCTCCTTCGTCGCCGCATAGTAGCCCGTCATGTTGCGAGAGGCAAGTCCCTTGATCGTTTTTTCCGCGAGGAGTTCATTGCGTTTAAAAAGATTTTCGTTCATAAATATCGCCTCCATAAAGAATCACTGCGCCAGCGACTCTCAAAAAAAAGCTGCCTCCCCACAAACCCCATCTGCGCTTCTGCGCAGCTCTGGGACGACGTGAGAAGACAGCGATTCCCATTAGCCAAAAGTATATCACCAAGGCCGTAGCGCGTCAAAAGGCAAGCGCGCAGCCGATACTCATTCCTCTTTCTCAAGCACCCAGAGATACGCAGTGAAGTCCGCGTCGATTTTCTCGACATTGATGCCTTCCTGCATGAGCTCGTCGCCGTAGAACGTTTTGCCCACGAGCGACTGGCGCGCCATGCCGAGGAAATCGTGCGAAAGCGTCTTCGCCGGGTAGTATTCGCGGAACGTATAACGCGCGTCAGAATCGAGTCCCGCGAGGCGCAGGCGGCGGATCGGCGTCGCTGGCTCCGCGAGCGTCTTGAAGTAGAACACCGCGACCTCCCGCGCATCCTCGGACGTGAACATCCATGCCGTCTCGTTCTTCGTGCCGTCAAACGGCGTGAGCAGACGCGTGAACGTGCCGAGCTGGAGCGTCGGACGCAGGCGCTTGTAGAGGGCGACCTGCGCGCGCACCTCCTGCTTTTCCTCCTCGCTGAGCTGCGTGATGTCGAGCTCGTAGCCGTAGCAGCCCATCATCGCGGTGAACGCGCGCGTCTGCATCGGAGTCACGCGGCCGACCTGATGGTTCGGCACGACGGAAACGTGCGCGCCCATCGTGAGCGGCGGGAAGACGTAGCTCGTCCCCGTCTGGATGGCCTGGCGGCAGATGGCGTCCGTGTCGTCGCTCGTCCACGTCTGCGGCATGTAGTAAAGCATCGCGGCATCGAAGCGCCCGCCGCCTCCGGAGCAGCTCTCGAACAGAACGTCGGGAAACGCCTGTGTGATGCGCTCGAGCACCGCGTAAAGACCGAGCACATAGCGATGCTTCGTCTCCCCCTGGCGTTCCGGCGCGCGTCCGGCGGAAAAGGCCTCGGTAAGATGTCGGTTGAAGTCCCATTTCACATAGTCGACGACGCCCGTCTCGAGAATCTTTGAGACGCACGCCACGATGTAGTCCTGTACCTCTGGCCGCGAGAGGTCAAGCACGAGCTGATGACGGCCGAAAGACATCGGAGCGTCCGGCGCGCGCAGCACCCAGTCGGCATGCGCACGGTAGAGCGCGCTGTCCTTCGAGACCATCTCCGGCTCGAACCAAAGGCCGAACTTCAGCCCGCGCCGGTGCGCCGAGGCCGCGACGCCCTCGATGCCGCCCTTGAGCTTTTCCCGATTGACCGTCCAGTCGCCGAGCGAGGTATTGTCGTCGTTCCTATGGCCGAACCAGCCGTCGTCGAGCACGAGGAGCTCGATGCCGAGATCCGCCGCGCACGCAGCGAGCGCGTCCATCTTCTCGTCGTCGAAGTCGAAATACGTCGCCTCCCAGTTGTTGACGAGGATGGGGCGCACCGCGTGGCGGTATTTGCCGCGCAGGAGATGCTTGCGATACGCCGCATGGAATGCCTGCGACATCCCGTTCAGCCCATCCGCCGCGTAGACACAGACGACTTCCGGCGTCTGGAACGTCTCTCCCGGCGCGAGCTGCCAGGAGAAATCCGCCGGGTTCAGCCCCGCGACGACGCGCGTCGTGCCGAACTGCTCCACCTCCGTCTTCATCGAGAAGCTGCCGCTGTAAATCAGGCTGAACGCATAGACCTCCCCGGCCAGCTCTCCCGTCTCGGGGCGCGCGAGCGCGAGGAACGGCGACTGCTGGTGCGAGCTCGCGCCGCGCGTGCTCGCCGTCTCCTCGATGCCGCGCAGGAGGCGGCAGCGCTCGAGGCTGCGCTCCGCCGCATGGCCGCCGTAGAGGCTCAGCCGGTCGAACGCATGGTCGGGGAAATCGACGCAAAGGCTCGCGGCCTGCTTGAGCTGCAGCGGCTCCTTGCCAGTATTTTCGAACCGCACGGAACGCGTGAGCACGCCGTCTCCCGCAAAGACGGTATAGGAGAGCACTGCCGCGAGGCGCCCGCGCGGATCACGCAACGTGACCTCAAGCGTCTCCGCCTCGTCCTCCTGCGCGTAGAGCGCAGGCAGGCCTTGAAGGCCCGGCTTGCCGCGCAGGATGCGGTACCCATCGTAGAAGAGGTCGATGACGTCCGTCCCGTCAGGGAGCACGACGCCGAGCGACGGGATGCGGAAATCCCCGTGCCCCTGCTGGGAGAACTCCTGCGGCAGCACATCGAGCGAGAACGTGCGGTCGTTCTCATAGTCCTCCGGCTGCGGCGAAAACGCGCGGTCGAGAGCCGGGAGCTCCGCGCTGCCGCGGAATGCGCGCAGCGGTCGTCCCCAGTAGCGGTGCAGAAGATAGCGCCCGCGCGCGACAGAAAACACATAGCTGAAACGGTTGTTCTTCAGGTGAAATACCTGCTGCTCGTCAAATGAAATCATGGCCATCTACTCCTTTCATTAATCAGCGCTTTCTTAAGGAACCACTGATTAATTCGGCACTCCGTCTTCACGCGTTTGCGTTGTCCTCCCGTCGTCGATAAATCCTCAGCGTAGCCCGCTACGCCTCCGGTTTGTCTCCTAGGGAGATACAGCGCATCCGCGTAAATCCAGAGCACTCATTTAATCAGCGGCTCCTTAAATCCCGCAGAACGAAAAGACGAACCGCCTACTCTCGTTCTTCACAGTGTACTCCTCAAGCACCGGCGCGCCCCAGCTGTCATCGCCGCCAACGCCGCAAGAGCCGAGCGAGGCGCGCAGATAGGTATGCTGCACCTGCGGCAGCTCATACTGGTGGCGTGCATTCTCGAGTTCGTGCTCCGTATACGGCAGCGCTGACGCCTCGAACGGCTGCGCCCCGAACACCTTGAGCCCGCGCCCGCGGCGATCCGTAACCGCGAGATAGCGCACGCCCATGTGATTGCCGCACGCCTGCGGCACGAGATACGGCGCGACCTCGTCGCACACGCATCCCTCGTAGCGGCCGAGCCGCGCGCCGCGCACGCGGTCGGCATAAGTCTCCGCGGGCCCGAGCCCGTAGAAGGAGACGCGGTCATAGTCCGCGGAAAGCGGCAGCACGACGGCGAAATCCGGCAGCTCTGGGAGACCGTCCGTACGCTCATAGTCGAGCGCGACCTCGACGCGCCCGCCCGCGTGCACCGTATACGTCACGCGGCACGACGTCTGCGGCGACGTCGCGAGCGCATAAGTGAAGCGCACGGAGATCGTCTCGCCCGGCGCCGCGTCATACTCCGCCGTGCCGTCGCTGCCGAACCAATGGTACGTCTGCCAGTCCTTGCCCGGCTCGCGCAGCTCCACGCGCTCGCAGCGCTGATAGAGGCTCGCGAGCTTCCACTGCGCCGTGAGGAAATCGCGGCGGCTGCCGTAGTCGTTATCGACCGGCGCGCGCCAGAAACTCGGGCGCGGCATGCCGTCGATGAGCTCGACGCCGTCGTATTGATAGGAGACGAGATTCCCTGCCGCGCTCGAGAAGAGCACCTCAAAGCCATCGCCTGAGACGCCGACGCAGATGTCCGTCTTCACGATATGGAGCGGCCGCACGGCTGCGAGCAGCTGCCCCGCCTCATAGCGCGCGGCAGGTGCGGCGAGCCAGTCCTGCCGCGTGCCCTGCGCCTCCTGTTCCTCATAGACCGCCTGGCCGAACGCGACCTCGTAGCCAGCCTCCGCCCAAAGCGTGCGCGCATGCAGGCAGAGCGAGGCCGTGAGCGCGTACTCGCCCGCGCCGCAGGCGGGCAGTGCGAGCGGCACCTCGCCTTTGCTACCCGGCGAGATGGAGGGCACGGCGCACTGCGTCTCATATACTAGCGTCCCGTCCCGCAGCAGCGAGATGCGCAGCGCATACTCCGCCGCATCCGTGAAGAGGCTCTTGTTCTCGATGGTCACGGATGTCTGCGATGGCGTCAGGCGGAAATCCTGGTAGTTGAACTTCACCGCCTGCAGCTTCGGCGAGAGTGAGCGGTCGGCAAAGAGGATGCCGTCGCCGCTGAAATTGTAGTCGCAGGGGCGGTCACCGAAATCGCCGCCATAGGCGTAGCTGTCGCGTCCGTACCTGTCACGCCGCCAAAGCGCCTGGTCAACGAAATCCCAGAGGAAACCGCCCTGGTAGCGCGGTTCCTCGTCCGCGAGATCCGTATACTTGTGCATGCCGCCGAGGCTGTTGCCCATCGCGTGCGAGTATTCACAGCAAATGAAAGGCTTTTCCGGATGCTCCGCAAGGAACGCGCGGATATCCGCGACCTTCGTATACATCTGGCTCTCCATGTCGCTCGTCGCCGGATAGCTGCGATCCCAGAAAATGCTCTCGTAGTGCACGAGGCGGCTCGGGTCCTCCCTGTGGAAGAATTCGCTCATCTCGTAGATATCCCTGCCGCCGCACGACTCGTTGCCGCACGACCAGATGAGAATGGAGGGATGGTTCTTGTCGCGCGCGAGCATCGAGCGCGCGCGGTCGAGCACCGCCGCCTGCCACTCCTCGTGGCTGTCCGGCAGCACGCCCTCCGACGGCACGTGCACGCCGTTCTTCTGCCAGGTACCGTGCGTCTCGAGATTCGTCTCATCGATGACGTAGAGCCCGTAGCGGTCCGCGAGCTCGTAGAGGCGGCTGTTGTTCGGGTAGTGCGACGTGCGCACCGCATTGATGTTCTGCCGCTTCATCTCGATGATGTCGCGCTCGATAGATGCGGGGTCGATCGCGCGCCCACGGTCGCAGTCGAACTCATGGCGGTTCACGCCCTTAAACACAATGCGCTTGCCGTTGAGCTTCATGAGCCCGCCCGCGAGGCAGAACTCGCGGAACCCGACCTGCTGCGGCACAACCTCCTGCACGCGCCCCGCCGCGTCACGCACCGTGAGCAGCGCGCGATAGAGGTATGGCCGCTCCGCGCTCCAGAGATGCACGCCGGGAACCTCGAGCGCGAGCTCCGTCCGCTCACCCTCCTGCGTCTCGCCCGCCTGCGCCACGAGTGCACCCGCCGCGTCGTAGAGCGCGAGCTCTACCTGCCGCGCCGCCGCCGACGACCAGCGCAGCGTGACGCGCAGCTGCCCGTCACGATAGTCATGCACGGGCACAGCATGGACGAAGAGATCCTCGATGTGCTGCGCGGGCTGCGTCTCGAGCCGCACCGAGCGGAACAGCCCACCGAACCGCCAGAAATCCTGATCCTCCAGCCAGCTCCCGCTCGAGAAGCGTACGACCGAAACAGCGAGCTTGTTCTCCCCCGCCGTGAGCTGCTCCGTGATATCGAACGACGCCGGCGTGAACGAATCCTCGCTGTAACCGATGTACCGCCCGTTCAGATAGACGACGAGCGCTGACTCCGCCCCCTCGAATGTCACGCGCACGCGCTTCCCCTGCCAGCCCTCGGGCAGCGTGAAATAGCGCACATAAGAGCCGACCGGATTCTCCCGCGTCGGGATCTCCCCCGGCGTCACACGCTCGTGCCCGTCCCAGGGATACGTCATGTTCGTGTACTGCGGGCGCCCGTGTCCCTCGAGCTGCCAGTGCGCGGGCACGCGGATCGTCTCCCAGCCGCGGCAGTCGTACGCCGGCGCCTCGAAGCCCTCCGGGCGCAGCGCCAGATTCCTCGCATAGTGGAAATACCAAACGCCGTCGAGCCGCAGGGAGTACGAGCTCTCCCCGCGCGCGAGCTCCGCCTCATTCCGGTAGCAGCGGTGATCGCTGTGCGCGGGCAGGCGGTGCTCAGCGAAAAACGTCGGCTCCCGCAACTTTCCCCAATCGAACGATTTCTCCATGATGTACCTCCGACTTCTCTTCTCCAGCTTTCCGGCAGCCACGGGCAGAGCCGCAGAACACCAACCTGCCGCGCAGCAATCGCGGCCGCCGTCAGCGCTTTTTCAAAACGCTTTTTCAAAAAGGGCCGTCTCATCACGCTGATGGGACAGCCCTCGCAAACTTCCTATTACTTATTGATCTTATCCCAGGTCTCCTCGAGCTTCGCGACGATCCGCGCGTGCTCCGCCTCCGTCAGCGTGACCTTCGCGCGATAGAGGAAGGTCGCGATGACCATGAGCACAATCGGCGCGGCGAACATCACGAGCTGGAAATGGAACAGATTCTCCGGCGTGATGCCAGCAGACGACGCACCGCCCGTCATGCCGACCCAGATGGCGACGAGGCCGATGATGCCGCTCGAGACAGCGCCCGCGAATTTATCGACGAGCGGACGCACGCAGAGGCAGACCGCCTCATCGCGGTGACCGAGCTTGAGCTGGCCATACTCGACGGAGTCCGTGATCGTCATGAGCACGACGAGGAAGATCAGCGGCTGCGGCAGCGCGAAAAGGCCGGCGCCAAAGAGCGCCATATAGACGTTCGTGCCGCTCAGCGCGTAGATCACAAGCGCTACGACCATGATGGCAATCGAGGCGAAGAAGAGCTTGCGGCGGCTGAACTTCGTCGTGAGCACTGGGAACGCCGCGACGGCGAGCAGGCCGATGACCGTGTTGATGACACCGAGTCCGGAGAACTTCGTAGCGTCGCCGATGACATAGATGAAATAATAGAGGTTGAAGTTATTGACGATGTTGATGCCGATGCCGTAGACGAGATAGGCGATGGCCGTCCAGAGCAGCTGGTCGTTCTTCGTGAGAACCTTGAACACATCCTTCGCCGAGGTATCCGTCTTGTTCTCGCGCAGCGCCGAGTCCTGTTCCTTCGTGCCGATGCCGAGGATGATGGCGCCGAGCGTTGCGATGCCGCCGCCGATGCAGGCAAACGCGAACCAGCCCGTCGGATCGCCCGCACCGCCGTTCTGATTGACGGAGAAATAGAGCACGACCGGCATGACGATGACCGTCACGAGATTCGCGCCGAACACCGAGCCGATACGCGCGACCGTCGCCGTGATCTCACGCTCATGAGAGTCAAACGAAAGCGCCGGAATCATCGACCAGATGGCGACATCCTTCGCGCTGTAAAAGATATCCATGACAAAGTAAACGATTGCGAAAAGAATCAGATAAAGTGTCGGATTCGAGACCGTCAGCCCGCAAAAATCCGTGAAGAGCAGCGCGAGCGTGATGGCAGCGACAAAGGCGCCGACGAGCACCCAGGGCTTGAAGCGCCCCCAGCGCGTCTTCGTCTTGTCGATGATATTGCCGATGAACGGATCGACAAAAAGCTCCGCGATGCGCAGGACGAGGATGATCGTCGTGACAATGCCGATCATATACTGGTCATGACTCGCGTTGCCGGAGTTGAAGAGGTTGCTCGTGACGAAAATCATGAAATACGTTGCGAGCATCGCGTAAAACACATCATGGCCGAACGTGCCGCATGCGTAAGCGATGCGCGGCCAAACCTTTCCCCTGCTGTTTGACATGATTCGATATCCCCCTATGAAACACAATCAGGCCCGGACGGTCTTGATATAGGAAACGATGGCATCTGCGATCTTCTCGAGCGGCTCCTTGCTCGTGTTCACGACGAGATCGTAGTTCCTGCCGTCGCCCCACGTGCGGCCCGTATAGTAGTTGTAGTAGCGAGCGCGCTTCGCGTTCTCAGCGTCGAGCTCCTTGAGGCTCTTGCCGTCATAGACCGTCTTGCCGCGCGCCTCGCGGAACGCGTCATCCGCACAGACAAAGAGCGCGAAATGATGCGGATAGTCGCGCAGTACATAGTCCGCGCAGCGGCCGAGGATCACGCAGGAGCCGTCCGCGACGAGTTTCCGGATTGCCGCCGACTCTGACATGAACATGCCGCGGCTCGACTCCCCCATGTGCGTGCCGAAGGAGTGGAACGGGATGAAATTCATCGAGAGCGGCTTGACCTCCTTCTCCATCTCGAGCAGCTCCTCTTCGCTGAGGTCATTGATGCCGAGCTTCGCTGCCGCGATGTGGACGATCTGCCGGTCATAGAGCTTGACGCCGAGCTTCTTCGCGAGGATTCCAGCGAGTTCGCGGCCGCCACAGCCATACTGACGGCTGATAGAAAGAACAAAATTTTCACTCATTTGTGATATCCTCCATGCGGAAAGCCTGTTCTGTAAACGCTTTCCTTTTTTCTCTCCAGTGCACCTGCCATCTTTCCTAGATAAGTCGGAGACGCTCGGTCTTTCTCATTCCCCTCCGGTATCTCCGTTTCTGAAAACGTTTTCCTTACGTTTGTTATTATAGCGTAGCGATTCTGGAATTGCAAGTATTTTTTCTGTTTTTTTATTAAACGCATGGACTTCCTCCTCATTACGTCAAAAAAGAGAGCTGGAGAGCGCAGAAATGCGCTTCCAGCTCTCTTACTTTTCTCTTCTTCCGCAAAAACAGGATGAATACCGCAGTTCCTGCGTCGTAGGGGATTTCCTGTTATTTCGCCATGAGCTCAGCGACCTTGTTCGCAAACTCCACAGGATTCTCCGGCAGGATGCCCTCGATGAGCAGCGCCTGCGTGTAGAGCAGGCCGCAGTAATCCTTGAACTCCTGGCTGTCCTTGCCCGCGTCATGCAACGCCTTCAGGCGGCCGAAGAGCTCGTGGTGCGGATTGATCTCGAGGATGCGTTTCGCCTTGAAGAGCGGGTTCTTCATATCAGAGAATGCCTGCTCCATCGAGAGCGACGGACCCGCCTCATCCGCGACGAGGCAGACAGCGCTCGACTTGAGGCGCGAGGACACCTTGACGTCCGCGACCTTGTCGCCGAGGGCTTCCTTGATGTCCTTCATGAGATCGCCGTTGTCCTTCTGCAGCTCCTCCGTCTCTTTTTTGACCTCCTGGCTCTCGGCATCATCGAGGTCGAGGTCGCCGCGGCTGATGGAGTGGAACGGCTTCTCCTCGTAGGCGTGCAGCGTCTCGAGGCAGAACTCGTCGACCGGATCGAGGAGATAGAGCACCTCAATGCCCTTGTCGCGCAGCGTCTCCATCTGCGGCAGGTTCTCGATGGTCTCCTTGTCTTTCGCCGTCGCATAGTAGATCTTCTTCTGGCTCTCCGGCATGCGCTCGACATACTCCTTGAGCGTCACGAGCTTGCCCTCCTTCGAACTCAGGAAGAGCAGGAGATCCTGGAGCTTCTCACGCGTGTCGGAGCTTCCGGAGTACATGCTGTTGTAGACGCCGATCTTGAGGGATTTGCCGAACTCGTTCCAGAACTTCTCGTAGTCCTCGCGGTTGCTCTTGAGCTTGCGCCCGAGCGCCTTGAGGATGTTCTTCTCGAGCGCGCGGCCGATGACCTTGAGCTCACGGCTCTGCTGCAGCAGCTCGCGCGAGATGTTGAGCGAGAGATCCGGCGAGTCGACGAGGCCTTTCATGAAGCGCAGGTAGTCCGGCAGCAGATCCTTGCACTTGTCCATGATGAACACATGGCGGCTGTAAAGCTGCAGTCCCGGCTCATAATCCTGCTGATAGAGGTTGAACGGCGCGTGCGCCGGGATGCAGAGCAGCGCCGTATAGGAGACCGAGCCCTCCGCCTTCGTATGGAAGACCTCCATCGGATCCTCCCACTCGTGGAACTGGTTCTTGAAGAACTCGTTGTACGCTTCCTTCTTGATGTCGGCCTTGTTCTTCGTCCAGAGCGGCTCCATCGAGTTCAGCGTGCGAATCTCCGTCTTCTTCTCCGGCTTCGCGTCCTTGATAGGCTTGCCGTCCTTGTCCTTCGGGATCTCCTCCGTCTCGAAATTCATCTTGATCGGATAGCGCACATAGTCGGAGTATTTCTTCACGAGGCTCTCGATCTTATACTGATCCGTGAAGTCCTCCTCCGCCGCGTCGCCCGCGAATTCCTTGGCGAGAGAGATCGTGATGGTCGTGCCGCGCTTCTCCTTCTCCGTCTCCTCGATCGTGTAGTTGCCGTCGGCCGCCGACTCCCATTTCCAGGCCTGCTTTTCGCCCGCCTTGCGCGTCACGATGGTCACCTTGTCCGCTACCATGAACGCCGAGTAGAAGCCGACGCCGAACTGCCCGATCATCTCCTTGTCGTCGACGCTCTCGCCGCTCTCCTTCGCTTTCTTGAGCTGTTCGAGGAACGCCTTCGTGCCAGATTTTGCGATCGTGCCGATGTTCTCGATGAGTTCTTCCTTGTTCATACCGATGCCATTATCGGAAATTGAGAGCGTATGGCTCTCCTTATCCGGCACGAGGAAGATCTCGAACGCATCGTCCCCCTCGAGCAGATCGCGGTTCGTAAGGCTCTCGAAATGCGCCTTGTCAATGGCGTCGGAAGCATTCGAGATGAGCTCCCGCAGGAAAATCTCGTGATTCGTATAAATGCTGTGAATCATCAAATCGAGGAGCTGTTTCGTCTCCGCTTGAAATTCATGCGTCTCTTTTGCCATTCTGTCGTCAGCCTTTCTCTATAGTGCCGCAGGCTCTGCCACGGCTCCTATCTGGAATAAATTTCTCCTTATTAGCACTCTCACGCATCGAGTGCCAATCATCTTCCTTACTATAACAAAGAAAGAGCAAAAAGTCAAATGGTGATACTCACCAGACTTCTTGCTCTTTCTGCTTCGCGCTATCCAGTTATTTCATCGCTTACCGCTTCATATTGATGAGCGTCTCGAGCATCTCATCGCCAACCGTGATGATCTTCGAGTTCGACTGGAAGCCGCGCTGCGTGATGATCATATCGGCAAATTCATTGGCAATGTCTGTGTTGCTCATCTCAAGCGCCGACGGCGTGATTGTGACGCCCAGCGCGGAATTCGTACCGATAGAAGGCTGACCTGAGTTATTGGATGTCTGATAAAGATTGTTGCCAGTTTTCGTCAGACCAGCCGCATTCGCAAACTGCGCGATGGCGACACGCGCCTCTTGCCGCTTGACACCATTGGAATAGGTGCCCGTGATAATTCCTTGGTTATCAATGGAGATGCTCACCAGTGTCCCTGAAGAATATCCATCCTGCTGCACATGGAGCGTGCTTTCCGCGGCATATTGCGTCAAATCTGTGGCGGCAAGATCCAATGTAATCGGCGTTTTCGATCCATCTGTATTGGCAAGAGTAACCGTCATCTTAGAAGTGCCGCCACTGGAATATTTTCCATCCTTGTCAAAGGTTACTGTACCATCGAGTTTTGCAGTCGTACCATCAGGCGCTTGCCACGAAGGAACCTTATAAGACCAGGTATTCGTTCCCGTTTTCGTGAACACGACCGGCACGCTATAATGCTGTCCTTGGGATGCATAGACAGAAATCGTCGATGTCAGCGCCGTCCCAGGCAACGATTCCGCATTCAGATTCCCTGAAAACGTCGCAGATGTCGATTCCCTGGCATCAATAGTCTGCCCGCTGGGCACGACAATATCCGTAGGCGCTGTTCCTGTATCGATATTGCCATTTGCATCCCGTTCCCATCCCTGTACATACAAGCCGCTTCCTGGCAAGACGTAGTTGCCGGCAGCATCAAACTCGAACGCACCATCACGCGTATAGTATGTATTATCTCCCTGTCTTACGATGAACAGTCCATTTCCTGACAAACACAGGTCTGTATTCTTTCCTGTAGACTGTACCGAACCGTCTGTAAAAATCATATCAATGCTCGCCACGCCTGTCCCCAGACCGATCTGCTTAGGATTCGTACCACCGGTTGTCGGGTCGTCCGGAGCACTCGCCCCTGTCAGCGTCTGATTCAGCGTCTCCGCGAATGTCGTGCGGCTCGACTTAAAACCGACCGTGTTGACATTGGAAATATTATTGCCGATGACATCCATGCGGGTCTGATGGGATTTCAGACCGGATACACCGGAAAAAAGGGAACGCATCATATGGTATCACTGCTCCTGTCTCTTCAAAGAATAGCTGCACTGTCGATGTTCGTGAAGATATTTTCCTTCGCGCTTGCTTCATCGACGGCCGTGACGACCGTGCGGTTCGCGACGCTCACGATGAGCGCCACGGCATGGTTGATGTAGATGAGGGCATCCCGGACGCCCTTCTCCTGCATCCTGTCGACCGCGCGACCGAGGCGCGTGAGATCGTTTGGCGATAGCTTCACGCCGCGTTTCTCAATGCGCGCTGCTGCATGTGCGGAGAAACGGACCTCCTGTCCGTCCGCTCGCTCCTGAGGCGACGCTCCCTGTCGTATGCCGTTTGCGCTTCCCTGCCCGGCGCGTCCTTGCCGCTTTCCCGGCTCCATACCGGTCGCCTCCTTTCTGGAAACACGAATCGTCCCCGTGCCTCCTTGTATAACATATTTTATAACATACTATATGTTCAATTTCTATATCGAATTATCCACCGTATTACTTAAATTTTATTTCAGACACATATTACGTAATATAATTTTTGTTTATATTATAATTCTTAACATGTCACGAATATATCATATAGTTGTTTATTTCAATAAAATAAAGTTGATGCAACAAAGCTTGCATATATCTGCAAAGCTTCCATGCATCAACCATTTCTGCATGATGAGGTGATCGATATGAATAACAAGCTCGTCATCACAAAAAAATTACGCGGCGATGATGGCTACCGCGTTTTCTCCGTCCGCATCAAAGTCGATACGTTCGACCACATCAACGAACTCGCTGAGGAGACGGGGCGCACGCGCAACGAGCTCATCGGCATGCTGCTCGATTTCGCCTTGGAACACAGCGAGGTCGCCGGCGAGCGCGCGTAAGTAGGAAAATAATAGCAACGCAAAAAGGGGCTGTCTCACGAAAGCATTTTCGTGCGGATAGCCCCGTTTTCTTTGACCTCAATCACGGTCATCTGACACTGGCGATAATCATGGCATAAAAAACAGTACAAGAAACAGGCGGTCACCGATCGCCTCGTTTTTTGCACTGTTCTGTTTCAGGCTGCTGCCACAACTTGGATGAGGTGCACGCCTAATCGCTGTGCCTGTATTTTGCAATGCAATTTAAAAATGTTATGTGCCATTGCCAGCAGGATGGTTTCTGCCTCTACGTTGACATGCCCTTTTG